>NZ_JAQOUE010000001.1:1345000-2017500 GCF_032191465.1 Candidatus Nitronereus thalassa | reverse complement strand
GGACGAAGGTTACTGGAATGTTTAGAGAGTAGTCGTGCTTGATGGCTACGAACTTACCTCAGGTACCACGACGACTTCAAACCAATAGTCACGCAATCGTCGAATCGCGTCCATGAACCCATCAATATCCACGGGTTTTACAATGTAACTATTGGCGCCGTCATTGTAGCATTCCTCGATATCCCGATCCGCCGAAGAGGTGGTCAGGACAATGACGGGAATTTTTTTTAGGAGCATATCTGTTTTTATTACCTTAAGGACTTCTCGTCCATCGGTCCCCGGCATATTCAAATCCAGCATGATAATTCCGGGACGGGGTGAGGAGCTGGGATCAGCATACTCCCCTCGGCGGAGTAAATAGTCTAAGGCGTCTTCTCCATCGACACAGCGGTGAATAGGATTCGCCATCCGCGCGCGAAGGAAGGCCCGTTTTGTTACTTCAAAGTCTTCGTTACTGTCATCCACTAACAGGATAGTTTGTTGAGCCGTGATAGGTGTCATAGGAATTCCTCGCTCAAGATTCGATTCTTTTACCAAAATTGCCAAGTCATGAGAACTGGCAAGGAAGTTAGAAATCGGTCCATGAAAAAAGCTTTTTCCTAAATTCTTAGGGCTCAGGAAAAATCATCAGCTCGAAACAGAATCCCTGGAGTTGTTGGATGGCCTGAAAAAAATTCTGGAAATCCACCGGCTTCGAGAGATAAGTAGCCGCTCCAGCTTGTCGACTCTCTTCAAAATCACGTTCATCCAGGGAAGAGGTCATGACAATCACGGGAATTAATTGGTGAACGGGGTGTTGTTTTAGAATGGTTAAAATTTCCAAGCCACTCATATCGGGTAAGTTCAGGTCCAGCAGGATCACGCCGGGAACGGGGGCAAGGCTAGGGTCTGAAAACGATTGTCGCTGAAATATATAATCCAACGCGAGTTGGCCGGTCTCGCAAACCTCAACCGGGTTTCGCAATCTGCTCTGTAGAAGATTTCGTTTTGCCGTCACGACATCTTCGGGACTATCTTCGACGAGAAGAATTCGCTGTTGAGGCGTAAGATTCTGCATCCTTCCTCTAGGGATAGAAGCAAAAGAAATTAAGAAATTATTGGCATGAGTTTATAGGTTCCTCGATCTCTGAAAAGATTGAATCTAGGCCATCGATGGCACTTCTGCCACCTCCAACCAAAATTGACACAGAGACCGCATGGCTTCCAGTAAACCATCATAATCCACGGGTTTGACGACGTAGCTATTGGCCCCCTTGTCATAACACGCGTGTATGTCGTTAGGGTCGGACGACGTTGTCAGTACCACCACGGGAATTGATTTCAAACGCTTACTCTGTTTCAGTTGATTGAGGACTTCCCTTCCGTCGGTTCCAGGTAAGTTTAAATCTAAAAGAATGAGGCTGGGTCGAGGGGGGCGGGCGTATTGAGTTTGTGTTGATTGTCCCTGGAGGAGGTCAAGGGCTTCGTCCCCATCCGCACAATACATCAAAGGATTTGTTATTCCGATTTGTTTGAAACAACGTTTGGTGGCTTCATAATCATGAGGATTGTCATCCACCAAGAGGATCGGGCAAGTTTGAGACAGTACTTTCATAGTTTAACGCCTGCCTTGAGATGAAAACATTCCTGATAGGTTAAGAATTCTCTAGGGGTGTATTCCTTTGTCACCAAGATGTCAATAATATTTAGGCGTATTATGACGGAGATGGGGAACAATATGGTCAGTGCACAAAGGCCAGTAAAAATTCGGACAGTCATGACTCGAGACTCCATGTTATAGGACGGAATTGGGCATGGTCGAAGGAGAAATTTGATTGTGAGTGGAAGATTTGGAAGAGGATTCCAAGGTAAACCAGAAAGTGGTGCCTTCCCCTACCATTGATTCCACCCAGATCCTCCCGCCATGGCGGTGGACAATTTTCTCAATGATCGTTAAACCCGCACCGGTGCCCCCACCAAACTTATCCCGCCCTTGGAGACGCTTAAAAATCCGAAATATGTCCCCAAAGTGTTTTTCCGGAATGCCGATGCCATTGTCGCGCACATAAAAATGGCGTATCTCGTCTTTCGTATCTCGTATCTCGTTTGAAGAAAGAACCGAACCCTGCGCGCGCTGTTTCGGTGTTTGCTTCACGGGTAACGCTTCCCCGGTCTCTGCGGCCACACACCCGATTTCAATCCATTTGTCCGTCTTGTCATTGTATTTCATGGCATTGGTCAGGAGGTTGCGAAAGATTTCCCCAACGCGGGCTTCATCGCAGCGCAGGACCGGTAAGGGGTTGGGATACCGAATGGTAATGCCCTCCTCTTTGAGTCGAGGCTTGAGAGTATCGAGAACATCCAGGACTACGCGATCTAAATACACCTCGCGGATGGCGAGGTCGGTCCGCCCGAGGCGGGAATAGTACAGGAGGGTATTAATGAGTTCTTCCATGCGTTGCGACAACCGCATGATGGTTTGGCATTGTTCACTGCCCGCTTCACCGAGCAATGCGGCATAGTCTTCCACCAGGAACCGGGAATAGTTGTGAATGCCTCGCAGGGGTTCCTTGAGATCGTGCGCAGCAATATAGGCAAAATCGTCTAACTCCTTATTGCTGTGTTCCAAGGCCTGGGTCCATTGCCGAAGCATGGCTTCTGTGCGTTTCCGCTCTGTAATATCTTTAAAGGTGACCACTGCGCCAACGAAGCACCCCTCTTCATCGGAGATCGGGGTCGTGGTGTACTCAACCGGAAAACAGCTTCCGTCTTTTCTCCAAAGAACTTCATCCTCGACGGTATGGACTGCTCCGTCCTGAAAAGCTTGGTACATGGGACATTCCGTGCGAGGATAGGCCGATCCATCGGGCTTGGTATGGTGGGCCGTGGAATGCATAGGTACTCCAATCAATTCTTCGGGAATGTACCCTAGCATTTTAGCGGCCGCGGGGTTGATGAAGGTCGTGATGCCGTTGCAATCGATGCCATAAATGCCTTCTCCGGCCGAGTTCAACAGCAATTGATGGTGACGGTACAATTGGGCAAAAGATTTTTCCCCTTCGATTCGTTTCGTGATGTCCACGACGGAAGCGAGGACAAAAGAACCTTCGGGGGTGGAAAGGGGATTGAGACCAATTTCAAGGGGGAATTCTGTCCCGTCCTTCCGCAAGCCATAAAGGTCACGTCCACTTCCCATGCTCCGAGGTTCGGGGTGAGACATAAAACCCGTGCGTTTGTCGGGGTGAGTGGCCCTGAAGCGGAGCGGTACCAGCAGCTCTACAGGTTGTTGTAATAATTCTTCTCGGGTGTATCCGAATTGCGAGCAGGTGAGGGCATTGGCCAACACAATGCGACCCTCCTGGTTGACCATAATCATGCCGGTGGGGGCGGCTTCCACAATTTTGTGAAAGAGCTTCTGGGCCTGTTCAAGGTCGGTGACATCAGTGGACATACTGCAAAGGGCATAGGGCTGATCGAAAGAGTCTAGCAAGGGAAATTTAATCGTGAGCCACGTTTTCAGACCGTCTGGGAAGACAATACGCTGTTCAAATTTCAGGGGTTTTTTGCCTTGCAGCACCTCACCTTCCCTTTGACCAATGAGAGAGGCGACCGACGTAGAAAAAAGTTCCTCATCGGTTTTTCCAATAAACGATTCTGGGGAGAGGTGAAAATGTGTGGCAAAATTTGAATTCACTAACAGGTAACGATGAGAGAGGTTTTTAACATAAATCGCCGCTTCGGCATGATTTAAAAGGTTCGTTAATAATTCTTCTTTCTGCTCGACTTCCCATCTGGCCTGATCGATGTCTTCCAAAAGATTCATTGTGGCGAGTCGTTGTTGCTCTAGATCGGAGGTTTTATCTCGAATTTTTTCCTGAAGTGAGTCCTGTAAATCTTGCAATTCAACGGTCGTATTAATTTGCCGCAATACCATAAATGTGACCAAGCCAAGGGTCCCGAGAGAAATGAGCCGGTTGATGGCGGGAGATAAAAATTCCATTCCAGGAGGCGAAAACACCCACCCTATTACAATACCTAAAGCGGAGATGGCCGCCACGGTCACCGTAAACGAACGCTGTTTTAGCGGAAGGGTAAATAATACTCCAAGGAGATAAAGTGTTCCGAGGGACATTCCTAATGGGATGAAAATATCCAGGAGAAAAACTCCCCCAATGAGCGCTATGATCCCGAACCGTACCAACATGGGGAGTCTGAGTTGGGGATTGTAAGATTCCATAGTCGGCCTTTACAGTTTTAAATCCCGTTGCATGGATTTTCGAGCCAATGTGAATATCATTTACCTTCCTTCAACCAAGTAGGGACAGGGGCGTCCGAGGGATTCCGATAATTCATTGATTTCTTGTTTTAGTTGGATCATTTTCGTTTCCCTTCCCAACATCATCCTGTTCAGTTGAGTGAGTTGAGCATTAGACTCTGAAAGCAATTGGGCCTTGGCTTGGAGTTCCCGTTCGAACACTTCTCGACGGGAAATTTCTTTTGTTAAGACCTGATTGGCCTCTTGCAAACTAAACAGATTCGGAAGTTGAACGGCTTTGGAGGCTAGGGGCCAGAGAATGATCGCCGTGGCCAAAGAAATTATTCCGGTAATGGCTTTCAGGAAACCTGCTATATAATAATCTGGGTTCCACACGTTCCAGATATTCATGAGATGGGTCAGCCCACAGGCAAACACAAAGGCGACAAACAAATAGAGTGCACTTTTAAACGGGAGAGCTCCGCCTTTACGCGCGAAATAGTACAAGGTGAGGGGAATGGAAAAATAGGACAACCCTATGATTCCATCGAAAACGACATGTAGCCACAACAGATCGGATTGCCAGAGATAGCAACCACCATGCGGCATGAATTGATCGAATGACGTCGACCCGTATATTTGATTAATCATAGTGCACCTCCAAACCCTATGGTCCCCATGGCTTTCGGGGCCTGCTGGTTAGTCGACCACCACCTAGGATAATTCCTAGTAAAATTTTTTTAAAACTAAACAATCACGACTTGTTCAGAGCAGAGACCTACTTGTTCATATCATAAGATCCCTTATCTTCAATGGGAAATCGCTTCTCCTGCTGAGATTGCGGCTCCAGGGTAAACCAAAAAGTGGTGCCTTCCCCTACCGTTGATTCCACCCAGATCCTCCCTCCGTGGCGGTGGACAATTTTTTGAGTGATTGTCAATCCCGCTCCAGTGCCCCCACCAAACTTATCCCGCCCTTGGAGGCGCTTGAAAATTCGAAACATGTCCCCAAAGTGTTTTTCCGGAATGCCGATGCCATTGTCGCGCACGTAAAACTGCCGTATTCCGTCTTTTGCATCTCGTATCTTGTTTGAAGATAGAGCCGAGTTCTTCCCCCTCTCTTGCGCTTTACTGCGGTCTGTATTCACGCACCCGATTTCAATCCATTTGTCCGTCTTGTCATTGTATTTCATGGCATTGGTCAGGAGGTTGCGAAAGATTTCCCCAACACGGGCTTCATCGCAGCGCAGGACCGGCAAGGGGTTGGGATACTGAATGGTAATGCCCTCTTCTTCGAGTCGAGGCTTGAGAGTATCGAGAACATCCAGGACTACGCGATCTAAATCCACCTCGCGGATAGCGAGGTCGGTCCGCCCGAGACGGGAATAGTACAGGAGGGTATTAATGAGTTCTTCCATGCGTTGCGACAACCGCATGATGGTTTGGCATTGTTCACTGCCCGCTTCACCGAGCAATGCGGCATAGTCTTCCACCAGGAACCGGGAATAGTTGTGAATGCCTCGCAGGGGTTCCTTGAGATCGTGTGAAGCAATATAGGCAAAATCGTCTAACTCCTTATTGCTATGTTCCAAGGCCTGAGTCCATTGAAGGAGGGCCTCTTCGGCTTGTTTCCGTTCGGTCATATCGGAAAAGGTCACCACAGCCCCGATGATGTTTCCTGCCGCATCTCGCACGGGTGTGCTCGAATAATGGACCGGAATGCTTGTGCCATCTTTTCGCCAAAGCACTTCGTCGTCGACGATATGCACTTTTCCGTCATTGAATGCGGCGTACATGGGGCATTCTTCTTGGGGATAGTGTATCCCATCCGGTTTGGAATGGTGCACAGTCTTATGCATGGGTTGACCAATGAGTTCCTCTGCTCGATAGCCAAGCATGTTGGCAGCAGCAGGATTTACAAAGGTCGTGAGCCCCTCGGTATCGACTCCGTAAATGCCTTCCCCCGCTGAGGTTAAGAGTAAGGCATTACGCGCTGCCAATTCATGAATTTCCTTTTCATGCCTTTTGTGTGCCAGACTTTGGGCAATCCTGGCAGCAACCAACTCCATCATGTGGAGTATTTGGGGGGAGAGGGCCTGTTGGGAAAACGCGCCCATGACCCCAAGGACCTCATCTTCAATGACAAGAGGATACCCAGCAAACGCCACCATGCCCTTTTCCTTTGCCCATTCTTGTTGTGGGACTTGCGGGTCGCCGATGACTTGGTTTGTGAGATGGGGTTTTCGCTCAGAGGCGATCTTCCCAATTTTGAATTGGCCCATGCGGATACTCCCATGGGCACCATCGAGGTGGGTGTATAATCCTGAGCTGGCCTGAAGCTCAAGGATCTGTCCGTTTGGTTGGAGTGTCCAAATTCTGGCAAAGGCGACTTGCAGATGTTCAACCATGACGTCAGTACAGGCTTGCAGCATGGGTCGGACACTATGGATCTCATTCAAAATTTTAATGATCTTGGCTTCATACGACACCAGGGCATTCCGTTCTTGGAGTTCCTTTTCGGCCCGTTTGCGCCGGGTGATCTCCACATTGATGCCGATCATGCGAATGACATCGTCTGTAGAACTTCGCTCCACCATGGCATGGCCTTCCAGCCAATGAATCGAGTGATCAGGCCAAACGACGCGAAATTCTGTATGAAATTCTTCCTGGCCGTTCAAGGTCTTTTGCAGCTCTTCCTGGACACGACTCTGATCGGCGACATGAAGGGTCTGGATCCACGCGTCGTAAGTGCCTGCAAAATGGTGGCCTTGGATTCCATAAAGGGCATACATGGGTTCATCCCACGTTAAGGTATTGCTCGCAACATTCCATTCCCAAATGCCCATACGCGCGGATTCTGTAGCGAGAGTCAGTCGATTGGAAAGATTGGACAACAAGGCCTTTTCTTGTTCAACCAGTTCCAGGGCTTGAGCAGTTTTGGAATTGGCCGCCTGAAGTTTTCGGATGGTCAGAATCAAAAATCCGATAAAAGGGCCTACAAGAAAAATACCTGCGAGGACAAGCAGTGATTCGATGTTTCGGATAGGTGCGAGGACTTCGTCTCGATCCAGACGCACTAAAACATGCCAGTTTAATTTGGGGTTACTGCGAATATCGCGAGTAGGGGCATATCCCGTGATCACGGGAATGTGTCGGCGAAGATGCTGTTCCTCCACAAAACCCGAAACTCCCGATGCCACTAATTCGGCAGAGGGCAGTCCTTGCTCGGATAGATTCAGCGTTCCGGTTTCTTCCAGAAGGGATTCAATGATTACCGTGCCATCTTGTCTGAGAAGTTGCCATTCGAAAGTGGAATGGATGCCCAACTGTGTTTCAAAGGCTTCCATCGCCCGTTCGAAAATTCTTTGTAAATAAGACATGTTCAGATGGCCAACGACAAAACCTTGAAGGTCGTCGTCGGCGTTGAGTATAGGAGCCGAAAGTGTGAGTCCCAGGGTATTGTTAAAATCCGGGAGAGGCCTGGCGTCTTCTAGGTGAAACCGCTGTTCTTGATTCCATACCCTTAGGATGGGTTCCTGTCCGAAATCCTGGCCCATTAATTGAGACGCACTTGATGCCATGATTTGACCATCTTTGTTTAGAACACTGATGGCCAAATAGGCTTGGTATGTTTGACTGAGGGTGGTGAGGTAGGCCGTCAGATCATTGGTATCTTCGACCTTCAGGGTCACCGTACTGGCAAGCAGGGTAATGTCCCCTTTGCGTTCAAACATGTTGGTCTTGAGATGGGAGGCAATGCTGGACGCCACCAGAGCCAAGTCCTGCCCGGCTTTTTTCACGAGACTGTTGTGGACCAAATGAAGGGTGCCACCAAGGATCACCAGGGATAGCACCGTGATCAGGAAAATAATAAGGGGAAGAGATATGACCTTTTGAGGTTTGGGAAATTCCTCTGGTGTCATTGTGGAATGGTGAGGAATCTTGGTGAGAGGATGGTCTCGTATGTCGGATGTGCTGTTCATATATTTTCTTGGACGGGGAACCAGGAAACGTAAGCCCCTAGAGATGTCAGGATTAACATAGATGTCATCGGAATAAAACGAATCAACATTAAGTGGGAAAAATACCGATGAATATGGGTGTGCATAGGACTCGACGATAAGTGCCAATCTACAAAAGGCGAAACCTCTCTATCGTTTGAGAAAGAAGGCTAAGCGGACACGAATCGCCTCAATTTATCTTTGGACCTTGATCCTAACTCTATAGGCAACATTCTTCAATAAAAACCTGCAACCAATACTGTTTTGCGTATCGGAGGATTCAGTATTACGGGAAACGGAAGAATGAAATTTAGATATCCGGATTTTGAATTAAGTCTGGTTTGGCGCAGACCGATTCTACCCCTCATATACAGATGCAGAAATGCATTACTTTCTGAATGAAATAGGAGCTAAAATTGTAATGGCAGAAGTCCACCATATTAAAGTGTTGTTAATCGAAGATAATGCGGTAGATGCCTTATGGGTCCGGCGGGCGTTAGAAAGTTTTGAGGGATTTCATATTGATTGCGTGCATCTGGATTCGTTGCCTGAGGCCCTTACCTATGTTGAGCAACATGATATCGATGTGATCCTGACCGATCTTTCCTTGCCGAGTTCTTCTGGATTGGACACGGTTGATCAGCTGCGTGCGACGACTTCAGATACGCCGATTTTGGTTCTGAGTAGTCTCAATGACGAATCTTTGGCCGTGTCAGCCGTACAAAACGGCGCTCAAGATTATTTGGTCAAAGATCATGTGACAAAAGATGCGCTGCATCGCTCGATTCGGTACAGCATTGAACGGTGTCGTTCCCAGCGGCACCTGGCCTACCTGGCGGATTATGATCAATTGACGGGTCTTCCTAATCGTCGATTGTTTTTCGATCGTTTTGATCATGCTTTAAAACGGGCCAGAAGGTCAGAACAGCTCGTGGCGCTCTTGTTTGTGGATCTTGATCATTTTAAGGATATTAATGATTCCATTGGGCACCAGGCTGGGGATGAAATATTGCAACAAGTTGCCGAGCGCTTGCAGGCCTGTGTGCGTGATTGCGATACCGTTTCTCGCATGGGAGGTGATGAATTTGCTCTGGTGCTGGAGGATGTTCCCAGCATCCAACAGGTGAGTGTAGTGGCCAATCGATTGTT
This sequence comes from Candidatus Nitronereus thalassa, assembly GCF_032191465.1. Lineage (NCBI taxonomy): Bacteria > Pseudomonadati > Nitrospirota > Nitrospiria > Nitrospirales > Nitrospiraceae > Candidatus Nitronereus > Candidatus Nitronereus thalassa. The sequence goes on along the minus strand of NZ_JAQOUE010000001.1, from coordinate 2,008,117 downwards.
GGATCACCTTGCGGCGCCTTTTCTTATTGAGGAGCAGGAACTTTTTTCCAGCGCCTCGGTCGGCGTCACCATTTTTCCCTTTGATGACAATCTCGTGGGCACGTTGCTGCAACATGCGGATATCGCGATGTATCAGGCCAAGCATCAGGGGGGTAATGCGTATCACTACTATTTGGGTGGCATGGGAGCGCAGGTGGCGAGTCGGTCATCCCTGGCAAATGATCTTCGCCAGGGGTTGGCGAAGGAAGAGTTTTTCCTTCACTACCAACCGCTCGTTGATCTTCAAACAAGCCGGATTATTGGCGTTGAATCGTTAGTGAGGTGGCAGCATCCCACACGTGGGCTGATCCCACCGGGTCAATTTATTCCCATTGCTGAGCATATTGGGGTGATCGGGCCACTGGGTCACTGGGTCCTGCAAAAAGCCTGTGCGGATATTAGAGGAATTTGTCACGAAGGTGTTTCTGAGATTCCAGTGGCGGTGAATGTCTCGGGTCGGCAGTTTGGTCATCATGATCTCGCGACGAAAATAGAGAAGGTGCTAGGGGATTCTACCCTCTCTCCCGGGATGCTGGAATTGGAGTTAACCGAAAATGTGTTGATGGATGATTCCATCAATCACACTTCTACGCTCAAGCGAATCAAAAACATGGGTGTGAAAATATCCATTGATGATTTTGGCACGGGCTATTCATCTTTTCGCTATCTCAAGACCTTTCCCATCGATACCCTGAAAATCGATCGCTCCTTTATCCAAGATCTTCCCCATAATGCTCACAATGCCAGTTTGGTGGCGTCCATGATTTCCATGGGGCATAGCTTGGGATTGTCCGTTCTGGCCGAAGGCGTGGAGACGGAAGACCAAGTCAATTTTCTCAAGGGACATAACTGTGATCGCGCGCAAGGTTACTTTTTTGCCAAGCCCCAATCTCTTGATTCTTTGATGCCGATGTTGAGGCATGGCCATGTCTCTGCTCCGGCATTGAACTAATTTTTATTGTCCTCCCACCACAATGTAAACAAGCTTGGTCCTGTGTTACTGTGGGCCCCATTGCCCTGGTCGCGGGATCATGTCGCACGTCCCCGTTCTTCAGCGAGCCAGAATCTCTGAATTCTTATATGTGCAATGAGTGGTGTGATGTTTGTTGCTGGATATTCGTATCGTTGGGTGATTTTGGTGTGTGGTGTGTTGGCCTATGCCACCTCCTACCTGACGCGGTGGAGTTACACGGGACTGGCCTCGTTTATTCAAGAAGACCTTCAGCTTGATAAAGCCGATCTGGGGGTGCTGGGCAGCGCGTTTTTTTATACCTATGCTCTGGTGCAGGTGCCATGGGGCAAAAGCGCGGACCGGTGGGGTGGACGAACGGTCATCCCGTTGGGGGTGTTGCTCTCAGCCGGCGGGTTATTGGGCTTTACCTTGGCACAATCTTTTGGGGAAGCCATCGGTTGGCGTGTAATGATTGGCCTCGTGGCGGCGAGTGTCTTTGTGCCGGTGGCGAGTCTGCTTAGCCATTGGTTTGCCTCGGAAGATCGAGGGTTTGCCAATGGGATCTATTATGGATTTGGAGGCGGACTAGGACAAGCCACGGCGTTTTTGTTGCTCCCTTTGCTCCACGTGTTTTTTCTTGACCGCATCGACTCGGTGTTCTCAGGTTGGCGAGGTGCCATGGGGTTGGTGGCATTGATTGTTGCAGGATTGGGGGTGGGGTGTTGGGTTTTCCTTCGATCGTATCCGCCACAACCAGAAACCAAAGGGGCTGTCTTGGCGCCGTCTCAATCCATCAGCCAAACGACTCCTAATTCTAGGGTCGCTTCTATTACCAAGGACCCAATTCTTTGGTGTCTCGGTGGGTATTTTGCGGCGGGTATTATTGCGCTTCGATTGGTACCCGGGTGGCTGACCATTTTCGCCAGCGAGTGGTATCACGTCGAGCAGGGTTATAGTCAAACAGATGCGGTCATTGCAGGCGGCGTGATGGGGACGGTGTATACGATAGGCCATGTGGCCGGAAGCCCGTTGTTGGGAAAATTATCCGATCGGTTGGCGGCGTACGGAATCGGTCGATTCCAATGTGCTGCCATGGTGTTAGGGTTGGGCGCTGTCTCAGTAAGTTGTTTGACCGTGCCCATGGGAACGCCCTGGATGTTAGGCGGTGTGGCGCTTCTTCTTGGTGTGACCCTGCATGCCTTTCCCATTATCAACGCGGCAGTGTCGGACCGATGGGGAGGACATCGGACAGGTCATGCTTTGGGATGGATTAATATGGTCGGCCAGCTGGCCGGAGCGGTCGCCTTGTCCGTCAGTGGATATCTGGGACTCGCCTGGGCATCGGGGGCCACAGGGACCGTGGCGGAGTATGCCGGCATTTGGTACCTCGCCGCTGGTGCCTGTGTGTTTGGGGCAGGGTGTGGGTGGTTGGCACATCGACTAACAAAAACCGTCGTTCGTATCTCGTGAAGCGTATCTTGTTAGTCATGAAATCAAGGATAACTTCACTTCATTAATTTTTTCCTTTTCACGAAATACGAGATACGAAATGCAAACGACTGTTTGTATCAGCAACGAGCAACGAGAAAGTCCAAAGTGTTGTGAATACGGGTACTGAAAACAATTGTCGTTCAAAAGGTATTTCCCCATGGGTGATGCTCATCCAAGATGGGTTTGTGGTGTGGGTGTTATTGGGCGCGATGTGGGGGTGGTTGGCGCCGGAATCGGCTGCGGAAGGGAAGGCTTGGATTCCAGAAGCCTTGTCGGTGGTCATGTTAGGAATGGGATTAACATTGACCTATGCCGATATAGTCAATCTTCGTTATTCAAGCCGTGTGCTTGCTCTTGGTGTCGCGTTGCAATATTTGGTAATGCCGTTGGGGGCATGGTTGATTGCGATGGCGTTAGATTTGCCAGCGTTCTTGGCCATTGGCGTGATTCTGGTGGGCGCTTGTCCGGGTGGGACTGCCTCCAACGTAGTGGCGTATTTGGCACGAGGGGATGTGGCCTTGTCGGTTGGAATGACGACTATATCCACGATACTCAGCCCTTTGCTGACGCCGTTGTGGATTTGGATTCTGGCCTCGACTTGGTTGTCGATTGATCCTGTACCCTTGTTGTGGACGGTGGCCAAGATTGTGCTGCTGCCCGTGATGGTGGGCATGGTTCTGCGACGATATTGGCAGCCACGTCCATGGATGCTTGAAGGAATGTTTCCTATCCTTTCTATGGGCGTCATTGCTTGGATTGTTGGGGTCATTGTGGGATTGAATCATGATCAACTTGGGGTTGCGGGTGTGGTTCTTCTGGCGGTCGTGGTCCACAATGCATTGGGCCTGGCGTTAGGTTATTGGGGGGCAGGAATTCCCAAATCGACGATTCAGCAACGGCGAACGGTTTCGATTGAAGTGGGGATGCAGAACTCAGGACTTGCTGTGGCATTGGCCGTGGCACATTTTGAACCACTGGCTGCCGTGCCAGGCGCGGTTTTCAGCATATGGCACAATGTGACGGGGCCGTTGTTGGCGAGTGTCTGGCGACGGCAGAAAGATTAGATTTATTTTATGCGGGCGCGAAACCCTCCATAAAATAAAATTCACTAATCAGGGTTGGCTAAATGTTTAGTGAGAGCAAGGACGAATTGTGCGGAAGTTTCTAACCTATCGGTTTGGATAGTGTCATGAGTATCAGAGGTTTGATGAAAGTGCGAATGCTTGCCAGCGGTGACAACCGCGATCGTAGGAATGCCGGCATTGGCGAACGGGACATGGTCGCCGCCAGGGAAGAAGCCATACAGATTAACTTTGTCCGATAAGCCTGATTTTTCAGCTGCACCTTTGGCTACATCTTTTGGCATCTTCGAAACACCAATAGTGAGATTGCCATTGCCAATGCCTACATGATCAATATTGATCATGGCCACAGTATTATTCAGGGGTCGAGCAGGATTGCGCACATATAATGTCGAGCCCAACAAGTTTTGTTCCTCCCCACTAAAGGAAGCGAAGAGAATTGTCCGTCTTGGTGGCGGCCCTTCCTGCAGTACACGAGCAATTTCCAAGAGCACCGCGGTTCCTGAGGCGTTATCGTCTGCGCCGGGAAACAGAAGCCCAGCCTGTTGGCCGAAGTGGTCGCGATGTGCTCCGACAATAATGGTTTCGTGTATAAGCGTAGGGTCGTTTCCTGGAATCATGCCAAGCACATTGATTAATGATCCTGTCTGTTGAGTACTTTCCCATTTCATGTATGTCAGTGCGTTGAGTTCTCTTGACTGCGTGACTCGTTCATCGTTCAGAGTTTCTTGAATTTTGTTTAAATCCCATCCTTCGGCTTGAAATAACTTTCCACCGATGTCTCCGCTGATCCATACCCCAGGCAATGGTCGTTCATCCTTAGCATTCGTATAAAAGGCGAGCGGTTGATGTCCCATTCCTCGACGCGCGGCGTAGCGACCCAATACAGGACCAGTCAGTGTGATGAATCCTACTGCTCCCTTTTCGCGAGCCAAGCGTTCTTTTTCGGTGTGCTGAATGTGGAGCGGATAGTGTGATGGTTTTCCCCGCAAGAACATGACGACGTGATTTTGAACATTGAGTCCTTCATATTCGTCCCAATCGCGAGCAGGATCGGAGATTCCGTACCCGACAAAAACAATGGGCGCGGTGACATGATGTGAAGGGGAGTCGAGGACCGGCAGGAACTGTGTGCCGATGATAGGTGTGATTGGCGTCTGTTTGTCCATACCAGGGAAAGAAAATTCTAAAGTGGAGGGCGTTTGAATATGGGAGATTGTCACAGGCCCGGTTTGTCCCCATGGTTCATGGTGCGGACCAATGTGGTGTTGGCCAGCAGGGGTCAGTCCCAATTCGTGAAACCGCAGGGCGACGAATTCGGCTGAGCGATGATCACCCTCTGTTCCGGTTTGGCGTCCATCGAAGTGAGGGTGACTTAATGCGTGAATGTCTTCCATCATTCGATTTGGATTGAGGGTGAGAGACCCATCGTCTGGGTATGCTGGGGGTGTGAAAAATGTGAGTCCTCCCAGGAGCAGCGGTAAAAGCGGTAAATTAGTTAACTTCCAAGACCGTTTCATTGAGTCCACTATCCCATATTTTGATGCCCATTGTTAATCTGCAAAATATGATGAGGGAGTGCTTGACGGAAAAGGGGGCCGGACTATATAGTTAACCATATGGTTAACTATGTGCATCAGCCTTTGGATTCTACTTTCGCGGCGTTGGCCGACCCCACGCGTCGGGCCATTGTGCAGCGACTGGCTATTGAGAGTGCGACGGTCAAGGAGTTGGCTCAACCCTTTCGTGTATCGCTGCCAGCCATTTCCAAACACCTTCGAATTCTCGAAGAAGCCGGGTTGTTGTTCAGACAAAAGGCTGGCCGGGTGCATCACTGTCATTTAAATATTGAGCCGCTACGGCATGCACAAGATTGGTTTGCGTTCCATCAGAAATTTTGGGAAGGACGATTGAACTCTTTGGGAAAATACCTCTCGCAACGACCAGCAAAGGAGCACACATCATGGCAAACTCTACGGCAAACAGCCAAACCTCAATCCAGATCACAAAGATCTACCAGGCCCCTCGAGAAAAAGTCTTCGAGGCTTGGACAACACCGGAAGCCTTGAAGCAGTGGTTTGGTCCGAGTGATGATTTTAAAACACCCTCGGTGGAGGTAGACCTTCGAGTTGGTGGAAAGTACCGGATTCAGATGCTAGCACCAAATGGAGAGTCCCATATTGTGGGCGGCACGTATAAGGAAATCTCTGCACCTGGTAAACTTGTCTTCACGTGGGCGTGGGAAGCTGGTGGAGGGTGTGGAGATACGGAGCCTGGAGCGACGACGGAAACGTTGGTCACCGTAGAATTTCGAAATCGTGATGGCGAGACGGAAATGGTTCTGACTCATGAACAGTTCCCCAATCCTGAGTCTCGTGAAAAGCACAACGAAGGCTGGGGTGGTTGTTTGGATCGATTAAGAACTGCGATTTAATGTGTTTAGGGCTGATTTTTCAGAAAGGGTCGGCATTATACATTGTGGGTGCTGACCCTTTTATAAGGCATCTAGGTTGATTATCGACTACAACACCAGCGGTTTAATTGGCGACAAAACGGCAGACGGATTTTCCTTCCAGATTTGTTCATCTGCATCGACATTCAATTCGATTTCATTCGCATCAGGGTCAGCGAGATAGAGGCTTTGACTTACCGTATGGTCGCTCATCCCGGTGATGGGAACACCTGCGTGTTTTAATTCCTGCTTGGCCTGGCGAAGGTCATCCAAGCTATCCCCAATTTTGATGCCGATATGGTAGAGCCCGCGCCGGAGTCCTGATGGTGGTGCTGGAGCATCGCCTACTTGGATGAGCAGTAATTCGTGATGAGTGCGTCCCGACGTGAGGGCGACGGCTTTGCCATTAAAAATTTTCCCTATTTCTTGAAAACCTAATAGGTCTCGATAAAACTTCAAGGATACCTCAATATCTTTCACGTAAAACACGACGTGCCCGAGATAATGTGCTTTCATGGCAGGCCTTCCTTTTCCCGTTGGGAAGGATGGAAAAATGACCGGCAAACTTAGGCGTGTGGCGTATCCTCAGCTTTTTCGGCTGTTCTTTGCAATGCCCTGACTTGCAGCTGCGGTGTGGCTGGAAGATAATGAACCCATGAACACACTTGAACAATTACCTTTCGACAATACCTATACCCGCTTGCCCGACGTATTTTTCGAAAGGGTCATGCCAACCGGGTTTCCTGAAACTCATTTGGTGAGTTTTAACCCGGGGGCAGGGGAATTAATCGATCTCGATCCTGACCAAGCCAAGCGGCCTGAGTTTCATCAAGCGTTTGGCGGAAAACAGTTGTTGCCGGGAAGCGACCCGATTGCCATGCTCTATGCCGGTCATCAGTTTGGTCACTATGTGCCGCAGCTGGGAGACGGTCGGGCGATATTGTTGGGGGAAGTGCGAAATAGCCGAGGGGAAAAGTGGGATCTGCAATTAAAGGGCGCTGGAATGACGCGATTTTCCCGCGACGGCGATGGCCGTGCGGTATTACGATCCACAATTCGGGAATATCTCTGTGGCGAAGCCATGCATGGCTTGGGCATTCCCACCACACGGTCGCTCTGTATTATTGGCGGCGATGAAGGCGTATTGCGCGAACGACCAGAGCCTGGGGCCATGCTCATTCGCATGGCGCCGACGCATGTGCGCTTTGGAAGTTTTGAGGTGTTCTTTTACCGGCGACAACAGGAACATCTCAAAACATTGGCGGATTATGTGGTTGCCGAGCACTTTCCTGAGTGGATTGACGATGATGCAAAATATCGCCGCTTTCTTGCCGAGATTGCCCGACGCACCGGGGTGATGATTGCGCATTGGCAAGCCGTGGGGTGGGCACATGGTGTGATGAATACCGACAACATGTCGATCCTTGGGTTGACATTGGACTATGGCCCATACGGGTTCATGAATGACTTTAATCCTGGATTTATCCCGAATCATTCGGATCATCAAGGCCGGTACTCGTTTCAAAATCAACCGGACATTGGGTATTGGAATGTTCGAGCGATTGCGCAGGCGCTCTCCCCGTTGGTGGAAGAATCCGATCTCGCTGGTGCACCAGAACTCTATGAAGAGACCATGCTCAAGACCTATGCCGAGTTGATGCAGGCCAAATTGGGCCTGCAAGAAACCCACGAGGGGGACGACAAACTTCGAAGAGATCTCTTTGCGCAGATGCACAGCAATCACGTCGATTACACCAATTTCTTCAGAGCCTTGGGTAATTTTAAGCAGGATGATCCTGGCGCGAATGCGGAGATTCGCGATCAATTTCTTGATCGAGAAGGATTTGATTGGTGGGCTGAACGCTATCAGGCCAGGTTGAAAGCCGAACGCAGTGTCGATGCCGAGCGGAAAGTTCGCATGGATCACTGCAATCCGAAATATATATTGCGGAATTATCTCGCGCAGGTAGCCATTCAACGAGCCACGGAACAGCAGGACTATTCAGAAATTGATCGGTTACTAGAACTCCTTCGCCACCCCTTCGATGACCAACCCGAAATGAATGAGTATGCGACCCCGCCACCGGATTGGGGGAAACATATTGTGGTGAGCTGTTCGTCTTAATTTTTGGAGAACTGTGTTTGAGAAAGACTCCGCCAGGAAGAGGTTACTGAAATAGCGGCATGTTAAATTTGTAGCCGAGTTCAAACATGTAAAAATCAATGCCGACGTTATCATTGCCATAAACACCGGCATCGGACATATGAAAAAATCGGATGCTCCCTAGAAGGTTCCATCCAAGGTCCGCGGTGATTCCTAGATGCCCAATGAATTGAACGACACCTCCCAAATTCTGTGCACCAAAAGTGTAGTCAGACAAGAATGCCCATCCTCCCCCTAAATCAATGCCCACACGCCAATCGGGTTTTCGTAATGCGATTCCAGGCCCGAGAGTGCCGATGAAGCCAGTATCACCTCCGCCATTTATCAACCCGGCGGAGCCGTTGGCAAGAAACCGAATTTCCCACCCATTTTCCAGAGACGAAGAACATGATTTCTTGTTAGAAGCGGAGCAGAAAAGATAGGGTACCCGCCAGCCCCACGGGAGATCCAAGACCACAGTCACATCATATTGTTGAAAGTTCACTGAGTTGGCATCGGCATTATCAAAATTCAGCCGAAAGATATTTACCTCAGGAATATCAAACGCCCCACGAATTCCTACGGAACGCAGCCGCAACTCATCGGCAAAACTGGGAATGGATGAAAGCAGGAGAAGGCACGATATGAAAAAGAGACTAATAGCAATGGGAATTTTACAGAGAGACCTGAGGTGAAGGAAAAGCTTCTTCAACAATGGATGGTGAACAAAGGTCATCTATTTCTTAGGGTTTCACAAAGGCGTTGAATGCTGAAGCTGCGTTTGGAGGCGGAGGAGACAGTGAAGGTATCAGATGTATATGGCTTTCTTCTTCAGCGGGTCAGGTACTCCTGTGGCAACAATGGGTTAAAATTAATGTGGCAATAAACCCTATTATGTTCAGTCTGTCAACTCGTGGAATCCTCGATGGGGAAAGGCTAGGGTGTCTTAGGTATATTTTGTCTGATTAGAATGGTCATCCCGTTGTAGGATCGTTCTCGTTGGGAATTACCTGGTGCCCTCATTGAAAGAAATTGGTATTCTGAAGTGCATTGATAGTGAAAGGACGTGTTGGTGGTACGCGGCGTAGTGTTGATCATCCTTATATTAGGAGTGCTTCTGGGCCCTCAGCTTTGGACGAAGTATGTCTTTCGTAAATATCGAAGTCATCGAGATGAATATGCTGGAACGGGTGGTGAGCTCGCGCGGCATTTGCTCGATCGGTTTGACATGAAGGACGTGAAGGTAGAAACCACAGAGCTTGGCGACCATTATGATCCACTCACAAAAGTCGTGCGCCTTCTTCCTGACAATTATAACGGCAAGTCTCTTACCGCGGTCACCGTCGCAGCCCATGAGGTTGGACATGCGATTCAGGATAAAACGCGCTACAAACCACTGCATGAACGTACGAAATTAGTACGGGTCGCCCAGGGCGCCGAGAAGGCGGGTTCGTTTATCATGATGGGCATTCCGATTATAGCCGGGCTGACTCGATCACCAGCCGGGGGGGTATTCGTGTTTATGGCGGGCCTGGCCGTCATGTCGATTGGCGCGTTGGTACATCTAGTGACCTTGCCTGTGGAATGGGATGCGAGCTTTCGTCGAGCACTCCCTGTGTTGGAGCAAGGGCATTATATTTCTACGAAGGATATGGAAGGAGCGAGAAAGATTTTAACAGCCGCGGCCTTGACGTATGTTGCGGCTTCGCTGGGAGGGTTGTTGAATATTTGGCGGTGGATCATGATGATGAGACGTTGAACTGAAAGCTTCATTCAAATGGTGATGAGAATTATTTCATGCGGGTTTCGTCCCCGCGCGACGAGGTCCTTTTGTTTCGGCAAAAGGACCCAAAACCATGTTTGCCTGTGCGCGGCCCTGCGGGTTCCTCCGTTTCCGTCCCGAATAAGATGGCTCAGGAACTCGCTCCGAGGTGCAAAGCCACCTCTCCACTCAAACAACCTTCGCCAATGAAGTCGATTTGGGACGGAAACTCCGCCGCGCCCAACGCGGGAAAGCTAAATGAGAATAAACGGGAGGAGATTATGGTTAGGAAAAAATCAAAAACAGCTTCGCTATTTTTGGTCATTTTAGGATTACTGTTTGCTTTGATGATGGGGTGTGGGGGGGAGAGTCCGGAGAGTTTATTTGGGACTGCCCAGTTTGAGGAGAAGCAGACAAATTTTAAGCACGCGAAAGAATTGTATCAGCAGATCATTCGCGATCATCCTGATTCGGAATGGGCCAAGAAAGCCAAGGAGCGGTTTGAAGCATTAGAAGGTTTGTATCCGGACAGTTGATGGGGCATTTCGAGAGGAATATGGGAAACTCTTACAATATGCCTTAAATGTAAGTAAACGAAAACTGAAAGTGGACTAAGATGACAAGATATCATTCTCCAGATGAGGTAAAGCAACCCTACATCGAGAAAATGGGGCCGGAACTAGGGGCAGTATTTAACGAATTATGGCAGGAAGTTACTCGGTTACACATACGGTGGGGTGAATACGTCGTATTATTTGGGGAAAAAGAAACAAGGATACGTCTGTTAAATGATGCCTCCCCTCTATTTTTTCGAATAGTTCAAGATTCCCTTTGGGAGCAGATAGTTTTGCAGATTGCACGTTTAACGGATCCTCCTGAAATGGGTCAAAAGTCTAATTTATCGTTAAAACGACTGAGAGGGTTAATTAGAGAAGAAACAATTGCTTTAAAGGTTGAAGGGACGATTGATGTTGCAATGGAAAGAGCAATATTTGTCCGAGATTGGAGAAATAGGAAACTTGCACATAATGATCTTGCATTATCTCTAAATCAATCTGCCGAGGCATTGGCACCTGCGAGTCGTTTAGCTATAAAAACCTCACTTAAGGCCATTGCAGATGTGCTGAACTGTATCGAGGTCTATTATGTTGGATCCACGACTGTATTTGATGTCGGTAGCGATGGAAAGGGAGCAGAGAACCTTCTGTATGTCATTAATGAAGGACTGCGAGCAGTTGAGACTCGTAGGAAGAAAATCCGTGAGGGAAAAATTGACGAAGAAGATTTTAGAATAAACCAACTTTAGATTTCGACTGCCATCAAGTCATTTGCTCCGTCCTATTTCACTCACTTTTCAAAAAGTTTCCTTAGCACCACTTCGGCGGGCGTTTCGAGTTTTTTCTTTCGGTTGCACTCTACACAGGATGGGACGATGTTTCCCTTTGTCGATTTGCCGCCTCTGGCTAGGGGGACGATGTGGTCCATGGAGAGTTGGTCTGGGGGGATTGTTGATCGTGGTAGCCTATTAGGAAAAGATTGGCTTCTTAAGCCGATTTCTCCATGTTTCGAAGAATGGCTTCAATTCTTGGTTTGAGGTTGGGAATATCTCGTTCCACGACCATCCAAACTTCTTGTAGGTCTAGTCCAAAGTAGTCATGAACGAGAACATTGCGCATGGTAATAATTTGGGGCCATGGTATTTCAGAATGGTCTTTTCGAACTGAATCGGAAAGTTTTCTCGCGGCTTCGCCAATGATTTGAATATGGTGGACCATCCAAGTTTGAAGCAGTTCTTCTTGTTCAAATCGGTGTCGGCCATCAGGTGTATATCGTTCAATTCGTTCAATGGCTTCGAGAATGTCTTGAAGCCGCTCCTTGTCGTTCCTCATAGAGGAACGGCTTCCTGTAAAACACGCTGCCGCACTCGTGGGCGAAGGCCACGCTCTGAGGCAACATCGACTTTTCGATTCAGCAATTCTTCCAGATCTAGAATCAGAGCTGCGTGGTCAAGCAGGCTTCGGCCAGCTTCCATCTCAACAAGAAAGTCAATATCACTTTCAGGGGTTTCTTCCCTTCGGGCAACTGACCCAATGATGCGAACCTTTGTGGCTCCATGTTTGGCGGTCAGATCAAGGATTTCGTTTCGTTTGGCTTTAAGGAGATCCTGTATTCCCATTTTGTTTCCTCCTAGAGGCAAGTTCCAAGATTCAATCGTAATTCACTCATTTTAGAAAGTACAGGGCTAAAAAAGAGAAGGATCCTATCCCTAAGGCTGAGAATTTTCTTCCGGTTGATTAGCAATCGTTCGCAAAGCAGTCTCCGCTGGTGTTTCGAGATTTTTCTTTCTGTTGCATTCCATGCAGGATGGGACGATGTTGCCTTTGGTGGATTTTCCGCCTCGCGCTAGGGGGACGATGTGGTCCATGGAGAGTTGGTCGGGGGGGAACTGTTTTTCGCAGTAGTGGCAGGTACCTTTGTGGAGTTGGTTTTTCCACCAGGGCGTGCGTTTGAGTTCTCGCGCTTTGTCGCGTTCTTTGCGAATGCGTTTGGCATTGTCGGGATCGGGTGAAATTTCGAAGTATTGTTCGGTCGCCATAAGATTTAAAAAGAAGAATTTTTTATGTGGGGTTTCAGCCCCGCGCGACGAGGTCCTTTTGTTTCGGCAAAAGGGCCCAAAACCATTTTTGCTTGTGCGCGGCCCTTCGGGTTCCTTTGTCTCCGTCCCGAATGGGATGGCTCAGGAACTCGCTCTGCTCAAACAGCCTTCGCCGAGAAGTCAATTCGGGACGGAGACGAAGCCACGCCCAACGCAGGAGAGAAGAAAAAGACTCTCAAACTTTGCTAATTGTGCGGAACTTATTGATCAAGTGCAAGAGTCAGGCATTTGGCGGAGCCGCCGGATTTTAGGAATTGGTCGAGATTGACGGGGTGGGGGGTGTAGCCTCGGTCTTGGAGCATGGCCATGGTTTCTGGGCAGCCGGCGGGGAGGACGACATGTTTGCCCACACATACGGAGTTGCAGGCGAAGCGTTCGGCTTCGGCTTGAGGCACGATGATGCGGCGATGCTCTTCCACGCGATGCGCAATAGTAGCTTGGGCGTAGGTGTCGAAGGCCGCAGGATAGTACATGAGTTCGCCACCGCTTAATGGACAGAAGCAGGTGTCGAGGTGATAAAACTGCGGGGAGACAAGCTCCAGCGGCAAAATTTGTTTGCCATAGATCTCGCTTAAGACGTTATAAGCTTTAATGTCGGTGCGTTGGCGGTATCCGCCAAACCAGGCATCGGGAAAGCCGAGCAAGTCTCCGGCTCCTTCAAAATAACAATCCGGTTCCAGGAGTATCACCTGGTAGCCTTGTTCTTTAAACCACCGTTCAAAGTGGGCTTCTTCGCCTTGCCGTTCTTGATGTCGGAATCGGCTGGGAACAGCCTTGCCCTCATCTACCACTCCTGCGTTGGCAGTGAAAACAAGATCCGGCAAGCCCTTGATGGGTGTCATCCGTTCGAGTTTGGTGCCGACATCTTCTTCCAACACGCGGGCCAATTCATGCCACTGCGCTTTACTCTTTTCTGAATCGGTGGCATCGGACACACGCATCCACGGATTGATTTCATACTCAATCCCAAAATAATCCGGTGGACACACGAGAATGCGGCTCACCTTATTACCCACGCCAGCTGAGTTCTTGGGCTAATTGTTTGAGGAAGGATGAAGAATCCATGACGAGGCCTACGGCTTGGAAGCTTCCGCGGTCGCTAAGTTTCGTGGGGACGGCGGGATTAATATCTACACACACGGTGGGAACTTTGGCCGGAAGACAATTGCCTGTAGCGATAGAATGTAGAGTCGTGGCGACCATGAGAGCCAAGCCTACTCCAGGTAGGGCCGCACGCATAGCGGCTTGCGCTTTGACCGAATCGGTGACGACATCGGGCAGGGGGCCATCATCGCGAATACTTCCGGCTAACACCATATCCACTTGTTGACGAACACAAGATGCCATGATGCCGTCTTTAATAAGCCCGGACTCGACCGCCTGTTTGATGCTGCCCGCAGCCCGGACCTTGTTGATGGTGCGTAGGTGATGTTCGTGCCCATGAGGTACGGTGCGTCCGGCGCACAGGGCATAACCAAGGGAGGTGCCGTACACGCTGGCTTCCATATCATGAGCTGCCAAGGCGTTCCCGCAGAATAACACGTGAATGAAACCTTCATCGATAAGCCAGGAGAGGGCATCGCGGCCTCCCGCATGTACGATGGCTGGTCCGCCGACGAGGAGAACTTTTGTGCCAAGGTTTGGGTCGGAAGTGCCTACGCCTTGCAGAAGGGCCTTTTGCCGATTGTCGCGGATCAATTTCATGCGGTTGGCCACATCGGTGATGATGTGTTGATGGGGCCGTTCTGAGGACACTTGGGCTTCCATAAAGGCGAACACATCACGTTCTTTGGGTCGCTCCAATGGAAACACTCGAACGCCGTTCCTTCCAGTGATGATCATTTCGCCGGCTTTCACCTCAGCCATTGGCACGGTGCGAGCGGTGGGCGGGTCGAGGGTGACGCAAATGGCTAAATCCATTTCGATATGTTCTACATCGATCCATTGATCATTAATGTGGACTTGGGTGGGAAGGTGAGAGGTCGCATAAAAAGAATCAGGGAGCACTCCATCTTTTGGGGCTGGTTCTAGAGTACAATTAGCAACCTTTTCAACGATGGCCCCATGGGGCTGTATGGCCTGGAGGATTTCTTCGAGCAGTTTGGGAGTTTCCGCCTGCACTTTGATTTTGGTTAAGGACGAATCCTCTCGCGTCGCTCCCACCTTCATTTCGGACATGTCAAAGGTCCCACCCATTTGCAGAATAGTGTCGAGGACTTTTGCGAGGATGAGCGAATCAATGATGTGTCCTTCGAGCGTGACGGTTTCGTTAACCATAGTCATATTTTACACCTTATGGGTTGGATGGTCATGACAAATCGATCGGTAAAAATCTCCACAAAATTGAGGGGTTTGAGCTTTTTCTCTAGTTCCTACGGTGGGGAGGTGGTATACTATGGTCATGCAAAATTGGTTCATCTACAAACGCAGAGGGGTCTTGATCGTCCTGACCAGTTTAGTATTTTGGTGTGGAGAGGCGGTATTATTCGCGGCTATGACGACTGGCGTGTTCGGAGGGTTTACGAATCATATTTCTGAACAAATCAGGAAGGATAAGGCGGAATTCGCAGCTGCGGAGACTTGTACTATTTGGCATTACGAGAAATTAAAGAAAAAGCCGACGGTTCGCCCCGATGTGGAGAATATTTCTCTTCCAACCATTGATCAAGGTGTCGAGGGGAGTCCTTGCCCCAAGGAGTATGCCGACGGCATCATCGGTGCGAGAGATGCCTTCGCTCAGACACAATCCTTTCTCTCCTTGAGTCTCACCTTTTTCCAATTTGCGTTAGTAGGTGATCGGAACGACGACGGAGAATATGACGCGGTCGAACTTCAGGATGTTTCGGAATCATTAGGGGTGAACTTTCTGAAACAAGAGGAGGGGATCCAGCTTCTGGCTAAGCTCAATGGAAAGTTTGATGCCGTGCGGAAAACCGCGGAATTTTCTGTACTCACCGATGGTATGCAGGTGTTGTTTGAAAAAGGATATCGCCTAACCCCTGCCGATCAAGATGCGCTGAATCAGGTGGCCAGCCAGCAACAATTCTAGGGCGAGGCTCCTGATTTCGTCGAACATGCGCCTTTCCCTCTAACTCATCCTTTCCACTGCTTCTCTCGACCGACTGCGGACGGTCTGATCCCAATCTTCCTTCATCGTATATTCCAGCTTGGCTTTGGCTTCGGTGGCGCGCATCCGTCCTAATGCCAGCGCGGCACTGCTGCGGACATAGGCAAAATCGTCCTCCAAAGCTTTCATAAGAAGCGGAACGCTCTCTCGATGTTGAATGACTCCAAGGTGGCTGGCGGCCATGCCTTTGATTCGATGCTGTTTATCACCAAGGGAGCGCTTGAAGGTGTGGATGAGCACTTCGGCAATATCCTTTGAGATGCTTTCTAATCCATCGGGTTTGTAGTTGTTCAGTTCGATCAATTCGATGGCCAAGTCAAAACGTTTTCTTGGGGACTTTTCCTGCTTGAATCGCTCAATTAAGACGTCTCGACGCTTGAGTTTATTTTTACTGCGCTTAAAATTTCTGATACTTAGCCAGATCCCAAGGGTGGCGACAAAGCATAAAAAGACAATGGGCAGAACTTCATCGATGATGAAATCCTGCGTATCAAAGTCGAGATGGTTCCAGGTCCATACCGACCCGACGATGACAATCAGGAGGAGGAGCACCGATGTGATATTGGCCTGCCCTCGGTGGTTCGCTATGGATCTGGGAATCGGGCAATCTGGTTTGGGTGGTGTGATGTGATTGCAGGAATTCATTCACGAGGTTCCACAATGTTCAAGAGCCGAGTGAATTGTTCGGCCAGGTTGCTCTCGTCTCGTTTCTGATAAATGGCCACAAGGTTTCGAATCATCCGGGCGAGTATTTGGTTGTTTGAGACAGGATCCAAATAGTGGCTATCAAAGTCGACTCCATATTTATCTAAAAATTTCGCACAGTCTTTTTCCGAGAGGACCACTCCTTGATTGAAGCAATCGATAAACACGGGCTCTGCTTTTAACCGCACCATGAAATGGCCGGGCATGCCCACTCCGACTACCGGGACATTGAGGCGTTGAGCGATCAACAGGTACAGCACGGATAAACTAATGGGAATGCCTATACGGTGGTCCAGAACCTGGTGCAAAAAACTATTATTGGGATTGTAATAATCTTGGATGTTCCCTTTGAATCCCAGTTCAACGAACATGTGTTGGTTGATGGTTTGAATGGCCTGTCTGGGAGCGAGGCCGGGTTCGCACCGTTGTTTCAAAATGTTGGCTATGTCCTCGATTTGGCGTTGATAGGATTGGACTTCTAGGTCTGGGTAAGCCGTGCGTGCAATGAGAAACGCACCGGCTTCTAAATTGACTTCTTCAGTTGAAGAAGTCGTGAGAGCTTGGAATGCGTGTTCGACATCTGTGAACCGGATGTCGGCGATGACGGAGCTGAGGCGATCTAATAGGATGGGGTTTTCTTGGTTCCTCTCAGCCAGGCCCAGAAGAGGCAGGGCGGGATGGCCAATAGATACCAGTTGGTCATGAATGGTTTGTGCAATATGGTGGTCTGGGTCAGACAGCAGGTGGATGAGGGCGTGGATCTGACTTTCTGAAAATTCAGCGCAAGCCAACGACTGGTTCTTCATTTCGCACTACTCGCACTGAATTACCCAATAGCCCGCCGAAACGCTTTGGCTCCGCCGTACAGGCAAATGGCATCGAAGATAGCCAGGATCCCCAATGCCATGGCGACTTGCGGGATGGCGGCTTCCCATCCTGTAATAATCAGGGGACGAACGGCATCAATCACCCAAGTCATCGGGTTCAAAAAGGCCATCGCTTGCATCCATCCAGGCATAGCCGATAAGGGGACCAATGCGGAACTGAGAAAAATCATTGGCAAAGACAGAAAGCCCAGCATCGAGAAAAAATCGCCATGACTTTTGACGGAAAAGGCCATTGCCATGGAAATCGCCGTGAGGCCAACCCCGAACAACATGCCAATGACCAAAATGACGGCAATTCCTAACAGGCCGGTTTCAGGGCGAACGCCAAAGAGGAAAGCAATGCCCAAAATCACTAAGATCTGCATACCCGTAATCGCCATCACAAACAGGTAGCGGCTGAGAATAACCGAGGTGCGATGAATGGGCGTCGACATCATGCGCTCCAAAAATCCATTCTCTTTATCGAACAGAAGGTCGACCCCTCCGGCCAACCCATTATTCAAGACCGTCATCACCACAACACCCCCGGCGAGGAAACTCATATAATTGGGGGCCTGTAGCACTTGGATATCAGCCGCACGTTGAAAAAGACTCCCAAAAAATATCAGCCAGAACAGCATGGGTTGCACCAGTGTAAACAGCATGCTGAATTTTTCTCGACTGAGGCGTCGAACCCACCGCAGGGTCAAAGCCAGGACTTCTTGTTTGTAGTGTGGAAAGTTCATGATGGTTGTTTTTCGTCTTGTGGAGGAAAGCTTTACTCCTCCACCACTTCTGGATATTCCCCTTTTAAAGCATGGCCGGTGAATGAGACAAACACGTCATCTAAGCGTGGGCGATGATATTCAATGCCCTCCACTTGGCAATTCATGCGATTGGCGACTTCAAGAACACCCTGCAGCGATTTCTCTGGTGACTCGACGCGGATATCCAAACCATTTTCATTTCTGCGTATGTCTCGAACGAAGGGAAGCGTTTTGACCTCTTGGCTAAGCTGATCCAGTTTTTCAAGCTGGCTTTCTTGAACGGTCAAGGTCAGCCGGTCGCCTCCCAATCCCGCCTTGAGGTCCTTGGGAGACCCCACGACTTTAATCTTTCCTCCGTCAATAATGGCTAGTCGATCGCAGAGCTGATCGGCTTCTTCTAAGTAGTTCGTCGTCATCACGATGGTGATTCCCTGTTCTCGCAATTGACGGATATAATCCCATATGCGAAGGCGGCTTTGGACATCCAGGCCAAGAGTCGGTTCATCGAGGAACACAATTTTTGGATTGGGCAATAAACCACAGGCGATATCCAGTTTACGTTTCATTCCGCCAGAATAAGTTTTCGCGGGTCGGTCGGCTTGCTCTTCCAGATTTACTAATTTGAGCAATTCTGCGATTCGTTGGTGGGCCTGGGCTTTAGGTAAATGATACAAGTCTCCTAAAAGCTCGAGATGCTCACGTCCGGTGAGGAATCGATCAATGGCCCGCTCCTGGGGTACATATCCAATAAGGCTGCGGACTGTGTCCGGTTCTTTCGCGACATCATGGCCAAGCACAGTGGCGGTACCGGTTGTGGGTTGGAGGACCGTGATCAAAATTCGAAGTGTTGTGCTTTTCCCCGCGCCGTTGGGTCCAAGAAGACCAAAAATTTCCCCGGTGTTTATGGTGAGGGAGAGGTTGTGAATGGCGGTGACAGACCCGTAGGTCTTCCCCAAGCTTTTGGCTTCTATGGCGGGATGCATTAGTCCAACTCTTGAGAATGCTGTTGCGCGTCGAGTTTAAATCGAAGCAGGTCAATAAGGCGGCGAGTTTGTTGCTGCAAGCTTTCGGATTCTAATAAAAACTGTTTCTCAAATGGCGTAAAATCTAAACACGAAGATAAGCTATTTATCAGCACCGTGTCCAATATGGATTGTGCGGTAATCAATTTGCAGAGTTCTTGCGCTTTGCGGGCCCGTAGATATTCCAAGGCAAGTTTCGTCAGGCCTAATCGAAGGCCGGGTTCGATCGGTCCTTCAAACGTTTCGCTGGGGCGAAGGGAGATTTTGGCTCGTCGATAGCTGGTATCAAAAAACTCTTCTTCAATATCGAAACGGGATAATCCTTGGAGAATTACATTCGATCGGCCATCCGCCAACGGCTGAACATTTTTGATTCGGCCTACACATCCAAGGGAAAACACCGGAGGCGTGCCATAGTAATCGTTTTCCCACCCGTCCTTCAGCAGCACCATGCCAATGCATTGGCCGACCTGACTGGCATCGGTGATCATCTCCTGATACCGTGGTTCGAAAATATGAAGTGGCAAATACGTGTTTGGAAAAAACACCACATTGGGAAGCGGAAAGAGAGGAATGACGTCTGGAATGGGAAAGACATCCGAATCGGAAGATGTTGTTCGATCTAATTCAGGCATTCGATACGATAGCGAAGGTTTTTAAGCATTGTCAACGTGACATAAGTGAAATCATCTTACTGGGAAATCGTGAATGCCCGCATGAGGAAAGGCGATTGTCTGTTCACAAATGGCAGGCTATAAGCAGCCGCGGTTCCATAAGTCAAAATTGCAAGGAGTCTGAATGAAAGGGGAGAAACGGCGATGCTGGAATCAGGATACGGTTGTCGCCCTTGTGTTAGGGATAGTCCTCTTTTTCGGGGGACTGATTCCGATTTTCGCGGTATCAGATATTGGCCTTCCTACATCCCCCTCTCAAGTGGGGGTTCAAGCCGAACCGGGTTATATCTATTCTTTTCCTAGTGATCATGGCTCTCACGACATCTATGGTCTTGAATGGTGGTATTTCACCGGCCATCTATTTTCTGACGCGGGACGACGCTTTGGATATGAACTCACGTTTTTTCGAAAAGCTCTTGATCTCCCGCACGTTCAGGAAAAGACCTCTAGGTGGGCCATGACGCAATTGTATTTTGCACATTTCGCCTTAACGGATGTAGAACTCAAAACGTTTCACATTGCGGAGAAACTTAGTCGTGCCGGTTTGGGAAAGGCTGGGGCTGACACAGGGCGTCTCGATGTATGGATCGATCAATGGGCGGTCCGCTCGGCTTCTCCCGATCATCAAGTCTTTGAGCTTCGAGCTGCAGCGAGAGGCTTTGGGCTGGATCTCCAGCTGAATTTGGAAAAGGCTCCAGTGATTCATGGCCAAGAGGGTGTCAGTCGCAAAGGGGCGGATTCTGGGCAAGCTTCTCATTATTATTCTCTCACTCGATTGGCGACGAAGGGCCAGGTGACCGTAGGTGACAAAGCCATGAAGGTCTCCGGACAAAGCTGGATGGATCATGAGTTTGGGTCTGGGGAATTAGGAGATGATCAAGTTGGGTGGGACTGGTTTAGTTTGCAGTTTGACTCCCAGATGGAATTAATGGTCTACCTTTTGCGAAAGCAAGATGGAACTTACGATGCTGCTTCCAGTGGAACACTTATTTTTCCAGATGGGCGGTCCCAACATCTTCAGTTGAAAGATGTGGGTATCGAGGTTCAAAAATATTGGATAAGCCCTAATTCCCAGGCTCGGTATCCTTCTCAGTGGGTTCTTAAGGTGCCATCGGCTCAACTCTCCCTTCAAATCCACCCGGTGTTGGATAATCAGGAATTGAGAACCACTAAAAGTACGAATGTGACGTATTGGGAAGGTGCGGTGGATGTTAATGGGCAGCATAGGGGAAGATCCGTTCAGGGCAGGGGCTATGTGGAACTTACAGGATATGCTGGACAGCTAAAGATGGACAGGAATTAATTCTGAGTCATATGGAAAGAATGGTTCACAATGTGATCTTCCTGGCACTCGTGGCCATGTTGGGTTTTGGTGGATGCAGCCAACGCAGTGATCGGGTAGCGGCCGTGGCCATCCACCCAACTAAAACCAACATCATATATGTCGCGACAGAAGAAGGTGTGTATAAAACTCGTGATGGAGGAGCGGGCTGGGAGCGGCTTACCGAAGGGTTGAGCCGTATTCGAGTGATGAATCTGGTGATTGACCCCCTTCTTCCGGCAAATGTATTTGCGGGAACATTGGCAGATGGGGTGTACAAAAGTCCTGATGGGGGACGACGTTGGCTGCCTCGTAACGCGGGTATTCAAAAAGGAACTATTTCGGCCAATGTGAACCAGTTAGTCTTTCATCCTGCGGATACTCAAATATTGTTTGCAGCCACTACTGTTGGAATATTTCGAAGTCTGGATGGCGGGGAATCCTGGACCGAACGCATGAGGGGCATGAATGAAATAAATTTTGTGGTGGCTTTGGCCATTGATCCAGAACATCACAACATAATGTACGCGGGGACGAGTGGGGGGGTGTATCGCAGTTTTGATGGGTCGGAAAATTGGGTCAAGATAAATAATGGCTTGGTTCCGGGGGATGCCAAAATGGCCTCAATGGCCTTGGGGGTGAATCAACTCCTAATTGATCCTTCTGATACAAAGACTGTCTATGCTGGAACTACCAAGGGATTATTCAAGACCTCCAATAAGGGAATGTCTTGGACAAAAATTGTTACAGGACTAGGTGACCCCTATGTAAGTAGTTTGTTGGTAAATCCCCAAAATACCCTTCATCTATATATGGGCACCAGCGAAGGGATTTTTGAAAGCCTGGATGGCGGATTAAATTGGGAGCCACGGCAGGATGGTTTGGGCAATTTAAACATTCGGGTCCTTGCCATGGATCCAAAAGATCCAAAAATTCTGTATTGCGGGACCAATGGCGGTGGATTATTTAAGAGTAATAATGGTGCTGGAAAATGGAATTCTGTCCCATTGACTATTTTTCAGCCGTCCTAGGATAGTCTTGCATGGTTCTAGGTAACCTGAATAGGAATGGGTTATTTACTGGTTTTTAATTTGCTACCTTTCAGTAACAATTTGTGGTTTAACGATTGAATATTCACTTCTCCTACAATTTATCTGTTTCATTTATGAAATTTCAAAATCATTAACGAATTTTTGTGTGCATTATTTTAAAAATTTAATTTGTTTCAATATCTTAATAGGTTAATCTCTTAATGTTACCAAAAGTAATCAATAGAATGTGTCTTATTATTTTCATTTTCTTATATTGAAATTACTTTTTGTAGAATATTCTTAACTAATTGTTTTTATGAATTAAAATTGTATTTTTGTTGTATAAGAACACTTAAATATTACCGTATTGGTGGAAAATTTATAAAATGTGATGGTACCTTTTGGAAACATATTATTAAAGTCTTCATATGTGAGAAATCATGATTTAGTATTTTAATTCAACAAGTTATGATTAAAAGGCATTGGTGTTTTGTATGGCTCAATATTTGCTTGATTAGTAACTATATTTATTTGGTAGATTCATGATGATTTTTACATTAAAAACAAACGAAGTTCAGCAGAGGGGAGGTGGTAAGGTTAGCGTTTCCCTGTCAAAGGGACTTTTTTATGTTTAACGTATTCCACGTTAGGCTGTAATGAGGCAGCCTTTACACGAGGAGGTATCTGCAATGTTTCTTTCTAGAAGACAGTTTTTAAAGGTCACCACGGGGACGGTGGCTGCCGTGGCGTTGGCCGATAAGGCGTTGGCGTTGACGGCGTTACAGCCGGTCATCGAAGTGGGCAATCCACTGGGTGAGTATCCGGACCGTGCCTGGGAGCGGGTGTACCACGATCAGTACCGCTATGATTCATCCTTTACCTGGTGTTGTTCCCCGAACGATACCCATGCCTGCCGGATTCGGGCCTTCGTCCGGAACGGCGTGGTGATGCGGGTGGAGCAAAACTACGATCACCAAACCTATGAAGATCTCTACGGCAATCGCGGCACGTTCGCGCACAATCCTCGGATGTGCTTGAAGGGCTACACGATGCACCGACGGGTGTATGGCCCGTATCGGTTGAAGGGCCCGTTGATGCGGCGTGGCTGGAAAGCCTGGATGGATGCGGGGAGCCCCGAATTCACGCCAGACGTGATGAGCAAATATAAATTCAATGCCCGATATCTCGATGACATGTTGCGGGTGAGTTGGGATACGGCGTTTACCTATATCGCCAAGGCGATGTTGATCATTGCCGAGCGGTACAGTGGCGAAGCCGGGGCCCGTCGGTTGCGGGAGCAAGGCTATCCCCCGGAAATGATTGAAATGTCCAAAGGCTCTGGTGTCCGGTGTATGAAGTTCCGGGCTGGGATGCCGATTTTGGGCGTGATCGGGAAGATGGGGATCACCCGGATGAACGGAGGGTGCGGGGCATTGCTCGACACCTACATTCGGAAAGTCCAACCCAACCAAGCTCAGGGTGGCCGGTATTGGTCGAACTATACCTGGCATGGGGACCAAAACCCAGCCCATCCGTTCTGGTGCGGTATCCAGGCCTCTGACGTCGACATGAACGACATGCGGTTTTCGAAGTTGAATACCAGCTGGGGGAAGAACTTCGTAGAAAACAAGATGCCGGAAGCCCACTGGAAGCTGGAGAGCATTGAGCGGGGTGCCCGGTGTGTGGTCATTACTCCGGAATACAATCCCACGGCGTATCGGGCGGATTACTGGATTCCGGTGCGACCGGCCACGGATGGAGCGTTATTCTTAGGGGCGTGTAAAATCATCTTTGATGAAAACATGCATGACCATGATTTCTGTTCGGCGTATACCGATATGCCCATCTTGGTGCGGTCGGATACGTTGCAATATTTAGATCCTCGGGATGTGATCCAAGGGTATCAGTTGCCAGATTTCTCGAAGACCTATTCAGGGAAAGTGCAAACCTTGGACCCCGCCAAAATTGCCCGCCTCGGTGGGTTTATGGTCTGGGATATTAATAAAGGTGCGGCGGTGCCGATTCATCGGGAATTGGTGGGCTGGCATTTCCGGAATAGCGGTATTGAACCGGCGATGACCGGGTCCTATCGGGTGAAGTTATTGAATGGGCGTGAAGTGGACGTGTTGCCAGTGTTCCAAATGTATCAAGCGCATTTGCAGGATTACGATTTGGACACGGTGCATCAGATCAACCGGGCCCCGAAGGACTTGATCGTCCGCTGGGCACGGGATAGTGGGACGGTCAAGCCGGCCGCCATTCATAACGGGGAAGGCACGAACCACTATTTCCATCAAACGATTATTGCTCGCGGAGCCGCGATGGTGTTGATCATCACGGGGAACGTCGGGAAATTCGGCACCGGGCAGCATACCTGGGCCGGAAACTACAAAGCGGGGATTTGGAATGCCACGCCATGGGGCGGTGGTGGTCTTGGGACCCATACCGCAGAAAATCCCTTCAAAATCACCTTGGACCCCAATGCGCATGGAAAAGAAGTGCATGTGCGTGGGTACTACTACGGTGAGGAAGTCGCCTATTGGAACCATGGGGATACGGCGTTGATTGTGAACACGCCGAAGTATGGTCGCCGGGTGTTTACCGGGAAGACCCATATGCCAACCCCAAGTAAATTCCGTTGGGTGGCGAACGTGAACGTGTTGAACAACGCCAAACATCACTATGACATGGTGAAAAACGTGGATCCGCACATTGAAACCTTGATCACGCAGGATGTGGAAATGACGTCAGACGTCAACCACAATGACGTGGCCATGGGGGTCAACACGTGGATGGAATTTACCTATCCCGAACACACCGCGACCGTGTCCAATCCGTGGTTCCAAGTGTGGAAGGGTGGCATTCGGCCTCTCTACGATACTCGGAATGACTTGGATACAGTGGCGGGTGTGGCCGCGAAGCTCACGGAAATGACGGGCGATCGTCGGTTCCGGGATTACTTCAAGTTTGTGTATGACAATCGGGTCGATGTGTACGTGCAGCGGTTGTTGGATGCGAGCTCGACGGCCTATGGCTACAGCGTGGATACCATGCTGAAGTCGGAAAAAGGCTGGATGGTGATGAGCCGGACCTATCCCCGGCAGCCATTCTGGGAAGAAACCAACGAATCCAAGCCCCAATGGACGCGGACCGGTCGGTATGAAAACTACCGCATCGAGCCGGAAGCCATTGAGTATGGGGAAAACTTCATTTCGCATCGGGAAGGGACGGAAGCCACGCCCTATCTGCCCAATGCGATCATGACGACCAACCCGTATGTGCGGCCGGATGACTACGGGATTCCCATCACGGCTCAGCATCATGATGATAAAACGGTGCGGAACATTGCGTTGCCGTGGGCGGAAATCAAACGGTACTCCAACCCACTCTGGGAAAAAGGGTATCAGTTCTATTGTGTGACGCCGAAGACGCGGCATCGGGTGCACAGTCAATGGTCCGTCAATGACTGGGTGCAGATGTATGAATCCAACTTCGGGGATGCGTATCGGATGGATAAACGGACGCCGGGTGTGGGTGAACATCAATTGCATGTGAATCCGCAAGCGGCTAAAGACCGGGGTATCAACGACGGGGACTATGTCTACGTCGATGGGAACCCAGTGGATCGTCCGTATCGTGGGTGGAAGCCCTCAGATCCGTACTACAAAGTAGCGCGGTTGATGATTCGGGCGAAGTACAATCCAGCCTTCCCATACCATGTGACCATGGCGAAACATGCGCCCTATGTGTCCACCGCGAAATCGGTGAAAGGGCATGAAACGCGGCCAGACGGACGCGCGATTGCGATGGATACGGGATATCAATCCAACTTCCGGTATGGGGCCCAACAGTCCTTTACCCGGGATTGGTTGATGCCCATGCATCAGTTAGACTCGTTGCCCGGCAAACATGCCGTGGCATGGAAGTTTAAATTCGGGTACCAAGTGGATAACCATGCGGTCAATACCGTACCCAAAGAATGTCTGATGCGTATTACCAAAGCAGAAGACGGTGGGATCGGAGGCCGCGGACCCTGGGAGCCAGTCCGAACCGGGTTTACGCCTGGCCAGGAGAATGAGTTCATGATCAAGTGGCTCAAAGGCGACCACATTAAGATCAAGGTGTAAGAAGAAATACGCTTGGAGAGGAAGAATTTTCTTCCTCTCCAAGATTCCTAGATCACAATGTGGAACTTTACCAATTGAACTTTACAATGGTTCAGAAAAACGGAGGAAATCATGCCAGAAGTATATAATTGGCAATTAGGACGGAAGATGCTGTATCCGTATGAGGAACGGCATCCGAAGTGGCAGTTTGCCTTTGTGTTCAATATCAATCGGTGTTTGGCCTGTCAGACCTGTTCCATGGCCGACAAGTCGACTTGGTTGTTCTCCAAAGGCCAGGAATACATGTGGTGGAACAATGTGGAAACCAAGCCGTACGGGGGCTATCCACAGTTCTACGATGTGAAAATCACGCAGTTGATCGAGCAAGTCAATCCCGGCGGACAAGTCTGGAACGTCCGTGTGGGTCGCAAACACCATGCGCCCTATGGCGTGTTCGAAGGAATGACCATTTTCGATGCGGGTGCCAAAGTTGGGCAAGCGGCCATCGGCTACATTCCTACAGACCAAGAATGGCGGTTTGTGAATATTTATGAAGACACGGCGACGTCGATGCGGGCCATTGTCGAAGGCATTGATAAAACCGGGTTTACCAAAGAAGAACCCTGGAAAATGCAAGGCAGCAGCTTGCCGGAGCATGAAACCTACTTCTTCTATCTCCAACGGATTTGTAACCACTGTACGTATCCGGGCTGTTTAGCCGCCTGTCCAAGAAAGGCCATCTACAAGCGGCCTGAAGACGGGATCGTGTTGATCGACCAAAACCGGTGTCGTGGGTACAAGAAGTGCGTGGAGCAATGCCCATTCAAGAAGCCCATGTATCGTGGAACGACTCGGGTGACCGAGAAGTGCATTGCGTGTTACCCCCGGGTGGAGGGTAAAGATCCTCTCACGGGTGGGGAGCCGATGGAAACGCGATGTATGGCCGCGTGCGTGGGGAAGATTCGCTTACAGAACCTCGTCAAGATTGGCGAAGATGGGCTGTGGGCGGAAGATCGCTGGAACCCACTGTATTACACCATTCGGGTGGAACAAGTGGCGTTACCGTTGTATCCCCAATGGGGAACAGAGCCGAATGGGTTTTATATCCCACCCCGGCAAGCACCTCGGGGGTACATCCGGCAGATGTTTGGGCCGGGCGTGGATGCGGCGATTGAGAAGTATTTGGTGCCGAGCCGGGAATTGTTAGCGGTGCTCCAATTGTGGAGAGCCAGCCAACAAATCATCTTCCGGTATGACGTGATTCCTGGACCCCTCGTCTTCGAGACCCAGATTCATGGTCGACGGTTCCAGATGTATAACGACACGGTGTTGGGCTTCAACAAGTCCGGCAAAGAAGCGGTACGGCAGCAGGTGGAAGAGCCGATTTACATTCGGCCGGCCGAACGCGTCACCTGGTTGTAAAATTCTGAGCCGTTGGTTCAGGACTTTTAAAAAAAGGGGCCGAGACATAAAAGTCTCGGCCCTTTTTTTGTGAAAATCCTAATAAAATAATCGGAGGGAAAAAATAAATATCCTACTTTTAGGGAAAAGATGTTTAGATTCCACAAAAAATATTGTATTCTAGATCGACCATGACGGGAAACAAGTCAACTTCGATATTGCTCCCCCTTAAATTTAAATGAAGCGCCAGGAAGATATGGGCGCATACTGGCCAATGGCCCATATATAACATTTTTCATTTCTTACATGGAATTTTCCCTATGAGTGGCGCTCCTCCAAATCCAATACCCTTTTCTGCTCAACCTATTCCTTTTTGGGAGTTTTTGGAATCTGGAAACGTACCTGAGGAGTATTTAGCTACCGAATATGTTGCCCAGCAGTTTGTAGAGCGCCTAGTTCATTATATTTTAAGCGTTCCTTCAAAAAGCTATTCCATGCCGCAACTCTCAAAAATTCTGGAACAAATGGATCCGAGGCAACAGGTGGCTTTCTTTAAAAAATTGAAAGAAACTAGCCCTCATAGTCTCAAGGAATTTGCTCCCCTGTATTATGGATTTATGGCTGAATTTCATCCCCTCCTTTTTACCTAGTGTTTTTGGATTTTCTTCTTCATTAGAATCTTCCAGATCTTCTTTTTCCCCTTTTCTTAAAACAAAGATGGGAAAATTTGGTCATGCTACCAGGTGGATAAACCGATGAAGGGGGAGTGCAAAGAAATTGTAGGTTTAATAGGTCTTTTTTGACGGATTAAGTAGCGGATTTATCAACAAAACTGTATAATAAACGAAATTATTTGGAATTTTAAGGGGGAACAATGAATTCGACTTTACATAGAGCGGTTTCCAGTTTTTACAATCTTATTTATGAAGCCCAAGCCTTTGCCACTACAATGGGGAGAATCGATGCTACGGAGGAAGATCGCTATTTGGGCCGAGTGGAAGGTTTAAATTGGGTTTTGGACCGATGCCAAGAGTTTGAAGATGTGGATGTGAATCTTACCACCGCTTCCCTTCAAAAATTGTTAGGGGATGTCAAATCCGATCTTGAGCATGAATTGTCGGTTCAGCGTCGAGAAAAAGGTCGAAGAGCGGATGGTAGAGAAGAAGCCCTGATATTTGTCACTGATTATCTCACCAGTCTTATTACAGCCACGGAAATTGAATCCACCAAAAGCCCCGTGTGAAAAACCGGGGGCTTTGGCCTGCCCAGGGTTGCCTTGATAGTTTTTTACGAGTTGATTAGGGATCGTGTCATCTGATGATTGGGCATGATCGAAAAAATTTTAATGCCATTAAGGAATGGATAATTTTTACCATTTCTCTGGGATTAGGGGCACATATCGTTCTCGGCCTCATGCTTCATTCCCCTGATTCTTGGCCAACCCAGTCCCTTTGGTGGTACGGCCCTCTTATTTCCCTTTCAGTATATATTGTGGTCCAATTGGGACGCTCACTCTGGTGGGTTATGGTGAACCATTTCCACGCCAAACCATCAGGTCCTCCAGAAAAATAGGAAGAGTTTGGGTATGGATGGAAATTTCACTTGAACTGTGGATTGATCTGTCTGTGGGGAAAGAATAGTTAAAAAAGTCCCTTGACTAAAATTCCTTCATCAATAAGCATGATGGGGATGTTGTCGCGAATAGGATAGACGACCGTCTGATCTTTCCTTATCAAACCCCCACCCAGCTGTTCCTTCACGACATTTCCGCCTTTATTGTGTACTTCCCCTGTCAGGACTTTTGCATTCAATTTTTCCAGCGCAACTTGATCCAATAGCTTAACCTCTTGTTTCGTTTCTGGGCAGCAAAGAATTGCCAGGAGTTGAGGGTCGAGCGCATTCTGGGTTTGAGTGTGATCTGTTGTCATGGTGATTCCTCAAGGTAAGGGATTTGTCATCAGTGCAAACTTTTCATACACTAGAGGATCAGGTCAAAAGATATCAAGCAATCAGAAAGGCTTTCCAATTCAAGAATAGATCCTCAATGGTCAGTATCCAAATGTATTTCTATAAAAGGCTGACCATTGCTCTGGTCGCTCCACCTTCGGCCTAATGCCAATTACTTTTACTGATGAAAACAACCTTCGCCGGCAAAATCAAACGATACTTTATCACAGGCTTATTTGTGGTGGTCCCGGCTTGGGGTACCTTCCTTATCTTATCCACGCTATTTATGACTTTAGACGGTCTATGGGTAGATCTCGTTGGACCGCATTACAATGTCGAAGTTCCTGGTGCTGGAATCATGTTATTAGTTCTGTTGATTCTCGTGAGTGGTATGGCTGCCACTCATTTCTTGGGGCAGCGTCTGGTTAAAAAATTAGAAGAATGGCTCGATCGAGTACCTTTGGTTCGGAGTATTTATCAGACCCTGAAAGGTATGACCGATGTGTTCCAATTTCGAGAACGTTTTGGGCATAGTACGGTGGTGGTGTTTCCTTTTCCTCGGGACGGTGTTTGGGCGATTGGATTTGTGATGGATGTGGCCCCGCCGGTATTGCAACGTCCAGAGCATGACGTGTTACTCATGATTTTTGTGCCAACGGCTATCCACCCTTTTACCGGGTATTTGGCCTTTGTTCCCAGAAATAAAGCCCAAGCCATTCAGCTGAAACCTCAAGAGGCGATGAAGATGGAATTTTCCGCAGGAATTTATAAACCTCCACGAGGATGGCTGACGGCCTCCCCTTCATCCGACATGACCAAATGACCTCCTTACAGGGATCCGGAACCGACTCTCCACTGCCAGAGATACGAATTCGCCAGGCGGTCATCGATGATCTGAACGAAGTTGTGGACTTTAACGCAGCATTAGCCAGAGAAACCGAGGGAAAGCAGCTGGAGCTCGTACGCCTTCAGCAAGGGGTAAAAGCGTTATTAAACAATCCTGAGCATGGATTTTATCTCATTGCTGAGCCCCTTTCTTCAGGGAAACCCATTGGGCAACTGCTCATTACCTATGAATGGAGTGATTGGCGAAATGGCGTGTTCTGGTGGATCCAAAGTGTCTACGTTCACCAAACCTGGCGTCGTTGTGGGGTATTCCGTCGGCTGTATGGGCATGTCCTGGAAGAAGCCAAAATTCGGAGTAACGTTGCCGGAGTTCGGCTTTACGTCGAAACAAAGAATTCCATAGCTCAACAAGTATATCAAGCATTAGGCCTTTGCCCTGCTGGATATCACGTGTATGAGCTGGACTTTGTTTTGCCAAAAACCTCCTGAAAAAAGCCTGCAAAGGATCGTATGAAGAGGGGAAAATCAGTGCCAAAAATGACGCGCCTTCATCATCGAAAACCTGCAGCAAACTGGTTGGAAGTGACTCACCAGATGTGGAAATTATATATGGCTCTCTTAGGCTTTGGCACAGCACTCTTGTGTTTCTTGAGCGCGGGATTGAGTTTGTTGTTGGGAACGAGCCT
Organism: Candidatus Nitronereus thalassa; assembly: GCF_032191465.1. Lineage (NCBI taxonomy): Bacteria > Pseudomonadati > Nitrospirota > Nitrospiria > Nitrospirales > Nitrospiraceae > Candidatus Nitronereus > Candidatus Nitronereus thalassa. Next base: position 1,977,041 of record NZ_JAQOUE010000001.1, on the reverse strand, counting down.
ATTCAGTCCTTTAATGGTAATAGGACTAGTGGCAGGAGGAGGAACCTTTGCCTGGTTTGTCCAATCACTGCGTTGTCCTTCCTGTCGAACCAGCTTGGTTTGGGCCATGATACGTACTCGGTCGCATATGTCATGGTTGGTGGATTTGGCAAACCTGGCGACCTGTCCCTCCTGCCAAGTGGCTCTTACACAACGTCCGTCCGCCCGGTGGCGAGCGATTTACTAAAAGGCCGTCCATGCTATTCTCAAAGAGCTTACAATACTTCACTTATTTCTCGGTACGGTTCTTCTTTCTAGGGTTTTTCTTCTTCCCCACCTGTGAAGTTATTGCCGACTCGACGATCAATATCATCGGCCAAAAATCAGTCAGGGCCAGGGATTTAGGGATTACCATCGGTCGATTTTCTCCAGGACCGTGGAATGCCATCACGGATGTGGCAGGGGTGAAAGTTGGCCATGTCACGTTGATCGAAGGGAATGGTGCTCTCAATCCGGGGAAGGGCCCTATTCGTACGGGAGTCACCGTTATCATCCCTCGTGATGACGTATGGCATAAAAAGGTGCCAGCTGGAGCTTTCGTGCTCAATGGGACAGGGGAAATGACGGGTCTTGCATGGGTGGCTGAGGCCGGGTTTTTGGAGTATCCCATTGCATTGACCAATACGTTGAACGTTCCGCGAGTGGCCAACGGAGTCATGAGTTGGATGTTCAAGCATAATCCTGACATTGGTATCACCGATGATACGCTGACGCCAGTTGTCGCCGAATGCGACGATAGCCGCCTGAATGATAGCCGAGGGCGGCATGTATCAGAGGAGGATGTGGTGAAGGCGCTCGAAGAAGCGGTCACCGGTCCTATGGCCGAGGGAACCGTGGGCGCGGGAACGGGCATGATCTCGTATCAATTCAAAGGAGGAATTGGCACGTCTTCGCGTCGGCTTTCTCAGGAAGACGGGAGATATACGATTGGGGTGCTCGTTAATGCTAACCATGGACGGCGATTTGAGCTGACAATTACCGGAGTGCCTGTCGGTCGATTGTGGAAAGAGGAGCAACGCGGAAGTGAATCTGCCGAGATCTCCGGCAACGAAAGCTTTGCCACTCTGTCCAAAAGGGAACAGTTGGGGGATCAAGGTTCGATTATCATCGTCATTGCGACGGATGCCCCCGTGGATTCTCGTCAACTTCAACGGGTGGCCAGACGGGCGGCGTTAGGTTTGGCGAGGACAGGAGCAACAAGCCATCACGGGAGCGGTGATTTTATTCTCGCGTTTTCCACAGCCAATGAAATTCCCCATTATCCTGAGATTTCCACCTTTCAGATGACGCATATCGCGGATACCCATTTGAATCCCATTCTGGCGGCGACAGTCGAAGCCACGGAAGAAGCCATTATTAATGCTCTGGTGGCGGCAACGACTGTGGTGGGACGAGATGGACGGCGGGCTGAGGCGATTTCGCATGAGCAACTCCGGGAAATTCTTGAGCGACATGCAGCCCGCCCGTGAACTGGATTTTCCGACAAATATGGCCCCAGCATTGTGGATGATTTTTTCCTCTTAGAACCTTTCCTGAGGCCTTGAAATCCAGACTCTCTGAATACGCAAAATAACGGCATTTCAAGATTCCCCGTTTGAATTCATCAGCGTTTGTAAAAGTTCATTTTTGCCTTATAGACAAAGCCTTTCACCCATTGCTAGACTCCCTCTTATGCAGAGGAAAGAAATGTTATGAAAGTTCATGTAGCCGTGTCACGAAAGTCTGAAATCGATGACGTGGTGTCAGATCTCTCGCAATCTATCAAAGACGCGTTAGGTACTGAGAAGGTGGATCTCATGTTCGTCTTCTTCTCGATCCATTATGGAGATGAGGATCGGGCCGAAGCCCTAGTCCGACAGCTCTGGGAAACTGTGGATCCGGAAGTGATGCTCGGCTGTATGGGCGAGGGAATTATTAGCCCCACCGAAGAATACGAGGGTAATTCCGTGGTCTCCGTCTGGGTGGCGAATTTGCCCAATGTGCGAATGCTGCCCATGCATTTACAGTTTAACGAAGACGAGGGGACACACACGACCGAGGGGTGGCCCGTGGCTTTGCAATCCACCACCGAGCGTCCCACGTTTCTGTTGTTTGCCGATCCATTTTCCACCCCGATTGAATCGGTATTTTCCGATATCGAAGAATCCTGTCCAGGTGCCTCGGCAATTGGAGGCGTGGCGAGTGGCGGGTCGGATTTAGGCGAAAATCGGATGGTCTATAACGGGAGAATTGTAACCGAAGGTATGACAGGTGTGGCCCTTTGGGGTCCGGTGTCCGTTCGCACCTTGGTTTCGCAGGGCTGCAAACCCATTGGTGAACGGTTTGTGGTCACCAAAGCGGAGCGCAACATCATTTATGAATTAGGAGGGGCTCCCACACTGCAACGGCTTCAAGCGACGTTAGATAAATTAGGCATTAATGGTGGGAGGCAAGCTGCGAGGGCGTTGCAGATCGGCATTGCGTTTGACGAGCATCGCGAGCGATTGGATCAAGGGGATTTTCTGATTCGCGGAATTATTGGCGCGGATCAAAGCTCCGGGGGCTTGGCCATTTCCGATTTAATTGAAGAAGGTCAGACCGTCCAATTTCATTTGCGAGATGCCAAAGCGGCCAGCGAAGAGCTGAACCTGATGTTGGCGAAAGATCAAGTCGAATTTCCCAATAAAACGCCTAAAGGTGCTCTCCTCTTTACTTGTAATGGTCGCGGGCGGCAATTTTTTGCTGAGCCTCATCATGATGTGCGCGCCATTCAAAAGCGGGCCGAGGGCCTTCCCATCGCCGGCTTCTTTGCGGCAGGTGAAATTGGGCCCGTCGGTGGAAAAAATTTCATTCATGGGTATACTGCCAGCGTCGCGCTATTTGCCGAAAAGTAACTTCGGACTTTACTCCACACCACATCTATTAAGAATTATTCCCGGAAGGAAATTTCACTATGCGTAAACATTTGATGGCATCTATGGTTTTCTGGTCAGTCATCGTGGGAATATCGTTTGGGGGCTTGGTCTTGCCATCGTGGGCCGAGGAAGAAAAGCCAACCGTTACCGCTTCTGGACTTCAATATCTTGACCTTGTCAAAGGTTCGGGTCGAGAAGCCCAGATTGGCGAAACGGCATCGGTCCACTATACCGGTTGGTTACAAGACGGAACCAAATTCGACAGTTCCGTGGATCGTGGCGAACCATTCCAATTTCGTCTCGGTGCGGGACATGTCATTAAGGGATGGGATGAAGGGGTGGTAGGGATGAACATTGGCTCAAAACGCAAGCTTATCATTCCCCCAAATCTTGGATATGGCGCACGTGGGGCGGGACGAGTGATTCCACCCAATGCCACCTTGATTTTTGATGTGGAATTGCTCGATTTGCGATAAAAAGAACGTGAAGCATATCTCGTCGTTTGTATCTCGGAAAAAACAAATTCCCATCTGAAGGTATACCATATTAGAAGCTTATACCTTGGCAACAACAATTTTAGATCTCCTGGAAAAGACCATTGATTTCGCCATGAAACAAACTCCACTCTATGATGTGCATGTGGCGCAAGGCGGTAAGATCGTGGATTTTGCCGGGTGGGCCATGCCACTACAATACTCCGGCGTGCTGGACGAATATCATGCGGTTCGCAACACCGCTGGCCTCTTTGATGTGAGCCATATGGGGCGTATTCAAGTTGAGGGTCTCGATGCAGTGGCCTACCTGCAACGAGTGGCAACCAATGACATCGAAAAAATCGACCCTCTTAACTCCCAATATTCTATGCTCTGTAATCCGGAAGGTGGAGTGAAGGACGATATTTTCATTTATCGCTTGTCCCAAAATAAATTTCTGTTATGCGTGAATGGATCGAATCGAGAAAAGATTTTTGATTGGTTAAGACAGCAGCAGAATACTCAAAAAGAAAACGTTCAAGTCGAAGATCGGTCGGCGTCCATGTCCCAATTTGCACTACAAGGTCCAGCGGCAAAGGCGATCATGCAACAAGAACTTGGCCCAGAACTTGAAGGCCTTAAACCTCGCCAGTTCAAGGAGGCTGCCTTATGTGGGGCTTTGTGTATAATTTCCCGAACAGGATATACCGGAGAACGTGGGTACGAACTGTACATTCCTGTGGAACAGGCCGTAGCCATATGGCAACAATTGGTGGCAATCGGGGAGGCCCATGGTTTAAAGCCGGCAGGGCTTGGGGCAAGAGACTTGCTTCGGTTAGACATGGGATATTTTTTATACGGGAACGATCTGACGGAGGAGATCACCCCCATTGAAGCCGGTGCCGAATGGGTGGTGAATTGGGACAAAGGCCCGTTTGTGGGGCGAGAAATCTTACAGCGTCAAAAGGAGCAAGGTTCATCCAAGCGTTTGGTCGGGTTTGAATTGTTAGAAAAAGCCGTTCCTCGGCATGGGATGAAGCTTTTGGCCGATGGGATGGAGATAGGAGAAATTTCCAGTGGAAATTTGTCGCCTATTCTTCAAAAAGGGATAGGCTTGGGCTATGTGCTCCCAGCCTATGCGGAATTAGGAACTCGCATTGAGGTAGAAATTCGGGGCCGCCGTGTCCCTGCCCAGGTCGTCAAATTTCCGTTTTATAAGAAACCCAAGCCTTCTGCGTGATTCCAGCAAAGGAAAATGCCGTCGTGAAGAAGAATATCTATCAAGGGAAAATCATCGATCTTTCGCTGGAAACCGTAACGTTGCCAAACGGAGCCACTGCGGAGTTAGAACTGATCACCCACCCCGGAGCTTCGGCAGTTGTCCCGCTTAAAGACAATCAAACCGTCGTGATGATTCGACAGTATCGCCACGCCGTCGGAGGCTATATCTATGAAATTCCTGCTGGAAAGCTTCATCCTGGAGAAGATCCACGCGATTGCGCCATGCGAGAGGTGGAGGAGGAGATCGGCTATAAGGTTGGCACCTTAGAACCGCTGTTAAGTTTTTTTACGACACCAGGGTTCACCGATGAGATCATACATATTTTTATTGGGAAAGATCTCGTGCCTGGAACGCAAGACCTTGGTGACGATGAGGTGTTAGAAATTATCGAGATGCCTCTCGAAAAAACTATCGAGCTGATCAATGATGGGACCATCAAAGATGGCAAAACCATCATCGCCCTCCAAGCCACCTACCTCAAGTTTTTAGGCAAGAATTAAGTCCTGTCTAGAATTCTTTATTACCGTTCCTTCTTTTTTGGTTGTCATCCTGAGTGCAGCGAAGGATCTGCTTTTTAATTTGGTTGGAATAGAATAAGTTGAGGCGTGAAAAAAGAGAGATTCTTCGCCTCTGGCTCAGAATGACAATTGATGTGGGTACGTTCTCAATAATCAATTAGATTCAAACCACTCCGCAGATAAATCCTTCCATTCAGGATTCTGTGTTTCAATCAGTTGAAGTTTTTTGGCTCGGACCCACCCTTTGATTTGTTTTTCCCTGGCCAAGGCAGCTTGGACGTCTCGGGTTTCTTCAAAATAGACCAATCGAATAATCCGGTATTTCTTGGTGAATTGGCCTCCAATTCCTTGTTGATGTTCGAAAACTCGTCGAGTCAAGTCATTGGTGACTCCGGTGTACAACGTTTTGGACTTATTCGTCATGATGTACACGTAATACTGTTTCATCAGGGTGCCCTGGCTTAAGTTTTTGGAAAAGTAACATAGCTGTGTTCCTGGTTGCATGAGCAGTTTAAGACTTCCCCTCCAAAGTTGTCATCCTGAGCAGAGTGAAGGATCTGGTTTTATTTTTATGCGGGGTGTCGCCCCCGCACGACGAGTCACTTTTGTTTCGGCAAAAGTGACCAAAACCATTTCCGCCCGTGCGCGGCCCTCCGGGTCCCTTCGCCGCCGTGCAGAATCAAATGGCTCGGAAACTCGCTTCGAGGTGAAAAGAAACCTCTCCGCTCAAACAGTCCTCGCTGGAGAAGTCGATTCGGCACGGCGGCGAAGCCGCGCCCAAGGCGAGAAAAATAACCATTAGTAGAATCTGAATCGGAATTTTGGCAAACTTGTTTAGTAATTGTTAAGTGAATATACGAGGCCTTATACTTTTTAAATTTGATTGTATTGGCAGGGTATACTACTTGCGATAGGGAAAAACCTGATTGTCCTGTGGTTTATTTTTTCTCAAAAATCACAGAAAGAGGGTTAGGGAGTGTTTCTAGGTCTCTCGGATTTGTTCATTAATCTATAGTGAGTATAAAGTAAGAACAAAGACCCATGCCGAGATTTAGAGTCTTGGCGTGAAGTTAATTTTTAAATTAGCGAGCATAAAAACCATGGCTCAAATGCCGGCTTTTTGCAGAAATTGCGGAAACATCTTTTCGTCTGGATTTGGGGGTGTTGGTACTAACATAAGTTTCTTATCCTGTTACAGTGGGTATTGCCCCAATTGCGGCTCAATGGGATATGTCCCTGATGGTACATATGATTTAACTCAAAGAGCAATTGCCTTAGTTTCAGGACCAGGAAGTACCCTTGCAGACCTGAAAAAATTTTCTAATTTCTTGGAAGATGCCCAAACTAGACAATTAAGCCGAGAGAATTTAGAAAAAGAAGTTAAAGACAAACATCCCAAATTTACACCATTAATTGATTCTCTTAAGCCAAAATCCCCTTCAGATTGGGATATTTATTTCAAATGGTTGCGGTTCATTATTCTCAGCTACTTACTTTCAACTTTATCTCTATGTCAGGGAGAAACAAATTTAAATAAAACTCCTCCATCTCTTCCTTCAACCATACTGGTGAATAATGCCATAGCTCTTGCATCTGAAAGGAGCGTGCCCCTTATGGAAATGATCTGTGATAGAACTTTTCAAAATGAAAATATCCAAATTGACCAACACCATTACGAAAGGTGCATTTTCCGAAACTGCAAGCTAATCTATAGGGGAGGAACCTACCATTTAATTTCTTGTGAATTTCATAATTGTGCCCCATTTCTTGATGGACCTGCAGGGAATACGATTCAATTTATGGCGAATTTTTATAAAATTGGTTATCGCGATCAGTTAGAAAAGCTTTTTGAACACATTAGACAAGGGAACGGATTTAACGGAACTTGAAGGTATTAAAGTAGATTTGATGGGCAGGTCTTGCAATGCGACATTAGGCTTATGCCAATTGAATAGTTCGTAATTAATGCGATGAAGGAATCTTTCCTTGGGTCCTACACTAAGAACGGCAAGGGTGACGTTTCTCTTTTTTCGATTGTATGCATGGTGGCAATTGCAGGTGTTGGGTTTTTGTAGAGAAGTTCTTTCTCATACCTAGTTTGAATAATTGGATTATTTAGTTAGTGGTTCCTGCGTTGAGCGCGGCGGAGGTGGAGTCCCGAATCGGCTTCCTGGCGAAGGCTGTTTGAGCGGAGAGGTGGCCTTGCACCTCGGAGCGAGTTCCTGAGCCATCTTGATTCGGGACGGAAGCGGAGGGACCCCGGAGAGCCTGCTCTGAGCAGGGTCGTAGGGGCCGCGCACAGGCGAACATGGTTTTGGGTCCTTTTGCCGAAACAAAAGGACCTCGTCTGCAGGGGCGACACCCTGCTTATATAAATACTTCTAGAACTCAATCAACAGAATCCCCCTGGATCAAAAAGAAGATAATTAGATCGCGCTCTGTGGCTTGGCGAGAGAGGGTGCGATTAAGAATAGTGTTCGGTCATGAACCATCCGGCAATGGACATTCGTCTATGCTCGTTGGCCAGGGGGTCTACGCGGCAGACTCGATGGAATCTGGGCACGGTGAAAAATACGATGGATCCAGGTTTTGGTTCCAGGCAGTACGAAACTTCCAGGCGGACTTGGCCATCCTTTTTTTTGCGACTGTCATACACAATGAGCTCGCCTCCCCAATCTGGATTCCATTCATGATGAAAGTAGCTCACAACTGCGATCCGACGTTGCGGGGGTAATGATTGTGGGGTTTGTCCTGGTACTGCGTCCATTCTGGCATATTGCTCGTCGGTATCATCATGAGTGGAGAGGCAATCTCCTGCCCCATAGGAGTAGTAACTGAACCCCATGTGTCGTTGTTTGATTCGAGGAAAAGATTCAATATAGTCGGCGATACAGGGCAGCGCCATGCGATTGAGCAGTACTGATCCTTCTGTTGGGGCAATTTGGGCTTTGAGCCAATCTCCACAGTTGGGGAAGGCTAAATCTGTGGCCTGAATTTCCGAACGTTTTTTCCATTCTGCTTGGGCCATTGCCGCAAGGAACGTATCGCGCTCCTCCTTCGACCAAAAATCTTCGAGCACTAGCACCGGGTCCTTATGGAAACTAAATTTTTTGGGATTAAATTCTTTGAAACGGGTTTTCATGAAAATCTTGCCTGCTGAGGGGAAATGAGCCAGTTATCCAAATAGGCCACAGGTTGTTGGAGTTTGTCAATTCGCAATCGCATTCGGGAATGATGAAAAAATGTGAAGGTATTGCGAGGGCGGTTAATTAAAAAATGTCCACTATAAATCTTACAGTCGCAAGCAATTTTGGAAAGTGTATTTGATAAGCTACGTAGGGGTGAGATTGAATACGCCAATATTCGTATGGTGTTAATATCTAGGGGTTAAAGCTTATTGTGATTCCATTGTTTGCAGAAGGAGATGAGGGGCTTTCGTAGATGGCCAGCAGGGAGTGTGTCAATTTTACCCAGTGGATAAACGCTTTGCCAATCGCTGGGCGACTCGGGTCATGGCTGTTGAACGATCTTTGGGATCGAGCAGCACATTTAACACATGGAGATGTTGAGTGTCGGCAAAGGCCTGGTCTAAGGCACTCTGGAATTCTCCAAATGTTTCGGCTCTGTGTCCTGTCCCGCTGCCGATCAGATCACAGACTTTTTCGTATTGCCATTCCTGAATATCGTTGAATGGGCCCTCCATAATTTCTCGCTCGGTTGTGTACCCTCGATTATTCAGCACAATTACAATAGGAGATTGGCCATACCGTAAACAGGTCGAAAGCTCCGTGCCGGTCATCTGAAATGCGCCATCTCCCACAAGGACGATGGGGCGTAGTTTGGGGTTCGCCAACCCGGCGCCCAAAGCCGCTGGAACGCTAAAGCCCATAGAGGTGTAATAAGCAGGTGAGAGAAATTCCGCGCTTTGGTGAACGTGCAAATCTGCTGCAGCAAAGAGTGATTCGCCAACGTCCGCAATGACAATGGTTTGGTCGTTGAGGAGACCGTCCAAATATCCAAACATGTTTCGGAGCGTGACTGGGGTGTGGGCGGGAGGCTTTTCATACTGAACACTGTCCAGGGCGGGTAAGGGACGAGAAGGAAAGGCCGGCAAAGGGGACGATGCCAGCGCACGAATGAAATCTTCGAACCGAACGTTTTCATAGCGATGATGCTTGATGGCGATGGTCTCCGCCGTGGCGTGAATGGTGCGGCCAGCTGCCAGTAGAGTTGAATGTGCCTTGACGTCTTCGATATCCGTAAGCAGCGTGCCGAGTGTGAGCAGGCAATCGGCCTGGTCTACAAAGTCCAAGATTTCCTGGCGACCCACTAGTCCACCGTACACGCCAATATACAGCGGGTGATCTTCACGAATCACCGATTTTCCCAACAACGTTGTCGCCACGGGTGCATGCATGTGTTCCACCAAGGTGGTGAGTTCCTTTTCCAATCCAAACCGGAACAATTCTGCACCCGCCAGAATGACGGGACGTTCCGAGCCCGAGAGAATCCCCCGGACTTCCGCCACGGCTTCTTTTAAGGCCGCGGGATCACTTTCACATTCTGTGACGTCGGGAAATCTCGGGGAGGCTACCTGAACTGGAGACAGGACTTTGTCCCGAGGAATTTCTAGGTAAATAGGACGTTTATATTTCAGCAATGCGGTGAGCGCTCGGTCGATCTTCCGCTCGGCGGTCAGGGGGTCGTCGATTACGATCGAGGCTACAGTGACTTTTTCAAAGACATCTCGTTGCGTGGAAAAATCCTGCACCATGTGGTGGAGAAAGGGATTATTCACGCGTTCTGCCATGCCTGGTGATCCGGACAGAATGACCACGGGGGACCGTTCCGCATAGGCACAGGCTGTGGCGTTGACGATATTGAGCCCTCCTACACAATAGGTGATGCAGGCTCCGCCGATGCCGTGAATACGCGCATAGGCGTCAGCGGCAAATCCCGCGCAATCTTCCCGAGTGGTCCCGATATGCTGAATTGGGGATTCTTCGATCAGTTGAAAAAGCGTGAGGACGTAATCGCCAGGTATGCCAAAGATATGCTTTAGCCCCAGCTGATGCAGGCGATCGAGAAGAAGGGAACCAATAGTATGAGAGGAAATCATGTATACCTCCCTCTAGACATTATATCGGAAAAATGTGACGGGGTGTGAAGTGATTTAAAAAGCGGATAATTTAAATGGCAGGAAAAGTAGGAAAAATTATCAGAACATTAAATTTTCCTTGCTAGGTTGTATTCTCCAATTTATCAATAACCGCCGCCCCCACCGCATCTCCCCAAACATTGACCGTGGTTCGGCAACGGTCGAGAAACCAATCAATAACGAGAATCAACCCAATGCCTTCAATGGGCAAGCCCACGGCTTTCAGTACGATCACCATGGTGACCAGTCCAGCCTCAGGGATTCCCGCCGCTCCAACACCTGCCAGCGTCGCCGTTAATACTACAATCACGGTCTGCGCAAGGCTCAACTCAATCCCATAGGATTGTGCGATAAACACGGCGGCTACGGCTTCATACAATGCCGTCCCGTTCATATTAATCGTGGCTCCGAGGGGGAGCACAAACCGGGCGGTTCGTGAGGAAATGCCGTGTTCATCAATCACCGCTTCCATGGTTAACGGAAGCGTCGCCGAGCTAGAGCTGGTGGAAAACGCGGTCGTGAGCGCCGTGCTCAGATTTCTGGCATAGGCGGGGACTGATTGTTTTCCGATGAACTGGAGAATAAGGGGGAGGATTACCAGCGCATGAATCAGCAACGCAATAATCACCGTGGCAGCATATGCGCCCAATGAGACGAGTTGCGGCCAAAAGCCGCTAAAGCCACCCGCTTCTCCCAGCCGACCGGCGATGAGTGCCCCGATTCCCATTGGTGCCGTCCACATCAATAAATGGACCATCGCCATGATCGCGTCATTGACTCCATCAAAAAACCGAATGACGATCGCGCCTTTTTCTCCAAGCGTGGTCAGAACACCTCCAAAAATCAGGGAAAAAATAATGAGGGGCAAGACTTCTACATTCACCATGGCGGCAAAGAGATTTTTGGGAACCAAGGTGGTGAGTAGGGTTTGGAGAAGGCCAGCAACCGTATCCGGTTTATGATCCATTCGTTCGGCGAGATTCGTGAGATCCTGCGACTCTGGCCCAGTGCCTGGTGTGCCGGGGTGAATCAGCAGGACGAGTAACAGTCCAATAATGACCGCGATTCCTGTGGTGGCCATAAAAAAGAGCACGGTACGGCTTCCCAAAGGCCCCAGTTGACGAACATCGCCCAGACTGCTCACGCCCACGATCATGGAACTGATGACCAACGGAACCACCATCACAAACAGGGCACGTAGAAAAAGGTCTCCTAGGAATTGGACCGACCGGCCAATGTCTGGCGTAAACCCTCCGACGATAATGCCGATCGTGATTCCAAGAAGAATGGCAAAAAGCAATTTGTTGGGATTTTTCGTACTCATGGGAAATTGAAGGTCTGTGGCCTACGCCATCATACAGAATTCTTTCTCTTTGAGCATCTCACCAATGCTGTCCTTTGAAATTGTGATGCCGAACTGTTTGGAGTACTGTATGGCGTTCGAGAGTTTCGAGAAGGAGCTATGTTATGACGGTCGAAATGATCATGAGTCGAAAAATCGTGACGGTGGACATGGATGATACCTTGGCTCGTATTCGAGACGTGTTTAAGCAGCATCGGTTTCATCATGTGCTGGTGGTGAGCGGGAATCGGCTCATGGGAGTCATCTCCGATCGTGACCTTTTGAAATCCATTAGTCCGTTTATTGACACGCTCTCAGAAACCACTCGCGATTTGGCCACGCTGCAAAAGCGGGCCCATCAGATCATGAGTCGAAAACCGATCAGTGTGGCACAAGATACGACGCTTGAGGACGCTGTCGAGACATTACTGCAACACAATATTTCCTGCCTTCCTGTTACTAATAAAGATGGTGCCATTGTCGGCGTCCTCACCTGGAAGGATTTGTTGAGGGCTTCAGTGAAGGTATAGGCAAGGTGACTTCAAAAATTCATTTGTTTTTTGGAAAGGAATTCGATGAAGAAGGAAAAAAGGAATCCAGGTAATTTCTGATAAAGACCTTAAGATTTCTTCAAAGCCCCTACCTTGGCATTAAACCTAATGGGTTGGCCTTGCACTTCCCTGGTGAAATCATCGAAGGCATTATTATAGTCAATGTCATCCGAAAGAAGGATCCCTTGAGGTTTCAGGTAGGGCCAAGCTGCTTGATATTCGAAAAACATATGGTCGTAGGAGTGGAGACTATCATGAATAAATATGTCAATTTTTGGCAGTGTGGGAAGAAGTTCAGGTAGAAGATCCTTAGCATCCCCCAACCTTAATTCCCATCGTGAACGCAGGTGATGGGGAACGAGATAGCCGGTTCCTTTTTCATCGGGGACGCCGTCTGTTTGCCTGGGCCCTCCTGGGTAAAGTTCGACATCAATATTCGGTAAGTCTATGGAGTAGAGTTTTCCATGTTGATTGTGCTCCATGGCATAAAGGATGAAAGCAGAAGAAATCCCTTCATTAACCCCCGTTTCCACAATAATGTCCGGCTTCAACAATCTGGTCATGACATAATAGACCATGTGATGCATGTGGATAACTCTTAGTCCATGTAACTGTTGGAATAAGGGCTCCTTTAATTCAAGGTATTTAAAAAATTCAATGGCCAAGCCCAGTTCCTTTCCAGTCAGATCTGCCATCTTTACATAGCGTCCGGAATAATCCGTCCAATATTGAAGAAGCCGATCAATTTTTGTCGGATGTCGAAACAGATATCTAGTTGAATATGGAAGAAAGGATCGAAGGGTCAATGAAAGGGCACTGCTCATGATGATTTTAAAACCAGACTATGCTTCCGGTTTTTTTATTATGTCTTCCATTGGTGGGCAGGTGCATACGAGGTTACGGTCGCCATAGGCATTATCGATTCGAGACACAGAGGGCCAAAATTTATAGTCACGTAACCAGGGCGCGGGAAATGCCGCCTGTTCTTGCGTATAGGGGTGTACCCATTGAGAACTGGTGACGACATCGATGGTATGGGGAGCGTTCTTCAAAGGGTTGTCATCCCGAGGAAGTCGCCCCTCTTCGATAGCTTCAATTTCTTTACGGATAGTTATCAGTGCCTCACAGTATCGATCCAGTTCAGCCTTGGATTCGCTTTCGGTGGGTTCGATCATCATGGTTCCAGCGACCGGCCAGGAAATCGTGGGCGCATGAAAGCCAAAATCCATTAATCGTTTGGCCACGTCTTCGACTTCGATATCGGCTGATTTCTTAAAGGGACGCAGATCCAGAATAAATTCGTGGGCTGACAGTCCATTTTTTCCTCGGAATAATACCCTATAGTCTTTCTCAAGGCGTTTGGCCATATAGTTGGCATTGAGAATAGCGACTTTTGTCGAATGGGTGAGCCCATCACCGCCCATTAAGGCAATGAAGGCCCAGGAAATTGGGAGTATGCTGGGACTTCCATAGGGCGCGGCGGATATGGCGCCGATCGCCTGGTCGCCACTGGGATTACGAATGGGGTGTCCAGGTAAGAAAGGAGTTAAGTGACTCGCCGCCGCAATGGGGCCCATGCCTGGACCACCTCCTCCATGGGGAATGCAAAAAGTTTTGTGCAGGTTCAGATGACAGACATCCGCGCCTATGTCTCCGGGGCGGCACAGGCCCACCATGGCATTCATATTGGCGCCATCCATATACACTTGTCCGCCGTGTTCATGGACAATTTTGCAGACTTCCCGAATCGATTCTTCAAAGACCCCATGCGTTGAAGGATAAGTGACCATCAGAGCGGCGAGCTGTTCTCGATGCTGGCTGGCTTTGGCTTGAAGATCCGCAACATCGATATTGCCTTGTTTGTCGCACGATACCGGCACGACTTTGAGGCCCGCAATTACCGCGCTGGCTGGGTTGGTTCCATGGGCCGATACCGGAATGAGGCAGATGTTTCGTTGTGCCTCTCCCCGGTGTTTTTGATACGCTCGTATTACCATCAACCCGGCATATTCACCCTGAGATCCTGCATTCGGTTGCAAAGAGACTCCAGAAAATCCGGTAATTTCCGAGAGCCAGGATTCTAGTTGCTGAAATAATTGATTATATCCGGCAGTCTGGTCCTGGGGCGCAAATGGATGGATCCGGCTAAATTCCGGCCACGTCACTGGGATCATTTCCGAGGTGGCATTGAGTTTCATGGTGCATGATCCCAGAGGAATCATCGAATGCACTAAGGAAAGATCGCGAGATTGGAGCCGGTGCATGTAACGCAACAACTCGTGTTCCGAGTGATAACGATTAAACACTTCATGCGTCAGAAAAGGGGTGGTTCGAGCAAATGGCGCAGGAATGGAGACGGTCAAGGCTTCAGCCAGTTCTTTGGGGCTAAACCAAATTCGCCCATCTTTCGAGAAGGTTTTAAACAGGGTTTCAAGGTCGTCCAGAGTTGTGGCTTCGTCCAAGGAGATGCCGAACGATCCATCCTCAAAAGAACGAAGGTTAAGACCATGATGTGTCGCTTGCTTGAGGATATTCTCAGGCTTTAACGAAACAGAAGAGACGCGAATGGTATCGAAAAACATTTCATCTGTGACCTGACACCCCAATCGGGTCAATCCTTCGACTAACACCTGCGTCATTCCGTGGACCCGTTCAGCCATTCGCTTGAGTCCATTGGGGCCATGATAGACCGCATAGAGACCGGCGATATTGGCGAGCAGAACTTGTGCTGTGCAAATGTTACTCGTGGCACGATCCCGACGAATGTGTTGTTCCCGTGTCTGAAGGGCGAGGCGATAGGCTGTCTTGCCCTTGGCATCTTTGGATGCTCCCACAATGCGTCCTGGCATTTGCCTGGCGAACTCCTCCTTGGTCGAAAGGAAGGCCGCGTGTGGACCGCCAAAACCAAGCGGGACGCCAAATCGTTGACTCGATCCAATGGCAATGTCAGCGCCGAATTCGCCTGGTGGTTTGAGCAGGGTGAGGGCTAACAAATCTGTCGCAACCACAACATGAGTCCCAGCTTCATGGGCGCGTTGGGCTAAATCCTGATAGTTGCGAAGAAAGCCATCCGTCGTGGGGTACTGGAGAAGAAGGCCACAGTATGCATGTTGTTCCCAATCAATATTATCGACCATCCCAATGTCCAGCGTAATCCCAAGTGATTCCGCCCGGGTTTGTACGACCGCCAATGTTTGTGGGTGGCATCCTTTCGAGGCAAAGAATGCGGGCCGTGAGGATTTCCCGATCGCGAAACACATGGCCATGGCTTCGGCTGCGGCTGTCCCTTCATCCAATAGTGAAGCGTTGGCTAGTGGGAGCCCCGTGAGATCCGTGACCATGGTCTGAAAATTCAGGAGAGCTTCTAAGCGGCCCTGGGCCAACTCTGCTTGATAGGGAGTGTATTGGGTGTACCAAGCGGGGTTCTCCAAAATATTTCGAAGAATGACTGGCGGAGTGACGCAATCGTAATATCCCATCCCAATAAACGAGCGATATACGGTGTTTTGTTGGGCCATGGTTTTCATTTCGCCCAACACATCCTGTTCGGTCCGTTGCGAGGGCAGATTTAAAGGATTCTGCAAACGAATGTCCTGGGGAATGGTTGCCTGTACTAACGCATCAAGGGAGGGCAAACCCAACACCTCCAACATTTCTTGGACTTCTGCGTCGGTGGAGCCAATGTGCCTGACAGGGAAAGTTTCTGGTTCAAAGAACCAACGGTGTTCCGATTGAGGACTCATAAATAGATACTCATGATATGGTGATAAGAATTGGGCATTGACAGTGTCCATTCACCCTGTTTGATGTGCCACAACGTCGATTTTGAATTACATGGTGAGGTTGATCATGTTGGAGCTGCAGGGAATGCAAGGGACCTTCGCAGAATTGAGTTATGGCTACCAGGCTAGAGAACCAATGCGAGTTCAAAGAATATCACAAAAAGAGAGGAGCTAACCTATCATGGTTGGGTAAATTCTGCCAAGTCGACAGGGAAGCATTCTCGTTCTGTGGCAGAATAGGCCCTAGGAAGGTTAAGAATTCAAGCGCGAACCCTCGTGGTCCTATTGAGAAATTCTCTGGAATACGCTAGAGAAACTTTAGCGAGCGTATTCTATCGGCAACCGGAAATAGATCATGATTATTTTTTCGAATATCCAAAAATTGTATGACGGGACTTCTGCCTCCACCCAGGCTATTCATGAGGGGGTGGATCTGTGGATGGATGAGGGAAAAGTACATGCACTCAAGCCGCATGATTCTCAGGGCCCCAATGGGTCTGACATTCGCCGAGTGGATTGTTCTTCGTACATCGTGACCCCAGGACTTATTGATTGTCATAGCCATGTGACAGTGGTGGGGATTCGTCACGAAGATATGGATACGATGAATACGCAGGCAGGTTTGTTGTATACGGAGAAAATTTTATTTACCACGCTCGTAAATGGTGGAGTTACAACGGTTCGGGATGTCGGCGGAGCGACGCATTTTGTTAAGCGCATGGTGGATGAAGGCATGATCATTGGCCCACGGATGAAAATTGCTATCTGTATGCTGTCTACCACGGGTGGGCATGCGGATTTTCGTGGGACGGATCGATGTCATGCCGCTGTGTCGCGGTTATGGCCCCCTGGTCCTGGTCAGCCTTCTAACATTGTGGATGGGCCTTGGGACTGTCGAAAGCGCGTCAGGGAGATCGCGGCCTGTGGAGGTGATTTGGTCAAGATTTGCACGAGCCCGGGTGTGATTTCGCCTTCGGACCATTTAGAGCATCGTGATTTTACTCAAGCGGAAGTGGAGGCCATCTGTGATGAAGCGGCGGGGCGAGGTCTCATGGTGGCCGCTCATGCCCATAGCAAAAGCGGGATCCGGTTGGCCATCGACTGTGGAGTTCAAGATATCCAACATATTTCCTTCATGGATCAGGATCTGGCCGAGCGTGCCTTTGCCAAAGGATGTACGGTCACTCCGACATCTTGGATTAGCCGGTCGTTATCGGGCGCCGAGGGCATGAGTCCCTTTGTCATGGAGAAGGTGCAACAGGTGGCTGCCGTTCATGCGGAAGCGGTTCGCATTGCACATGTTAGTGGGTTAAAAATGTTGACCGGTACCGATCCCATTTTGCCAAACATGCATGGGCGGAACTATATGGAAATTGTCTCGTTAATGGAGGACGGACTTTCTTCCTTATCGGCGTGGTATGCAGGAACGGGGCTGGCCGCTGAACGCATTGGCCAAGAGGACACGGGAAGTATCGTACCAGGCAAGCGTGCAGACCTCTTGTTTTGTTGCCATGATGTAATCAATAAGCCGGCTCTCTTCGACCAAAATGCCTTGGTCGAGGTCGTCAAAGATGGGGTTGGATATCGAGGGGCGATTTCCGAAATTCCTCAACGGACTTTTGGAACCACGGTGTGTGACAGTCTCGTACCTTCCTAGTAGAGGTACCCTAGATACATAGTCTTAGGAGGGTTTGATTTGCGGGGTTGAAAAATCCTCGACCGGATCATTTTGCATATCAACAATAAGTTCGCCTTTTGGCGAAAAAAAGCCCTGCCCATCGATTTGCACAATCCCATTACAGTTATCCTGGAAAAACTCTAAAATCCAACCGTTAAAATCGTAGCCTTCATCGGTGATGTCATCCTTGATGAGTCGGGAGGTGAGGATAAATTTGGATCGCACCACGAATTCTCTGGCAATTTCAGCCTCTTGGTCGCCAAAGGCCGAGAGTTGTCCACTGAATCCGGCCTGTTCTTGTTCAAAGACATCTTTATAGGTCCCTCGGTCACGAACGCAAAATAATTGGATGGGTTTTCGTTCACGGTGATACCCCAAGGAAACTTGTGCCCAACTCCAGTCATCCAGCGCTTCGGGATCCATTTTGGGGACAAGGGGGACTTGGCTTTTGGATTTTAGAAAGTCGAGTAATAAGCGCAAGGGAGAAGGATCTTCTCGTTGGCAAAATACGCGGCAATAGATGACTTCCTCTTTGGGTTCTTCCGTCTTGGTCGAGGAAAATACAGGAATTTCTTTAGCCATGCTGGACCTCTATCTGTTCTGAAGGATTACGGATAAAGTTGAGACCTTACTCTACCTTGCCATGGTTCTAGGCAGCAACCATCGAAAACTTTTTTCGGGAGAGGTGGAACCGAATATTTTCTTGCATCCATGCGTGTTTTGTGGTTGACAGGGTAGAATCCTTACGGTAGTATCTCGCCCCGTCCCATCTAGTTATCATATTCATTCGGAACAATCGGTGTTTTTGTTCATAGAACAGTGGATTGGCCACTGTTAGTTCGTAATATTGTTGTTGAGCGCTACCTACATTTTACACTCATGAAGAGGAGGTCTGTATGGGAAAAGCCATGACAAAGTCCCAGATCGCTGATCACCTTGCTGGTAAATCTGGTGTGACGAAGAAGACTGCAACAGAGATACTAGACAATTTGGCGGCACTGGCTTACAAGGAGGCCAAAAATGCCTTCACCCTTCCAGGGATTGGAAAGCTTGTCTTGTCTCACCGCAAGGCTCGAACTGGTCGGAATCCCCAAACTGGGGAACCGATTAAGATTCCTGCTAAGAAAGTGGTCAAATTCCGAGTAGCCAAGGCAGCGAAGGATTCTATTCTCGGCAAGAAGTAAGTACTGTATCGGTTCTCATTTATCTTTGATTTTTTCTAGGTGATTGAAGAGGCGATTTTACCGAGACGGATCTGGCTTCATTTTAAAAAACTGAAAAGGGACAGCTAGAAAGTAGCTGTCCCTTTTTGTTTGTTTGGACGATTACCATACCAACCCACTCCATGAGTGAGAATGGATCATGAGGAGGTCATTCATAAAACGACGGCCCCAAACCTTTCGTGCTCATCCCGTCATGGGCCACTAGACTGATCTCGTCTCCATCGTACACCTGAGTATCTTCGCTGGCCACGCGTCGATTCACTGTGACCATGACCTTTTTTTCCCGTAACAACCGAGTGACTTGACGAAGCTTACGTCCCTGTTTTTGTAGCAGGAGTTTGACTGGCATGGCGTCTTCAATTTCACAGGCCAGGCTTCGCTCACCATCGGCCGTTTCTAATTGTCCCATCAGAGAAATATTGATCATTCCCTATTCCTTCTCGAAAGTAGATTGGTTGATCGATCCTTTCAGATCATTTTGGGATTACAGCAATCAGTCGAACAGGGCCGCCAGTCCCGTTTTTAATCTTGATCGGTAAAGCATAGACCGTGGCGCCTCGAGTGGGAAGTTGATCGAGGTATGCCACATTCTCTAGTGCATACCGATTGGCGGCACTTAAAATTTGATGTGCCTGAAAATCTCTTGATTGGCCCGGATCGATACTCGCCGTATCAATGCCTAGCCCCCGAATCTGACGATCGTGGACCAGGAAGGCCATAGCTTCGGCTGACACTCCAGGAAAATGTAAAGTCGTAGGGTTGTCGGGTGTGGCACTGCCGAGATAGTGTTGGGGATCTGGCCAATGTTTGCCCCATCCCGTGCGAATCAAAACCAAGTCATTGGGTTCTATGAGACCAAATTGTGTTTCCCAAAGATGGATGTCTTGAACGGTGAGTTCGTAGTCAGTATTAAGCCGACACCCCTCTCGAATATCGAGAACAACGGCAGGGCCCACAAGGCTTTCCACGGGAATTTGATCGATACTCTGTCCATCCAACGCGAAATGTACGGGCGCGTCGAGATGGGTCCCTCCATGCTCTGAAGCAGAGAATGTTCCTGAGGCATACCAATAGCCTTTTGGGGTCATGCCTCTGGCTGTATCTTGTCGATGAAAATGTTGGTTCTTAGGCCAATACACCGTCTGTTCGTCAAAAGAGTAGGTAAGGTCAATGATTCGAGGCTGGGCTGTGGCACAGCTCGTAAGAAGTGCCAAGCTACCAACGATCAAAATGAGTCGGGAAAACACGGGAATATTCATGATATGAAAATTACGAGAAATTCATTCATTTAGGATTGAAAAGGATAATGATCCTAACAAGTTTGAAAATGCTAGAGCAATCAAGGCCGATTGAAAGGGTTAAGCATTTGCTTAGGATGGGCCGTGTGTATGGATAAACCCTTTTCTCCCTTGCCTATACAGATTTTCGTTGGCCCTCCATATGACAAATCAGTATACTGGTAGAAGTATTTGTGCCCCATAGACATCGGGACACAAGAGTCATAAGTCCTTAAGGAGTTTTTCTCCTGGTTTTCGAACCGTTTTATTGGGGTGAAAGGGTTTCTTATGTGGCGGATCATCATTATTCTGGTACTACTCATTATACTTTTTTTCATGGTTCGAACTTCTCTGCGAGAATTTTTTGGAAAAAAGAAACCTGATCCGGCGTTGCCTGCCAAAGATGTGATGGTGCAGGACCCAGTGTGTAAATCTTATATTCCGGCTGGTGACGCCATCGGCGAAAAAGTTGGGGGACAACAATATTATTTTTGCAGCGACGACTGTGCCGGGAAATTTAAAAGTTACATGTCCGGGAAGGGATAAGTCGCTATGTAGGGCAATTGCTAGGCGTTTTGGACAGCGGTGCGAATTGATTGTTAGAGAAGTGACCCGCCACAAGAAGAGCCGGCCCCAGCGGTGCAACCGAAGCAATGCTGGGCCATGACAATGGGACGATTTCCAAGGGGTTGAAATTGAAATTCCTGAATCGTCTGAGGCAATCCATCCGCTAAGGGGATATCGAGCATCTGATGGAAATCGCAATCATACAGCCTCCCGTCCCAACCCACACTTAATAATGTCCGGCACATCACTCTATCGGCAGAATCGGCATTGAAGTTGTTGATGAGGAGATCCATGTAGGCATCCATCTGGCCTGTGCGTCTCAGGTCATCCAGAAAACGGCTGATTGGCATATTGGTGATTGTTAATAACTGGTTAAACTCGATACCGAACTGAGTCCGGAGCTCATGCTTATAATCGAGTTCGAGTTTATGCTGTTGAGGCGGAAGATTTGATCCTAAAGGATTGTAGACCAAATTCAAAATCAATCCTGTCCCTTCCTTGCCATATCCCAATTGATTGAGTTGTTGTAATGCGGCAATACTTCGATCAAACACTCCCTTCCCGCGTTGTTGATCCACATTGTCTTGTGAATAACAGGGCAGTGAGGCCACAACTTCTACCTGGTGTTTCGCGAGAAACATTGGTAATTGGGATTTGCCTTTCACGAAAAATACCGTGAGATTGCAGCGGTCAATGACTTTTCGTTCTAAAGCGCGGCATTCTTCCACCAAAAATTCAAAATGGGGATTCATCTCAGGAGCCCCGCCAGTGATATCAATGGTGGCAATGCTCGGATGTTTTTTGACGACGGAAAGGATGGCTTTGATGGTGTCGAGCGTCATGTTTTCCGTCCGTGTCGGTCCCGCATCCACATGACAATGAGAGCATGTCTGGTTGCACAGCTTTCCGATATTGATCTGTAGGGACCTTATATCCTTGGCGATTAACGGGGAAAGTCCATGATCAGACAACGTTTGCGGGAAGGAAGTTCCCTTTGTTTCCAAATCAGCAGGGGAAGTTGGGGCAACCAGGGGGATATTCTTCATCGAATATATTTAGTCCTGTTTCTAGGTCTGACTAACAACACCCGCCAGTTGGTTCGCAAATAATGGCTTCATGCGAGCTTGGCTGCATAGCGCGATTAATCACTCCAAAGTATGGTTGGTAGGCTCCATGCTGTAAGACCCGATGGGTCTTTGAACAAATTTCTAAAGGAACTCCGCAGTGGAAGGTATGGCCATCATCATCGCGCGCTTCGAGACATGGGCCGGTCAGCATCGCAAAGTCTCCGGCCCACATACAGTCGCTGTCCTCTGGCAGAATACTTGACCATCGTGGATCGGACTCTGTGAGTTTTTCAGGTGTTTCGGAGAATACGAACAAATTCTCATAGAGCGGGGTTTGAAGAAGTGTCGCGGTTTGAGGATTGATAGATTCAGGTATGCCTCGCGTAAAGGTTTGTCCGAGCTCATCCGTGATTTGGCTAAATGGGCCTTTGAGTGTCGCAAATTTTGAAGCTGTGGTTGTCGGGGTAGTGAGTTTGTAGCCTGTCAAGGTGATCGAGAGAAAATGAATTCCGTCAATGACCCGCCATGGAATGAGATTTACCTGATGAATACCTAAAAATCCTGCCGCACGGAGCCCTCCCCAATATTCATGGAGTGGAAGGGCACCAGAAAGACAGTCTCCCCATTTTTCTTTATCGTGAATCATATAGTTGGGAATGGAGTGATCGGAAACGATATCCGAAATGGAAAACCGCCCTCCCGGTCGGAGAATACGGAACATTTCCTGAAACACTTTAGGCTTGTCTGGAGATAGGTTGATCACGCAATTCGAAACAATCAGATCAACGTCTTCATTTTTAACGGGCATGGCTTCGGCTTGCCCTTTTCGGAAATCCACATTCGATTCAGCATAGCCAAGATTTTTCGCAACGGTGGGCGCATGGGTGCGGGCCAGGGCAAGCATTTCATCTGTCATGTCAATGCCGATGACTCGTCCGGTTGGCCCGACGCGTCGAGAAGCCTCGAAACAATCGATCCCTCCTCCGGAACCAATATCCAAAACCGTTTCCCCGGGTTGTACCGTGGAAAGTCCTACTGGCGTGCCACAGCCATAGGAAACCTTGAGGACGGGTTCGGGAATAAAGGAACGCAAGTCTTCGTGGTCATAGCCAGTAGGACAGCACATTTCTTCTCCATTGGTCACCGCATGGGCATATCGTTCACTGACAGCTTTAGTAATCACTTCGGATTCCATATTGACTCCTATTCAAAAAAAGAACTGCCGTATCGTTTGGGTATAAACAAAGGGGCATTGCCTCGTCAATTCTAACGCTTTGTGACCCTGCAAGATACTGGAAATGAAGAGTATTGTCTGTAACGCAATTCACGAAACTCTAGAAACATCGGTGGAAATTCCAGGCGATGATGTAGTCTAAAGTTTTTTAGAAGTGTTACATCGCACGTGGGGACACATAGGGCAATCGATCAATTTTGGGGGAATTTCAGTCAGATTGTTGTGTTGAGAGGTTGCTTGCGGCCTCCTGGTCAAGGAGCCAAGTTAAATGCCCGGATAGAGGTTTTATTACCTGGGAAGGTAGCGCATCTGGTTGATACGGCCCTTCTTTGACCTCTCGAAGCACTTGGGCTTTTTCCCCTCCGGAAATGAGAAAGGTGACCTGATAAGCGTGGTTAATCAACGCAGGAGTCATCGTAATCCGAAACGTCTGAAATTTTTCTACCCAAGGGGCCACGACTAACCGGGTTGATTCATGAACCGCATCCGTTCCAGGAAATAGGGAGGCGGTATGCCCATCTGGTCCCATCCCTAACAAAACCAAGTCAAGCTGGGGAATAGCAGAATCAGTCGACGCCAGTCGATTCCGAAGCAATGACTCATACCGATTCGCAGCTTCCTGGGCATCTGCTAGTTCGCCCTGTATTCGATGTATATGGGTTTCGGGAATTTGGAGAGGTCCTAGTATGGCTTCATGAGCCATTCGATAATTACTGTCGGCATGGTCGGGTGGGACATGTCGTTCGTCACCCCAGAAAAATTCTACCTTTTCCCAATCGAGGCGGGTTCGATACTCAGGGCTTGCTAGCAATGCATAGAGATTCTTAGGAGTCGAACCTCCAGCCAGCGCAATTGTAAACTTTTTTCGAAGGTTTATGGCGAGGGAGGCCTGATGAATCACATGCTCTGCTGCGGCCGTCGTGAGGGCTTGAAGGGTGGGATAAACGCATACGTTTGAGTTCGGGGAATTCATGAGCGAGAAATGGAGGGCAACTGACAATGAGGTGTTGGCAGCTAATTAGCACCCAGAATAGGACGAATCTTCCAGTCTGCCTTCTTTGTCAAAATCTAAACTGATTTGGCATTCGTTAGGTTCAAAATTGAAATACGGAAACGTCTTTTTCCCACCGGCTATCCGGAAATATGTCCAGGTTTCTCCTCCAAAAAATCGTTGAGCTTTGGCGCTAGGTTTCCCCCAATTTTCTTCAAACCAAGATTGCGGTTTCCCTTGAAGCTCTGCGGGATTTAATGAGGCGTCCAGGTAGGGGTTGCCTCCGCATCCTGCCAAAAAGAGAATGGCACTCAGAAAAACGATGTGAGGGATGGACATTTTGGCCCCCTTTAAACAGGAATGGTTTCAGTTTGCAACGTCGAATCCTGGCGACCTTGTTGAAAAATTCTAACCCTGGCCTTCAGCGCAGTCAAATCGGTGAGTACGATTATGGGTCGATCAACTTCTTTGCATGATGAAATACCCCGTGAAACATCGGGCGAGTCAGTCGCCCCGTGAAGGTATTTTGTTGACTTGGATGATAGGATCCCAGGAGTGTCACTCCCCAGGGGGTGGAATGCACCGATCCATGTCCAAACTTTGGCAAGGGCTTGCGGAGTGAATGCCCTAGTGCCTGGGATGCTTTCAGATATTCATCGAAGGCAATTTTCCCCAACGCTACCACAACCGTAATGTTTGGTAACAGTCGAAGCTCTTCCTGCAAATAGGGACGACATGTGTTGAATTCTTCTTTCGTGGGTTTATTATCCGGTGGGGCGCAGCGTAGGGCCACCCCGACATAGCAATTGTGGAGCTTGAGGCCATCGCCTCGATGAGTGGCTTCGGCTTGAGTCGAAAATCCAAATTGGTGAAGGGCTTCGTAGAGCCAATCCCCACTTCGGTCTCCAGTGAATACGCGCCCAGTACGATTGCCGCCATGGGCGGCTGGAGCCAATCCGAGAACAAATAGTTGGGCTTTGGGATCGCCAAACCCTGGAATCGGTCGGCCCCAATATTCCCACTCTTGAAACCGTTTGACCTTGGTTTGGGCAATCCTTCGACGGTAGGTGGTTAATCGAGGGCAAAGGGTGCAATCCGTAATCGTCTGGTGTAAAACCTGCAAGCCTGACATACGCAGAATAGTACCACAGCCTTTGCAGGGGAAAACACAGGGGCGAGTCGGTTAGTGGTCAGCACTAACGAATAATTCGTGTACACCCAACTATGAAAATTCATATCGATTCATACGACCGAAAGGCTTGCACCATTATTAGGAAGTTATTGCTTGCAGGGTTGCAAGCTGCCGATCCAATCATGGCCATGAAAAAAGCCTTGTCCGTAAACGGATCGAGACTCGTGGTCGGAGGGCGTCAATATGATCTAAAAAAATTTGATCGAGTCGTGTGTGTGGGGGCTGGGAAAGCATCAGGCTCCATGGCTCTGGCCTTGGAGCAACACTTAGGTCCTCGCTTGGATGGGGGGCTGGTCTCGGTCAAAGACCGATCCGGATGCCCAACCCAAACGATTCGTCTACACGAAGCCAGTCATCCAGTCCCTGACACACGAAGCGTACAAGCTGCCAGGGAAATCCTCACCTTTGTTCATTCCTTGACCCGACGAGATTTATTGTTTGTGCTCATTTCCGGCGGAGCATCGAGTCTTCTTGCCGCTCCAGCTCCGGGTCTGACCTTACAGGATAAAAAGCGTACTACGAGTATGTTGCTTCGCTGTGGGGCTACCATTCATGAAATCAATGTCGTACGGAAACATCTTTCTTCGATAAAAGGCGGACAGTTGGCATCCGCGACGTCAGCCACGATTGTTTCTCTCGTTCTCTCGGATGTTTTGGGGGATGATCTGGCGACCATCGGGTCTGGACCAACTGTCCCCAACCCTAGCACCTGTCTGGAGGCACGAGAGATCCTCCAGCACTATCAGATATGGAATCGCGTGTCTTCAGCGGTGCGTCTTCATCTTGAGAAGGGAATCAAAGCTCATATGGCCGATACAACTAAACGTAAAGCCAAGAAATCGGCTCGAATTCATCATGAAATTATCGGAAATAATCGTCTGACGGTAGAAGCTATCGCCACTCAAGCCAAATTGGAGGGCCTTAATCCACTCGTCATGACCACGACTCTAGAAGGCGAGGCTCGAGAGGCAGGAAAGATGATTGGGGCCATTGCCCGAGAAATACATGCTTCGGGAAGGCCCGTGTTTAGGCCGGCTTGTGTTGTGTGGGGGGGCGAGTTGACGGTCACGGTACGAGGAAATGGAAAAGGGGGCCGAGCTCAGGAATTGGCCTTATCCGGGGCGATGCAGATTGTCGGCTTGCCCAAGATGTATGTGGTTGGTTTCGGAACAGATGGCAGTGATGGCCCAACGGAAATGGCTGGGGCTCTGGTTGACGGGCAGACAGTAGAACGTGCCCAAAAAAGATCTTTAAATCCGATACAGGCACTGACGAACAATGACAGTTATGGTTTCTTTGAAAAGGTTGGCGGTCGTATTCATACTGGTGCCACAGGAACGAATGTTAATGATGTGTATATATTGCTTGCATTATAGAATCTTTGAGCACGAAGAAAATGCCATTAATTTCCCAAATACTGAATTTCTGAATTACTGTGAAGGAGGCGAACGTGTACGAGGCACAACAAATGGTTCTTGAGTTTCACAAAGAATTTGAGATTCATATATCGGACATTCCGACCGTGCCTGATGAAAAAACCAAGGCCCTACGTATTAGACTCATCCAGGAAGAATTTGATGAACTCAAAGGTGCGCTGGAAGAAAAAAATTTACCCGATATTGCCAAGGAACTTGCTGACCTTTTGTACGTGGTCTATGGCACGGCCGTGTCGTATGGCATTGATATGGAACCGGTGTTTCGTGAGGTGCAGCGATCGAATATGAGTAAGGTCGGGGGATATAAGCGCGACGATGGTAAATGGGTAAAACCCGCGACCTATTCGAAAGCGGATATCGGGCCCATTCTTCAGGCACAATCGACAACGTAAGACGGGCGATGGTGTATTTCTTTGGGAGACAACAGCAGAAAATAAGACAAGGTTAGGGGGGAGAAGAACAACTATATTTGTGTGGTAAGGGTATGCATTTTTTGGTCTAGAGCGATGGTCCGTAGGGCGCGGAGTTCGCGTGCGCGCTCCATGGTAGTATCTGGATCAAATCCTTCCTGGTAATCGATTTCAAACAACGGGCCAGATTCTTGAACCAATTGTTTCACTTTTTTAAAGACTTCCACAAAACCCAACGAGGGTAACTTCAAGGAAGTTTCAATCGAATCGGAAATTTCGAAGAGCGTATCGTCGTCTACCTGCGATACCGACAGATCGGCGAACATTCCGCTGAAGGCCACACATTGGAGATATTGGCGGTCCTCGATTTCTTGTGGGGCTTGATCAGGTTCATCGCTATATCGCACCGCTGTAATCAGGCCATCCGGCAAATTCCATCGTTGGAGCAACCAACTTCCCACTGTCGCGTGATCCACCCCAAAAAAGTGCTCTCGTTCGTGGGCAATCCCCTGTTGATGTGTCATTTGCGGAAAATCCGGATGGGCATATAAGGGAGGCTCGACTTGATCCAACACCAACATGCCAATGTCCTGCGTGAATGAGGCCATAAACAATTCTTCCTGATCAGAGCGATTGCACATTTGCGCCAGAGCCAACCCTGCTGATCCGGAAATTAAGGCTCGACGCCAAAATTGGTTATGGTCTAATCCTTCCCCTTGGCCGCGCCGAAGCGATTTCACCAAAGAAAAAGACAGAGCAAGCGAAAGGATGCCATTGAGACCTATCAACATCACAGCCTTTTGCAGGGTCGCAACTTTCTTCTCATAGGAATATAAGGGTGAATTGGCCATACGCAAGATTTTCACGGATAGGGCCGGATCCAACGAGAGCACCCGTACCACATCATCGATATCAATTTCTGGATTTTTAACTAATTCAATGATTTGCAACGCCACCTTTGGCGGACTGGGGAGAGAGGTGCACGAATCCAATTTAGCGATACATTCCGGGGGAATATTCAGCGGTTCCATTGGCTTCTAACAGACTCCATTTATTGACAAAAGACGGGTAGAAATACTGCCCAATGAATGTTATCGGAGGATGCCAAGTAAAATATTAGCGTTTTTCTGAAAGGGCGTTAGAAGTTCCAAGGGAGGCTGTATGGGAATTGGAGACCCAGATACCTAGGCGGCATCACACAATTGGGGGCAAGAACATGAAGGATGAGGGTTAGGTTGGGGATTTTTCAGAGAATTTTTTGTAAATAACCTTCCGTCCAAGAAAAATAAGAAGAAAGGATAATCCCAGAGTGATTGGGACAAACACGCCAGAGGCCACGGAGGCACTTGAGATCCACCCGACCTCTTCCATGGCTTTGAACACATAGCTTCCAAGTCCGCTGAGATAATACGAAATCACGATGACGGATAATCCTTCCACGGTATGTTGGAGCATGGCTTGGCTTCGGGTGGTTTTGTCCACACTCCGAAGGAGTTTGAGGTTCTGATCCTGAAGCGCCAAGTTTTGATCTTGGAGCAGGAGTTCGACTTTGGTGCGGATAACTGCAATGGTTCCCTGAAAATCATTCACCAGCGCATCGATCCGTTTGACTAATTGCAGATATCCATCGGCTACGCCAATCGTTTTACCATCCACGTATTCAGAAATTTGACGACAACCGTCAATGCCTTTTTCTTGGAGCGAGGATAGATTCGATCGAATGATGCGATCGTAAGGCACGGCAGCGCTAAGTTTAAATCGCATGGATTCAGCGAGTCGACTGACTTTCATGAAGTCCTGAGTCAGAACCGTGAGCCAGCGTTGGAGTTTTTCAGGGTTGGAAGCATCTATTTCCGTGGTGATCAATCCCCGTTGATATAAGTGGCGTTGTTCAAACTGATGCACTTGATCCACGGATTGGGCAAAGGCTTGCAGCGGAAGGAGAATCAAGTGGGTGTAGTTCTCAATGGCCACGAGCGTATCGATGGTCCGGGCTAATTGATTCAGGAGTACATCAAACGAGGGGGACATGATGAGGTAGCGTTCGCGTTGATGCTCGTCCGGCGTATAGGTGGTCATCACAGAAATATCATGTCCAAAAATTTTGCTGCCATAGATCTGTGGCCCGGGCATGGTGTGTTTGACTTCTTCGACGGCCAGGCTGATGTGTGGGAGCACCAAGATATCCAAGGCATTGACTTGAATGCCCAAGGGCGAAAGAGGCATAGCGAAATCTGGAAATCGGAGCGGTCCGAATTCCAGGGGTTTCAATTTGTCATCGGGGATATGCCAGACCTGGTAGCTATAATACTCCGTATGGGCTTCCCATGTGACGAGGAGTCGATCCCCGTTAGGTGCGATCTTAGCCCCATGCCCAAATTTTTCATAGATGACCGTGTGTTCCTCCGGAACCTCCAGGCATTGAAGTAAGTATTGAAATTCTTGCCGGCTTTGCGGGCGGTCTAAAGGGGGGTTGGCCATGCGATGAGCGACATGGTGAATATGGGCGGGTACATCAAACCATTCCTCCAAATATTTCTTGGAGGGCTCGTGGAGGTGTCGAAGAAACCCGTGTGTGGATGCCGGTTGTTTTGTTGCCATGGTTGCTTGTTTTTCTCGCAATGAAGGATGTGAATTGCTCATAGAGGTTCTACCCAATCCCTTCCAAGGGATCAAGGGGAAAACGGTATCCTGCCATCTGAGTTGTCGAATTTGTCCCGCCTCCCGAACGTCTGGGTACCTCCCAAACCTTGACTCGGGGCATTCGCCTGACTAAAGTCTGCTTTTCAAAAGTGGTCCTGATTTCAACAAGGAACGTGACCCATGACCCAAGTATGGACAGCTCCAGGGGTGTTTGAGACGAATCTCACTAGCCTAGGCGCCAAACGGCAGGGCAAAGTTCGGGATATGTATGACTTAGGCGATTGTTTGTTATTGATTGCCAGCGATCGGATTTCGGCCTTTGATGTGGTGTTGCCGGAAGGAATTCCAGGGAAAGGCTATGTCCTGACCCAACTCTCAAAGTTTTGGTTTGAGCGCTTATGGCAAGAGGGGGGGCTTGTTCCCCATCATTTGCGCACGATGAATCCTGAGGAGTTTCCGGTTTCGTGCCAACCATATAAAGACCTATTGGCTGGGCGTAGCATGGTCGTGGAAAAGGCCGATCCGTTGCCGGTGGAATGTATCGTGCGCGGGTATCTTTCCGGGTCTGCCTGGAAAGAATACAAAAGCCAGGGGACGGTTTGCGAACAGCCGCTTCCCAAGGGGTTGAGAGAATCCGATAAATTTCCTGATCCCCTATTTACTCCCTCGACCAAGGCCACCAAAGGGCATGATGAAAATATTTCTTACCAAAAAATGTGCGCGATGATTGGCGAAGAGTTAGCAGAACAGGTCAAAAACGCCAGTATCCTAATTTATCAAAGGGCCGCTGCGTTAGCTGAGCAACGGGGCATTATCATTGCCGATACAAAATTCGAATTCGGGCTGCATCGGGAAACCAAGAAACTCTTGGTGATTGATGAGTTGCTCACGCCGGACTCTTCCCGTTTTTGGCCCAAGGATCAATATGAGGCCGGTAAATCCCAACCGAGTTTTGATAAGCAATATGTTCGAGATTATTTAGATTCTATTGGCTGGGATCATAATCCCCCCCCGCCCCATCTCCCCGAGGACGTAGTGAAACAGACAAGCGCCAAGTATCGTGAAGCGCTGGAACGATTTGTGTAGTTCGGAAATTCGTTTAAGCGTAATTTGTGAAGCGTGATGAGGGAATCAGGAGGAGACGGATTCTTTACATTACGCTTTACTCCCTTCGAATAAATTCAACGATTCGATTTTCCGCCCAATGCCCGTCCTCATACTCCTGTGACTTTTGAATAAATCCGCAGTGGCCACCGTGAGCTGGGGTCACCAATTGAATGTAGGGATTGGATTGAATGGATGGAATTTGAAATGTACCAATGGGAATAAAGGGATCATCTTGCGAGGTGATAATGAGGGTCGGGACCCGTATGTGCGCTAATACATGACGGGATCCAGATTGTTCATAATAGTCCGCTGCATCGCGGTATCCCCCATCCGGAGCGGTATACGCATCGTCGAATTGGGACATCGTTCGAATGTGTTTGTACAACGAGAGATCCCACTTTCCCGGAAACAGTTTAGTTTTTCGTTGTAGCCGAGCCTTGAGCTTCACCATAAAATGTTCATGGTAGATCCAATTGCGACGCTGTTCGAGGGCGGCCACGCAGGCTGCCGGATGGATGTTGGGGCATACTGCCGCCACGCCCTTTAAAGCCGGAAAATCATCCTTAGCTTCCCCTGCCATTTTTAAGACTAAGTTCCCGCCCATGGAATACCCAGCAACCCAGAGTGCCTGAATTTTTTCTTTATGGACCAGTTCATTCGCAACCGAGCGGATATCGTGGCTCAAGCCACCGTTATAGAGTGTTGGCGTCAGGTGCTCGGTGTCCGCACAATTGCGTTGATTGAATCGGATCACGTTGAAGCCCGCATGCCAGGCTTTATGCGCGAGCCCTCGCATGTAGTGGGAATCGTGGCAGCCCTCGAGGCCATGGACGACAATGAGCGCAGGGGCCGGGTTTCGAGGGGCTTGCCAACTACACAGACTTTTGATGTGAGAGTGAGTGTCAACTTGGAACAGACGTTCTTCCAATGGTACATCGGTGAGCAAATGGGACCGACGCCGATACCGTGGCACCAACGTTTGCATATGCGGGTTGGCTATCCAGGGATGCGGTTGAAAAGGAAGGGAAATTTGATTTTTAGTCATGGACGATGGTTCTCGGTATAATTTTTCTATAGCCTAACAAAAACCTCCAGGCAATGCTTCCTTGGTTGGTGAAGCCCCTAGGATTGTGCTAGAGGTATCCAGGTTAGCACGAATAGCAAACCCGAGGGATTGAACTTCGATTATGGCGGAAAATAAGAAACCGTTTCAGTTGGATAAAGAGACCTTAGTGATTATCGGGGTGGCGTGCCTGGTTTTTCTTTGGACAGTTGACCGTATTTTTTCGGCCAAAGGTCCCAAGGAAGAGGAACCAGGGAAGCCCAATGCTGAACGCATGGAAATAAGAGAGGAACCGAAAAAGGTTGAGAAAGCCAATGTGCCGTTAGCCACGGGCAAAGAACCAATCGATAAAATTTTTATTCAATCCGGTTGCGCGGCTTGTCATACAATTCCTGGTATCGTAGCGGCCCGAGGTCGCGAGGGGCCTAAGTTGGAATTAGGTACCAATGCTCGAAAACGGTTAGCCGACCCCAACTATCAGGGACGTGCCAATACGGATTGGGAATATGTGCAGGAATCAATTCTCAATCCAGGTGTCTATATCGTGAAAGGGTATCGTGATCATGTCATGCCCCGCTGGTACGGCCAAAAACTCAGCGCGGAGGCCTTGGATAAAATCATTCAATATTTATTGAAAATTGAAGAAGTCTAGAGGAATTTTTTTCGAAGGATGAATTGAATATTTGGGGGTTAGGCCTACTCTGACCAAGACAATGCGGCACGCTGCCGAAGCTGATATCGATCTAAGGCCCGAACCATTTCACCCAAGATATGCTTGGAATTTTTGCCGTCTTTGGTTTTAATTTCATCAAAGAGCACCCCGGCCCTGCTGGTTTTGGAATCTTCCATGGATTCACTCTGAACGTGTTGGATGGTTCCCCGTCCCCAAATGATTTTATCCTCTAGCATGAGTTTCACATGAATTTCCATCCCTGCAGCTAAAGAGCGTGCTCGCCACTCCGGCATGACCAGGAGCGCGCCTTCCAAGCTTAAATTATCGAAATTGACCGTCCAATGGGTCCCTTCCTTCAATTCCAGTATTCCTTCAACCAAAGGAAATAATTTGGCATCCTGAAATCGTGGTGAGTTTCTTCGTTCAGACATGGTGTTTGTCCGCTTTTGGCATTGAAAACTTTGTTAAACTTGGGAAAATTCCTCACAAATTAGATTCATGACTGTTACTGTTATTTAGTATCGGCAAAGCCAATGAATTCCCAAAGGGTGGGACAGGCTTCTGGACTATTTCTTCTCACTTCTTTAACTGATCACCGCCTGCATATCAGGCCAGTTTTAACTCTTTTTGGATTTTCTGAATGGTTTTGACAACGAACATTAACTGTTCCTTACGATGTTCTGAACTAATGGTCAATCTTAGTCGGCTGCTGTTTTTGGGAACGGTGGGCGGACGGATGGCAGGGATGTAGATGCCGGCTTTGTCGAGTGCTTGGGCCATCTTAAGAGCTGTCTCCGACGATTTAACGATGATGGGCAGGATTGGGCTTTGGGTATTCGTGAGTTGAAACCCCATGACCCTAAGCTCAGAGTATAAATAATTTCGATTGTCCCACAGGCGTTGTCGGCGTCCGGGTTCCTGTTGAATGACTTGAAGGGCCGTTGAAGCTGCGGCGGCGATAGCTGGGGGAGGAGCGGTCGTGTAAATGAAGGCTTTTGAAGCATTGATCAGGAATTCTTTTAAGAACGTTGTTCCAGCCACGTATCCTCCGCTGGTTCCTATGGCTTTACTCAAGGTTCCCATCTGAACCACATCAGCGGGATTTAATCCAAAATGTTCAATGGTTCCTCGTCCATTGGGTCCCATGACTCCAGTACCATGGGCGTCATCAATCACCAACGTCGCACCATGATTCTGGCAAAGTTGCAAGAGGTCCGGGAGCGGAGCCAAATCGCCGTCCATACTGAAGACCCCTTCGGTGACCACAAGTGTTTGGGTATTCTTAGTTCTTTTTTTAAGTAGTTTTTCTAGGTGATCCTGACCGTTGTGGTGAAACACGCGGAGCGTAGCTTTCGCCAGTCGGCAGGCCTCGATGAGGCTGGCATGGCAGTACCGATCGGCAAGGATGAGACCGCCTTTGTCGATGAGAGAAGGGATAAGTCCGAGGTTGGTGGTATATCCTGTCCCAAAAGTTAACGCCCCTTCGACTTGTTTAAAATGAGCAAGATCCTCCTCAAGTTGTTGGTGAGGCCTCATCGTTCCGGAAATAAGGCGGGCGGCTCCAGCCCCAACACCCCATTCATTAATGGCTTTGATGGCGGCTTGCTTGAGGGCCGAATGATTGGCCAATCCCAGGTAATTATTCGAGGCCATGGAAATGAGTTTGCGGCCTTCTATGGTAATTGTGGTCTCGGAAGACGACTCCACAATTCTCAATTGCCGTCGGAGATGTTGAAACTCTAGTTCTTTTAGCGCTTGTTCAAAATTGGGTAGCATGGGTAGTTGTGCCAGCAGATCCCTCTAGTCTGCTAAGGCCCTGATTTGGATAGGGCTTATTGGGGAGTGGGCGGTAAGTGACCTTAAATTTTAAAATTTTGAGTATTTTTAAGGAAAATCTCCAATTTCGCATTCTGGCATTGTCAGTTGACTTGGGGATAACGCAGGTTTATCATGGCTGGTTTCATGGCACAACCCATGGAAACAATTAGGTTTCTTGTTCATCCATCTATGTTGGGTACGTAGATCGGCGGAAAATTTTTTTAACCGAACCATACCTGGTTCAAACAGGTGAGGGACATCATGGCACAGATTACCGGAGCCGAAATTTTTGTGGAAGCCTTAAAACGTGAAGGAGTCAAAACGATTTTTGCTCTTCCGGGAGGGGTTGTACTCAAAATTTTTGATGTTCTCCATCAACAAAAAGATGTCGAAGTGATTTTAACACGGCATGAACAAGCCGCCGGGCATATGGCGGAAGGATATGCCAAGGCTACAGGTAAGCCCGGGGTGTGTTTGATTACTTCTGGTCCTGGGATGACCAATGTCATCACCGCCTTAGCTGATGCGTATATGGATTCCGTCCCCATGGTGTGTTTTTCGGGACAGGTACCGACGGCGCTCATTGGCAATGACGCGTTCCAAGAAGCCGACAATATTGGCCTGAGTCGGCCATGCACAAAGTATAACTTCCTTGTTAAGGATGTAAATGATTTAGCGCAGACGATTAAGGAAGCGTTTTATATTGCCTCGACTGGAAGGCCAGGTCCGGTGCTGGTTGATATTCCCAAGGATATCTCCATGGATAAAGCAGATTTCAAATATCCGGATTCGGTATCTATTCGCGGGTACAACCCGACCTACGAAGGCAGCAAGTGGAAAATCAAACAAGCGGCTGACGCCATTATGAAATCACGTCGGCCAATTCTCTATATTGGCGGCGGAGTGCAGTTGTCTGGGGCTTCCAAGGAAGTTCGGGAATTAGCTGAGATGACACAGATTCCTGTGGATGCGACATTGATGGCGTTAGGAGCATTCCCCGGTAACCATCCGCTGTCTTTAGGCATGCTTGGGATGCACGGCACATATGTGGCGAACATGGCCATGCATTATTCTGATCTTGTCATTGCGGTTGGCGCGCGGTTTGACGATCGAGTGACGGGGAAAGTCTCGGAGTTTTGTCCCAACGCCAAAATCATTCATATTGATATTGATCCCACGTCGATTCGAAAAAATATTCATGTGGATATTCCCATCGTGGGAGATTGCAAATGCGTGTTGCAAGAATTGAACAATGTGTTACGAGCGACAGTGAATGGGGATCAAAAAGAACTGCGGAAACCGTGGTGGGATCAGCTGAATGAGTGGAAGACCGCCCATCCGCTCAAATATGAACAAGATCCCAATCAATTGATTAAACCGCAATACTTGATTGATCGTGTGTATCAACTCACGAAGGATCGTGACCCCGTGGTTTCGACCGATGTGGGGCAGCATCAAATGTGGGCAGCGCAATATTTCCATTTAGCCAATCCGAATACTTGGCTGACATCTGGTGGGTTAGGAACCATGGGGTTTGGGTTCCCCGCGGCTCTTGGGGCGCAGGCTGCCTATCGTGACCGATTGGTCCTTTGTATTGCCGGTGACGGTAGCATTCAAATGAATACTCAGGAGCTTGCGACAGCCGTGGTTTCCAAATTACCGGTAAAAGTGTTTGTTATTAATAATCGGTTCCACGGGATGGTGCGACAATGGCAAGACCTGTTCTATGAAGGGCGTTATGCATCCAGCTATTTGGATCAAACTCCTGACTTTGTGAAATTGGCAGAAGCTTACGGAGCGGCCGGTCTTCGGATATCGACTCCCGGCGAAGTCGATGACGGGATTAAAGAGGCTCTGGCGATTGATAAACCGGTGTTTATTGATGTGCCGACCTATCAATTCGAAAATTGCTATCCCATGATTCCTGCTGGTGGATGCAACCATGAAATGATTTTGGAAGATCCCCCGGAATTGCAGAAACGGATAACCACGGGAGCCAAAGGGAAGAAAGAAAGTAAAGATACCATTTTAACGGCATAAAAAGAGTTGGATGTGGAACATATCATTTCAGTGACATTGGAAAATAAGGCAGGGTCGTTGTCTCGTGTGGCCGGACTGTTTAGTGGGAGAGGGTTTAATATTGAAAGCCTGTCCGTGGCTCCCACGCTTGATCCGACGGTATCTATGATGACGATCGTGACCTCAGGTGATGAGCGTATCATTGAGCAAATCTTGAAACAATTGAATAAGATCATTGATGTCATCAAGGTGGTAGATCTTAATGAAACCGATTCGGTGACCCGTGAAACAGCCTTGATTAAGGTACATACTCGAGCTGAGGATCGAGCGGAGGCGTTACGTATTGCGGATATATTCCGGGCCAATGTCATTGATTCATCCCCAACATCTTATACGATCGAAATTACCGGGGATGTGCCAAAAGTCCAGGCCATTATCCAACTACTCCAACCTCTAGGTATCAAAGAAATCGTCCGGACAGGACGAATCGCCATTGCTCGGGAATCTCTTCGTGCGTTGGTAAGTCAACCAAGACCGCTGGCCAAAGCAAATTAACCAGTTGATGCCTAACGCGTCATGGGTGAGGCGGGCAAAAGCACCGATTCTCCATTTCACTCAACGCTTGACGGTTCCCGGATTACGATTCACTACAGTTGATAATTTCAGGACTCATTTTGAATTATGTTGCTAAGAACGCAGGACCTTCCCAACAACGCTTACGTTGTTGGCCGTCTTAATGCTTAAGGAGTCGGTTATGAAAATTTCGTATGACAAAGATGCTGATTTACAAAAGATTCTTAAAAAGAAAGTGGCCGTCATTGGGTTTGGCAGTCAAGGGCATGCTCATGCTCTGAATCTAAAAGAGAGCGGCGGCAATGTGGTTGTGGGTCTGAGAGAAGGTTCGTCATGGAATAAAGCCGAGGCCACTGGGCTTAAAGTCATGCCTGTCGCAGATGCGGTAAAGCAATCGGACGTCATCATGATTTTGGCTCCGGATGAAGTGCAAGCTGCCATTTATAACAAAGACATTGCGCCGAATTTGAAAGATGGAAAATATCTCGCCTTTGGCCATGGGTTTAATATTCATTTTGGCCAGATTCAGCCTCCAGCAGGAGTCAATGTGTTTATGGTGGCGCCCAAAGGGCCTGGGCATTTGGTGCGTTCCGAATACACCAAAGGCAGCGGGGTTCCGTGTTTATTGGCTGTCCATCAGGACCCAAGTAAAGATACGACCCAAGTAGGTTTGGCCTATGCTTCTGCCATTGGCGGCGGACGCGCCGGGGTTATTGAAACCAATTTTCGTGAAGAAACCGAGACCGATCTCTTTGGCGAACAGGCAGTCTTGTGCGGCGGCCTGACATCTTTAATCCAAGCGGGCTATGAAACCCTGGTTGAAGCGGGCTATTCGCCGGAAATGGCCTATTTTGAATGCTTGCATGAAGTCAAACTTATTGTAGACTTAATCCACCAGGGTGGGATTGCCAATATGCGGTATTCGATTAGTACTACCGCTAAATATGGCGACATCACTCGGGGCCCACGGGTGGTTACAGCCGAAACCAAGCGCACGATGAGAAAAATTCTTGGAGAAATTCAAAGTGGTCGGTTTGCAAGAGAATGGGTATTGGAAAATCAAGCCAACCGCCCGGTGTATAACGCGTTGCTCAAGCGAGGCGAAGAACATCCCATCGAAGAGGTCGGAAAAAAGTTGCGGGGGATGATGCCCTGGTTACAGAAAGACAAACTTGTGGATCAAAGCAAGAATTAACGGCATGGGAAGCTTTGGTAGAGAAATGAATCAGCATGGCTGATCGTGCCCAAGGAATTCCTATTGCCAAGGAAGGTGTGCCCTTTGTTATGGGGGCTGCGGTTCCAGCGGTTTTGGCCGGGTTTCTGGGGTGCAAGAAGGTTTCTTTTGCTTTAGGGGCAATCGCGTGTTTTACCGGTTGGTTTTTCCGAAACCCGGCGCGTACCATTCCTTTGGGAGACGATTTCATTTTGGCGTCAGGAGATGGCCAGATCATCGCTATCCAGGAGGAATTTGAACCGAGGTATCTAAAGGAACAGTGCATCCGTATCAGCATTTTTCTGAATATTTTCGATGTGCATATTAATCGGATGCCCTGTGCGGGGACAGTGGTAGACGTGGCCTACCAGCCCGGTCAGTTCATCAATGCGAGTGATCCCGATGCGACGGTTCACAATGAACAAAATGCGCTGATGATTGAAACTCCGTCGAAGCAGAAGGTGCTATGTGTTCAGGTCGCGGGGCTCATTGCCCGACGGATTGTGTGCTGGGTGCAGCCTGGAGAGACGGCTGTTCCCGGCGAACGGTTTGGATTGATCCGATTTGGTTCGAGAATGGATACTTTTTTCCCAGTAAATAGCCGAATACGAGTAAAGATGGGAGATCGAGTAAAAGGCGGAGAAAGCATTCTGGCGGAGTTGGTATGAAAGGACGTCTCTTTAAAAATAAAGAAGGCAAGCGTCGTCGTGGGGTGCACCTGATCCCCAATATTTTGACGACCGGGAATTTGTTTAGCGGATTGGCATCTGTGGTTTTTGTGTTTCATGGGCGTTTTGAAGCGGCGGCGATTGCAATCTTAATTGCGATGATATTTGATGTGCTTGATGGAACCTCCGCGCGCTTGACCGATAGCACGAGTGAGTTTGGGGTGGAGTATGATTCCCTCTCGGATTTGATTTCGTTTGGTTTGGCCCCAGGATTTTTGGTGTACGTTTGGGCCTTGAAATCTCCAGGAATGTTAGGAGCCGCCGTGATGTTTGCCTATGTGGCTTGTGGCGCGCTTCGATTGGCCAGGTTCAATGTGATGGGCAGTAGCGGGGATAATCGGTTTTTTACGGGATTGCCCATTCCTGCAGCTGCGGGTTTTATCTCGACATTTTATATTTTTGATAATCACATTGGGCACTTATCCGAAATCGCCTTGCCGTACGTTGTGATTGCCCTCAGTTTATTGATGTCGTTTCTGATGGTTAGTACGGTGAAGTATCGAAGTGTGAAACAGTTGCAATTTCAGGGGCAACATCATTTCATGTATTTGGTCTGGGCTGTTTTGATTTTAGTGTCGGTCATGGCGTATCCCCAACTGATGTTGTTTATGATTTGCCTTGGCTATGCTGCTTCAGGTTTATTGGAGAAGGGCTGGAGTATGGTGCGAGTTTCTGGAAAACGCGAAACGATGGTCCATACGCCAACGAAGTATTCTGATTCAAAGGAGTAAACGCATGAATAAATGGCAAGGAAAAGGACGCGCTACCCTCCTCCTATGGGATAAATCTCTCGTTCTGCTAGGGGTGCTTACCCTATTAATCGGATTCTGAAAATTACCTCGTATCGGGTGGCAGCCTTCACCTCGACGGGGTGAAGGCTTTTTTTATTTTGGGAGGGAGTTGAATTTGGCCGGCACTGTTCTTTTTGTTGGCCGCAACCATTTTGGATGGACCATTGTGAATTCCCTCTGATTTGGAGGACTTACCTATGACTACACATATTCGAATATTTGATACGACGTTGCGAGATGGGGAGCAATCTCCCGGCGCTAGCATGAATGTGGAAGAAAAAGTTTTGGTGGCGAAGCAATTGGCCCGGTTGAATGTGGATATCATCGAAGCCGGGTTTGCCTTTAGCTCGCCTGGCGATTTTGAGGCGGTGCACCGAATTGGACAGGAGGTCGAAGGCCCGACGGTCTGTAGTTTGGCCCGTGCGAAGCCTGAAGATATTGATGCCGCATGGAAAGCCTTAAAGGGAACGCCCAAACCACGTATCCATACCTTTTTGTCAGCCTCGGATATTCATTTAAAACACCAGTTTCGTATGACCCGAGAAGAAGCGTTGGCCCGTGCGGTGGATATGGTGAAGCATGCGCGGGGCTATGTGGACGATGTGGAATTCTCTCCCATGGATGCGACCCGAGCGGATATCTCCTATTTGTGCGAGGTGGTGGAGGCGGTGATCGATGCTGGCGCGAAAACGGTAAACATTCCAGACACCGTGGGGTATACGACACCCCAAGAGTTCGGAGAAATTATTCGTACGCTTCGAACACGGGTACGTGATTGTGATCGGGCGTTTATCTCTGTCCATTGCCATAATGATTTGGGGTTGGCCGTTGCCAATTCTATGGCAGCCATCTATGCCGGAGCGCGGCAAGTCGAATGCACGATCAATGGGATTGGGGAACGGGCAGGGAATGCATCTTTGGAGGAAGTTGTCATGGGATTGCGGACCCGTGAAGATTTTTATCAGGCGGGTACCCAGATTCATACTGAAGAAATTTCCAAGACCAGTCGATTGGTGAGCAAAATTACGGGGATGGTCGTGCAGCCCAATAAGGCCATTGTCGGAGCCAACGCCTTCGCTCATACTTCGGGCATTCATCAAGACGGACTACTAAAAGATAAAAGCACCTATGAAATTATGCAGCCAGATTCGATTGGACTGACACAAAGCCGGTTGGTAATGGGGAAATTATCTGGTCGCCATGCTTTTCGTGAAGAACTGAATAAACTTGGATATTCATTAACGGATGAAGAAATCAATGCGGCGTTCGAGCGTTTCAAACGTTTGGCAGATCAGAAACGGGAATTATTCGAAGAAGATTTGGAAGCGATTGTGTCGGAGACGGCGACCAAAGTTCCTGAGCGATATTCGTTGAAAGCGTTGAGTACCCAGAGCGGCATGAACCAAGTCCCCACCGCGACAGTTGAATTGGATATTGAGGGAGAAATATTAAAAGAAACTGGAACGGGTGATGGGCCGGTAGATGCCGTGTATCGGACGATTGCGCAAATTACTCAAACAAAAAGTAAATTATTATCCTATGTGGTGAAAGCCATAACGGGAGGCACGGATGCGCAAGGGGAGGTGTCCGTGCGCCTGGAGCAAGACGGAGAAACCGTGACCGGGAATGGAGCGGATACGGATATTATCGTGGCCTCAGCGCATGCCTATCTTAATGCATTGAATAAGCTGGCGAGTCAATTGGAGCGGCGCAAGGATACGGGGAAGAAAATCGGGTTGTGTTAATCAATATTACCACAGAAAAAGGATTCACATCGTTATGAAGAAACGTATTGCCGTGTTGGCGGGAGATGGGATTGGCCCGGAGATTGTGCCGGCGGCCATCAAGGTGTTGGAGGCCGTGGGAACGAAGTGCGGCCATTCTTTTGATTTTGTGTCAGCTGCTGTAGGCGGCCAGGCTATTGACGACACGGGTTGGCCATTGCCGGACGACACATTGAACTTAGCGAAAACGAGTGACGCCGTGTTATTGGGTGCGGTGGGAGGCCCCAAATGGGAAGGTCTGGATTATGAACGACGACCGGAGCGAGCCTTACTCGGCTTGCGGGAAATGCTTGGGCTCTTTGCCAATCTTCGCCCGGCAAAACTCTATTCCGAACTAGCCGATGCCTCGACGCTCAAACGTGAGGTCATCGATGGAATTGATGTGTTGGTGGTTCGTGAGCTGACAGGCGGCATTTATTTTGGGAAGCCCAAGGGGGTGGAAGCTACGGCGACCGGTCATCGAGGGTTTAATACTGAAGTTTATACTACGGAAGAAATTACCCGCATAGCCAAGATCGCATTTGAAGCAGCCCGCAAACGGAGAAAGCTTGTTCATTCTATCGACAAAGCCAA
The DNA here is from genome assembly GCF_032191465.1 of Candidatus Nitronereus thalassa. Classification (NCBI taxonomy): domain Bacteria; kingdom Pseudomonadati; phylum Nitrospirota; class Nitrospiria; order Nitrospirales; family Nitrospiraceae; genus Candidatus Nitronereus; species Candidatus Nitronereus thalassa. The sequence continues at coordinate 1,934,942 of NZ_JAQOUE010000001.1, read as the reverse complement.
TGTGTTGGAATCATCGGAGTTGTGGAGAAAAGTGGTCATTGAGGTACACAAGGGCTATCCGGACGTCGAGCTGCGGCATATGTATGTTGACAATTGTGCTATGCAACTCATTCGAAATCCAAAGCAATTCGATGTAATCGTCACGACCAATCTGTTTGGCGATATCCTCAGCGACGAAGCGGCTATGCTCACGGGATCTATCGGCATGCTGCCCTCGGCGAGTGTTGGAGCCAAAGTAGGGATGTATGAGCCGATCCACGGCAGCGCGCCGGATATTGCGGGGAAGGATATGGCGAACCCCATTGGCATGATTGCTTCTGGCGCGATGATGTTGCGATACTCGTTTGACTTGGGAAAAGAAGCCGATCTCATTGAGAATGCGATCCAGAAGATCTTGGCGCAAGGCTACCGAACAAAGGATATTGAAGCTCCTGGTACCAAACTCGTTGGTACCAAAGACATGGGCGAGCTTATACTCAAACAGTTGGGACAATCGTAAGATGCTAAAATCGATTCGGGCTGGAACCATAGGCACTATCGCTGGAGCCGGAGAGCCGGGATGTGCGGGAGATGGGGGGCTGGCAATTGAGGCTCTATTAAACGAACCAAAAAATATCGCGATCGATGCCGTGGGGAATCTCTATATCGCTGATGCGGAAAATCATCTCATTCGAAAAGTTGAGGTGAAGACAGGAGTGATTACCACCGTGGCAGGAATGTTCATGGATGGTACGGTTGCAACTGGTGCTTCCGAGGCTTTGGCTAGCCCGTTTCAAGAAGAAGATGACGATCCGCTGGCAGACCCCGTATCCAAGCCCGGTGATGCGTATGTACAAAAGTCGGATCTCAGTGGAATGGTCCGATATGTCGGAGGTACCAAATCGGGGGATGAACGGTTTTTCGGGGATGGCGGTCCGGCAACGAAAGCTGCTCTCAATTTTCCTTCTGCGGTAGCGGTGGGAGAGGACGGAGCGGTGTATATTGCCGACACCTGGAACCATCGGATTCGGCAAGTAGATCCACAAACCGGAGTGATCTCCACCATCGCCGGCACAGGCCAAGCCAAATTTTACGGGGATCATGGGCCTGCGGAAAAAGCGGCCCTCAATGAACCGGTCGCATTGGCTCTGGATGGAAAAGGGAGCCTCTATATTGCCGACCAAAGCAATAATCGTATTCGCAAAATCGACCTTGCTTCCGGCATCATTTCGACCATCGTTGGGACTGGGGAGTCGGGATATAATGGGGATGAAGCCGCGGGGAAGGATACGGCTATTGCAGGTCCAAGTGGTCTAGCTTTTGATCGAGAAGGAAATTTGTACATTGCCGATACTTTTAGCAGTCGTATTCGGAAACTGGATCAGCAAACCGGCACGGTCGAGACCGTGGTCGGCGGCATTGGTGCCTATCAATTTGTCGAGGGAGACAATGAATCATCCTCGAGTCTTTCACGGCCCTATGCCATTGCCATCGACTCCCAAAACCGATTGTTCATCACGGATAGTGATAACCATTTAATTCGTGTCTGGGATCTTCAGAAAAAAGAAATGTCGTTGTTAGCTGGAAATGGCAAAGCGGAATTTTCTGGTGATGGCGGGAGCCCGACAGAAACCAGTTTGAATTACCCATTTGGAGTTGCGCTGGATGCTCAAGGCCATGTGTTTATTGCAGACACCTTTAGCCATCGAATTCGAGTTATTGTCCCCTAAAAGAACATCAAAGCCCTCGCATTGAAATTTTCAGAGATAATTAAAGGGTTAACCAAGAATTATGAATAAAAAATCGGCCTATACGGTTGCGGTGGTCGGAGCTACGGGGGCTGTAGGCACGGAGATGTTGTCCGTGTTGGAGGAACGGAAGTTTCCCGTCGATCATATCCTTCCCTTGGCCTCCTCAAAATCTGCCGGTGAAGAAGTGACGTTTCAAGGTAAGGATCTCGTGGTGAAATTGCTGACCAAGGATTCCTTCCAAGGTGTGGATATTGCCTTGTTTTCTGCGGGCGGCGATGTGAGTAAAGAATATGCTCCCATTGCAGCCAAAGCCGGCGCGGTGGTGATTGACAATAGTTCCGCTTGGCGTATGGATCCGCAAGTGCCCCTTGTCGTGCCGGAAGTCAATCCTCAGGATATTTCCAAACATCAAGGTATAATTGCCAACCCCAATTGTTCGACCATCCAGATGGTGGTGGCCCTCAAGCCATTGCATGATCATGCTAAGATTACGCGGATCGTCGTGTCCACCTATCAATCGGTATCGGGGACGGGAAAAGAGGCGATGGATGAATTGGCAGAACAATGCCGGCAGCTGTTGACGTTTGGAGACATCAACCCGAAAGTCTATCCGCATCAAATTGCGTTTAATTGCTTGCCGCATATCGATGATTTTCTGCCCAGCGGATATACGAAAGAAGAAATGAAGATGGTGAACGAAACGCGAAAGATCATGGGGGAACCGACCATCGGCGTTTCGGCGACGACGGTACGCGTACCGGTGTTTGTCAGCCATGCCGAATCCATCAATATCGAAACCGAGAAAAAATTATCGGTTGAGGAGGCGCGAGCAATTCTTTCAACTGCCCCTGGGGTGCAATTGTTTGATGATCCCTCACGCGGAATCTATCCGCTTCAGTTGGATGCCGTGGGAACCGATGCCGTTTTTGTGGGACGGATTCGTGAAGATGATTCTATTCCCAAAGGCTTAAACCTTTGGGTGGTGGCGGATAATTTGCGCAAAGGCGCGGCCTTGAATGCTGTGCAGATTGCTGAGGAATTGGTGAGGTGAGGCATGCCGGAGTTCAGCGGTCTGGGGAAAATGCTCATCTTCATGGGCCTTGGGATTGTGGCTATCGGGATTGTGATTTCGCTCATCGGAAAGTTCCCGAGTGAAGGGAATGGGCTTGGGTGGTTCGGCAAGTTGCCCGGCGATTTCACCATTAAGCGTGATAACTTCACATTCTACTTTCCCCTCGGCACCAGTATCCTTATCAGCATTGTCGGCAGCCTGCTGTTGTATCTGTTTATGAAGCGGTAATTTCCAATGAACATATTTTTTCGCGTCAGTATATTCATCTTCAGTCTAGGTCTCCTCCTGTTTTCTGGGGAAAGTCGGGCTGGGGGCGAACCCGTCGTCAAAGTAGCGCTTTCACTCAATTCCGGACAGGTCGTTTTTTCCTCCTCGAGAAGCCTATCGATTTCCTTGCCAGGAGGAAAACGCTTTTCCTTGCCAAACGCAGCTACGGTATTCCCCACAGAAAACGGTCTTTTGATTAACAGGCAACGAATAGAGACTCGATGGGTTCTTCTTAATGACCATGGGCAAAACCTAAAACTTACCGTTCATGATGGTTTGGCAGGAGGCCCTCCTCGTCAATGGGAGGTGAGGGGGGATGTTATCCTCAGTCTACAGGGCAAATATTTACTCGTCGTGAATCACGTGAATATAGAAAAATACGTGGCCGGAGTCGTGAGTTCAGAAATAAGCCCAGACTGGCATGAAGAAGTGCTTAAGGCACAAGCTGTGGCGGCACGAACCTACGTGTTGTATAAACAACTCCTGAATGAACAGGCCTTGTATGATGTGGTTGCAAGTGTCCAAGATCAGGTCTATACCGGAGCCAAACAAGTCAACGGATCGGTGCAGCAAGCGGTGGATGATACACGCGGGCAAGTGCTGACCTATGAACAACGCCCCATTTTCGCGGCGTATTCCTCCACGGCTGCTGGCCCCACCGAAGATGCGTTCAACGTATGGGCGAAAGATCTCCCGTATTTAAAAGGCGTGGATTGTCCCTTTGATGAAGGCTCTCCGAGGTACCAATGGGAAACCGCCATTCCCTTCGAGGTCTTTGAACAAAGCCTTCGCAACGAAGGTCTGGTCGTAGGGGCGATGGCCACCTTAGCGCCCTATACCTTTACGCGGGCTGGCCGTGTCAATGAAGTGCGCATATTGCATTCCAAAGGTGAATTGATCGTGAGGGGACAAGACTTGCGTCGCATACTTGGCTATTCCAAGATTCGCAGTACGCAATTTCATATTGCCGGTATTGGGCAGGAAGTGGTTTTTACCGGTAAGGGCGCAGGGCATGCCGTGGGGCTGTGTCAATGGGGTGCCAAGGAGATGGCAGAATTAGGGTATCGATACGAATCGATTCTACAATATTACTATCCCGGCACTGACCTTCTGCCCTACAATCGTGTGGATATGAGCCCAATGCCATCCTCGTAAATTCTCGTCAATATTGTTTTCATATTCCTAACTATCAACAACATGCTCCTTTCTGATTTCGATGTTCCGTTCGATGAAACTCTCATCGCCGAATATCCCGTGTCTCCCAGGGATCAGGCGCGATTATTAGTGGTGCCGAAGAACAATGGAGCCTTCCTCCACAAACAAGTGCGAGATCTTCCATCCTTTCTTGTCCCAGGCGATGTGCTGGTTCTCAATGACACCAAAGTTATTCCTGCACGACTGCGTGGGATTAAATTGCCTAGTGGTGGCAAAGTAGAATTGTTGTTGGTGCGATCTCTCGGAGACACCATGTGGGAGGTATTGCTCAAAGGCCATGTGAAAGAAGGGCAAGTCCTCCAGTTTTCTGAGGGTGCCTCCGCCATCGTCAGAGAGCGGGGAGAACGAACGGTAGTGAAATTTACTCTGACGGGGACGATGCATGATCTACTGCAACGTAGTGGCGAAATTCCCTTGCCTCCCTACATCAAACGCCAAGTGGAAAAATCAGATGCCGAAACATATCAAACGGTCTTTGCGAGAAATGAAGGTGCCGTTGCCGCACCTACCGCCGGTCTCCATTTCACCGAAGAACTTCTCGCGAATTTGAGGAAACAACACATTCATATTATCAACGTGACTCTCCATGTAGGCCCGGGTACCTTCAAGCCAGTGATTGCCAAAAATGTTGAAGATCATCGTATGGATGCCGAATGGTACGAAGTTTCCGATCAAGCTGCCGAATCCATTAATACAGCCAAAGCCGATGGCCGTCGCATCGTGGCCGTCGGAACCACTGCTGTCAGAACACTAGAGGCCTCGGCGGTCAATGATGGTCTCGTATATCCAGGAAGCGGAGGCACGAAGTTATTCATTTTCCCCGGCTATCAATTTAAAATCGTCGATGCCATGCTTACTAATTTCCACTTCCCCCGTACCACACTCATCATGCTAGTATCCGCCCTAGCCGGACAAAACCAAATCCGTGCTGCCTACCAAGAAGCCGTCAAAGAAAAATATCGTTTCTACAGCTACGGCGACGCCATGCTGATAGAATGAAAAATATGGGACATAATTTCTCCCCCTCTTACGGAAAATAGCGTACGGGGTATGCCGTTGAATAAACAATTGTTTATAAGCTCTGGAGTCCTAAATGACAGAGGATCTTAAACACCTCAAGGAGCGTTGCGCTGATTGTAACAGGCAAGGTGTTCCAATGAACAAAGAGCACATCTTTCCCAAATGGCTTATCCTCAGAACCAGAACAAATCAAAGCGGTATTCGCTGGGGAGGAAAACACGATGTTCCCGCGCTGGCTTGTACTTTTCCCCTCTGTGAAGATTGTAATACAGCTTTTGGGAAAGAGCTTGAAGGGCCTGTATCTATGCTCTTCGAAGAGATTGAGCAAGGTCGAGGAATAACAGACTTTGAAGCCGAGTTGTTGATTCGGTGGATGTGGAAGATTGAAGGCTTGGCATGGATTGCAAACCATCCAGATGTCCTTTATTCCGAAAAGTATACATTGCGCGAACGTGTACTTTTTCCAATCGATGATATCCGGGGTCGGTTGATTCTTGGGGTCGCTTTGATAAAAGAGCTTCATCCTGAATCGGATGACTTTCCAATGGGAGTGGATTCAACCAATGAATACAGCGTAGTATTTGTCTCGGGAGTATTCTCTAGAGTTGCCACAATGACCGTTCTGGATGAATTTGAAACAATGATTCCGTCGCAATTTGGGCGCTATCGTTTGGCCCCTGTGCGGCAGCAGCTTCAGGGTGGAAAGCTTTTTTATCCGCCGACTTCTTTTAAAGACGATGTAGAGGCGGTAGGCGTTACAAAAATTGCTTCAGATCGGATTTCTGTTTCTCACGATAGAATGGCTATAAGTCTCCAGAAAGCTAAAGAAAAGGAAGACAATGAAAGTTAGGTTGGATAAAGTACGTCAAATTCTTGAGGAGAGAACGCCTTTTCCCTTTTTTAGCGCGTTGGGCGCGGCGGAGCCGCAGTACCGAATCGACTTCTTTGGCGAAGAGTGTTTGAGCCCAGCTAGTTTCTGAGCCATTATATTCGGTACAGAGGCGGAGGGCCGTGCACGGGCAAGAATGGTTTTGGGCCCTTTTACCGAAACAAAAGTGCTTGTCCTGAGCCAACGCCGAAGGAACCTCGTCGGCGTGGGTGAAAGCCCGCAAAGGTTATACGTGCAGGTAGTTCCATATTTGTTTAAAATGCCACCGAATGTGAGAAGAAAGGTTTTGTGAGGAGGGATCGTTTGAAGTACACGGTTACACTCGATCGCGATGAGGATGGAATGTGGGTGGTAGAGTGCCCCACAATTCCGGGTTGCGTGAGTCAGGGGAAAAATGAAGAGGAGGCTTTGGAAAATATTAAAGAAGCTATCCAGCTCTGCCTTGAAGTGCGCGCCGAAAAAGGACTCCCTGTAACCGTAGAAACAAGAGAAATTGAGGTGACCGTATAAATGGCATCAACTCCCAACGTTATGCGGTCAGGAGGTTGTTGCGGTATTCGAAAAGCTTGGTTGGAAAATAGCTCGCCAGCGTGGCAGTCATATTATTCTGGTCAAGGAAGGCCAGATAGCCACACTTTCTATCCCTGACCATAAGGAAGTGGCCAAGGGTACGCTTCGCTCCTTGATCCGTTTGGTGCGGTTAACGGTTGATGAATTTGTGACCGCTAGTCGAAAGGCTTAATAGATGGTCCTAGGGTTCGAATATAGAGATTTGGGTTTAATAGGACTTGGTTTTTCTTCCCTCCCCTCAATTTGAGAATGTGATATGTTCCTAGAGTGCCTCCCCGCAGGAAGTCGCAGCACCGAATCGCCTTCTTTGGCGAAGACTGTTTAGTTCTTCGAAAAAACCCAGGATAAACTCCGTGAGTTTCTGAGCAATCTTATTCGGTGCGGAGGCTGACGTGAAATCCCGCAAGATGATATTTTAAAATCGTAATGAAAATACAGACTAGACCTTCAACTCCCAGTCTCATCTTTATCGTTCCCCTACTGGTCTTGGGCAACGCTTGTAGCTCAATACAAAGTTCACAAGCGACTGACTCAGATCGGCCGCCAAATTTCATTATTATTCTTGCCGACGACCTTGGCTATGGTGATCTTGGGGTCTACGGGTCCACGCTTATCCAAACACCAAACCTGGACCGCATGGCCGCTGAGGGGGTCCGGCTTACCAGCTTTTATTCCAGTGCCAATGTCTGTACCGCAGCTCGAGGGGGATTGCTCACGGGCCGGTATCCGATTCGGCTTGATTTGGTTCATGATGTCGCGCGACCGAGCAATGATGTGGGTCTTGCGTCTGATGAGATTACTCTGGCTGAGGTCTTAAAATCCCAGGGTTATCACACGGGTTTGGTTGGAAAATGGCACTTGGGGGATAAGCCGGAACAGTCTCCAATTTTACAAGGGTTTGACGAGTTTTTCGGACTATTGCACAGCAATGATATGTTGCCTTTGGCGCTTTACCGGGGAAGAGAATCGATTGAAGAGCCGGTTGACCAGCGGACATTAACACAAGGTTATACGGCCGAGTCGGTCAGGTTTATTGAGGCAAACAGGGAGAAGCCCTTCTTTTTGTATCTGTCGCATACCTTTCCTCACGTGCCGTTACATGTGTCAGACCGATTCTCGGGTAGTTCACATGCGGGGCTTTATGGTGATGTCGTTGAGGAATTGGACTGGAGCGTGGGTGAGATTCTGCACACGCTACATCGGCTTGGTCTTCAGGAACACACAATGGTAGTGTTTTTGAGTGATAATGGGCCATGGTGGGAAGGCAGTTCAGGAAATCTTCGTGACCGAAAGTCGACGGCTTGGGAGGGTGGCCTCCGTGTGCCTTTCATTGCCTGGTGGCCAGGGGTCTTACCGGCTGGTACGACTTCTGATGAACCGGCAATGAACATTGACCTGTTTCCAACTTTCGTCAGCGCTGCCGGGGGACAGGTTCCCAGTGATCGGAAAATCGATGGCCAGGACATTTTTCTGATGCTTCGAGACGGTGCAGGATCTCCTCATGAAGTCCTGTACCTTTTTGACGGTGATCGTCTTGCAGCCGTTCGTAGTGGTCGTTGGAAGTTAGTCATCGAGTCGAAGTATGGCAATGCGCTGGTTCGGCTCAATCACAAGAACTCGTACTATGGAAAGGGCTTATTGTTTGATATGGAGAAGGATCCGTCTGAAAACTACAGTTTTACAAGGGAATACCCTGATATTGTGAAGCGTTTGAATGAGTTTCTTCAACGGGGAGAAGAGGGATTGTCACCGACAATTCCAAAACGAATGTGGAGTGTTCCGGGTCGTTGTCAGAACCTATGTGTGGAATGAGACCGGAAGCCTAGAGAAACTCCTCCCGAATTTCGACATCAGCCCTTAAACGCTTGGCATTTTGAAAAGCCTGCAAAGCCCGCTGCTTCTTTTGAAATAAAATTTGCAATCGAATGCGTTGACGAACCCGTTCCTTTTCTGCCTCATCTTCCATCCCTGCCGTTTGCCGGGCAGCCAATTCTTCAGCTTCCTGAATTTCTGAAGGATTCAGGGTGGCCACATCCTGAACAATCACTTGTGCCTGTTGCGTGCGTAAATCTTTAATGAGTTGTGCCTCGAATTGTTTTGGAGTGTAGCGATTGGCCGCAAGGAGACGGTGGTAAAGATCTGCATCAAATTTTCCGTCTTTTTGAAATTCCTTTTTTTTCATGATTTCGTCGCGGAGCAATTCCGGAGAAACGTCGAGATCCCACTCATCAGCGGTAAGGAGCCAGACTTTCTGATCGACCATGGACTGAATAACTTGTTGTTTCAGGTCTGCTTCGTCCACGATTTCTTGCTTTAGCTCATCCTTATAAAATCGGTACATGCGGTTGTAGGACCGACGAAATTCTTCCAGGCTTATATTATAAGGACCGACCATGGCGACGGCATTGGGTTGTTGCGAGCTTTCATAGCCAAACCATCCCATTCCAATCACAAAGGTGACGGCAATGAGGATGATGATGAGTTTGAGGAGCCAAGGGTGGTTTTTCGAGCCTTCGCGAATAAGTTTAATCATACGGGTCTCCAGTGGAACTTAGGCAAACGTTCGGGCATTTTACGCAGGGGGCTTCCTTGAAGCAAGCTGCCAGATATAGGTAAGGTGAAAGTGTTGGATGCGATACCGCTGAACGTTCGGCTGGATGACCAAAAAATAAGGAAACGGGATATGGGGAATCGTCGTGGCAGGCAGGGAAGCTAATCCCGAAGACGCCGCTTCAGCATGTTCATGCCGAAATTGGAGTCGACTGATCCGCTCCGCGAGACTTCAAACCACGCAAAAACCACGATGGCTCCTAAGACGACTCCTAACAGAAGGTAATTCATTAACATAGCTGGTCCTTCACTAAATTCAATAAAATTTCCAACAAATTGTCTCAACAGCTTCTGTCGGATAATTGGCAGCAAACTTTAGGGAGATTTTATGCTTGTGAGGCAAAGATGACCTCTCTGGGAGATTTCGAGAACTTGAATTCGGTGATCGTTGCTTGGGACCTTTCTAAGGTGGTAAAAATTTGCGTAGAATCTCTAGAACGCCCCTGAGTAAAGGCATTCTGACCCTGGTCTTAGGTTGGGGGCTGGTCGGGGGGCTGGGAGTCCTGATTTCCCCGCTAGAAGCCGCTCCGCATTCGAACAGCCATTCAGCTGTGGAAAATGTGCGCGTGGTCACCGTGCACATTGAGAATCGCCGGTTTCTGCCACATGTAATTCATCTTCGTGTGGGAGAACAGACTCGGCTGGTATTAAAGAATGACGATGTGGAATTGCATGCCTTTGTGCCTGCGGACCTGTTGGCCCAGACGCATGTGCAAGTTAGCGGGAATGGAGCCCCTCAATTTAATGGACAAGGGTTCCAACGGGTGCTGATTCCTTCTCAGGGACATGCGGAGCTGACCTTTTCCGCAAAACATGCCGGGTCTTACCCATTTTTTTGTGATCTTCCGGGGCATGTTATGAATGGAACCATCGTAGTGGAGGATTAAAAAGGTATGCTAAAGTGGAGTGGAGAAAGAGAAGTAATAGCCCATAGAATTAGTGGAGGAGAAGTGGTTATGAAGTACACTGTAGAAAATTTTCGATATCAAAGTAGGGCCGTTCCCTATAAAACATCGCCTTTGTGGTGGTGGGTCGTTGGCGTAGGAATAGGGTTGTTCCTGACCGCCTTCATGATCCTCAATCTACGGGGGGAGGCTCTGGCTGATCCGGGTGTCCCTGGAGAGGTGACCCAAGCCGCATCACAAGTTGTGCAGCGGTATAGCCAAGCCGTGGCGGCGAGTGATCCTATTGCCGTGGCTCAAAACGATTTTGTGTGTTTGCTCAAAATGATGGAAGCTGGCTCATTGGCGGAGGACAAATTCCCGGCGGATTCTGATCAGATTTATTCTTGGTGTTGGGACCGTTTGGTGCAAGCCCATGAGGAAGTTATCGAACAGCGAGATCGAGCGCTAGACGAGCTTTGGCCAGGTGTCGGCAAATTGGTGAATTTTTCGGACTTTAAACGATTCCTTATAGCTGAAACGAATACTGACCAGCGCGCCCCTTCATTTTTTGTGATACCACAAATTGGTGCTATTGCCGGTTCCCCTGGTTTTTCCATGGAAATCCTGGGTGCCGGACCTTTGCCGCATGCCTCATTTCAAATCAAGAATGGCGATCATGCCGTGGCCGTTCCCACTGTGTTCGTGCGCACGCGAATTGCGTATCCCAATCCCATGACCTCTCCTGTGGCCAACGGTCCAGGTGAAATGGATTGGAACGTTCCCTATAAAAAACCACTGCATCCGATCAAGGCTGTGACTGTCAAATGGGTGGTGTTGACAGGATTGAAACAGCATGGGTTTCCCACCGATGCAGCCGTATTGAACATGCCCCTGGTGTCGCCCATGGGGACACCTATTCCGTTTGTCGTGGAATCTGGAGGTTTCGTGCAAAACACGACGGAGTACTGGAAGGCTCAAGAGGCAGGCGCCCTGTTGAGCGAAGGGGTTGAGCAAGCGAAAGCCCTTCCCACCTCACGAGAGCGTATTGCTATGCTCAATCGAGTGCTCGCGGTGGATCCACACCATGTCGCTGGCTTGGAAGCGATTACCCACGAATTGTATGAGGGCCTCTTGGCTTTCGCCGCGCGGACCCATGGAGTGGAAGTCTCGGGTGAGTCTCTCTATGAAGAGTTCAATGAATTGTACTGGACCGTTCAGTCAGGAACCGATCGGTTCGACCTTTCGACGCATATGGAAATGGGAGGAAAATCTGAACCCACACCCGCAGATTATTTGTATCGCATGATTCCAGCGATGGAAACCTTGGTGGACTTGCGACCGGGAGATTTTGAAACACGGTTACGGCTGATCTCGGCGTATCGGTGGACTAATGACCAAGTGACGTCCATTATGGCTCCTCAGCAGTTGCTGTCGGAAGTGCCTCAAGACTACAAACAACTTCGAGCCAAAACCCTATTGGCGATTGCATGGTCTCGAATAAGTAAAGTTGCTTGGAATCGTCATTTTGATGATCCTGATATTATCCGTGGTTATGAAGAAGCAGATGAAGCCTTTCACACCACGAATGAACCCTTGGTGAAATTTTCCGCAAGCTATGCCAAGGCCTATAGCCTTGCCTTTCGTCCAGAACGCGATAATGCCGCGATGTTGGAACTGTTAACCGAAGCCAAACAATGGTATGAAAAAATTCCTGGGTCCAGTAATCAATCATGGGCCTATATGTTGCAAAATGATACTTTGAAAGGTTTGGTAGAAACCGACCCTGCGTTTCGGTCCTTATTGACGTCCAATTCCTAAAGGGCTTATCCAGAAACCGACCTTTTCCCTAATGGCGGTGTCAGCCAGGCGTGCAAATCCTCATGTATTTGCCAATACACTCTGGGTTTGCGCACCTGGCTTTCTTGCCCCTCACAAAAAACCTTGTCTTTAAAAACGCCCTAAATTCACTTCACAAATTGGCCACAGAAAATTTTTCTTTCCTGAAAAAAATCAGGCAAGAAGGACTTCCTGGGGTGCCTCTTTTTTTACTTAATACACTAATTGTTAGGAAGAGCGTTTTGCCGGCGGGACTTTAACGTTTTCCTGAAGAGGGTTAAGAAGAAACAGTTTGGGAAGGTGAACAGCGGGCTCGCAAACGAGTGATACTGCGGTTGACGGCGAAATCGTCAAGTCTCTTTCGATCGGTTTCACGAATCATGGTAAACCGAATCGAGGTAAGAAATTTATGTGGCGAGGGGGCTCCCGCCTGGGTATGGGTCACCGTGCCTTTCAACGCCATGGCGGTCTTGGGAGGCAACAGGAGGCGAATTTCCAGCGGAGTGCCTGAGGGTAGTTCGCGGTGGGTCTCAAACTGAAGGCCAAAGGGATGAATTTTTACATTGGTCAGTTTCAGATGGTGGACTGCTGGTTCATGCTGAGGCCAGAAGCTGATCCAGAGGCGTACGGCTGAACTTGCGTCCATCCATGTGGGAGTGTCCTGTTGTTGGAACCGATTCTTAGTTGAGGGCATGGGAGGGCCTCTTTAGAATGGTGAGTGGCATGTGTTCGGCCGATGTTTTTGTTTTCGGGCGATCCTTGGGGGATCTTAACCCACTTTTTGAAGGGAAGATCAGGGCCAAGTCATGTAAAATATTTTTGAGGAAAAAAGCCGTTCAAATATCCATACGAATGACCAAGGTCTCAATATGGAATTAGATTTTCGAAAAAATCCCAACTTGCTGAGTACTATGATCGATGCTATGGCAGACGGTGTGTTTACTGTCGATGCCAAAGGGACGATCGTGGCTTGGAGTGTGGGGGCCTCGCGGATTACAGGTTATTCGAGCGAAGATACCGTGGGAAAATCCTGCCACATTCTTGAAGGGCAAAATTGTAAAGGGTTCAGCAAACTCACCGAATTTTTGGAGAATCCATCTCCCTATCCGTGGGGTATCTGTAATCAGGAATGCAAGGTGCTGGGAAAAGATGGTCGAGAGCTGTATTTGTTCGGCAACGTGGCCATCTTGAGAGATGAACATGGCGAGGTGGCGGGTGCGGTGGGAACCTTTACCGATTTAACCTCGTTCGTGCTGGCCAATGAAAAAATTCAAGTCCTCGAAGAACAGACCCGGTCGCGCGATGCGTTTCAACAGATGGTGGGAAAAAGCCCGGTTATGCAAGAGGTCTTTCGTCGGTTGCGTTTGGCTGCCCAGGGTGATGTGACGGTATTATTAACCGGGGAATCGGGGACGGGAAAAGAGCTAGCCGCACGCGCCATTCATGCGTTAAGCGGCCGAAGCGATCGTCCGTTTTTTGCCATCAATTGTTCTGCCATTCCCGAAACCTTACTGGAGAGCGAGTTATTTGGACATGTGAAGGGGGCATTCACTGGGGCAGTTCGTGACAAAGTCGGGGTGTTTCAAGCTTCCGATGGCGGAACATTGTTTCTTGACGAAATTGGGGATACCAGCCAGCTTCTGCAATTAAAACTGCTTCGTGTGTTGCAAGAAGGGGAAATTCGCCGGGTTGGAGATGACAAAGGCCTGAAGGTGAATGTGCGACTCATCACGGCGACGAATAGGGATTTAAAACACCTGTTGGCCACCGGAGCTATGCGAGAAGATTTTTATTATCGGATTCGAGTCTTTGAAATTACCCTGCCTTCCCTGAGAGAACGTCGAGAAGATATTCCTCTCCTGGTGCATCACTTTATTGCCGAAGGCTCGAAGACCCATCGGCACCCGGTGACGGATATTGCGAAAGATGCCATGCAACATTTAATGAATTATCCTTGGCCCGGAAATATTCGGGAATTAAAAAACTCGATAGAGCATGCTTTTGTGGTAGTGGCGGGCGATGTGCTGACCATCCATGATTTGCCTCCTGAGCTTCGGACCCACCCACCGACCGGAAGCTCGGGTTCTCCAATGCCAAACCTGACCCCGGAACAGAAAGAAGAACGTCGTGAAATTCTCGAGGCCTTGGATCAAGCCAACGGAAGCAAAACACAAGCCGCAAAATTGTTGGGGATGAGCCGGGTCACCCTCTGGAAAAAGCTGAACAAACTCGACCTCCATTCCTAACGCCTACCCTTTGACCAGTTAACGTGTTAACTTAACGTATTAACGCGACATGATTAACGGTTAATGCCCCCATTCATCAATTCTTTTGTAGTTTAAAATATAACTCATTGAAATACTTACAATATAGTCATGAATTATATTTTGGAAAATGTGGCACCATGTTTGCCTTGTATAAAGGTATACAATGGAATTAAACACAAAAGGAGGTGTCACCATGAATAAAAATGTTGGTGGAGTGGATCAAAAGGGACGGTTATTGCTGGGGCTCCTGGCCTTAGGAATTGCAGCATTGGCTGAACTTCCCACATGGGGTGCCGTGGTTCTGGGGGCCGTAGGGGTTATTGCCTTAGTCACGGGGAGCACCGGCTATTGCCCATTGTGGACGATATTCGGCATCAACACCTGTTCAATACAACGAAAAACCTAACATGGGTGGGCCACACTCACGGATAGTCACGATGGCTGGTTGAGGAGCGAGAATTTCCAAGGAAAAAGGAGCGATCACCATGATTTTCAAACAATATTATCTGGGATGCTTAGCCCATGCGTCATATATGATTGCGGATGAAAGCACAAAAATCGCCGCTGTCGTCGACCCTCAACGTGACATTCAGCAATACCTCAAAGACGCCGATAGTCAAGGGTTAAAAATCAAGTATGTGTTTCTGACCCATTTTCACGCGGACTTTGTGGCCGGACATCTGGAAATGCACCAACGCACAGGAGCTCAAATTTGCTTAGGGGCCGAAGCCAAGGCGACTTATCCTTTCACTGCCTTGAAAGAAGGGGACGCTGTTGAATTTGGGGATGTTCGAATAACGATTATTGAGACACCAGGCCACACTCCGGAAGGAATATCACTGGCAGTCTATGATCTGACCAAATGTGATACAACCCCCCATGCGGTGCTGACCGGAGATACCTTGTTTATCGGAGATGTTGGGCGTCCCGACCTCATGGCGTCGGCTGGATTCAGTGATGTGGAATTGGCCGGTAAGCTGTACGATTCTCTTCACCGCAAACTCTTAAAATTGCCCGACAACACCTTGGTGTATCCAGCTCATGGAGCGGGGTCCATGTGTGGACGGAATTTGAGCAAGGAAACGGTGTCCACCATTGGCCAGCAACGGTCAGAAAATTATGCACTCCAACCCATGGCCAAAGAAGAATTTATTGGCTTGATGACCAAAGGCCAACCTGAGGCGCCTGCCTATTTTGGATATGATGCGCAACTGAATAAAGAAGAGCATGTCTCGTTAACCGAAACCCTTCACAAAAGTCTTAAGCCCATCACTCTTGAGACATTGCTTGAACTTCAAGAGGGCGGGGCTCAGGTGGTGGATGTTCGCGATCCTTTAGAATTTGCTGGAGGACACCTGCATGGGAGTTTCAATATAGGGTTGAACGGTAAGTTTGCCACATGGGCGGGCATTATTCTGAATCCGGAAGATCCTATTATCCTGATAACCGAACAAGGCCGTGAAGAAGAGGCGATCACAAGACTGGGGCGAATCGGGTTTGATCGTGTAGTGGGTTATTTAGAAGGAGGGATGCAAGCCTTGGCAGCTCGCCCTGAACTGGTCCAAGAAACCCTGAGGATTACCGCGGCGGCTTTGGCTGCTGAACTTTGCACCACTCATCCTCCGACGGTGTTGGATGTGCGGACGGAAAAAGAGTGGGAAGAAGGACATATTGATCATAGTCTCAATATTCCTCTTCCCCATTTAATGCAGCGTTGGCAGGAAGTTCCGAAGGAACAACCCCTGGTCGTGCATTGTGCGAGTGGATACCGTTCCTCGATTGCCGCAAGTCTCTTGGAGAATACAAAAAAGGTGCAGGCGATTGATTTGATTGGCGGCTATGAGGCATGGGAGAAAATTTGGGGAAGGCCGGGTAAATCCTCGAAAGTGGAATGTCATGTGTAGGCCTGTGATAAGGAGAGAGCTATGATGGAAACTGCCGTGCAAGAGAAAGTTTATCCCTGGGTTCGTGCGCAAGACATTTTACACGAGGGAAAAGTTCGAGCGGATTTTCAAGTTGTTGATGTTCGAACGCCTGCTGAATTTCAGGAGGCCCATGTTCCTGGCGCGGTCAATATTCCCTTGGCCGATATTCCCGCTCATCTTTCCGAACTTAAAGCGAAGAGCGAAGAGAAGCCCATTGTGTTCATGTGCCGAACCCAAAATCGGATCAAACTGGCCTATGACCAATTACCACAACCGAATCATTGTCATTTGCTGGAAGGCGGGATCACCGCATGGAAGACTGCTGGGCATCCGGTGGTCCAAGGCCAGCGTGCCATTTCCTTGGAAGGTCAGGTCAGAATGGCGGCGGGGGTCTTGATCGTGGTTGGGACACTCCTTGGGGTGGCGGTCAATCCTTGGTTCTTACTCCTACCGGCTGGTGTGGGTCTCGGGTTATTTCATGCGGGATATACGGATTCCTGCCTAATGGGAATGGTGTTGGCAAAATTACCGTTCAATAGAAAATAAGGCCTATTGAATCGGCGATTGTTTTTGAAAACATCCGTAGTTTTGTAACCGGCACCACTAAGCGTATAATTGCTTGAACAGAAGGTCACCTGTTTTTTTATTCTTCTTCAATGGAGGTTGCCATGATACACACGGTTCGATTATTCACTGCAGCAAGTGCTTTGGTATTTCTGTTATTCGGAGGTCAGGCGTTTGGGGAGCTGCAGTATTTTACCCCTGGCGGAGCTTCTGCTCCTACGGCTGATATGGAAAGTAAAAGTGCCTCTAGCTCAAGCCACGATATGGGGGGCGGAAGTCCGGCGGTTGGATATGATATTCATGTTCAAGCCCCGCATATGATGGAGGACGGCACCCCCGGTGGCCCATACCATCACTACTGTAAAGGTATCTCAGACAAAATTCTGCAATGTTTGTTGTTTGAATCCACCGCTGCTAATGCGCCACTCGTGGCCGTTGAATATTTTGTTGCCAAGGATTTGGCACGAACTCTTCCGGTGATTCAATGGCATCGCTATTTCCACGATCATAAAGTAGAAATCGCGACCGGTCGCGTGCAGATTTTAGACATTGACGATCCAGCCAAAGTCAAAGCGATCGCGGAAGCGGCTTCAGCCACCGATGGTGTGATTTACCATCTTTGGAAAAAAGGTCTCGCTTTCCCGGATGGCTCTGTTTCGTTTCCGCAATCCTTAGGCCACAGTTTTCCGCAACCTCAGTAATCGTTCATTTTGTTAAGGGGGCCCCGGTCTGGGGCCCTCTCTATTCACCTAGAAAGGAAGTGGGTATGGAATTCGTCAGGAGGGGTGCGTGTATTACAGCGTTGGGATGGGTCCTTGTTGGAACGGCGAATCTGGTGGTTGCAGGAGACCCGAATGTCTTAAAACCCCGGGTCCCAGCAGATCAAATCGATGAAGCAAAAACCTGGCAGAACCCGTTCCCCAATACACCGGAGAATATTGAAATTGGCAAAAACATCTTTCATGGAAAAGCTTTCTGCGTAACGTGCCATGGAAAAGATGGAACGGGCTTGGGCAACATCCCAGGCCTTCGAGGTAAGTTGCCTAGAAACTTTACAGATAAAGCCTGGCAAGCCACCCGAACGGATGGCGAATTGTTTTGGATTTTGAAAAACGGGAGTCCGGGGACAGACATGGCCTCGTTTGTCCCATTAGTGTTGACGGAAGAAGAAGCCTGGCACGTCCTGCTGTATGTGCGCTCGTTTGGACAATAAGGACAGATCCTAGATAAAAGGAAAAGCCTCGAAGTTTATGTTTCTATGGATACATCGAATATGTGGGCTGAAAATGGATCTAGCAAAATGGGGAGCCCTTGTTTTGCGAGCAAGCCGTAGGCATAAGTAAACCGTTTTCGGGTTAACTGGTCCACAAAGCAATACCCTCGGTATGAAGAAGGTAATACCTCTGATAATTCAACATGTCCTTGTGAGAGGACATCACTCACATTCACAATGACGATCTTCCATGCCGTGGAGGATTGCCATTGATACGCGATGAGGTTTTGAAATGTTTCGTTTCCTGCCGGTCTTGTGGAGAGAAGACGCCATTCTCGGTTGTGAAAAACCTCCTCATTGGTTATGAGTAAGAGACGCTCATAGAGGGTCATAATGTCCTGATTAATAGACTCGTCCCGACGTCTGCCCAGTTGGACTGGAGTTCGAATTTTCGCCCCTTCGAGTTGACCCTGGAAGTACATGCGCATGCCTGGCAAAGTCCCGGCCAGTGTGACAAAGGCTGGAAGGCGTTCTATTCCAAAGGTCTTCGCACTTCGCGGTTCATCATGATTTTCTAAAAATCTTACCAGTCGATTCTGATAGGCGACATCTGCCGTGAGATGGAGCGCAATGTCTTGAGGTGGCGAATGTCTGAAGCGATCATACAATCGTTTGTCATACGTAAAATCAAAACCTAGCTGCTGCAATTCCCATTCAAGATCCCAATAGACTTCTGCGATCCAAATAAATTCTGGAAGCATGTGTGTGGCCTCGGCCCAGAACTCCTGTGCTGGAGTTGGATATTCAGGCAACACATGCGCCCAGGTATTCTTGAATACGTTGTTCAAGACTAACATGGCCATGTCACAGCGAACCCCATCGCAATGTTGGGCAATGTGTTGGAGTTTTTGCAGAAGGGCTTGGCGGGTGGGTTCGTGAGCATAGTTCAACTGAAGGGTATCGGTCCATGGGGGAAAGTAAGGATCTTTCCCATGGGCCAAATATTGAGTGTGGGGTTGCCGTTCTATGGGAAGAAAGTCTGAGGGCGAATTTTCATAATCTCTCGCAGTTCCTTGAATATAAAACTCAGGATGGGAACTCACCCAGTCATGATCGAGCCCGGTATGGTTCGGAACAAAGTCCAAAATCAATTTCATGCCGCGGTGATGAAGTTGGTCTAAAACGTGATCAAGATCGGCCCATGTGCCGAATGAAGAATCCGGGCGGTAGGCATGAATCGCATAGGGCGAGCCTACGACATCTGTAGGTTTCCAATCCGGTAACGTGCGATCGTAATCTTTCCGCAATTCGGCATCAGCCGTTGCTATGGAGCGGCTGGCTTGGCTTCTTTGCCACATACCCATGAGCCAGATACAGTCAAATCCCTTGGCCGCAAGGGTATCCCATTCTTGGTCCGGGACATTCCCCAAGCGAATAAGGCGGCCATATTTTCTAGAAAGTTCGCCGAGCCACACCCAGGTTGGAATCTCATACAGGTGAGGGTGTGTGCGAAGAGATGGGCGAGGAGAAGAAGTGTTCATGAGGGTGAGACTTTCCGAGTCGATGATGATTTCCAAGCGGAATGAAATCTTGAATAGAATACCCACTCACCAGGCTGTATAGTTCTTCGAAGTGGCAGAGAAGAAAATTCTTTGGGGATAGGGTTGGTATCCATCAATACCCTTCACGCCTTCATCTTTTTCTCATCTTCCTCAATCCACGACTTCTATGAGGCGCTTTCGTGCCGCGAGCGATTTTGCTTTTGAGGCGAGGTAGGGCTTTTCAAAACTTCACACTCTGCCTTCAACCAATCATCCAAATCATGTCCATCAATTCTGCCTCGTGACTCGTACAATTCGAGTGCTCGTGTGGCAATAAGGGAATGCAAAGAAGCGCGAATGGCAGACTCCACTTGCCCGAGGTTTATGGGATCTCCCACCCTTTGGGGTCCTCCAACGACTTGGTCGACTCCAAAGCGAAATGCCTGTGAAATGAGAGAAGAGACGGAACTGCCTCCTAGCAAGACAACTTGCCCCTTGTACCCTAGTGTCCGCAATTGTTGAAGCACTTCAATTCCGTTGGGGCTACTCACATACATATCTAAGACCACCACCAACGGTTGTGTGTCCTTGGCCATTGGGAGGACATCTCCACGATGTGGAGGTACGCATACCTCGAACCCCTGCTTTTCTAAAAAGGGAACCAATTGCGCTCGAAAGTCTTCCTGAAAGGTAATCACCAGAATCTTCATACGTGGCCACCTCCCTCATGGCGTCCCACATGCTCTAACATTATTCATGACAAGGAGAAGGATGTTCATCTCAAGTGGAGGAGATCAACTTCCTTATCCTGTGGCTATTTCCAGATAATATAGTCTATCTCCAAAGGAACAGAAATATCAGGGTGGAAAGGTATAATTCTTGGAGTGTAATGGTCGAATGGGCGCTGCGTCGAAAGGTGTAAGGCATAAACATATGTGTTCACCATGCCCGGTAAAGATCCCCTTTGTGCCATGACATGCACTTCCGGTTCCGCTCGATCAAGACCGTCAGCATAGAGTTCGACACAAAGGAATTGGGGATTCCATTCACCACAATACACCTGAACTTCCAGGAAAAACCCACCTTCGGCTGGAGCCATCTGAATTTCGCCAAAACGGATTAAGGGCCAGTGTTCGTCTAATTGATGTTTCCACTGTTGGATGTCCTTTGCCCGTTTCCCTTCATCGCCACTTCGATGACGATAGGCCGCTGCTGCGGGCAGATACACGCGCTCGACATATTCCCGTATCATTCGATTACTACTAAACTGCGGGGTGAGTTTCGACATGCTGGTGCGCACACGATGAACCCATGTCCTGGGGATACCTTCCTGATCTCGGTCGTAGAATTCCGGAACGATGTGGTCTTCCAGACATTGATATAAGCGTTCAGCTTCGGAAGCATCTCGCTCAGGGTGAACGTCAATTCCTTCCCCGCCGATCTCCCACCCCACTTCGGGGGTATAAGCTTCGGCCCACCATCCATCGAGTTCTGAAAGATTTAATCCTCCATTCACGAGCACTTTCATGCCACTGGTTCCCGAGGCTTCCAATGGTCGCCGTGGTGTATTCAGCCACACGTCCACACCAGCCACCAGTTCCTGTGCCAACGCCATTTCGTAATCCTCTAAAAATACGACCCGATCCCTAATATCTGCGTGAGTGGCGAATTGGGCCCAGGTTTGAATCAGTCGTTTGCCTTCATCATCATGAGGGTGAGCCTTTCCCGCCACAATCAATTGAACCGGATGGTGTGGGTCGCTTAGGAGGCGAAGTAATCGCTCTCGTTGCCATAGAAGCAAGGTCGGCCGTTTGTATGCGGTAAATCGCCTGGCAAAACCTAAGGTTAGTACATTGGGGTCTAACACATGGTGTGCCTGTTGAATGAGATCGGAATGCGCTCCATGTTCCCGCAATTGACGTTCCAGGCGGCGACGGACATAGTGAATGAGTTCCAGCCGTTGTGATACTCGAAAGTTCCACAACTCCTCGTCGGTGACTTGGGACATGTTGGAACAAAGGTTGTCCAAGGTTCCAATCCACCGACCCTTTCTACAGTGCTTGGTCCAGAGAGCGTCGGCAGCCGGGGAATCCCAGGAGGGGACGTGCACCCCATTGGTGATATGCCCAACCGGAATTTCAGCTTCTGGCCATCGGGCATAGAGGGTTTGAAAAATTTTCCGACTGACCTGTCCATGGAGTTGACTCACTCCGTTGACGGCTCCACTTCCCCGCATTGCCAGGTAGGCCATATTAAACGGTTCGTGGGCATTGTTTGGATTCTGTCGTCCCATCGCCAACAGTTGGTCCCTGGAAATTTTCAGTAAGTCCGCAAGATAGTCCGCATAAGGCCGAATAAGAGTTGGCTCGTAGCGATCGAACGCCGCCTCAACCGGAGTATGGGTGGTAAAGACATTTCCGGCTCTGGTGGTCCACAACGCTTCGTAAAAGGAGAGTCCCGTGTTCATCATGCAACTCCTCGCCCGTGCGAAAACGACAAAGGCTGCATGTCCTTCGTTGAGGTGACAGATGTCTATTTGATATCCCAAGTCTTCTAAGACATGCCATCCTCCAATTCCCAATACCATTTCCTGTATCAGGCGTTGTTCTTGACCTCCAGGGTATAGGTTTGCGGTGATGCTCCGATCACGTGGAGCATTGAGCGGATCGTTGGAATCAAGAAGAAACAATCGTACTTTTCCCACATTGGCTTGCCACACCCTGACCAGGAGGGTTCGACCGGGTAATTGGAGTTTCACTCGTAACCACCCGCCTTCCAGATTAGGAACCGGCATGACCGGAAGACTGATGGGGTCGTTGTAAGGAAACGCTTCTGCCTGCCAGGACTCGGGACTCAAAATTTGCCGAAAATAGCCCTGCTGATATAAAAGGCCGATTCCGACGATTGGGACCCCAAGGTCACTCGCGGTTTTGAGATGATCCCCTGCCAAAATGCCCAGGCCTCCGGAATAAATTGGGAGGGCCTCGCTCAGGCCAAATTCCATACTAAAGTACGCCACTTTTTGAAGCAGTTCCGTGGCATGGGTGGCGCCAAACCATCCGGGTTCTTTCAGATAGTCCTTGCGTTCTTTGAGCCATGATTGAAGGTCACGTCGTAATTCTAGATCTTGTGCGGCTTCTTCCAGACGGGCTTGTGATACACTCTGTAGAATAAAGTAAGGGTTGCCCGTCCGTTCCCAAGTTTCATGATCCAATCGTTCCCAGAGCCGATCGCTGAAATGGCTCCATGTCCACCGGAGGTCAAGTGCCAGATCATTCAATCCCTCTAGCCCTTCTGGCATGGGACGATGAAAGAAATATGATGAAGTCGGCAATGCTCCATGGTTATTCATACCAGTAGTCCTTTATTTTCCAAATAATAGTAAAGTTTGGCACTTTGCACGACATAGTCTTAATGGGGAATGACATTTCTGCTCCTGCATTTCAGTCATAGTATTTCTATTCCTAAAATAGGCTTACGAGTTACGTTTTGCTCACAATAATACCCACCGCAACTAGGATGCCTCCCAGCATCGCTACCAAGCTGAATTTTTTATGTTCTCGCTCGGCTTGTGGGAGGAGATGCGTAGCGCCCACATAGACCAAAGCTCCTGCGGAGAGTGACAATAAGGCTCCGAGAAATGATTTATCGATCTGGCTGATCATGGGAAAAGAAAGAAGGGTCCCCAGGGGTGTGGTGAGAGCGGCCGCCACAAAGGCCAGCACCATGGAACTTTTTTGGCTAAATCCACCTCGGATTAACATCACATACGTGACAATGCCTTCTGGGAACTCGTGAAGCACCATTCCTATGGCAGCCAAGGTGCCAGTAAAGATGCTCACACTAAAGGTGATGGAGTAAACGACCCCATCGATAAAAGAATGAAACCCAATGCCGAGCATGGGAATAATACCGATGGCAGTTTCTGGATTTTTATCGCAGACATAGGCGGTGATAAAACGATTGAAAAAATGCAATGCCAAATACCCACCAAGCAGGTATAACGGAGCTTGCTCATTCATTTGAAAAGATTTTGGAATGATATGAAGGAAGGAAACCGAGATCAGCACCCCGGCGGCAAAACACGAAAAGTATGTTGTGTTTTTCCGACCCCAGACTTCAAACCTCCGAATGACGAAAATTCCAATTGAAGTCACCAGTGCTGCTAAAATGCTGGCGAGAAAGGCTGTTAAAAAGTGAGTGTTCATAGGGCCTTAAGAAAATTCTATGAAAAGTGATAATGGCAATAAAATCCCTGTCTTAAATTATTTTTAGTTTGATTCCTGGAGAGAAAGTATGAATCTTGAACAAAAACCTCTGATTGCCAAAGGTCGTCTTGTCTCCCTAGTAGAAGGCAGACCCGACTAATGCTATTCTTGAATGATTTAATCGTCATCCTCTTCCTCTGTGTCGGCCTGTCCGCCGATATGACATCTCAGGCAATGTGCAAAGCGACCAGCGCGATGAGCACTTTCCCCTTCACGGATCAGATCCTGAACGAGTGAATTTTCCAATAGCGTGAAATTCGTGACATTGTCCCGAATCTCTACTGCATGACAATCCGAGCAGGATCTCGCGCCAGTCACACGAAAAATAAATTCCCCATGAGGATTTTCCATCAATCCAACGGTAATCGGAGCGACCAATCCTTGATGGTCAGAGTGGCAGATAACACAGGATTGGTTTTGCTTGATGACACCCTCATGAAAGTGGCTCACCTCGACTCTGGAGCTTGCCATAAATTGTTGAAGGCTATGGCAGGCAAGGCATTTTTGAGGTGTTGGGCCGACAAATGGTTCGTGGCATTGGGTACACTGCGCAATATCCGTATGATGGCGACTTAAATGTCCTGGCGCCCAAAAGGTGGCAGGATCATCCAGTGACGCCCATCCAATATATCCAATCAACAAAAACGTAATGGTATATATCAGTCTTGAGATCCATGGATGGATACAGGGCAAGTTACAGGCCTCCTAAATATAGGGCTCCAACGATATGCAGTAACGCGAGAGCGAAGAAGGTCCATGTCAAAGGAACATGAATGCATCGCCACCATCGTAAGGCTTTCTCGTCTCGGGCGAGTTCATACAATTTGGCCTCAATAATGTCTTTGGAAACTCCTTGTCGAGCAAGTTCGTGACGCTGCTCGTATAATGTTTGAGAAGCCAGATGATGAAGTGCTTGGCCAGCAATGCCGCTGAGTACCACGAGGACCATCATGATGAGGGCTAGGACCGGTACCAAGGCGTGAAAGTGAGCGCCTGAGTGGACAAAAATGAGTAGGGGCCCGCCAATGCCCGTGACTTGATGTATCTGGAACCATGTCTTGGACCACACGTGATTCGGGTACAGCCATCGTTTCAGTGGGTACCCACATGCGAGCAAAATCATCCCGAAACCAATCCAACCAACAATGTGACCTGTTTGGGTATGCCCGAAGGCTCGATAGGGATTGACACTCAGAAGAATCTCAAGCCCTAGTGCGATCATGACTGCAGCAATTGTGAGCCCCACAATGAGCTTGGCCCTTTGGGAAAGAGAGGTCATAGGTATGCTCACGATCCGAGCCGAGTAAGAAAAAAATCAAAATGAGTGGAATTGCACATTTTTCACTTTCACAACTCTAGCTATCCAATGCCCAAAACACGAATCGTTTATTGGTCGCATAGAATGAATTTCAAAAGTCTCTATGTCGGAAATTTGAGCGGCTTGCGCCCTTATTCTTCACAAGGATTCATACAATTGTCGTTGAGTTGAAAATACACAATTGACCAAATTTCCTCATCTGAAAGCAGGTGCGTAAAAGGAATATGGGAAGTGCCCGGCACACCGAATTTAATGATTGAAAAAAGTTCTTGTTTAGTAATGGGACGTCTCATGGCATTGCGTCCATGGCAATGGACACACCTGGCTCGACCCTCATAAAGGGCCTTTCCTTGGGTTATTTGTTCCCTTGAAGTAGGAGGTTCTGAAGACCCGCTCTGCGGCCTAGGAGATTGTCCATCAACACTCAGTGGTGTTTCTGCCCGTCCAATTTCAGTTAGAGAGAAAGCTAAAGTCGTAACAATAATTAGGGCTGCCACGTTGAAGGCATTTTTCATGAATTCCTTACCTTGCGAGACTTTTTCAAACTATGCGCTTAAGAATGGTATCATCACCGCAGGCTTCCATTTTAGAATTTCATCTTTCCTATTTTTCCTTTCTTCGACGCAGTTTCTTCTGTCTTTGATATTTTAGATTACGGAGACAGACCCTCTTTCTCTTCGTCAAGCGGTGGCCTTAACGCGTCAATTCGTGCTTTGATTACTTCAGGATCCCGAACCCCGCGAAATTGTAGCCGACGGTCTCCCCCAGAATCCTGAATGACAAGGGTTCCAATGCCAAGTTTTCCAGCGATAAAGCCTTGTTGGATGGAAATATCTCGGATCTGTTCGAGATTGATGGCATCAATTTCTTTCCCTGTGTAACCATTTTTAATTTCAACCTTCGCTGAAGTGACGAAATAGCGAGCCCAGTGGCGAATCACGAAGACACAACTCAGCAGAAAAATTGCCCCGGCAATCCACATTTCCCAAGTCGGGATTCCAAAATATAAAAACAAACCCGCACGTAAGGCCGAAAGGGCACTGAACAGGTAAAGCCACGTGAAGTGCTTCCAGGAGGGATATGCTTTCCAAAGAATGCGTTCACCTTTTGTAGTACTATCTAGCACTGAGTCAATTTCCTTTTGATTTGAGATCTCCAAGTATCTATAAAAGTTTTCATCTGGTTCCCTCTATTAAGGGCGATGCTTATGGGTCCGGGCGCTGGGGAGAGGAGCCAACTCTTCATGGAGCTTGGCTGTGGGACAGCTCAGATGCACTTCCATTGGTTGGCCTTCCGCATTTACACATTCAAATTGCCCAAATGTGATTTGCAGCGAGTGCCTTCCCGAATGATCACGTCCCACGGACATGAGATGCCATCCATCAATCAACGTTCCATCTGGTGCAAAAAGTTCCCACTCACACGGATCACGTCCTTCATGCACTCTGATTTTCACACACTTTTGTGATTTAGCATTCATCGCCTGCCCCTAGCGTTCCTTATGGTGACCCATACCCTGAGATTGGCAGTCACCATCCTGATGCCCTTGCATGCCGCGGCCCTGCATCATTTCTTGTTCTCCTTTACAGTCCGACCCTTGATGTCGTCCTTGACCTCCTTTCATTCCTGAGGCGCCATGCCGACCACCACCGTGCCCTCGCCCTCCTGCAAAGCTACGTTCGTAGAGCATGACTGACCAAATTTCTTCATCAGAGAGAAGTCCACTAAACGAAATCATGGCCGTGCCCGGTGAGCCATGCTTAATCACCCAAAATATTTCCCCTTCTGTGCGGTGCTTCCAAAAACCATGAGATTTAAAGACGCGGGGTGGAGGATTAAGGGTGGCAGCGCCAGGGCCATCACCCCGTCCACTCATGCCGTGGCAATTGAAACAGGTGCCCTTTCCCTCATACAAGGTCTTTCCTTTTGCAAGTATTTCTGGTGTTGCTTTAAGGGGATTAGTCAAGGCGCGTGCCTCGTCAAGTTTATCGGCAGGTACCCGAGGTTGCATCATATGTTGACCAGCTCCGAAAGCCGGAAGCATTATGAGAAACACACTCGTCATGCTCAGCAACACAATTTTTATCAAACCCATGTGATCCCCCACTTTTTTAAGGTTGTTAGTCACAACTTTTCACTAAATTTCACAAAAGTTCTGATGTACATGATGATTTGCCATGCATCTTTTTCCGCAAGATACATGGGAAGGAATGAAGCCATATCCGTGCCATGACTGCCTTCGGTGAGCACCCAAAATAATTCCCCATCTGTCCGAGCGGTTTGCCACTTAGGGTCGGTAAAATCTCGTGGAAAGGGGTATCTTGCTGTTGTAGGATCCACGTCAGAAGGTAGACCCGTGCCATCCTTCCCGTGGCAGGCAGCGCAAAATACACGACCCTCGTAGAGCGTTTTTCCTTGATCAATAGCCTCTTGGCTTGTCGTGAAAGGGTTCTTCAGCGACCTAGCTGCCATGAGTTCATCCGGTGGGACAATAGGAGGATACATATTTTCCTGAGCCCATCCGAGTGTAGAGACCTGTAGCCAAGACACCGCAATGAATATCACCAATTTCATGGACATGAGATTCGCTCCTTCTTTCAAAAAAAAACAGGGCTCACTTTCAAACTTAATCTTCGCCCTTAAACTCGCCACCTAATCCCAAACCAACCCAGGCCCGTAACAGATCATGTCTGGTGATGGTATAGGCCACTTCGCCATCCCGCTCGACCGGCAGATTTAACAACCGTTTATCTTCCATGATTTTTACGGCCTCTTTGATGGAGGTGGAGTCTGTGATGCTAATCCGGTCTTTAACCATGATGTCCTTGGCGGTGAGCGTATTTAAATTTTTCCCCGCTTCCAATGCGCGAAGGACATCATATTCACTAATAAATCCGACAAAATGGTTTTTCTCATCCACTACCGCTCCTCCTGGTGTATGTTCGGAGAGGAGCTCAACCGCGACGGCCATCCCGTTTTGGTTCTCTCGAAATTTCACTTCATTGGTTGGCACAATTTGACCTACGGTTTTATATCCACCTGCTGGAATCCCTTGAACAGTCATGCTTGCCTCCTTAGTAAAATGTGAATCCTGTACGCTAACCCATACTTTCTTTTTTCCAGTAGAAGGGATAGGCTTCAGTTGATTTGATTATGTACCGCCTTTTTTCCTATTCCCAGCACCAATCCATGCCCGTAGCAGGTCATGTCTGGTAATGGTGTAGACCACTTTGCCGTTGTGTTCGACCGGCAAGTTCAGCAACCGGTGATGTTTCATGACGTTGATGGCCTCCTGTATGGAGGCGGAATCTTCAATGCTGATACGGTCTGTCACCATAAGATTCTTCGCAGTCAAGGTGTGTAAATCCTTTCCTTCGTCGAGGGCTTTTATCAGATCAAATTCACTAATAAACCCCATCAGTTCATCGGACTCATTGACCACTACTCCTCCTGGCATATAGTGCGTCAAGAGTTCAGTGGCAATCGCCATTCCACTTTGGTCTTCTCGAAACTTCACTAGATTGGTTGGCACAATTTGACCGACAGTTTTGGCAAGTGCCACTGAAATCCCTTGAGTAGGCATGATGGCCTCCTTTTATTTTCCATTGAAACGTGATGCCTCTTTAGGGGCCTATTCCATATATCGTTCTTAGTTTGGTTGTGGAGATTGCACATTCATTGCTTATGGGAAGTTCACTATTTCATCCGGAAATTCTTGCCCCTTGTTAATCATTGTTTATGCCTTTTTGCTGACAAGTGTTTCTGTTCAGGCGGCTCAAATGAACAAAAGTCTTATCCTATTTTGATTTCCTTTGAATTCGCTTTGCCTTCCTTTGAAATTCCGTGGTGTCCTATATGCGCATAGCCAACACTCAACTCTGCGATCAGAACTCCCAAGATGATAGAAAAATTTTTAAAAATAGGTTGGCCTTCAATAAATCCCTCCAGTAATGAGTTAGAAATTTAGTTCCCAATGAAGTATCTTTGGCATAAAAGCTGGGGATAATAGCTCCTCCCTCCCCACTTTTTTGGTGTGTCTTGTTACTTTCTTTTCTCAATCATGTTTCTACTCCAGGCCTTTATCTTAAATAGTGAGCAAGATTGATGCCCAGTGGATGTTTGGCAAATCCCAATCAATTATTAATGAGTTTTGCTGTATTCGAGATCATGAAGAAATTTTTATAATGATGAATTTAGAGAGGTTGAGGAATTTTGGGTTCCGATTGAGAAGGTATGTGCGGCAAAGGGGGGCAAGGTTACAGCCTTGGTTTTAAAAGGATGGCCTTTAACTCGCCAATTTATTTATTGAAAAGTTCGAGTAGTAATAGTGGTACTTTAGTTGCTTATAAGAAGGGTTAGGTGATGGGGAAAGGTTCAGGACAGTTTGGTCTCCCAATCGAAGAAGAGATTCACGGGTTGTGATCTGTGGCAGGTGGTGGTTTTGGGGGTCTGAAAGAGGTATGGGTTTATTCACCGGTTGATTGATAATCCATAAGACTATGAGTTCCTTGAAAATTGTCATAGTCGGAGGGGTCGCGGGAGGTGCAAGTGCCGCAGCCAAAGCCCGACGTGTGAATGAATCGGCTGAAATAACCATGTTTGAACGTGGGCCCTATGTGTCGTTTGCCAATTGTGGACTGCCGTATTATGTCGGCAACACGATAGTGGACCGCAATGATTTGTTGTTGCAGACACCGGAAAAGTTTTGGAAACGGTTTCGGATCACCGTAAAAATTCGCCATGAAGTGTTGTCGATTCATCGTCCGGAGCGAACGGTAGCCGTGAAGAATCTTGAGTCGGGTGAAACGTTTGACGTGACCTATGACAAACTCATTCTTGCTCCCGGGGCAGGCGCGGTTGTCCCGGAGATTCCAGGAATTCATGCCCGCAATATCTTTACCGTTAAAACGGTTCCGGATTCCGATGCCATTAAACAATTCCTTGCGAACCATCGCGCGAAACGCGCGCTGGTAGTCGGTGGAGGCTTCATTGGCCTGGAAACGGCTGAGGCCTTAATGAATCTAGGCATGACGGTGACATTAGTGGAATTAGCGCCACAGATTTTGCCTCCCTTTGACAAAGATATGGCTATGTTAATGGCGGTACATCTCCAGGAACAAGGCGTGAACATCATTGTCGGAGATGCCGTGACGGTCTTTCACACAAAAGATGGGCTGGCTGAGGAAGCCGAATTGGAAAGTGGTACGCGATTGCCCTGTGATCTGGCTATTCTTTCCATAGGCGTACGTCCCGAATTGAAATTAGCGAAAGACGCTGGGCTCGCGATTGGCGAATCCGGCGGCATAGTGGTGAATGAATATCAACAGACCATAGACCCCAATATCTACGCGGCGGGTGATGCGGTGGAAATTGTGCACTTGGTGACTGGCAAACCCGCACGCATTCCTCTCGCTGGACCTGCCAATAAGCAGGGGCGAGTTGCTGGGGCAAACGCGGCCGGTGGCCATTTGAAATTTCCAGGTGCCATTGGAACTGCGATTGTGGAATCTCTGGGTATGATGGCGGCCAAGACTGGCCTATCGGAACGCGAAGCGCAATCGCAGGGGTTTAACTTTTTCGTATCCGTGACGCATCCGCTTGACCATGCGGATTACTACCCGGGAGCCGAAGCTCTCCATATGAAACTCATTGTGGAAAAGACGACGGGGCGACTTCTCGGCGCGCAAATCATCGGAGAGCAGGGTGTGGACAAGCGAATCGATGTCTTAGCCACCGCGATTAGCGCACGAATGACGGTCGAAGGTCTGGAACACTTAGATTTGGCTTACGCCCCGCAATTTAGTTCTGCCAAAGGGCCGGTAATTATGGCGGGGTTTGTGGCGGCCAATATTTTGCGGGGAGAGGTCCAAACCATGACTGGCGAGGAATTGCAGAAGAAACTTGCGGCCAAGGAGCCTCTTCAGTTGCTCGATGTTCGTACGCAGGCTGAATTTCATGAGACACATATTCCTCAAGCATGGCTTATTCCGGTAGATGAGTTGCGAGATCATCTGGATGATCTCGACCAGACGAAGGAAACTATCGTGTATTGTCGGGTTGGGTTGCGAGGATACCAGGCATGCAGAATCTTACTGCAGCATGGGTTTCAGAAAGTTTACAATCTCACGGGCGGGATATTGAGCTTTAATGGAAAAAAGTAATTTAGCGATTTTTTCCCCCTTTGTCTCAATTTCAGGTGCCCTTTCCCTTCCTCAATTGTTAAGTTAACACTGAACAGTTAAGGGTTAACGTTTCTGTTTTTCTACTCTTATTCCTTTCGTCTCCCATAGTATCCTCCCAAAATTTAAAGAAAAAATTTTGTAGGTTAAATAAAAATTTCCTGGCTTCATTTTTGCTGTATGAAAGGTATAGAGCAAATATTCACCTGAAAGTGATGAAAATCGCAACACATTGAAGTGAAACCTAGTGGGGAACTTATACACAATGATGGATAGGGAAGTATGGAGGAAACAATCATGAAGGTATTCTCGCATCGGGCCGGTAAAGGTTGGACAAACATGAGATTGGCATTGATGGGAAGTCTCGTTCTTATGTTGGGTTGTAGCACCAATCTGTGGGCAGCTGACGAACAACAGGCTGAAATGATGGTCAAGAATGTCTGCGCGACGTGCCATAAATTCCAGGGTGATCCGGAAAGCCGGTTTAATTTGAAAGCCCCCGACCTCATGTGGGGAGGAAGTAAATACCAGCATAAATGGTTGGTCGACTTTCTGATGGGCAAGGAAAAAATGCTCTATGTCAAGAGCTATCGGTGGGATCAGGGCTGGGAGCCGGATGTGCATATCAAGCTTCCTGAGGACCAAGCCGAAGCGATCGCCGCCTATTTGGAAAAACATTACATTGATCCACGAGTGAAAGTTGGCGCCTTTGATCTCACCAAGGTGACGAAAAAAGATTTTCAGGATGGGGCGTTCATTTATAAGGAACATGCGTGCATCGGATGCCACACGATTGAAGAAAATGGTCAGCTGGTGGGAGGACCCCAGAGCGTGGATTTATCTGAATCGGGAAGGCGATATAACCAGGATTGGCTATTTCGGTTTGGGATTAATCCGCAAGATTTCACCCCGCACAGCGGAGAATTTCTGGCAGATGCCACGGAACCTCAGCTCCGAAGCGTTATCGGATATTTAATGACGCTGGGCGTCCCCGATTTTAAATTTTATGAACCATGGAAGAGCCCAGAGTTTCAGATGGCAAGTGTGGATCGAGGAAAAGTCATCTACAAAGAATATTGCTCACAATGTCATGGCGCGACCGGAAAAGGAGACGGTCCAGGCGCTTCCGGATTAAGTCCCAAGCCGGCGATTCATGCGAACATGGCCTTTGATAAATTGCCCATGGAGTATCTCTACAATGTGATCTATCACGGTGGACGCAGCGTAGGGAAATCTACCAGCATGCCCTATTGGAGTCTCACCATTCACCAGCAAGGGGTGGCTGATGTCATTGCCTACCTGAAGGTGACTTTTAAGGGCTCACCGGAAATGGCCGCAGCGACCACCGGAGAGGGGCCGTCGGGCGTGTGTCCACAACCACGTAAAACAAAAAACGCCCCAGGTAACATTCGAAACATGACCAACCCGTTACCAGCGGATTCAACCAATATCAAAGCCGGGGAAACCCTCTTTCAGCAAACCGCTCAACCATTGGCCTGCATGAATTGTCATGGGGTGAAAGGCGATGGGAAGGGACCCATGGGGGGGGCTTTGAATCCGCATCCACGAAATTTCACTTGTGGCGAAACCATGAAAGATATTTCCGATGGACAGATGTTTTGGATTATTAAAAACGGGTCCAAGGGTACAGGCATGATGGCCTTTCCTATGATGCCGGATAACCAAATCTGGCAGTTAATTCATTACATTAGGACCTTGGCGAAATAAAGTTTCATGAAATCCGAGGGAACCCAAATGGATGAATGGCCTGTCGGAATCAGCCGTCGGAGATTTTTGAGGACAGGGGTGGCTCTTGGGGCTGTCGGACTCATCAACCCGAAGAGTCTGATGGCCAGCGAAGCGCCTTATGTAGATTTGCCGTTTGCTCGGGGCCGTCGTCCGCTCGTGGCATTTCCACAAAAGCGACCTTTAATGGTCATGACCACCAGACCTCCACAATTAGAAACGCCGTTTCATATTTTTAACGAACATATCTTTACACCAAACGATGCGTTTTTTGTTCGGTGGCATTTGGCAAACATCCCGGCCTCGGTTGATGTTCAGACATTTCGTCTTGCGGTACGAGGACGAGTGAATCAGACCTTGTCGCTCAGCCTAGAAGATCTCAAGAACAAATTTGAGCAAGTCGAAGTCGCGGCCGTGTGTCAATGTGGAGGCAATAGTCGTGGATTTTTTGAGCCGCGTGTGCCTGGTGGACAATGGGGAAACGGGGCAATGGGAAACGCCAAATGGGTAGGCGTTCGACTTCGAGATGTACTGGAAAGAGCTGGCATTCCTGAAGATGCCATGCACGTCCGGTTTGACGGACTCGATCAGCCTGTCGCGGACGTGACTCCGGATTTTAAAAAGTCATTGGATCTTGATGTTGCGATGCACCCTGATGTGTTGGTGGCGCATACGATGAATGGTGAGCCATTGCCATTGTTAAATGGCTTTCCTCTTCGACTGGTTGTGCCGGGATGGTATGCAACCTATTGGATCAAGATGCTCAGTGATATCGAAGTGCTCAATGAACCTGATCATAATTTTTGGATGGGAAAAGCCTATCGATTGCCAGCCGATCCCTGCGGGTGTATTCAACCTGGAGATTCCCTTACGCGTTCGGTTCCGATTGGAAAAATGACAGTACGCTCGTTTATCACGAATGTGACGCAAGGAGGAACGGTGCCAAGTGGAGTCTCTACGACTATCAAAGGTATCGCATTTGATGAAGGATATGGTATTGATCGAGTCCTCTTCTCATTAGATGGCGGGGTGCATTGGCAGACCGCTCGATTGGGTCAGGATTATGGCGACTATAGTTTCCGTCCATGGGAAGCGCAGTTTACCCCTGTGAGAGGCCAAACCTATACCTTGCAGTCGCTTGCGGTGAATCGGATAGGTGAATCTCAACGGTTCAGCGCACGATGGAACCCAAGCGGATATCTTCGTAATGCTGTGGAAACGCTGACGGTCAGAGGCGCCTAAGAAAGGAATGATAAATCGAATGCAAATATTCGTGATCATCGCGTTGATGGTGTTGGGGTTCTCGGTGAGCGTTGACGCTTTCAATAAGAAAGAACGTCAATCCACGATTACCTTTCCTTTAGATCCCATCACGTTTCAATCTGCGCCTGGGAGTCAAATAGCCACCTCATATTGTCTGATTTGCCATTCTGCGGAATATGTATACATGCAGCCGCCCCATCCACGCGAAAGGTGGGAGGAAATCGTTCTCAAAATGAAACAGGTGTTTGGCTGTCCCATTCCTGAATCTGACATTCCAGCCCTTTCGACGTATTTGGTCAGTCAAAATAAGATTCAGCCTCGGGTCGAATTGAAAAAAGTGAAAGCCGAACCCGCCTTGGAAGCTGTTCAGGAGAGCCCATCTTCCTCTGGTAATGCAAGCAGTGGAAAAAGAGTATTTGGCACGTATTGTGTGAATTGCCACGGACAATTGGGAAAAGGGGATGGACCCATTGGACAATCACTCGTCCCTCCAGCAGCAAACCTGACGCTGCTTGGGAAAAAATCAGATAATGAAATCCTGGATGCCATTCGAAAGGGGCGGCCAGGGACTGCTATGCCTTCGTGGAAAAATGATCTCTCCACTCAAGACATTCTTGACGTCCTTGCCTATATACGAACGCTTGCATTGTAAAAAGAAAAATTTCCCGCCTTGAGCTAAACGCCAAATCGCTTTATCGTGTAGGTATGGCCTTTGGCTCCCTTCCTGCAACCCCATCACTTACTCTCCCGGAATCCGATCCCCTCGTTCATGGATTTGTCATCCTGGCGTTTTTCGTGCATGCCATATTTATGAATTTGGTTGTGGGTGGAACCTTCGTCATGGTGATCACTGAGGCGATTGGGGTGGTCACCGCACGTGGTGACTACCGGCAATTGGCTAGCACCTTGGCTAATTGGCTTCCTGGATTTTTAGGGGTGGCGGTCGTGTTGGGAGTCATGCCATTGGTCTTCGTTCAGGTTCTCTACGGCCCATTATTTGCTCCCACGGTGAGTATTCTCGGAGACCATTGGATCGTGGCGTTTCTCGCAGCCATGGTGGGGTATGCCGGGTTGTATGGATATAGTCATTGGCGTGGATTTCTTGAACAACGACCGAGTCTTCAATTGGCACTGGGAGTTGGTATTTCAGTGATGTTCCTTGGGGTGGCGTTGGTGTTCGTCTCGGCCAGCGTGCTTATGCTTCATCCTGAACAATGGGAAAACGTACGATCGCAGGGGTTCTCAGCTGTGTTGAGCCTTCCTTCTCTCCTTCCCAGATATGGACATTTAATGTTGGCTGCAATGGCAGGCATGGGAATCTTTCTAGTGTGTTATGGGCTCTTTTTATCCCCGAGTGGTCAAGCTTTCAGGGACGAAGATCCAAAAGATCGATATGCGACGTGGGTAAGGCAATATGGCGTGGCTTGGACGTTGACCGGGGCCATTCCGCAGATTGTGGTAGGACCTTGGCTCCTTTTGTCCCTTCCTTCATTTGTTCGTGGAGATTTGGTGAGTGGGCAAAGTTTCGGGTCCCTCGCATTTTTTCTCGCCTTGACAGCGGCGTTATTGAGTCTGGTGTTACTCAATGCGGCATTGATGGTCCCACAAGCCCGAGGGTTGGCTATTGGTGGAATGCTGAGTTTGGTCGTGACGATGTGTTTGATGATGATTGTGCGCCATGCCGTGCGGGTGACGTGGTTGTCTCAGCAGTATGAAACCGCTGCCCTTGGGGCCAAAGACCAATGGACGGTTTTTTTCATTGTGGCCATCATGATGCTTCTAGGAGTCGGCCTGACGATCATCATGGTAAAAGCATATCAGAAGAGAGTGCGCGTGGAATGATGTTTGGTGACATGCCCGCATACGTTGTTGGAATGAACAAGGTTCTTTAATGGATCTGCAAACTTTCCTGGCTCTACTAACCGGTGGGGTGGTCGGCATAATCCTTGGGGCCACCGGCGCTGGCGGTTCGATTCTGGCGATTCCCCTGTTGGTGTATCTGGTAGGGGTCCCTGTTCAAGAAGCGACACTGACTTCCCTTGTGGTGGTCGGGTGTTCCTCCTTATTAGGGGTGTTAAGGAAAAATCGTGATCATCACGTGAAAGGAAGAGCCGCCTTGGTCTTTAGTTCAACGGGATTGTTAGGAGCCTGGGTTGGTGCCTTTGGGCATACATGGATTCAGGAAAACACGATCCTGCTTTTGTTCGGTGTCTTGATGGTTGGGGTGAGTGTCTGGTCGTTGGTGCGGAGAAATTTTCCCGTACCCGAACAAGTGGAGGGATGTGCCCGGGAATTTTCTCTGATGTGTGTGGGCCGGGCGTTGAGTATTGGTTTTGGGGTGGGAATCCTCACTGGATTTTTTGGCATTGGAGGAGGGTTTCTCATCGTCCCGGCGTTGATCGGGGTATTGGGCTTCCCGGCTCATTACGCGGTTGGAACGTCATTGATGATCATTGCGCTCACGACGGTGGGTGGCATTCTTGGTCACTTGGAAATTGCTTCGATGGAATTGGGACTGACGGCCATTGTGGTCGCGGGAAGCGTTTTAGGGATTTTTGCAGGAATCTCGTTGAGTAAGAAAATTGATCAGCGACGCTTTGCCACGGTATTCGGTATGATGACCGGCATCATTGGAACCGGAATGATTCTAGAAACCCTCCATCATGTTGTGTGGTAGGGTCGATAATTTTTAGAACTCCCCACCTCTTGCCATCATTCTTTACACTCCTTTCTTCCGTCTACAGAAAGACTTTTTTCGGTTCCCAAGCCACAGGTGTGGGCGGGACTTGTTGATGGTTGGGTCCTGACTCGCCTGAATAAATTGAAGATTTTCTCAGTCTGTCTCCTTAAGAATAGGAAGGAATAATCCGATGGGATGGCATACAAGTGTACCCTCATTCATTTCACGCACAAGGGGTAAATCAAAAATTTTGGGAAAGGTCGTAATGGATATGATGTGGAAGATTCGAAATCCTCACGGAATGACGATGATCGAAATGATCGGTGTCCTTGGCGTGATTGCGGTGTTAGCGGCCATGATAATTCCCCGTGTCTTTGATGTCATTACCGATTCGAAGATTGATGCGTTGGCGACGGCCACACACACCTATGAAATCGGTGTGACGAAATATTATGGGGATGTCGGTTCGCTGCTTCCGCTCGATTCGGTTGGTGTCCCGCAGGTAGAGGGCACGGGAGATTCAACGATCGAGACCTCCTTGGCGTCACGGTTGACCTTGAGTTCGACCGATCCACTTGTATTAGGCACCAACCTGTGGCCAAAATTTCAAGGTCCCTATTTGGAGAAATTCAATTCCTCTCTGCCCCCCGAGATCGGGACGAAAATGTTTCTTCCTACAAGCATTCCCGTCCCTCTCCTGACTCCCGTCACGCCCAGCAATATCGGCTGGGATCTCAAAGGGAATGATGGAAACAGCGATATCCCCACGGATGCTCATGTGGCCTTTTTCAAACTTCAGGGCATTGGAGAAGAGGATTTTCTGAAACTGGACAAAGTGATTGATCCGTTAATTGGAACGACCGATGCCGAGCGGAAACTCCGAGGCCGGGCCAAATGGGACGTAGCCAACGAGGGTACTCTCCTTCTGTATATAGCTCATCGATAGTAAAAATTCAGTTGCTGGTTGCTAGTCGCTCGTTGCTGGTAACCAGACAATCTCACCCGTCTTTCCTTCTCCCGTTTACGCAAACCACAATCCAGAAATATTCCTGAGAGAAACAGACGCAAGCCTAGAGACACGTCTTTTTTGCCAGCGACCAGCAACGAGCGACAATTTTTCTACGCCAGTATCAAGTCTGGGTGTGGAAGGAGAGCGGCGAATTGTGATTCGAACAATTGCACGATGGCATTGGCAGGAACCGCGGGGCTAAAAAAGTACCCCTGAATTTCGTCACAGCCCTGTTCTTCGAGATGGCGAAACTGTCCCTCGGTTTCGACGCCTTCGGCGATGACCCGAAGATCCAGGCTGTGGCCTAAGGCGATAATGGCTTTGGTGATCGACGCATCCTGTTCGTTGGTGGTGAGGTCTTTAATGAAGGCCTGGTCAATTTTAATCGTATCGAGTGGCAAGCGTTTAAGATAACTCAGCGAAGAATATCCGGTGCCAAAATCATCAATGGCTAATTTGATGCCCAACTTTTTCAGGTAGTGGAGGGTGTTCATGGTTTCTTCCACGTCTCGCATGACAATTCCTTCGGTCAGCTCAAGTTCAAGATAGCGTGGGTCGAGCAGACCTTCTTTCAGAACCTTGTCAATGGTCATGACCCAATCCTGATCTCGAAATTGCAAACTGGAGAGGTTGACCCCGATACGGATGGGAGGAAGGCCTTGTTCCTGCCATCGTTGGTGTTGCTGGCAGGCGGTGTGTAAGGCCCATTCTCCGATGGATTTAATCAGTCCAGATTCTTCGGCCAACGGAATAAAATCTCCCGGCGATACGATGCCGAGTTCCGGATGCTGCCAACGAATCAGGGCTTCCACTCCCACGATCTGTCTTTCTTGAATATCAATTTGCGGTTGATAGTAGAGGAGAAACTCCGACCGTTCGATGGCCTTATGTAAATTACTTTCCATGGTGAGCTTGGCGGAGGAAGACGCATTCATGTTTGGTGAAAAATAATGGCTGATATTGCGACCATTGTCTTTGGCATGTTGGAGCGCGACTTGGGCATTTTGGAGGAGCGTTTCCTCGTTGTTGCCATCGTTGGGATAAAGGCTGATCCCAATGCTAGTGGTGATAAAGATCTCTTGGCTTCCAATGTGAAAGGGTTGGGCCAGTCGGGCAATCACACGTCGGGCAACCTTGGCGGCGTTTTCCACCGATTTGAAACTGGTGAGCAGAATAGTAAACTCATCACCCCCAAATCGGGAAATCGTCGTCGAGGAGTCGGTTTCGTTATGTCGGGCTACCGCATCAGTCCGGCGAATTGATCGAAGTAATCGTTTCCCAATTTCCTGGAGGAGCAGGTCTCCGGTGCGATATCCCAGGGTTTCATTAATGCGCGTAAACCGATCGATGTTCAGCAGCAAGATAGCCAGGGGTTGATTCTGTCGCTGGCTGGTGGCGAGAGATTGCTCCAGTAACGTGTGAAACATCAGCCGATTCGGAAGATTCGTGAGCGTGTCGTAATGCGCGAGGGTGTGAATTTGATATTCTTTGTATTTGCGTTCGGTAATGTCTTGAATGACACCGGTGATTTGAATGGGTCTCCCGAGATCATCGAGAATCAGTTCGCCTAATTCGGAAATGATTCGTTCTTGGCCCTCTTCACCCACGAGTCGGTACTCCAGGCTATAGGATGTTCGGGCATTCAGGGCCTGTTGAATGGTTTGGTTGCGGTCTTCACGATCATTGGGGTGAATGGCTTGGACAAATTCTTCATGGGTGCCGGTGAAGCTGGTAAAGGTTTCGCCAAGTAATCGGCGGGTTTCCTCTGAAATATGGAAGGTGGAGGAGCTTAAATCCCATTGCCAGTAACCAAGTTGGGCAATCTTTTGGGCTTGAATCAGTTGATTTTGACTTTCTCGAAGGGCATCGACGGCTTGTTTCCTATCTAGCAAGTGGCCGACTTGACTGCCCACGGCTTGAAATAAGGCCAATAAATCCTCATCAATTTTTTGAGGGGTTCGACTAAAAAACTCCATGATGGCCACGATGGATTTTCCCGCCATGATCGGAAAACCAAACGCACTAGTGAGTTCTGAATGGTCGAAGGATTCCCATTCGAGGAAACCCTTCGCGGCGTGGAGTTCTTCAACCCACTCTGGATTTCCCGAGGCCCACACCTGTCCGGCTAAACCCATGCCGAGGGGAATGGAGGTGTGTTGGCAGTGGTCAATGAACGAGACGAATTGTGGTGACGAAGGCGACCGAGCATCCAAAAACGTTAAAAACGATTTGTCCTGGCTGGCTTTCCAGATAATGCCCAAATCCCAGTTCAAAATGTGACAAATGGATTCCACAATGCGAGGAAGCGCTTCATCAGCATTCGGGCATTCGGCCAGAATTCTGGTGATCGTATAATGGGCCCGTTCCCGGCGCTCCATGGCGCTTTTGGCGCTGATATCTCGAAAGACCACAACGGCTCCGGTAATCTGATCGCCGAGTTTCGTGGGCGTGCAGACGTATTCGACCATCAATGGAGTATGATCTTTCCTGAAAAAGATTTCCTCTGAGCTTCGGTGGATTCTTTGGTCCACCAGAGGAAGATAGATGGGTATGGTGGAAAGGTCATGAGGGTGGGAAAGCTCCATGGTCTGGGACAACAGCTTATGGATGGGTTCACTCAGAAGTTCGCCCTGCTCATACCCGAGCAATTGGGAAGCCGATGTATTCATGAATGTGATTCGTCCAGAGGTGTCTAAGCCACAAATGCCTTCCCCAGCCGAGTTTAGAAGCAACTGTGTTTGGTGATTCAGGCGGAGGATTTCTTCTTGAGCGCGCTTGCGCTCTTTTTCATCCCGGTGAGCCCGAATCAAGAAGTTAATTCGATGGGGAAGGAGTTCCCAGTTAATAGGTTTGGTGAGAAAATCTGAGGCGCCGACTTCAAATGCTTTTCTGATGGACTCAACATCATCATGCCCTGTTGCCATGAGCACCGGTATTTGTTCATACCCTGGAATGCGGCGTAAGGCCTCGCAGACTTCAAATCCTGACTTACCGGGCATGGTCACATCCAGAAGGATGAGGTCGGCTTTCATTACACCCAAGATGGCCAGGGCTTGGTTGCCATCCTCCGCTTCTTCGACTTGGTAGCCCACTCCACCCAAGGCTTCACTGACAAGAAGACGAATCGTGGGATCATCATCCGCAACGAGAATCACGGAGCGTGCAAACTGGGAAGATGAAATGTTCATACAGTTTCCTTTGTGACCCGGGCAGCCAAGATCGGTTGTACGGTTTCGAATTCCAGCCGAATCTCTTTGAGCATCGATTCTGTTTCCATGATGGTGTGAGAGGACCGGACAAGTTGCTCTAAGGCTTTGCATTTTCCCGACAATCGCAGGGCTCCGATATTGGCGCTGCTGGATTTTAGAGCGTGGGAGGCCTGAAGGAGCAAGGACGAGTCTGCGGTCTGAAGGCCGTCCTGGAGATCGGCTAAAAGTTTCGGCGAATGTGTCAAAAATTGTGTGAGTACTTTCCCGACAAGATTTGGGGTGTTGGGCTGTTGTAGGTTTCGAATTCGAGCAAGTGCTGATTCATCTAATACCTCTCCCTCCATCGGCGAAGCCTGCGACGAGTGACCAGATGAAGGAGGCCTATTCTGTTCCTGCTGAAACGAATTTCCGTTTGCTAGTGATGGCGGTAACCATTGACGTAATTTGTTTTGTAGTTGGTCAAGGGAAAAGGGTTTGGGCAGGACATCATCCGTACCGGCCTCCAAGCAGGTCTGTCGATCTTGTGCAGAGGTATGGGCCGTGATGGCAATAATAGGTAAATGGGATTGGTGTCGTGCCTCGACGCCTTGTTCCCGGATTTCCAACGTCGCAGCAAGCCCATCGAGTTCTGGCATTTGCCAGTCCATGAGGACGAGGTCGAACGCTTTGCGGGAGAGGGCTTTCACGGCCTCCACGCCGTTATTGACAATCTCCAGTTGACAGCCCAAACGGTCAGCCATGGCTTTAACGATTTCTTGGTTGACCTCATGATCTTCCGCCAACAGGATAGAAGCTGAAGACAATGAGGTGTGATTCTCAGGAGGAGTGAAATTTATAGCTGAGTCGACCAAGGAGGGTGAGTGTTCTCTCAATGCTCGAAACTGTTCATACAGATCCTGCTGACGAATAGGTTTGAGCATTTGTCGGTGGAGGCCAGCGAGTGAAGCTTGGTGAAGGTATTCCTCCGATGTGTGCCAAGGAGTCAGAAGGACGAGTGGGATGT
Organism: Candidatus Nitronereus thalassa; assembly: GCF_032191465.1. Taxonomy (NCBI): domain Bacteria; kingdom Pseudomonadati; phylum Nitrospirota; class Nitrospiria; order Nitrospirales; family Nitrospiraceae; genus Candidatus Nitronereus; species Candidatus Nitronereus thalassa. The sequence continues at coordinate 1,892,664 of NZ_JAQOUE010000001.1, read as the reverse complement.
CTGAAAGGGAGGGAAGAGATTTGATCTGTTTCGCCAAAGCAATACTGTCAAGATCCGGAAGAGTGTCGTCAATGAAAATCCCGGCAAATAAGTGGGGCAGAGTTGGGGACTGGTGCAAACGGTCGAGGACTCGTTCGCCACTTGAGGCTGATTCTGCATGAACACCCCATAAAGAGGCCATATCCTGAAAAGCCAATTGGGCCCGATGGTTGTCTTCAATTAAAAGTACTCTGAGGCCTTCGAGCGAGCAAGAACTCTGATCTGCCAAAGTTTGAGAGGTTCCCTGGTATAGAGTGATCGTAAATAGAAAAGTGGTGCCTCTCCCTTCATGGCTCATAACAGAGATGTGGCCGCCCATGAGTTCCACGAGTTGTTTCGCAATTGTCAGGCCCAGGCCAGTTCCGCCAAACTTTCGGGTGGTTGAACCGTCGGCCTGGGAGAAAGAGTCAAAGATTCGGGATTGGGCTTCATCGGGAATGCCCATGCCGGTATCCTCGACTTCAAATTGAATTTCCAGAGTCTCTCCTTCGGTGTGGTGAAGCGAAGCATGTACGTATATTTCTCCAGAAGCGGTGAATTTGATGGCGTTGCCAACGAGGTTGGTGAGAATTTGTCGAATTCGCCCAGGGTCGCCCTGCACGGCATTGGGAACCGTTGGCTCAATATGGCAAATGAGTTCAAGCTCTTTTTTTTGAGCGGGTTCTGCAAACAATTGTACGGTATCTTCAATGGTTTGATGAAGAGAAAAGTCGATGGTTTCCAATTCAAGTTTTTGAGCCTCGATTTTGGAAAAGTCCAAGATATCATTAATGATGCCGAGTAAATGCTGTCCTGACCGATGCAGGGATTCGGTAAATTGCCGCTGCTTTGGCGTTTGGGTGGATTGGAGTAAAAGTTCAGACATGCCCAAGAGGCCGTTCATTGGTGTACGAATTTCGTGGCTCATGTTGGCGAGAAATCGCGATTTGGCATGATTGGCTTGTTCGGCCTTTTGCATAGCCTCAAAGAGTGCCGCCTCAAATCGCTTTTGTTCTGTGATGTCCCGGATGGTCATCACCATGCCGATGACGAGACTGTCGGAATCACGAATAGGCGCACTCAGATATTCCACGGGAAACGGAGTGCCATCTTTTCGCCAAAAGACGTCATGTCCTTCAGATGACAGGGTCGTTTCCTTGGTGACTTGATGGAGTTGACAATCCGGTTGAGCGCAAGGTGTATCGTTGGCAGAGTGTTCATGGACGATGTGGTGGAGGTCTTGGCCCTGTAATTCTTCGGGTGGCCATTGCAACATGTACGAAGCTGCGGGATTCGCAAACGTGATTTCCCCCTGGTTGTTCAGCCCAATAATGCCCTCTCCTGCCGTTTTCAAAATCAATTCTACTTGTCGGTGTAAACGTTCGAGTTCCGAGGTGCGTTGAGCCACGAGGTCTTCCAGAGCCTCTTGGTGATCCTGTAATTGCCGGTCTCGATGTTGGATTTGGTCCAACATGTCATTCACGCCATCAATCAACGTGCCAATTTCGTCTTGGCTGTCCTTTTGCTCACGAAGGGAATAGTTTTTTTCCGTGGAGATTTGGTGGGCTAACTTGGTGAGTCGCAGGATGGGGGCGGAGATCAGTGCCTGTAACCGATTGGAAAGGAGAAAGGCAAAGAGACAGGAGGCAAAGATAATGCCCATGACAATCGTGCCAAACGCGATCCAACGTTCAAAGGCAGGTTCTAAACTTGCCTGAAGATAAATCGTTCCGACGCGTTCTCCCTCGTGAATAATTTCTCGAACAAGATCCAGGGTCAGAAATTGAAAATCTTTTACCTCAGTGGATAAGAGGGAAATTGAGGAATCGTGGAGTGTAGGATAATAGGTGGCGACCAAAGATCCATCTTGGGCATACATGGCGGCCTTAATGATGCTGGGTTGATATCGAAGAGTCTGTAACGTTTTGGAAGCGGCATCGGTGTCCTGCTGTTGTAGGGCCGAGGTGCTGTTGGCACCAATGATGTCAGCTTCAACCGAGAGCTGCTGTGACAGATCCTCTCGATAGAGCAAAAGGTCATACAGGACAATCACAGCACAGGCCAGGATTAATGCCCCGCTGCATGTCACCATGATAATGCTGAGAAGTTTGTGACGGAGAGAGAAATTTTTGAATGGTGTGATCATGGGCAGAGATATTCCACCACTTTTTCATAATGAGCATTCACGTAGCTTGCCGCCAGTACTGAATAAATACGCGTAAGAATTCCCTCCGTAGGTGTCCCTGTGGAGCTAGGGGAAGCCACCATCGTTCGTTTGTTCCATGGATTGTATGAATAAATATATTTCTGGTGTGTTGTCGGGATTTTTTAAAGGTTTCTTTATTGACGGCAGGAAGAGGGCCAGGAGTCTGGTCGGACAAGTCCGGGAACGTAAGTCCCCAAATCCACGGGGAAAAGGCCAAAGGGGAAAAGGGGTTGAGTGCAAGCAATAAACGGAACAAAAATCTATAGAACTATTAATATTTTTCCTCAGGTGACCGAAGTAGCCAGGGATGAAGTACATCGAGTCTCATTGTGGGTCAATATTGAAAAGGGTCAGAACGTTATGAATTTGAATAAGCGGCAATCCCAAAAAGATCAGGGCTTTACTTTGATTGAAATGATCGGGGTGTTGGCGGTGGTCGCCGTCCTGGCTGCGATGATTATTCCGAAGGTGTTCGACATTATTGCATCGTCAAAAATTGATGCGTTGGGCGCGGCTGTGAAAACCTATGAAACGGCGGTCACGAAATATTATACGGATATTGGGTCGGTGTTGCCCTTGAATGCATCCGGAGTTCCGCAGACGGAAAATAGCGGCGACAGTGCCACCGTGCGTTCTCTGGCGGCCCGGTTGACTCTGTCCAGTTCCGATTCTCTCAACACGGGCGCCAATCTTTGGGCAAAGTTCAATGGACCCTATCTGGAAAAATTTGATACGACCTCCCCGCCTGGCCTTGGTACAGCCATGTATATACCTGCCAGGACGGCGGTGTCCTACGGCACGTCCGTGACCGGCAATAACCTTGGGTGGGATTTAAAGGGAGACGATGGGAATAGCGATCTGAATACGGGCGCCAATGTCGTATATTTTCGATTGACAGGATTAGGTGAGGAAGATTTCCTTGAACTGGATCGGATGTTGGATGCCGATGTGGGAGGCACTGATGCGGAAAAGGAAGTACGCGGAAGGGCCAAATGGCATTCAGGGTCCGGTGGGACTTTGTATCTGTATCTCGCGCATCGATAGATTCAAGGAGTCACCGTTTTTCAAGCACCATAAAGAATTGAATGATTTCCAACTTTCGGCTTGGCCATGCATAAAAACCGAATGGCTAAAGGTCGAACAAATGTGAACCGAAACGAGAATGATACCAAAGCCAAGGACGGTGACTGGTGCGCATGAAAAAAATTCAAATAGATGAGAGAAGTCCGAGTCTGATGGGGCATGACTCGCGCGGGTTCACGCTGATCGAAATGATCGGGGTGCTCGCCGTGGTGGCGGTGCTCGCGGCGCTGGTTTTACCCAAGGTTTTCGATGTAATCGCGGAATCCAGAGTGAATGCCTTGGCGGCTTCTGTGAAAGCCTATGAGACCGCCGTGATGAAATATTATGGGGACATCGGGTCCCTGCTGCCGCTCGATGCTTCCGGGGTGCCCACTGTTGAAGCCACAGGAGATAGTGCGACAGTCACCTCTTTGGCTGCACGATTGACGTTGTCCCGGTCCGATGCCCTGGTCACCGCCGCCGGCATGTGGCCGAAATTTCGAGGGCCATATTTAGAAAAATTTGATACCACGAGTCCAGCCGCATTGGGAACGACCATGTACCTGCCTTGTGCCGCGGGCGTGGCTTATGGAACGGCCGTCACGGCGACCAACGTGGGGTGGGACCTCAAAGGTGATGATGGCAATAGCGATATCCCCACTGGAGCCAATGTGGCCTATTACCGGTTGGTGGGTATCAGTACGGAAGACTTTGATCGTCTCGATTCTATTGTGGATCGGGATATCGGCACGACGACGGCCACGAAACAACTCAGGGGTCGGGCGAAGTACGACACGGCGACCAGTACCCTGTATCTCTATCTTGCACATCGATAGTTGGTATTTTTCTTAATTCCTTCGCGGGAGTTCTCCCCGTGACGACCGACACAGCATCCCCAACTAAAACGAAACCCCTAGGCCAACGGCTATTAGAGGCCGGATTTCTCACCGAGGATCAACTCAGCCTCGCGCTCCGGGAACTTCAGCGGTTAGGGGGCCATCTTGGAGAAACCCTGATCAATCTTGGGTTTATTACCCAGGATGTACTCAGCGCTTTTCTGGCCCAGCAAACAGCCTCGGCCGTCATCGATTTGGCCAACGTCTATGTTGAGCGTGAGGTGTTGGATCTCGTGCCCTATGAATTGGCGAAACGCCTACCCACGCTTCCCATTAAACGGGTAGGGGATGTTCTGACCGTGGCCCTGGTGAACACCATGGACGTCGTGGCCGTGGATACCCTGGAGCGGAAGACCGGGCTGGTCGTCAATGTGGTATCAGCGCCACTGACGACTTTGTTAGATGCGGTGGACCAATTTTATGCACAAAGCGGAACCATCGACGAAACCGTAGACCAACTTCTCCGTCAGGGGCTCGAACAATTGGAAGAGGGATCGGGGATTGAAGCCCCGATGATTCGTCTGTGCAATCAGATTATTTCCCTCGCGATTAAAGATCGGGCCACGGATATTCATATCGAGCCGGACGAAAAAATTCTTCGTGTGCGATTACGCGTCGATGGTGTGCTGCGGCAAGAAGTTCTTATGCCCAAGCAGTTGCAAGCTCCGGTGATTGCCCGGTTCAAGCTCATGGCGAATCTCAATGTCACGGAAAAACGCTTGCCGCAAGATGGACATATTACCTTTACCGCAGGGCATCGGCCGGTGGACCTTCGTATTTCCTCACTCCCCACCAGTTTCGGAGAGAGTGTGGTGATGCGGATTTTGGATAAATCAAGCGTCAAGCATGAGATGGTCGCCCTGGGTCTGTCTGAACGCAATCAGACGATATTTGAGCAGGCGATGAAGCGTACGCATGGGATTGTGCTCGTGACTGGACCGACGGGAAGCGGAAAGAACACCACGTTATATACGGGACTCCAAGCGATCAATACCGAAGAACGCAGTGTCTTTACTCTCGAAGATCCTATCGAATATGAGCTGCCCCTGGTTCGCCAAACCCAAATCAATTCGGATATCGGGATGACCTTTCCTGTGGGATTGCGCGCTCTCCTTCGTCAAGATCCCGATGTCATCATGGTCGGGGAAATCCGTGACCGCGAAACGGCGGAGCTGTCCATTCGCGCGGCCTTCACCGGCCATTTGGTGCTTTCCACCCTGCATACGAACGATGCCATTGGTGCCTTACCACGACTCATGGATATGGGCGTCGAGCCGTTTCTTCTGCCACCTTCCTTGATTGCCATTATCGGGCAACGGTTGATCCGGCGTTTGTGCGACCATTGCAAAAGCGAGCGCCCCGATGCGGAGCTGGTGCTCCAAGCTGCGGAAGTAAAGGTTCCCCCTGGTATGTCGCCACGATTGTGGGAGGGCAAGGGATGTGAATTGTGTGGGGGATCCGGATACCGAGGCAGAATTGGAATTTTTGAAATTTTGGCGTTCGATGAACGGTATCACGAAGCGATACTCCACGGACCGGATCTCAAGGAAATTGCACGATTGGCCAAGGAAGCCGGGATGCGCACGATGATCGAGGATGGCATTGATAAGGCCTTGAACGGAGTCACCACGGTGGAAGAAGTGCTGCGGGTGATTCATGGTTAAATTCGCCTATCGCGCCGTCGATGCCCAAGGCCAGCCGGTGGAGGGCTTCTTGTCGGCGTCGAATATGGAAGCCCTGCAATCACAACTGGAAGGGAATGGACTGTGGTTGGTCGAGGCGAAGGAAAGTAAGACAGGTGCGGGAGCACAAAAAAAGACACGGTTTAATCGTGCCAAGCGGCAATTGCTGATTGTCTTTGGCATTCATATGAACAGTCTTCTCTCCGCGGGCGTGCAGGTCTCTCCGGCGATTAAAGGCTTTGCGGACCAGGCGACCGATCCTCAATTCAAAAAAGTCATGCTCGCGATATGGAAGCGGATCGAGACGGGAGTGCCCCTCCATGAAGCGCTCAAAGAACACCCATCCTATTTTCCTGAAGAAATGGCCCATTTGGTGCAGGCCGGGGAAGAAAGCGGAACCTTAGCCGACACCTTTGGGGAGCTTCGACGGTATTTGGAATGGGTGGATCGGATGATTGGTGATGTCCGGCAGGCGACCATCTATCCCTCGTTAGTATTGGGCGGCCTATTCCTGTTTATGATCCTCCTGTTTACGTTTGTGATCCCTCGGTTTTCAACGGTCTTGGTCAGCCTCAAAGTGCCGTTACCCCTTCCCACCATCGTGATCATGCATGCGAGTGACTTGCTAGTGGCGACCTGGATGTATTGGGGAACCGCCCTCCTGCTGATTCCCATTGTGGTGTTATTAGGTCGAAATTCTCCGGAAGTCGGATACCAACTCGATGCCTTGAAGCTCAAACTCCCCATTTTTGGAGAAGTCGTTCGCATGTTAGTCATTTCGCGCTTCGCCCAGAATTTCGGAGTGTTGTTTCGCTCGGGGGTGCCGATTTTACGCTGCCTTAAGCTGTGCCAGTCGTTGGTGGGAAATCGGGTCGTGGAAAAAGCTCTCATTGAAACTGAAAAGGGAGTCTCCGAAGGCAAGACGTTGAGTGCCTGCTTAAGTCGATATTCGGTCTTTCCTCCCATGGTGTTGCAGATGGTCACGGTGGGTGAGTCATCCGGGCGATTGGGCCAAACCATGGCCAATGTCTCGGATTATTACAACGAAGAAATTCCCCGCCGCATGAAGCGCGTCTTTGGGTTAGTCGAACCTCTGGTCACGGTTGGACTCATCGTGCTCCTCGGCTTCGTCGCGGTGTCGATCTTCCTCCCCATGATGAGCCTGGTGGGAGGGATCAGATAAAAACGTTAAAAAAGAACGTATTTCGTATCTCGTATTTAGTATTTCGTAAAAAAAACGATTGATGGCAACAAAGATAAAAAGTTTTAGGGATCTTGAGGTATGGAGACTAGGAAAAGAAATTGCTTTGGAGGTGTATCAGTCGAGTAAGAGTTTTCCCAAAGAAGAAATGTATGGATTAGTGTCTCAAATGCGACGCGCTGCGGTTTCAATCCCGTCGAATATCGCCGAAGGATTTATCCGAATTCACAACAAGGAATATCGGCAATTTTTGTACATGGCACTTGGGTCTTGTGCCGAGTTAGAAACCCAAGTGGAATTGAGTTGTGATTTAGGATTTTTACCAAGTAGGGGCAAAGGAAACCTTTTGGAAAAATTGGACCATGAATCCCGAATGCTCAAAAGCCTTATAAAGAAGATAAACGTATCTACCTAATCAAATAGATTTTAACGTGACCCATGACTTTTCAAGCATCTTTTCTGAAAAAACGAGATACGAAATACGAGATACAAGATACGTTCTTTTCTTCACGAGATACGAGATACAAGATACAAGATACTTCTCCCCAGATACGAGAGACGTTTTTCTCTTCACGAAATACGAAATACGAAATACGCAATACGAGATGCGCGGCGCTTAACGCCGCCGGTTTCACCCTCATCGAAGTCATCGGGGTGTTGGCGATTATGGCGACGCTGGCGGCGATTGCGATTCCCAATGTCATAGATGTCTTTGACCGTGCCGAACAAACCGAGGAAACCAAAAACCTCCAGGCCATAGCCGAAGGGGTGAAGGTGTATTTTCGGGAAAACCGAACCTGGCCTCCCAACCTTGCGGCCCTCAGTCCTAAATATGTGTCTTTTGGCTCGGCCCAGCTACTTCAAAATAGCCGAGGGTATTCCCGGTACTATTTTGCCCATCCCACCACCGCAGGTTTTTCCAATGCCACCGGTCTCGCTGAAAGTGCGTTGCCGGATATGCGGTTTTTGCTGATTTCAGATATCAGTGCGAATGCCAGTCCTACGATTGCCAATGCCACACAATTTAATGCCTGGTGGAATACGGATGAAACCTCCACGCCGAATCTGAAAATTTATCGCGGGCATTTAGGCAATATGTTTCATTTGGTGAGCCTGAGCCCAGTTGGCCCGGGTGGAAGTTACCAGATCGACGGAACCTCGACCGGTACTCCCGGCAATCAAACCCTGGCGCTTCACAACCGCTACCATGTAGTGGGCACTCCGGTAAAGCTGGATACGAGTGATTCCTACTCCACTCCGGAAGTCGAGTTGAACTTGACGATGGACGCCGGGTATCAGTTTGACCCTAACTGTCAGGGAACCCCGAAATGGCTGGTTCAAGGACAGCAATGTTCGTGATGGGAGAACAAACGTCGCTCGTCGCTCGTCGCTCGTATCTCGCGATAAAAAGAACGTCGTTCGTATCTCGTATCTCGTATTTCGTGAAGAAACTGACGTATCTCGTATCTCGTATTTCGTATCTCGCAAAGAAGATACTTCTTTCGTCTTTTGTCCCTCATCTTTATCCTTTAAAGAAATACGAAATACGAAATACGAAACACGAATGTTGTCCTTTCTTCCCAAATAACGAAATACGAGATACGAAATACGAGATACGATCTTCCCCCGGTTTCACCCTCCTCGCGATGGTCGGTATTCTTGCGGTGATGACGATTTTGGCGGCGGTGTTTGCGCCGAATTTGGTGTCGCTCAACGATCGCCTCAGCACGGATCAGGAATTACAGAGTCTAAGTGGCATCGCGGAGGGCACCGAACTTTACTTACGCCGCAATCGCGCATGGGCACCAACCCTGGCCGCGCACAGTCCGGAGTATGTGCCATTGGATAGTGCCCAGTTGTTGCAGAATCCTCGCGGGTTCCCCCGGTATTATGCGGCTCATCCGACCACGGCCACCTTTAACAACGGAGCGGGACTCGCGGCAAGTGATCTGATCGCGCTTCGCTTTTTGCTTGTTTCAAACTTAAGCCAAGATGCCGCGCCGACCATCACGAACGCCACCGAGTTTGAAACCTGGTGGGCCACTGATGAAACCGCCACGCCCGATCTTAAAATTTATCGCGGCAATCTGGCCAGCCTCTTTCACCAGGTGAACTTGACGTTTCTTGGTCCCGGCGCGAGTTACCAAATTGATGGAACCACGACCGATTCAAGCGGAGGCACGCTGACGGATTACAATCAGTACCATGTGGCCGGAACGGTGGTGTCGTTGGATGAAGACACTCCCTATGGCACTCCGGAAATTGAGTTCGCCCTCACCACCAATGTGTCCTATCAATTTGATCCGTGCCGGTCCATCGGTGATCGATGGGTTGTTGCACCGCTTCCAGCAGCGCCATGTGAAGTGTTGTGGCTGACCACTGCGAGTGATACGAGCGGGATACCGGAAATCGGGAGCTGGGGTGAGGACGAAATTGTTTCCTTTGACAATCCGAATCTGAGTTTTGAGACCTCGCCGCCGGGTGGCACCACGGCAGGTCAATATGGTGCCATCTTTAAACTCGAAAATTTTACGGGCCAGGCCGATATCGATGCAATTCATTATGTGTCAAGAAATCTGACTGTGGGTTCCCTCATCACACTCGATCTCTATAGAGGGGATTTGCTGCTTTCTACCCAAGGGGATGAAACGTTGAACAGCACGAATAGCCTCTCGGTCGATGATAACGATGTATTTATTTTCCGTCCGGATCAACCGGGAGATTATTCGTCGGGAACGTTTATCATGTTTTTTGATGCGAGCGATGTTGGGTTTGGTTCGACTCAGGGAGTTTCTCTGGTCGAACAGGATACATTCGTGGGTGATACCACGCTGCAGGCCGGCACATTGCTGTTGAGTGAAACAAGTGAGGATCTTTATCTCTTTACCCCGTTAAGGATGGGCACCTTGACGGTCGGGACGACGCAACTTCTCCTCGATGGCAGTGATTTTAATTTGAGTCAGGACATTACCGGCATCGAACTCATTGAATCAGAGAGGACCATTGGAGGCACCACTCTCTTGGCTGGACAAATTCTCGTCACTTTAGACGCTGATGACTCGTCGGTTGGTGATAATTCAATCGCAACAGAGAGGGAAGATATTTTCATTTTGGATGTGACAAAGACCGAACTTGGCCTGCTGAGCTTTCAGTCCGAAGCGAACGCTTATTTGTTCTTTGATGGGTCGGATGTGAGTTTGGATGGGATCGACCTAAACGGCATTGGCATGTATTTAAGTGAATAGGACACGTCGCCATCATACCAGCAAGGTACGAAATACGAAGGTGGCTATGCGGGGGTACGCCTTACGCATTCCCATCAACCGATAACCAGCGACTAGCAACGAAATGAGACTCACCAAGACACGAAATACGAGATACGAAATACGAGATACTCTTCACGAGCGACAAGCGACGTCTGTTTCTTCACGAAATACGAAATACGAGATACGAAATACTCTTTCCGGAGGACCATCGATATCTTTATGTTCACGAAATACGAGCGACGAAATACGAGATACGTCTCCCGAGCGACCAGCGACGAGCGACGAGCGACGTCTGTTTCTTCACGAGATACGAGATACGAAATACGAGCTACGATCATCCCACGGTTTCTCCCTCCTCGAAGTTGTCGGCGTATTAGCCGTCGTTGGCATTCTTGCTGCAATCATCCTTCCCAATTTCATCAACCGACTCGATGACGCCACAAGGACTGCGGAGAAGAGCAACCTTCAGGCTATTGCACAAGCCATTGAATTGTCTTTGCAGGAGACCCATGCCTGGCCGGCAGATCTGTCTGCATTGAGTCCGAAATATCTGCAAATGGGGGACACGCGATTGTTGCAAAACGATCGAGGCTTTCCTCGGTATTACGTCTTGCATCCCACCATGGCGGCGTTCAGCAATGCCGCAGGGATTGCGGAAAACGAAATTCCGGATACGCGATATCTCCTCATCTCAAATTTGAATGCGGATGCAGCCCCGACCATTACCAACGCCACGGAGTTTGATGCATGGTGGAATACCAATGAAACTTCGACCCCGGATCTATTCATCGAACGCGGCAGCGTGGGCCATTTGTTCCGGCTCGTCAATTTGCTGGCCGATACCACAGGGGGGAGTTACAGTATTGACGGGACCGTCACCAATTCCGGCTGTGGCATTACCCTCAGTCACCTCCGGTATCATCTTATTGGCACACGAGTTGGAGTGGATGAAGCTATACCTTATGCGGTGCCGGAAATTCAATTCATTGCGAATGAAGATACCACTCATCATTTTAACCCTTGCCGCCCGGCGGGAGTGCAATGGCGAAGCGGCCCCATCTTAGTTCAAGCCTGTTCGGGTGGAGTCAGCGGATGCGGAAGCGGTCTTGGCGGCATTCTGCTCGCGACCTTCGGAGATGTGGGTTCCCCAAGCGGCGCTCCGGGGCTAGATTCTTGGACGAATGCTGATGTTCTTCGTTTTTCCGACCCGAATTTAGCATTGGAGCCAGGGACTACCAATGGTACGTTTTCTTCATTGCAAAATTTTAGAACATTTTCCAGTGGGGGCCTACAAATCGATGCCGTTGATTATGTAAAAACTGGGGTGACTGTAGGGACCACCACCACATTTGATTTATTACCGGGAGACCTTCTCCTCTCTACAGAGTTTAATGCCACCTTGACCAGTCTCAATACCTTGAGCGTGACGTGGAAGGATGTGTTTGTCTTCCGGCCAGCGACACCGGGTGACTATTCTTCAGGTACCTTTTATATGTTATTGGAAAATCCCATTAACGGGATAATTTCGGGTATTTCCGTCGTGGAAAAAAACACGCTTGTAGGAGATGTAATATTGCCTGCCGGGACTTTTCTTTACGCTTCTTCCAAAACCGGAAGGAATGATATTCACCATTATGTCCCGACCAGTGTGGGTGCTGGAAGCACTTCGGGAACCACAGCTATTTTACTAGAAGGGTCGGATATTAATATTGACAATAATCGATATGTCTACGGTGTTTACCTGGTAGAGGATACCACGACAATGGGAGGACGGGTGTTGTTGCCGGGCACGATCCTCGCTACATTGGATTGGCATGATGCGACAGTCGGGACGGTTCCTATTTCTGTGCAATACCATGATATTTTTGCCTTGAATGCCGTGACCACCACCATGGGGATAACGGGCAACACCACGGCCTTAGCCTCTATCGTCTTGGAGGGTAATGATGTTGGCTTAAACACCACCCAGGAAAATATTGCTGCTGTCACCTTGGCGGAATGATCGCAATCACAATTCCGCAGGAATTGCCATAGTGGTTTGGGGTTGGTTGTTGGTTGATTTTAAGAAATTTTGGTTATTGGGTTATCTTGTCGCTTAAAGATAGCCGTCTCCAAGACCGAAGTTATAGATTGTCCCTAATTGACTCATTAAGGCAAAAGCCCACACATACTCGGGCAATGAAACTATGACGTACGAACTCATACCGGCAGACTTGGAAACCAAACTGAAGACTTGCCGAAATCTGCCCAGCCCCCCGGCCTATGCCTTACAGGTCATTGAAATGGCCAATGATCCGGAAGTAGATATTGATAAAGCGATCAGGGTGTTTTCCCGCGATCCGGCGATTGTCGGTAAAATTCTTCGGACGGCGAACTCGCCGATGTACGCGATGGTACGAAAGGTCGAAAGCCTTCAATTGGCGACCTTATTGCTTGGGCTGAATGCGACGACCTCCCTGGCGCTTTCCTTTTCTCTGGTCAAAGGATTGCGTCAAAACGAGGAAGGGGGTCTTGACTATTCCCTCTATTGGAAACGGTCGGGTATTGCTGCCGCAGCAAGCCAGGTATTAGGCCAGTATTGTGGATTGCGAGACCGGGAAGAACTCTTCATCGCTTGTTTGCTTCAAGATATTGGGATGCTGGCGCTGAACCACGTGTGTCCTGATTTTTATGGGGCCTCCGATCTGCCTCAGCACGATCACCGACAAGTGGTGTCCCATGAACAAAAGATATTCGGGGTTCATCACGCCACGGTCGGTGGATGGCTGTTGGGGCAATGGAATCTCCCGGAACGCTTGCATCTGGCCGTGGCCTATAGTGAGGACCCCTTACAATTGCCGCCTGAAGATGAGCGTTCCAAGTTTGTGCGGTGTGTCGCTGGTGCCGGTGCCCTGGCAACCTTGTTCATGAATGGAATCACCGACTCTCTTCTTCAGGAGACGGGAAACAAGTTAGAGGTGTGGCTGGGACTTCCTATGGACTTCCTGTCCGATCTGCTCGATCAGATGCTCCCGGCGATTACTGAGGTGGACCAACTGTTTGATATGAATATCGTGAAGGATGTGAATCCTGCGGACCTGATTGACATGGCGCGTGAAGGCCAATTGTTTCAAAATTTGCAAATGTGCCAGGAAGTGGAAAAGTTAAAAAGCAGTACGGTCGATCTTGAATCCGAATTTCATCATTTACAGCATTCATCCCGAAGGGACCCGCTCACAAAAACCTTCAATCGTGGCTTTCTCCAAGAATTTCTCACGCAAGCGTTTCATAAATCCTTACGAGATGAGACTCCACTCAGTGTGGGTTTTGTGGACCTTGATCATTTTAAGTCGGTGAACGACACCCATGGCCATGCTGCTGGGGACCAAGTTCTTATGGGCGTGGGAGAATTTTTAATGGAGCAAGTCAGATCCAGTGATGTAGTCGGGCGGTATGGGGGAGAGGAATTTTTGGTCGTCCTGCCAGGCACAAATTCGCAAGGTGCTTTTATTCTCTTTCAGCGTCTCTTGAAAAGGTTGAGCCAACTCTCTCATGAAATTTCTCCTGGACAATATATTACCGTCACGGCTTCTATCGGAGTGGCCACACATTCTAAGGAAAAATCCTTCCCCAACGTAGATGAGCTTATCCATGCCGCTGATCAAGCGGTGTATGTCGCCAAAGGGAATGGAAGAAACCAATACGTGGCTTTTGATTGAAGTCGCGAGCGTAGTGGCCTCATCTTTCTATCTTCATTAATCAACCATTTCTGATTACGTTGCCTTTCTCCGGAAGAAGTCCATCCATCTGCCTTAAGTTCTTCTGATGTACTCCTCACTCTAACTTGAACTCGCGAAATTGTTCACGAAGAGTGCAAACATCTCTTGGGGTATTGGTCTCATGATTTTTCTCCTGGAATAAGGCGGTAGGTTTTTCGGTTCTCGTTTTTGTATTTGATAGAAATTGAAAGGTATTTGATTGGGAATGACTGGCAGGGAGCGGAATTGAAAATTACTGAAACTTTCTTCGCCGGATAGCCCGGTCCAGGGTCAGAAGAATGCGAAAGAACTTTTCTTCTTGCTCTTGATTTTGGGAGATCATATCGAGAGGGAGGAACAAGTTGATCCGGTTTTTTTCCCGACTCATGACAATAGTAGGAAGATCGACTTTCACTCCGCCTAATTGGAGCTTAAGCAGTGCCTTGTCACCTTCCTCCGCCTTCGGGTACCCGTCTTCAGAACATTCGATCTGGGCTCCCTCGGAGCTGATATCGATGCATCGAGTCTCCCACAAGATCTCGTCCTGCGTTATGAATTCTGCTTCAAGGGGCACCCCTTGTGGTACCTCCAAGCGTGGAAATTTTCGGCGATCGGCAATCTCCGTCCCTTCCCTCGAAATCGACGGACTGGTTTTTGGTGATTGAGAACCGATCAGATAGTTTATGAAGTGTTTCATGTGGGACTAATCAATTTGTTCTCTGTCCTTTTCGGTCCCAAGGTCCAAATAGTTAAAATTTTCCGCAATATTTTGGACAATTCTCCGAATCGTACCTGCCGGAACCCTGAATTTCTCCTCTTTTGAGCGCTAATCACTATTAACGGTCAAGAAATCCATCAGACTTTCCGAAACAGAACATGAAGGACTAGTTCCTGTTGGAGGAGACTCGTGGGCTGTCCACGGAACCCTGAAAATCGAGGATTGACAAATGGCCAGTGGAAAACCATTTAAAAAAACCATGTTAGGGGTCAGTTTGATCCACGGACAATTTCGTGCCCTCGCTGTGGTGAAAGGCAAGACTGTCGGAAGTTGGGTATGTCCACGTCCCCTGGATTCGTTTGATCATTTAGGAGAAGTCTTAGCCGAGGCAGTGCAGGCGACGAATTTCAAAGGGAAGCGAGTCGGCTTTCTCGTCGAAGATCTGGCCTGTGTGCATCAATACCATTTGGTGCCGCCCATGAAACCCGCCGACATGGACACGTATCTCAAACGGATGTCCGACCAGGAAAAGGCCTGTGAGGGCCCGGCGGTCTGGCGGTATCGCAAAGCCTTAGCCGGTCGCGGTCGTGTGGGATTTTTACTTGATGTCTGGCCCAAAGATCATGTGGAACAACTCATACGGGCCTGCGAAGAACAACAGTTACAGCCTATACAAATGTTTCCCTTGTCCGCCGCGTTTATGGATCAAATTTTGACGGTAGGTGCCGAGCCCGAGGAAGTCGTGCTTCTCATCACCAAAGCCTGGGATAGGGTGGTGTTCGTGGTGGCGACTGGGGATGGCAAACCGTTGTTTGATCGCTTCCTCATGTCCAACGAGCACAGTCGAATTCAACCCGAACGAATCGGCCGAGAAATCACGCGCTCCTTGCTCTTTGCCACACAGCAACTGGGGCAACGAGTCAGCCAAGTATGGCTCATGGGTGAAGATGAATGGCTGACGGCGGAATCTCTTCAATCTCATGTCACAGTTCCCGTAATGCCCAGCCCGATTGTGCCGGATCCGGCTTACTGGATTTGGGTGAGTCTTACGTTGGCGGCAAACCATCCTTGTAATTTTATTCCCGCAGAAGTGCGCAAAGCTCCTCAACGAAGGGCCATGCGCAAGGTGAGTGCGGCGGTCATGGTCGGGTTGGCCTGTTTGTCGATCAGTACGACGGGCGTCATCGAGGGGCTCATTGAGCAAGGGCAAAAATTAACCGCTTCCGTGGAACCTAAAACCCTGGAGTTGGCCCAGGAGCGAGATGCCTGGCAAGCCCGATACGCCGAATTGGCGGACATCCGAACAAAGACTCAGGTCTTGCAGGACCAATACGAGCCGCCTATTCCGGCATGGTTTATGGCCTATCTGGGCCAGGTTGTTCCCAAAGATTTGATTCTCACCAAAGTGGCTCTTCGACGTACCGAAGGTCGTTGGGTGGTGGAAATGACAGGAAAAGGGAGTGAAGACTTTACCCGAAATGCGGAACAACTGACCCGCCTGGAACAAGAATTCACGGACGGTCCTTTTCATATGGTGATGACCAAGGGCTGGAGAGAGCATTGGGTTGATGCCCTGCGCCGGGGAGTGAGATTTGGGGATAAGCAGGAAACGAGAAGTTTCGCGATCAAGGGAGTGATTGGATGAAGGAGTCGCTCGCAAACAACCAATGTCGCTCGTCGCTCGGGTCTCGTTGCTCGCTACTCGAGAAAAAAATTGTCGTACTTCCTTTTCTTGTCCGAGCGACCAGCAACCAGCGACGAGCGAACGAGTTCGAGCCACGTCAACGGTGAACGAGATGATGAACATGGTTCAACCATTCAATAGTTTTCTTAAAAAGGGATCGTTGTCGCCTGAACTGGTGAAACGTGTGAGCGCCGGGAGCCTGATCTTTGGCTGTCTCCTCCTTGTCCTCTGGTCTATCACCTTTCGATTGTCCTTGGTGACGGAGGCGCAATCTCACATGTACACCTCGTTTAGTCTGGGTCGGCAGGTGGCCTCATTGGAAGAATTATGGTCGGAAGATGAGGCAGAGGCGGTAAGGAATGAATGGGCGGCGGCGAAAAAAGGGAGTTTTGAGCATTACCCGGAATTGGTCCACTGGGTGGCCCAGATGAATGTCCAGGCCCAGTCTCTGGGGCTGGAACTCACTTACCGAATCGATGAAGCCTCAAGTCCGGTTCAGGGTGTGCCAGATGTCCAACGCGTGGCTATGGAGATGACGCTGCAAGCCAAAAGTCCTGCGCAGGGTTATCACCAGTTCATGCAATTTGTCAGAACCTTGAGCGAAGAGACCTTGAAGATGAACTTTGAATCCATCGAACTCCTGGGGTTGGGGCAAGGTGCCCTGAAAATGGAACTTCGACTCCATACGTTTTTACAGCAACCGGTATGAGAAACCTTCTGAACAATCCGTGGGTCGTCGGCGCGCTTTGTGTGTTGGCACTCATTACCGTTTACGTCCGGGTGTTTGATTCGAAGTCGCCCTCCCCTTTGGCGGTGGAAGTGGCGCAGGTTCCTGCACCTGCTCCGACCCCCGCACCTGTTCCTCCGACTCCGGTGGCCGCGTCACCGGTCAACCAGGTTGCCTCCTTGGATACTGTCCCGTCTCAGCCCATTACGGTGGGCTGGCCCAAGGAAATTAGCGGTGATCCCTTTCAGCCTGCTGCCACGGATTCACTCCTTCAAGGCGAATTTTTTCAGGAAGTGGGGAATCAGGAAGGTGGAACGGTTCGATCGGTGACTCCATCGGCCATCAATCTGCATGCGGTGTTCGTCGATGGGTCAACCCGCCTCGCCATGATCAATCGGGAATTGGTGAGAGAGGGTGAACAGATTCACGGTTATGTTGTTGATCGAATCCAACGGGATGGAGTTCGACTCTTGGGTAAGAATGAACCCCGATGGCTGGAGTTTGGTGGTGTCCAGAAAGAGACACCGGAAGCTTCTTAGAAAAAGATGGAATCCCAGAATGGTTAAAAAAGAATCATTTCGTATTCAGACATTGTTGAGTGGGCAGGAACACTGGAATTCCCTCACGGCCTTGGTGACGGGGTTGGTGCTGGTCGGTGCTCTGGGTAGTTGTGCCACCTCTCCCGACTCGTCATCCATGTCGGAAATGAAACCCCTCCCTCCCTCGGAGGTTGGGAAAGCCCTGGAGAGCAATAATGCCAAGGATCAACGTGATGGTGAGGGGAAAGCGTCATCAACTGTGGCTTCTCCCCAACCCTTTTCTCTCGAAGATCGAATGCCGTTGGGGAAACCGGGTGAGGGATTTAACAAATCGGCACCTACAAAACAAATTTTTAGTTTTCGTGCACAAGGCATGCCCCTTGCCGATGCGTTGCGACTTTTTTCACGCGTGAATGAATTGAATCTTGTGGTGGGCCCTGATGTGGAGGGTGAAGTCACTGTGGATTTCCAGGGGCTGTCATTAGATCGGGCCATGGCTGCATTGTTGGAGACACATGGATTCTATTGGGAAAAGCAAGACGATCTGATTGTGGTCCGCCGATTGGAAACCCGGACTTTCACATTAGATTATATTCGTTTAGAGCGTGGAGGGTCAGGACGGAATAAAGCCCAAGTGACCTCAGGTTCCGGCGGCGGCCAAGATGCCGGTGAGGTGTCCTTGAGCCAATCAGACCAAATCAAATTTTGGGAAGAACTCGAGACCCAGGTGAAAGCCTTGCTGTCCCAGGATGGGCGACTCGTCGTCAATCGCCTTTCGGGCACGATTCAAGTGACGGACCTGCATAAACGTATTGAAGAAGTCAGCCAATTTTTGGTGAATGTCCGCCAGTCGCTCTACCGGCAAGTCGAAATCGAAGCTCGCATTTATGAGGTTTCACTCAGCGATGATTATAGTTTGGGGATCAATTGGAATCAGATTGAATTTAACCAAACAAATGGAAGCACCAATGGCACCATCGACTTGACCAATATTGTGACGGCGGCGGCTGGTGGATTCGCGATCCCAGCCGCGACCGCGGCGATCTCGTTTGCCGATGGGAGTTTCGATGTGGTCTTGCAAGCGTTGCATGAACAGGGGCAAGTCAAAATTGTCTCCCAACCCAGAATCCTGACCCTCAATAATCAACCGGCGTTGATTAAGGTTGGAACCGATCAATCCTTTTTTTCCTCGACCACCACGCAGGGTGTGGGTGGATCGGGCAATATCATTACTGAACAAGTGCGAACGGTGACTTCCGGTCTTGTCTTATCGGTGACGCCACAGATTTCGCAAGATGGATGGATCATGATGGATGTGTCTCCCATCATTACGACCTTGGGGACTCCGGTGGTGTCGCCGAATGGGTCTACTGCTCCGACCATCGATGTCAAACAATCGGGAGGATTAGTTCGGGTGCGGGATGGAGAAATGGTGATCATTGGCGGGTTGATTCAAGATCAGCTTTCCGATACTGAGCGCAAGGTCCCGATATTGGGAGATATTCCAGGGTTGGGGCGGCTATTCAAGGGTAGTTTTCAAGCAAAACGCAAAAGCGAACTCGTTATTTTCCTGAGAGCCAAAATCGTGAAGGTAACCTAACTATGACTTCTGACCTTCAACTATGCTACGAACAATTAGGGTTTGAAGAATCGCCGTTTCGCATCACGCCGGATACCGATTACTTCTTTCCGAGTCAGCATCATAAAGAAGCCCTCGATCACCTTCGATATGGTGTCGCCAGTGGGGGGCTGACCATGCTGACGGGGGAAGTCGGTGTTGGCAAAACCTTGCTCTGTCGGTACCTGTTGCGTCATCCGCCGGAAGGCGTGCGGTTTGCCTATCTGTTGAATCCCGACCAATCCTATGCGGATTTGTTAACCTCCATCTACCAAGACCTCACCGGCCTGGTGCCGGAAGATCGCAGCATTGGGGGGTTGCAGCGAGTGTTGCCGGAAGTGTTGCTCAAGCTCGCCGAAAGTGGAGAGCGGGTGGCCGTCTTGGTAGATGAGGCGCACCGATTAAGCCCCAAAGTTTTGGAAGGACTCCGGTTGTTGTCAAACTTGGATACGGAAAAAGAAAAACTGATGTGTTTGTTGTTTGTGGGGCAGCCTGAATTGGAACGCACATTGGCGAATCGGGTATTGCGTCCCCTGTCTCAGCGCATCAGTGTCCGGTTTCGACTGATGCCCTTTGAATGGCATGACACCATGCAGTATATCCAGCATCGGCTCAATAGGGCCGGCAAACATGCGCGGTTTCAATTTCCGCATCGGGCCATGATGCTTGCGCATTACATCACCGGCGGCGTGCCTCGCCGCATCAACCAACTCTGTGACCGCGCCCTACTAGCGGCCTATGCCAATCATCGGTTTGACGTGAATGCGTTCATGCTCTGGCGGGCGAAACGGGAAATTGCCGGAATGAATTAAGAAAAAAACGTATCTCGTATTTCGTGAAACGTATCTCGTAAAAACATATAAATCGGAATGCGCACGACGTGAATTGCTTCACGCAAGACGAGATACGAACGACGAAATACAAATCATGAGTATTGTCACCGATGCGTTGAATCGAATACAGGCTGAGCGGGCTCGTCCTTCAGGGAGTGTTGAGCCCGCAACCAAGACCGAGGGAAATCCTTCCTCGCCTGCTTCCAATGCTTCCAAACCCAATTTTTTTTCTCCCCAGACCTCATCAAAAACCATTCGAAATATTCTGCGATGGTCCCTCATTATTGTTGGGGTGGTCTCCGTCGGCGTAGGGGCCTATCTCTGGGGGCTGACTCTCATGCCTGAGGTGGCGAGAGTCAGTCCAGATCAAGAAGTGATTCCGAAGCCGGTAAGCCCGCCGCCTCTTGAGGAAAGTGCTGCTTCTCCCCAAGTAGCCAAGGAGGCTGACGTCACAGCTACAGAAGGGCAAGTGTCTGATGCGAATTCGGAGTCGCGGGATGCAGCGAGTTCCGAAACAGCCAGCCCTGAGATCTCAACGCAAGAGGCTCAACCAATCGAGTCCGAAGAAGTAGCCAGCCTTCCACCGAAACCGATGGAGGTCGTCAAGGAGGCCCCGCGCGAGAAGAAAGAAATTGCGAGCACGCCCAAGTCTTTGCCCAAGGAAACTCAGAAAAAGGAAGCGATATCGTCAGAAGTTTTGCAACCCCCTTCCATTGGGGAGACACCGTTGTCTGAGCCTTCCTCTGAAGTCACACCATCAAAATCTGTGAAGGCCTCGGGCAAACCAAGGATCCATACGTCCACGCCGACGGAAGCCAAATTGATTCAGGCTAAATATCTGATACAAAAACGTCGGTATGGTCATGCCATGACCCTCCTCAAACCGCTCTTCGTGACGCCACCGGAAACGTGGGAACCATGGTTTTGGTTGGGAACCGCCTATCTGGGGCTGGAACAATTTGAAGAAGCGGAAGAAGCCTTTTTGGAAGGGTTGTCGCGAAACGCCGCCATCCCACATTTGTGGGTGCAACGGGCCTTGGTGAGTCAGCAGCGCGGGCTCTATGGGGAGGCTGTCGAAGCGCTACGGCAAGCAGAAATGATTGCACCTGATTTACCGGAGGTCCAGTTAAATTTAGCCTATTCTCTTGAAGCGCAAGGCCAGGTTGGGGTGGCTGTTCAACATTACCAGAATTTTCTCAACATGACTGAAGGCCAACCACCCTACCAGGCTGCCCGAAAAAAGGTGCTCGAACGAATTATTCGATTAGAAGCGGCCTGAACAAAAAACCCCGCCTCCGCTTTTACTGTCACCTTCTCCCTGTCAAATGTCACGGCAGAACCACCGCTCCATGTGTGAATCCCAAAATCTGGTCAATATTTATTAATTTATGTTGCTTGAGAACCGAAGATATTCTTCATAGCTCTGTAAGTGATAGACGACCCTATTTCTTTTAATCAAAAGGAATAAAAATGTTACGCAGACGATGGCACCAAACCATTCGTCCTCACGTATCTATTGATTATGACTAACCAATCGACAGTTTCCGGTGACATGAGGTTCCTTCCCTTCTCCACAGGGCTGGCACTCCTTGTGCTGTTGGGATTGGGCTTGCCCATTATGGGAAGCCTGGTTTCGGACGTGATGTATCCGGACTGGAGATGGAAGGATCATGCATTTCATACATTTATTGAATGCATCGGTGCGCTCTTGGCCTTGTGTCTGGCTATTATTTTGTTGGGTCATGAACAGACGAAGACCAAGAGTCTGTATCTTTGGGTGGCTTGTGGAATGGTTGGTATGGGCGTGTTGGATGCCATTCATGCATTCATGAATCCTGGGAATACCTTCGTCTGGTTCCACAGTACGGCCGTGTTTTTCGGGGGTACATTGTTTATGTTGGGATCGTACCTTCGGAAAAGCGTTTCACCCTGCTACCGCTTCGCCTTCCCCGTCGGTATTGGATGTGGTGTGATCGTCTTCAGCCTTGCCTCATTGGCCATGGCCGACTTTCTTCCCATCATGGTGGAAGGAAGAGAATTCACCCCCCTGGCCAGAGGACTCAATATCATTGGCGGGCTTGGATTTCTTTTGGCTGCCATAGGATTTATTCGGGAGTTTCGTGAGTCCGGTCACATCGACGAATGGTTGTTTTCCATTCATTGTCTGTTATTCGGCGCCGCTGGGATCTTGTTCGAACTCTCCACATTGTGGGATGCGGGATGGTGGTGGTGGCATGTTCTGAGGTTGGCGGCCTATGGAACTGGTCTTCAATGCGTGATGAGCCTTTCACAACGAGGTGATGCATCGAGGTCCTTCGCATCAAATGAGAGTATTTCCCAGCCACCAAGATATTCGGACAAACAGCCCCTGACCAACTGGCTGCCGATGGTGATTGTGGCCATGGTGCTGGTGGTGGTGGGGGTTGGTGCCGGCACCACGTTCCAGGTGCATGCGTTTTTAGTCGCCAGGGAAGGAGAGCGATTGGCCATGATGTCGGAAAGCATCGCAGACCAATTGCACCAAAATTTGTTGGAACGCCGAGGGGATATGCACTTCATTGCCAAATCCCCCTTTTTGCAACAGCGTGATCCTACAGTAATCGGTGACTACCTCTCTCGTGTGGCCAACTCCTCTCCATCGTTTTCTGGATTGAGTTTTATCAATCCTGATGGTGAGGTGGTCGCGTCCAATCTTCCTCAGATGGTGGGACAGAATCTCGGTGAGGATCTCGCATGGTACTTGGGAGAGGTCCATCCGAACTTGGACCTGCAAGATGTTCAACCCAATCCCTGGCTCGGCAATTCGTTGGTCCTGACGTTGGTCAATGCTGTGATGGATCCAGGGGGAAATGTTATCGGAATCGTGGTTGCCTATATTAATATCGATCATATGCGCCACATTTTTCGTATTGCGGCTGACTCGATGTTTGACCGCAGAAACACTTCTTCCCAACTGGAATGGCAGCTTTTGAGCCAGACGGGCATGGTGCTCTTGGAAAATGTGTTATCTCAGGAAGGGATAGTCAATTTACGCGATAAATTTGTGCCTTCTGCTTGGGCCGTGACTTCCAATCGGGCGGGGTTTGTGGAAGAGTTCCATACCCGTCGAAACACTCCTGTGTTGACGGGGTATGCGAAAGTGCGAGCCATTCCAGAGGTGCCGGGGTTTCATTGGGGGGTGCTCATTCGCCGAGATAAAGCGAGTATTCTCGCAGCGATTCAAGAGATCGAGATGAAGTTAGGTCTGGCCGGCGTCGCCATGATTCTCCCCCTGTTTGGAACGTTGTTGATCATGGTTCGCCGTCTCGAAAGGTCGAAAAAGGCCACGATAGAGGCCTTGGAGGTGGCTCAAACCAATGCCACACAATTAGGGCATATTCTAGAAGAAAACAAAGAGCTGTGGGCACGAAATGCCATCATTCTCGATTCTGCGGCTGAAGGGATTTATGGCCTTGATCTGAATGGAGTGACCACATTTGTCAATCCCGCTGCTGCGCGGATGTTGGGCTATGATCCCGATGAACTCATTGGTATGCCTATGCATGCCACGGTGCACCATACTCATGCGGATGGCACCCCATATCCTCGTGAAGACTGCCCGATGTATGCGGCCTTCAATGAAGGCTCGGTTCATTATGTGGACGATGAGGTATTGTGGCGAAAAAATGGGACCAGTTTCCCTGTGGAATATGCCAGCACTCCTCAACGAAATTCTCTCGGAGAAATGGTGGGCGCGGTCGTGACCTTTCGAGACGTCACCCAACGAAAGAAAGTGGAAGCTGAATTACTCGATGCCATGAGCTTAACACAGGGCATTGTGGATACGGCAGGGGATGGGATCATTACCATTGACGAAGCCGGTGCTATCGAATCCTTTAACAAAGCGGCGCAGGATATATTTGGATATGAACCAAATGAGGTCTTGGGTCACAATGTGTCTATGCTGATGCCATCACCCCATCATGAAGAGCATGATGGATATTGGACACGTTATGAAGAAGCAGGGGAAGGGAAAATTATTGGAAAAGGAAGAGAAGTTGAGGGCCGGCGGAAGGATGGGTCTGTCTTCCCGTTGGATCTTTCCCTTAGCGTCGTACACATGGATTCACGACGAGTGTTCGCTGGGATTGTCCGTGACATCACGGAACGAAAACAGTTTGAAGCCCATTTGGTGGAAGCCCGTGATCAGGCTTTTGAGGCCGTCCGCCTGAAATCGGCATTTTTGGCGATGGTCAGCCATGAAATTCGGACGCCCATGAATGGCGTGTTAGGCATGACGGGCATGTTATTGGAAAGCAATTTGACCAAGGATCAGCGGGAATGTGCCGAGACCGTCCAGCATTCGGCGGATGCCTTGTTGAGTATCATCAATGATGTTCTTGATTTTTCCAAGATAGAGTCTGGCAAACTGGACATTGAAACGCTCGATTTTGATTTGCGGATTGCCATTGAAGATGTGCTCGACCTTGTAGGGGCCAAGGCCCAGGAGAAAGGGTTGGAGTTGGTGGGGTTGGTATATGCCTCAGTGCCGACGGCGGTTCGTGGCGATCCAGGACGAGTTCGGCAAATTTTGCTGAACCTCGTGGGCAATGCCATCAAATTCACGGAACAGGGAGAAATCGTCATCCAAGTCGTTCCTGAAAACGAAACTCCGGAAATGGTGACGATTCGAATCGAGGTGATGGATACGGGGATTGGATTGACCGCTGAAGCGCAGCAACGCCTTTTTCAACCGTTTACCCAAGCGGATAGCTCAACCACTCGAAAGTTTGGTGGCACCGGGCTGGGCTTGGCGATTTGCAAGCAATTAACCGAACTCATGCATGGTCAGATTGGCGTGGAGAGCACCCCCGGCCATGGCAGTCGGTTTTGGTTTACCATTCAACTTGAAAAGCAAGTCAACCAGAAAAATAACAAGATCACGATGAGCACAAGCCTCAAAGGGCGGCGGGTGTGCGTGGTGGATGATAACGATACCAATCGGCTCCTCATGCATCATTACGCGCAGGCCTGGGGGATGACCTGCCTCAGCGCCGAATCTGGGTTCGAGGCGCTGACATTTTTGAGAGACGCGAAGGCTCAAGGGCAGCCCTGTGATCTGTTGGTGCTGGCTTATCAAATGCCGGAAATGAGCGGGTTGGAATTGGCTAGACAAGTGAAAGCCGATCCGGCGCTCAACGACATTAAGATCGTTTTGGTCACTTCTCTGGGAAGGCGGGGAGATGCTGCAGCGGCGAAAGAGGCGGGGATTGCCGCGTATCTCACCAAGCCACTGCACCACGATCAGCTCCGTGACTGTTTAGAGCAGGTGATAAAAGGTCCGGTGGGAGGGGGGAAAGATTTGATTACGAAGTATACCCTGCGTGAGGCCCAGCGACGGCAAGAGGGCCGGCTCTTGGTTGCCGATGATAATATTGTGAATCAAAAGGTCGCCGTGCGCATGTTAGAGAAATTGGGCTATCGAGTTGATGTGGTGGCCAATGGAAGCGAAGCCGTGGAAGCGGTCTCCCGCATTACCTATGATGCGGTGCTCATGGACTGTCAAATGCCGGAGATGGATGGCTTCGAAGCCACACAGGAGATTAGAAAACGAGAGTCGTTGCTCGTCGCTCGTGACTCGTCGCTCGGAGACCAAGAGATATCTGGTGCGTCTGACGAGAGACGAGCAACCAGCGACCAGCGGCGGGTCCCCATCATCGCCATGACCGCGAATGCGATGCCAGGAGATCGAGAAAATTGTCTCAAAGCCGGGATGGATGATTTTGTGTCAAAGCCCGTGAAAATCGAAGCCTTAGAAGCCGTTCTGATGGAATGGGTCAAACCAAAAGAGCTTTCAACCCAAGATAATGCTGAACACAACCTTCAACATGGAGAAAACAGAACTATGACTGTCCAACCTGATGACCAATCGGTCTCATCTTCCCTGGATGCCGAAACACTTGACGGGTTACGGGAGTTGTCTGGTGATGATCCGACGTTTCTCGCAGAGGTCATCCAACAGTTCCTGGTTGATGGCCCTGAACATATTTCGGCCATCGAGCAAGCTGCGGAACAGAGTAATGCCGATGCGCTGATGAAGGCCGCCCATGGTTTCAAAGGAAGTTGCCGCAATATGGGCGCACTGACGTTGGGAAAACTGTGCTCGGAATTGGAAGAAAAAGGTCGTGGAGGCGATGCGGTTCAATTAGAGGGAACTTTCTCTGAATTATCGAAAGAATATGCGCGTGTGAAAATTGCGCTCGAGGCCGAATTAGCTAAAATTTCCATCTCTTCGACTTAACCGCATGTCCCGGTTCCTTCATGACTGTGATACCTTCTGTCGTCGCTTAAGATTTCATTCATACACTCGATATCCCTATCGAACGATCAGCACTTTTATATTCTGATGACCGGAAATAGTAAACGTGTTCGCGCAAGACGCTTTTGTCCTTCCTCTTACACTTTCTGAAATGGTCATGACCAATACCTGGTTGATGCTTTTTGATTGGGCGATTTTTGTTATCGCGTTTTTTACTGTGGCGTTTTCTGTGCTGCATTTCACAATTACACGCGAACCAGCCGCACCTCTTCTTAGTGCCACTTTGTGTGTGGCTGCCACTTGGAGCGTTTTTCTTGCGTTTGTCGGTGCATCTTGGATTGATGCCCGCTTGGACCCTGAATGGGCGACTCAAGTGGCATGGACGATTTCTCGTGGTGTGGAGGCACTGGTGTTGTTGATCGGGGTGGGTGTTCTCGTCACACCATTTCTGAATACGTTTTCCGAAAAAATCCTCGCCTTGCTTGGTTCGAGTGCGGTGTTGGGCCTGATTGGGTATGGAGTGTATGGATGGATGGCATCAGGCGATCCACGGCCTGAGCTCATCTTCCCCAATGCGGTGCTGACTCGTCCTTATGCACTAATCCCATTGTGTGGCTTTGTGCTTGGAGTTGTGATGTGGTGGTTCAAAAGTTGTGCAATCAAATCGGGACCCTTTGCCCAAGCCTTTTTTATTGGCATGGGTTTTCACCTGACCGCGCAGGGTTTGGTTCTTGGTTCCATTTCAGACCTTGAACCTCAAGTGGGTCTGGCCTATGGATTCAAGGTGCTGGCGTATTTTGTACCGTTCTGTGGGTTGGCCTGGGAATACGTGGCTGTGGCTCGCGGATTTGGTCCTGAACTGGAAGAGCGTGCAGCGATTGAACGACGGTTAAATATTCAACGGGGGGTTACCATTGCGTTGGCCGGAGCGCCCTCTCTTCGGGAGGCCGCACCACAAATGATGGAGATGGTGTGTAAAACTTTGGGATGGAAATTTGGCGCGATGTGGCGAGTCGATGAGGAAGAAAATGTGTTGTATTGCGTGGAGGTCTGGGATGGAGGGGATGCCGCATTAACTGAATTTTCTCAGCGAACCCGGATTACCACGTTTGCGCTCGGTGTGGGGTTGCCCGGAAGGGTCTGGGCGAACAACCAGCCTACCTGGGTTCAGGATGTGGTGGAGGATTCCAATTTTCCTCGATCACAATTGGCCCATGCCGTGGATCTCCACGGCGCATTTGCCTTTCCCTTTCATACGGAGGGAAGAGTGTACGGGGTGATCGAATTTTATAGTCAGTCTGTCGAGGAGCCTGATGAGAAGTTACTGGAGATCATGGAGGTTTGGGGTCTACAGATTGGGCAATTTGCGCAAAAACGGCAAGCGCAAAAACGAGTGGCTGAAGCAGCTCGACATCTTCAGTTGCGGAATGTTGAGTTAGGAAAAGCTCGTGACCAGGCATTGGAGGCCGCCAGGCTGAAATCTGAATTCTTGGCCACCATGAGTCATGAAATTCGGACACCCATGAATGGCGTCATGGGCATGAACGGGTTGCTCTTGGATACAAACTTGGATGCTCGACAGCGAGAATTGGCTGAAACGGTCCAATTTTCTGGGAGGGCGTTGTTGACAATTATTAATGACATTCTTGATTTCTCCAAAATCGAGGCGGGAAAACTCGATATTGAAGTCATTGACTTTGATGTTCGGTCGACGATGAACCACGTGCTGGATTTGCTGGCTGAAAAAGCCCACGAGAAAGGAGTGGAATTGGTAGGACTGGTGTCCCCCGATATTCCAACAATCCTGAAGGGAGATCCCGGTCGAATTCGGCAAGTATTAACGAATATCGTCGGAAATGCCGTGAAGTTTACGGATCACGGGGAAGTGGTCATTCAAGTGAAGGGGACTTCGATATCGGAAGAGCGGGTTGTGGTTCGATTTGATGTCACGGACACTGGTGTGGGGATTCCACCTGAAGCTCATGGCCGTTTATTCCAATCATTTACCCAAGCCGATGGTTCTACCTCTCGAAAGTTTGGGGGGACCGGATTAGGGTTGGCGATTTCAAGACAGCTTGTGGAATTAATGGGAGGAGACATTCATTTTTCGAGCGAGCCTGGGGTCGGAAGTCAATTTTGGTTTTTCCTCCCTTTGCAAATGTCCAAGGAGCGATCTTCTGACCTTAGGATTGTCCGAGAAAGTTTAGCCGGGCTGTCTGTGTGTTGTATGAGTGAGCATGCCGCCAGTCGACAAGCGTTGGTTCATTACCTGGAAGCGTGGGGCATGCAGGTGGTCGTTGCCGAATCCATGGATTCGGCCTTGACGAAAATTCGTTTGGCCGTCGTCAAGCACAAACCATTCGATATTGTGATCTGTGATCTTCATGGCACAGAAATACAGGATATGGATCTGGCGCAACAGGTAAAGGATGCATGTGGAGGCCCCTCACCCCAGCTGGTGTTGCTTACGGCATTTGGTCAACGGGGAGATGCGCATACCATCCAAGAAATGGGCTTTGCTGCCTACCTGACAAAACCCATGCATGAAGATCGGCTCTATAAAGCCCTGTGTTTGGTAATGGGAAAGGACGGTGCGGATGGAACGCCAGGTATGGCACCACACTCACCCCTGATTACCCAGTACAGTGTGGATGAGGTTGAGAGACGGTCGCAAATGAAAATTCTATTGGCGGAAGATAATCTGGTCAATCAAAAAGTGGCGGTCCTGATGTTAGAAAAACTGGGATGCTCCGCAGATGTGGTGGACAACGGAGAACAAGCCGTTCAAGCATTACTGCAGACTTCTTATGACTTGGTGTTAATGGATTGCCAAATGCCGGAAATGGATGGATTTGAAGCGACGAGGCAGATAAGAACAAAAGAATTGTCGCTTGTTGCTCGAGGATCGTCGCTCGGAAACCAAGAGATATCTGGTGCGTCTGAAGAGATACGAGCGACGAGCGACGAGCGACGA
Source organism: Candidatus Nitronereus thalassa (assembly GCF_032191465.1). Taxonomy (NCBI): domain Bacteria; kingdom Pseudomonadati; phylum Nitrospirota; class Nitrospiria; order Nitrospirales; family Nitrospiraceae; genus Candidatus Nitronereus; species Candidatus Nitronereus thalassa. The sequence goes on along the minus strand of NZ_JAQOUE010000001.1, from coordinate 1,863,205 downwards.
GCAAGGCTTCACGTGCCCATCATCGCCATGACTGCGAATGCGATGAAAGGAGATCGTGAAAAATGTTTAAAGGCAGGAATGGATGATTTTATTTCCAAGCCGGTCGCATTGGAAGAGTTAAGTCGAGTGTTACAGCTTTGGATTCCTGTGAAGATGACGACTCCGCCTGAAGTCTCTGGTGTCCCTCGTATCACAGCGTCCCCTCGGGCATCCCGTCGTGATCCAGTTTTGGATGAGATGTCGGTGCTTGATGAAGCAACGATCGGTGAATTACGAGATCTGTCTCTTGACGATTCGGGTTTCCTTGCCGATTTGATCCATCAATTTTTGGAGCGATCGAGTGTGCTTCTTGATAACATCCAACAGGCCCTGAGTGAAGGAAATTTCGAAGCGCTTGCCGGGGCGGCTCATACGCTAAAAGGAAGCGGAAAAAATATCGGAACCATGCGTTTGGGAGAAGCCTGTTCTGAATTAGAAAAAATGGGACGCGAAGCGCAAATCGAATCTATTCCGGATCAACTCGCCCTTGTGCGTCAAGAGTTTACCGAGGCGGAGGCGGCATTGAAGGAAGAGTTAGTGGGGTTGCCTTCTCGCCTGTTGTGAAGGGCGTCACGTTCGGGCATTCTGCCAGAACTGACGAATATAACCGAACAAACGTAACAACACATTGCCTGCTTGAGGATCCCGATGTTCCTCCCAAATTTCTTGATTGCCTAAGTATTCCTCTCCCCGAAATTGTAAGCGCGTGCGTAGCTGCGTATAGCCTCGCTCGTGGAGCTGAGCAATGAGCATGGTGAGGGCTTCCTGTTCAGAAGTTTGTGGTGGGCTTTCCAAGAAAAATTTTTCGTACTGAAAAATGGCGTGACATTGCCCTTCGATCCATCGAATTTCCGCTTGTCGATTAAAGCCCCGGTCAAGGTCGTCGACGCCCGCTAGTTGATATTTATTGGGTGGAATGTGTGATTCCATGGGGGAACAATTGTCTTGTATCTTCCGATAGAGATTTGCGCCGTGTTCAAAGAAAGGCCGATTGTATCATGCGGGAAGAAATTCTCGAAAGCGCCCAACATGGTACAATATTTCCCTGAAGCGGATAATTTTTTTACCTGGCCTCATTGCCTTTTTGGAGAATAACCATGTCTACGCAGAATCAATCATGACGTTCATTCACGGTCTTCATTTCAATAACCTTCGAGGCGACATCTATGGTGGTGTGGTGGCCGCGGTCGTGGCATTGCCGCTGGCCTTGGCGTTTGGGGTGGCCTCCGGGGTGGGCGCCATCGCGGGGTTGTACGGGGCGATATTTTTGGGATTTTTTGCGGCGTTGTTTGGGGGAACTCCTGCCCAAGCTTCAGGCCCCACCGGACCGATGACTGTGGTTGTGGCGGGCCTCTTCTCACAATTGGGGGAAGAGCCGGCTTTGGTATTTACCATCATCATATTGGGCGGAGGTCTTCAAATCCTGTTGGGGTTCTTCGGAGTGGGACGATTTATTGCGCTGGTTCCTTATCCGGTGATTTCAGGATTCATGAGTGGGATCGGGGGAATCATTCTAATATTACAGGTGGGTCCGCTCATGGGGCATGCCGCCATGAGGGGTGGAGTCCTGCCGAATTTAATGGCGATTCCTGAATTTGTGAGTGACCCCAATGTTCAAGCCCTGTTTGCTGGGTTGATCACGCTTGCCATCGTGTACTTCACTCCGTCTTTCATTGGAAACATTGTGCCTCCGACCTTATTGGCCCTCCTGGCAGGGTCGCTGGCGACCTTTTATTTCTTTCCTTCCGCACCCCTCATTGGTCATGTGCCAGGCGGTTTTCCGTTTCCTATCATTCCGACGCTGCATATGGATGGTCTCGTGTTCGTGATTGAAGGTGCGATGGTGTTGGCGCTGCTGGGAAGTATCGATAGTCTGTTGACTTCATTAGTCGCTGACAACATGACCCGGACCCATCATGATTCGAATCGAGAACTCATCGGACAGGGAATTGGCAATATGGTCTGTGGGCTCTTCGGCGGGTTGCCCGGCGCTGGTGCTACCATGCGAACCGTCGCGAATATACAAACGGGAGGCCGGACGCCGATTTCCGGAATGACCATGGCTCTGGTGTTATTGGCGGTGTTATTAGGCCTGGGTCCGATGGCCGAACAAATCCCTCTCGCCGTGTTGGCAGGGCTGTTGTTCAAAGTCGGCCTCGATATTATTGACTGGCGATTTTTGCGTCATGTGTTTCAGGCGCCTCGTGCGGATGTCTTGATCATGGCCGTGGTGTTTCTCGTCACGGTGCTCGTGGATCTGGTTACCGCGGTGGGGGTGGGAATCGTGATGGCGAGTGTGCTGTTCGTCAAAGAAATGGCGGACTTAGAATTAGCAAATCTCCGAGTCATTACCGGGACGTCGGAAGAAGCGCCACTTTCCAGGGCAGAGCAGGCGGTCCTCGATCGCAATAAGGGAAAGATCGTGTTGATTCATGTCGATGGCCCAATGAGTTTTGGATCGGCGAAAAATATGGTGCGGCGGTTGGAGCGCATTCCGGAACTGCGTACGTTTAAAAGCGTGGTGTTGGATCTCTCCGATGTCCCCATGATTGACGGAACAGCGGCGTTAGCTATTGAAGACATGTTGCGAATGATCCAATTCAATAAGCAACACTTATTTTTTTCCGGAATGCACCCCAAGGTTGCGGAGGTACTGGATGGGTTGGGCGTATTGAACTTGATTCGGCCTGGCCATCGATATGCGTTCCGTCTTGATGCCTTGCAGCATGCGGCCCATGAGACGGGGTCCACCCATCCCGACGATATGCCTCAGGATTAATTCGGGGCAGGAAACGTTTTGTTAATCGTCCGACTCATCTATAATTTTTTTGAGTCGACGATCGAGTGCAAACCGAGTCAAGCCGAGTTTTTGCGCGGCTAAACTTTTGTTTTGCCCGCATAGCTTCATGACTTCTTCAATAATGGCATATTCCGTCTCTGCCAGAGTTTGCTTCCCTAGTACCATCTCGAGTCTAAGGACCTGTTCTTCAGATTGTGTGGAGGTGGATATGATTTTTTTTGGTTCCTCATGAAGTTCCCTTGGAAGATCTCCAATCGATAAGGTGCTGCTATGACAAAAAATGACCGCCCGTTCAATGATATTTTCTAACTCTCGAATGTTTCCTGGGTACTGATACTGTTCAAGAAGATGCCGGGCATCTTGGTCAATGTCCGTGATGTTTTTTCCGATTTCCGTGCTGTGTTGACATAAAAAGCGTTGGCTTAAAGGGAAAATATCTTCGACGCGATTGCGAAGAGGGGGCAGTTCCAGCGAGACCACGTTTAAACGAAAAAATAGATCTTCCCGGAAATTGCCCTGCTTGACTTCTTTCCGCAAATCCCGATTGGTCGCTGCCACCAAACGAAAATCCACTTCGATTTCTTCCTGTCCACCGAGTCGTTTGAAGGACCGTTCTTGCAGGACGCGAAGGAGCTTCGCCTGCATCGTGGGGTTTAAGTCCCCAATTTCATCGAGAAACAACGTGCCGCCTTCGGCTTGTTCACACAAGCCCGGTTTGCGTTGGGCTGCGCCGGTAAACGCGCCACGCTCATATCCAAATAATTCGCTTTCAAAGAGTTCCTGGGGAATGGCGGTGCAATTGACACCCACAAAAGGGGCATTCTTTCGGGGCCCATTGTGATGCAGAATGCGGGCGATGTATTCCTTCCCCGCTCCGGTTTCTCCCTGAAGCAAGACGGTGGTTTTCGTGTTGGATGCCAATTCCTGAATCTGGGCCACCAATTCTTTCATGCTTGTGCTGTGGGCGATAAGGTTGTCCAGTGCAAAGCGATTCGCGGTGTCTTGCGATTCAAAGGAGACACGGCGACGCAAGGTCAAATAGTCCACCGCGCGTTGAATCACCGGCATGACGCCGGACAGATCGACGCTTTTGATGAGAAAATCGTAGGCTCCGAGTTTGATGGCTTCCACCGCATCTTCCACGGTGCCAAAGGCGGTCAGAAGAATCACCAAGGTCTCAGGCGCTTTAGGGCGAATATGTTTGAGGGTTTCGAGTCCACTCATTCCCGTCATTTTCAAGTCAAGGAGAATAATATCCGGAATATCATGATCCAGGGCTTCCAGCAGGCTTTCCCCTGAATCAAATCCTCGAATTTCGTGAGAACTTCTGGATAACCGTCGAGTGATCGATGCTCGGACGACATCATCATCGTCTGTCACAAAAATAGTTGCGCGCATGTTAGGAGACCATGGGGGTTTGGGGTTGAATAGTGAGGGGAAGCCATATGGAAAGGACCGTGCCTACCCCGAGTTCGCTGGTGGCGCGGATCTGTCCACCATGGGCCTCAATAATATTTCGGCAGATGGCGAGGCCCAAGCCCGTGCCGCGTTCTTTTCCCGAGGTAAAAAAAGGATCAAAAATTTTGATGAGATCCTCTGGAGGAATGCCTTTGCCATTATCTTGGATATTTGTCACCGTTCCCTTCATGCCTCCCCGAGTGTTTTCCTTCACCTCTACATGGAGTGTACCATCGAGAGGGAGCGCATCTATGGCATTTTGGAAGGCATTTAGCAAGATCTGTTTGATTTGATCGCGATCTGCCTCAAGATCGTGGAGTTCTGCCCCAAAGGCAAAGGTTGTGTGAATCTGTTTTTGTGCGATTGAAGTGTCGATCAATTCCATGGTTTCTTTCACCAACGCTGGCATGTCAAAAGCCGTGGGATTGAGTTCGCGGGGCCTGGCATATTCAACAATTTGGTTCACGATCCGATCAAGCCGTCGTGTTTCTTTGAGTATAGTTGAAAGATCTTCGTACTGGGGGTCCTTCGGGGAGAAGTCGTCCATGAGTAACGAGGTGGTGGATCCAATGCCAACCAGGGGATTCCGGATTTCATGCGCAATGCCAGCCGCGACCTGCCCGAGGGTGGCCAACTTTTCTGAACGATTGAGTTTTTCTCGCATGTTTTCCAAAGCGGTGATGTCTACATTGAAGCCCTGGTAAAGCAATTCATGCCCTTCGGAATCCTGAATAGGAATTGCCCGACTTAAAATTCTATGAATGGTGCCGTTCGGATGAAGAAACCGATACACGCTTTCAAATGGCACATGGTTGGCCGACGCCTCAGAGAACTTCTGAAACACCTGCTCTCGATCTTCGGGATGAATGGCGTCCCAAATCTCCTCCGGATCGGGGGTGTCGTCAGGCTGACGACCGGCTAATACCCAATTGTGGCGATTGGAAAAAATAATTTTCCCTTGCTTGGCGGTAAAAATCCCAAAAGGAGCATGGTCGACAATACCTCGATACTTGGATTCTGAGGTCGAAAGGTCAATATTTAAGGAGCGAAGTTCGGCCTCCGATTTTTGCACTTGGGCTATGTATTCGCGAATTTGTTGACTCATTTCATGCATGGCCCGTGTTAGATCGCCGATCTCATCACCCCGGTCCAATACCTGAACTTCGGGGATGGTGCCACCTGATCGGTTTTCCACGGTTTTGGCTAGGGTGACCAAGGGGCCGGCGATCGACTGGGCCAACAGACGTAAGACGAGCACCATGGGAATCAGAGCCAGCGAGCCTCCCCCGATAATGACGCTCAGGAGATAGGCGCGGTCATTGCTGGTCCTCTCCAGGGTATCCCGAAGTATCTCGACTTCACGACGATCGAAGTTGGCCATCTCTTCCCGAATGGCGAGCATGACCTGTCGTCCGGTTCCGGTTTCAATATATTGAACGGCTTCCTTGGGATGGCCATTTTTGGCTCGTTCAATTAATCGGTCTTTATCTTCCATCAGCGCGAGGACGAGAGATTGAACCTTGAGAATTTCTTGATGCTGGTCTAAATCCGGTTTCACCATTTGGGCGAGGGTTTGGCCGACTTGAAGGACTCGCTGCTTGGCGGCATTGTAGGGCTTAAGAAATTTTGGTTGGAGAGTCAGGACGAATCCGCGGAATCCCGTTTCCAAATCGACAATGAGCCGCATGTATTCGGCCGCGGTGGTTTGCACATGGTAGACCTTATTGAGGCGATCTTCATCTTGCGAAAAGGTTTGCACACTATTGAAGGTGACTACGCTGAGCAAACCCAGAGCCAGAATGGGAATGCACGATACGAGAAGAAGTTTTCTCTCAATGGGGAGATTATTGAAACGTCCAAAAAATTTCATGATCCAACCTTGCGCGTATCCTAAGTCTGCATCACAAGGGTGTCAAACCGGAGGAGCGGTTTGCGTCATGAATTAGAAAATACATGTTCTAAAGAAGAAAAACCTAGATATGGCGATTTAGGGAGAAAGGAAAAGAAGTGAGCGATTTTGAACTTTGGTGATGGTGTGAAACCGCTCAACTTCTCAATAGATTTCCGGCAAGAATTTCTCGATAGCCTGTTCCTAGAGGCTTTTCGTATTTACTGCAGGTCGGCACAGAATTTGCTGAATGATTTCGAGTAGCATTAGGCATTGGAATGAGGTCGGAGGTTTTGAGTATTATGGAAGTGTTTACTCTTCTCATCTTAGGAATTTGGGCTGTGTTCTCACGTATTTGAATTGACGTGCTCCGGTACATTGTACTCGCCCCGCCCGTCTCTCCATCCTTCCCTACATGCAGTTCTCCTTTAGAATGACAGCCGTATTAAGGCTGAGGAACCATAGGTTTTCTAGGCCACGTGTGTGACGTGGAAGGATTTGTTTCGTCCAAAAGATAAAGCCGAGTGATTCTTGTGCAGAGCACTAAATGTCCATGATGGAGTTACCGTTTAAAAACGGCCTAGCCGGAGATCGGTTTCGATCATTGACCATCAATGTTCGAGGCGATGTATTGGCAGGGATTACCGTGGCCATGGTGGTGTTGCCAATGGCCCTTGCCTTTGGCGTAGCCTCCGGGTTGGGTGCGTTGGCGGGCATTTGGTCTGCGGTGGCGGCAGGACTGGTCGCTGGACCCTTAAGTGGGTCGATCTGGTCGGTTGGGGGACCAACAGGTCCCATTACCTTGCAAGTTCTCTCCATTACCCAAACACATCGGTTAGAGAATGGGGCTCCCGACGTGGGGTTTATCCTGACGACGGTTTGCCTCTCAGGAGTAATCTTGATGGTGTTTGGGATTGGGAAAATGGGGCAGTTTATTAAATTTACACCCTATTCCGTGATTTCAGGGTTCATGACGGGATTGGGAGTCCTCTATATGCTCCTTCAGCTCAACCCCTTTTTGGGGTTACCCGGCGCCAGCAGTATCTCTGATGCGCTACTGGAGTTTCCTACACTCTTGGCTCGGGCCGATCCTCTTGCGGTGATGGTAGGGAGTCTGACATTAGGAATCGTGATTGCCTGGCAAAAATGGTCCTTCGTGACATGGTTGCCAGCGCCTTTAGTGGGCCTGCTCGTCGGCACGCTGACGGCTTACCTGTCTGGTTGGGAGATTCCCAAAATTGGGGAAATCCCAGCAGGGTCTTTCCATTTCTCCGTTCCCGATGTGTCGTTGGTTGAAGCAGCTTTTGTTCCTGCAGCCACGCTGGCGGGACTCTGTATGTTTGATAGCCTGTTAACGTGTTTGATTGTGGACAACTTGACAGGTACGCATCATGACAGTGATCAAGAATTGGTTGGACAAGGGACGGCCAATATTTTTGCGGGTCTCATGGGAGGAATGGGCAGTGCGACCAACACCATGCCCTGTGTGGTGAACATTCATAGCGGGGCAAAAAGTCGGTTGGCGGCCATCGTGATGGGATTGGTGATGCTGTCTCTTGTGTTTGGGTTAGGATCCCTGGTGGAATCCATTCCCTTAGCGGCGTTGGCAGGAATTCTTCTAAAAGCCGGGTATGACATTCTTGATATGCGCGTGTTGCCAGTGGTTCGTCGTCTTCCAAAGTCCGATTTGCTTGTATTCGCGTTGGTGGTGGTCATGACCGTTTTCTGGAATTTGTTATCGGCTGTCGTGGTGGGGCTGGCCGTGGCCTTTTTTCGGTTTGTCAAAGATATGGCCGATCGATACAAGGTGGATTTAGATCGCCGCACGGCTGATGTGCAATTTGAAGAAGATGATCTGTTGTTTGCAATGGCCAGAGAGTATGCCAAGCAACATCGTATCGAAGGGGTGGGATTAGGAGAATCCAGTGGGCGAATTGAGCAACAGGTGCGAGAACGGATTTTAATTGTTCGCCCTCATGGCCCACTTTTTTTTGGAGCCATAGACTGGTTGAATGAAACCGTCGAGCATTTAGCCGATAAAGATGTACTGTTGATTCGGGCGCAATGGTTGGATGAACTTGATCTTTCTGGTGCGTATGCCTTGGGCGATTTGATCGAAGCGGCCAATACCCGGGGAGTTGAAGTGTTGATGGCTGGGATGTCTCCTCGGTCGCGGCAATTGCTTGAGGAGTTGAAAGAGCTGGATCGGATAAAACCCGATCATTTGCATGAACGGTTTTCCGAAGCGCTGGAACATGCGGTGCAGATTGTACAATCCACCATTGTGCAGAATAGTTCCATTTCAACGGCCCAGGCAGGCTAATTAAGTTAATGAATGAAACCCTGGTAGGGTGGTCCTCTTTCGGGTATGATAGTTTACGACCCTTCCTGTTTGATCCTTTGGATTGTCAGGTTGGGTATCTTTTTGGGAGGGGCGCCTAACCACAATGAACCTGAAAACAACCGTACTTCCGGCTCTCGCCCTCTTAGTAGGGATAGGGATTGGGTGGGGAATCAGTATGCAAGATTCTCCAGAGAATCATATTCCAGCCAGGACGGCTGCGGATTACCTCCATGCCGTCATTGAAGCCGATCGAACCTTTTACACGCAACATATCGTGGAGCGAATGGAGGCCATGCTTATCGTCACCGCTTCCGAGGAATGGGTGCAGGAGAAAACCCTCCCATTGCCCGTGCAGTTCCTTCGGGAGGCCTCCCGCAGCTTGGACCTTCGGGAGGCCCCCATTCGTTACCGGCTCATCGGTTCGTGGCCACTCAATGCGGGGAATAAACCAGTGTCGAACCAGGAACGGCAGATGTTGGATCAAGTCGTGAAGTTTGGCGAAGTGGTGGAAAGCGAAGTGACGATTAACGACAGGCGCTACTTTCAGGCCATCTATCCCGATCGCGCTGTCAGCCGAGCCTGCGTGTCGTGTCACAACACGCATGCCGATTCTCCCAAGCGGGATTTCAAATTAAATGATGTGATGGGCGGCTTAGTTATAGAAGTGCCGCTGGAGTAACTCAAACTCTAACCCTGCCGTATAGAAACTTTTCCTCTCATTGTCCCCTGATGTGATACGAGTCAACTCAAAGGAAAGTCTTGTCGTGGTGTTGAGGGGGTATTGGCCTCTTTGTTATGGTCTGCCCCGCATCGCTCATCTTGGAGGCCGGTCGTGAACCGTTTTGCGTTTCCCACAACATGGGCCCTGGCCGCATTGGCGGTCTTCTTGGGATGGCCCAGCCTGCTCTTAGCCTCGGAAGGTGCTGCCCCGCATCTGGACCTTACCAATTCCACCGTTGGTTATTTGGCGCTGGGAATTTTTGTCTTGGCCTATGCCTTGGTCATGGCCGAAGAATTTACCCACCTTCGCAAATCCAAACCGGTCATCTTAGCGGCGGGAATTATTTGGGTGTTGGTCGCGGCCGCATATCCCGGCGATGATCCTCACGCGGTTGAACAAGCGGTGCGTCACAATATTTTGGAATATGCCGAACTGATGTTGTTCCTGCTTGCCGCCATGACCTATATCAACGCGATGGAAGAGCGGCTGGTGTTTGAAAGCTTGCGGTCCTGGCTCATCCGAAAAGGTTTTACCTATCGACAATTGTTTTGGATAACGGGAACCTTGGCATTTTTTATTTCCCCGGTGGCAGATAACCTCACCACAGCCTTGCTCATGTGCGCGGTCGTGCTTGCGGTGGGTGCAGACAACCCTCGATTCGTGAGCTTAGCTTGTATCAATATTGTGGTGGCCGCCAATGCAGGCGGGGCCTTTAGCCCTTTTGGAGATATCACGACGTTGATGGTCTGGCAAAAGGGGATCGTGGACTTCTTCACATTTTTTCTGTTGTTTATTCCCTCGGTGGTCAATTATGTCATTCCGGCAGGGATCATGCACTTTGCCGTTCCTCAGGTCTCTCCGCCCCCTTCAGACGAAGTGGTGGAAATGAAGCGCGGGGCTTTTTTTATCATGGTCCTGTTTTTTCTGACCATTTGTACCGCTGTCAGTTTTCATAATTTTTTGCACCTTCCCCCCATGCTCGGAATGATGACGGGATTAGGGTACCTCAAAATGTTTGGGTATTACCTGCAAAAAACCCATCATCTTTATGCGGATCCATCGACATTTAGTGAGGAGAAATACCGTCAAGTACTCGGTGATGTTGTGGCCTTTGACGTGTTTCGCGAAGTCGCGAGGGCCGAATGGGATACCCTACTCTTTTTTTATGGTGTGGTCTTGTGCGTGGGCGGGCTGGGATTTCTTGGCTATCTCGCAGTCGTGGCCCAGGTGATGTACATCGAGGTGGGGCCGACCTTTGCCAATACGATGGTAGGAATCCTTTCAGCCATTGTCGATAATATTCCTGTCATGTTTGCCGTGCTCACGATGAATCCGGACATGTCTCAAGGGCAATGGCTGCTCGTGACGCTCACCGCTGGTGTCGGCGGAAGCATGCTTTCGATCGGATCAGCAGCCGGCGTCGCGCTCATGGGGCAAGCCCGAGGCAAATACACTTTCTTTAGTCACCTCAAATGGACTCCCGCAATCGCCCTCGGTTATGCTGCCAGCATCCTCGTCCATATGTGGATTAACTCCAGCCAGTTTTAAGAAAATTTCCTCCGCTTTCTGCAAGGTCCAACCATTGTGAACTTTTCCGCCTTCAGTTGACATACCACGACCCGATACTTACTGTGGAAATATCTTCCCTGGGGGCGGGCGTTGACAACACCTAAAAACACCAGAGTGTGGGACTCGGCGGCGGGCAATCGGGAGTATTCTCTCTCGATTATCCTCAATATTCCTAACAGCCTGACGATTCTCCGGATTTTATTGATTCCGGTAATTGTTGGGTTTTTAGTGTACGGCCATGTTGATTATGCGCTGTGGACGTTGATCTTCGCGGCCATTACCGATGCACTGGATGGGAGCATTGCGCGCCTGGCGAATCAGAAAACGGAATTTGGAGCCTATCTGGATCCCTTGGCCGATAAGCTCTTACTCATGACCCTGTTTATCACGTTTTCTTTGCTGGATCTGCTGCCAGCCTGGAGCGTGATTCTGGTCGTGAGCCGCGATGCAATCTTGCTGACGGGGACTCTGCTTGCCCGCTTGACGGATACCGCGATCGATTATGCGCCCTCGGTGTTAGGGAAGGCGACCACCCTGTTTCAATTGGCCTATATCATTTTGGTCCTCGAGTTCTTTTCTCGCCAGCTTAATCCGGCTCTATTAGATCCGCTGTTGTATACCATGAGTATTTTGACCGTGGGCTCTGGCCTTCATTATATTGTACGTAGTGTCAATACGATGAATGCTCCCAGTGGGGGAGCCTAATGCTAATGACGCGATGGTCACGATATGGTTCGCGAACGGATGGGCAGGTTGCTATTGGAGGCCGGATGCATTTCCGATGCCCAGTTGGAAGCTGCTCTTCAGGTCCAACGCAACACCCAAGCCCGACTCGGTACCATTCTCGTTCAGCAAGGGGCGATTTCTGAAGACACCCTCTTAACCTTCCTCGGGCAACAATACGGCTTGCCCGTGCTTCATGATCCTCCTCCGCCTCCTGACCCTGCTTTGGCCCAATTGATTTCTTGCGAATGGGCTCAGGCACATGACCTGGTTCCTCTAAAAAAAATTGGGAATCGTCTCACGATCGCGATGGTGAATCCAGGCCAGGTCAGTGTGGTGGATGATCTTCGATTTCGTACGGACTGTTCGATCCTTCCCATTGTGGCGCGTGAAGCTGATGTGCGCGCATGCCTTCACGCGTTGTATGGGCCCTCTAGCCAAGGACAGGACTCACCAGGCGGGCTTTCCACTGTTGGCAGAGAAGAAGGATTCTTTCATCAAGAAAGCGTTTCGGGTGGGGTATCCACTTCCGAAGATCTGTCGGGGCAGGATTCCTTATTGAATCAATCACACATAATGGGCTTGCTAGAGCGTGCCACATCCAGTTTGCTGGATGGCCAGCCGGCTTTACTCGGCGACGCTGGTGTTCAAGATGATTCGCCCATTGTGGATTTGGTCCATACGGTGATTGGCAGCGCGTCGCAAGTGGGTGCGAGTGACATTCATTTCGAACCGCTTGAGACGACGGTGCGCGTGCGGTTTCGTCTGGATGGCGTGTTGCAGACACAGATGACATATCCGATTCGTCTTCGAAACGCCGTGATTTCGCGATTAAAAATTTTGGCGAAGTTGGATATTACGGAACGCCGGCTTCCCCAAGATGGACGGTTGAGTGTGTCTTTGGATGATCGGAAGCCGGTGGATGTGCGGCTGTCGATTTTACCGAGTTTGCATGGCGAGACAGCCGTCTTGCGATTGCTGAATCGAACAGGATTGACGTTGGATCTTCCTTCCCTGGGAATGGATGATGCCGACTTGGCCAAGTTTCTGGCTGCGTTGGAGCAACCGGATGGGATGGTCGTTGTGACCGGGCCTACGGGTAGTGGCAAAACCACGACGCTGTATTCGGCCTTGCAAGTGCTCAACACTCCGGACGTGAACATCGTCACGGCGGAGGACCCGATTGAATACCATTTTACCGGCATTACTCAGGTACAGATAAAGGAAGAGATTGGGCTGACCTTTGCCACGGTGCTTCGCGCCTTTCTGCGGCAAGATCCCGATATCATGATGGTGGGGGAAATTCGAGATTGGGAAACCGCACAAATGGCAGTAAAAGCCGCATTGACCGGGCATCGTGTTTTATCCACGCTGCATACCGGCGATGCCGTTCGGACGGTTACTCGCTTATTGGACATGGGGATCGAGCCGTTTATGGTGGCGGCGTCGCTTCGATTGATTGTCGCGCAGCGACTGGTGCGTCGAGTCTGTGCCTCGTGTCAGCAACCAGAGGTGATTCCTGTTGAACAATTGGTGAAGATTGGATTTTCAGCAAACGCCGCGCGGGATGTGAGGCCGGTCCGTGGGCAGGGATGTGCCGTCTGTCATGGGACTGGATATCGGGGGCGGATCGGATTGTACGAAGTGCTTCCAGTTTCGGATGCTCTTCAATCACTCATTTTACAACGCGCGTCATCCGACCGTCTACGTCAGCAGGCTCAAGAGGAAGGCGCCACGTCGTTGCGCCAAAGCGGATTGCGAAAAATCAAGGCTGGGTTGACGACGATGGATGAAGTGGTGAGTGCGACGGTATTGGGGTAAGGCGAATCTGTTCTTCAATTTTTTAAAGGAACGATCATGGTCTTGAGTTATCTCCAAAACTTTCTCTCCATCCTGGTGGAACGTGGCGGATCGGATTTGCATCTGGTCGCGAATCGCATTCCCCGAATTCGGGTGGATGGTCAGCTGGTCCCACTCGATGCCCCACCCTTGTCCGTCGAGAATCTTGGGCAATTACGGAACGAACTTCTATCAGGTTTATTAGTGGATCGATCCAGGGGCAAGCAACCGCTTGGAGATTTTACGGTTTCTCTCGAAGGCATGGGTCGATTTCGCTGCCATGCCTATTCGCAGGGTGGAATGCCCGCGTTCGCCATTCGATTGATTCCACTTCACATCCCCTCGTTAAAAGCTCTGGGGCTTCCTCCAGTGTTTGGCGAGTTGACAAAAAAACGCCAAGGTCTCGTGATCGTCGCGGGCCCTGCCGGAAGCGGAAAAACAACGACCCTGGCTTCGTTCATCGACAAACTCAATGATGAACGTCGAGCCCATATTCTGACGTTTGAGCAGCCCATCGAATTTGTTCACTCCGATAAAAAGGGTTTTGTCTCGCAGTGCGACATCGGCGGTGATGTTCCGGATATTTCCTCGGCCCTTGATGGGGTGTCGCGGGAAGATCCCGACGTCGTCCTGGTAGGCGAGGCGGGAAATCGTGAAACGATTGAGGCCGCCATCAGTCTAGCGGAGTCCGGGATTTTTGTGTTGCTATCCATGTGTACTTCGTCATGCTTATTGGGGTTGCAATGTTTGGTGCAGGCGTTTCCTGCAGAGCAACAGGCGCTTATTCGGCATCGACTCGCTTTGGTGCTCGAGGGAATGGTGGCGCAGGCCCTTGTTCCTAAGGTGAAAGCACCTGGGCGTGTCCTCGCGCTGGAATTGCTCATGCCGACTCCCGCGATTCGAGGCATGATTCGCGAAGATAAGATTCGACAAATCTATTCCATTATGCAGACCGGGCAGGCCAAGCATGGCATGCAAACGATGAATCAGGCTTTGGCGGATCTGTATCGGCGACGGATGATTTCCGGCACTTCTGCTCTGGTGCAATCGGGTACGCCCGATGAATTGCGGCAGATGATTCATCGAACGGATCAGAGAATGCGAGGATAATGCGTCGCTCGTATTTCGTGCTAAAAACCCTGTATTTCGTTGGTTGCCTCTCGCATCTCGTTTTTTTACGAGATACGCTTTACCAGATACGAACAACGTTTTTTCTTTAGGAGCTATGCCTGTCTTCCTCTATCATGGACAATCTCGACAAGGGCGCCGCCGCCGTGGAGAAATTACTGCAAAGGATTCGCGGGAGGCTTCTCGCCTCTTGCGAAAACAGGAAATTCTCGCGACTTCGATTCGCGAGAAACCTGCACCCATTTCGTTGTCCCTTTTTTCGTTAACGAGCCTGCGAGTAAAGCCCCGTGCCTTGGTGGTGTTGACCTTGCAATTAGCGACCATGGTGAAAGCTGGTGTTCCCCTTTTGCAAGGGTTGCAGACCGTGGCTCGGCATAGCACTGACCAGACGTTGCAAGAGACTCTCAATCATGTAGCGCAGCAAGTACAATCCGGCAATTCATTGGGGGCATCATTGCGAGCGCATCCTCAAGTGTTTTCTCCTTGGTATGTCGGCATGGTGGAGGCCGGGGAGGCCAGTGGAATGCTCGATGTGACCCTGCAGCGATTGGCCGACTCTTTAGAAAAACGATTGAAGCTGACCCATCAGGTCCGAGCCGCCTTGGCTTATCCCTGCGTCGTGTTGGTGGTGGCACTTTCTGTGCTCGCCGTTTTGGTAATGTGGGTCATCCCAATGTTCGGCCCCCTTTTCACGGATTTGGGAGATGCGTTGCCTTGGCCAACCAAGTGGGTCCTTCAAGTGAGTGCATTTATGAATTCGTATATTTTATTTCTCCTTTCATTGGGGGTGGGCGTGGGGTTTTTGATGAAAAGACTGTTGCGTTCAGAATGGGGCCAAACTTTTCGAGAACGTCTGTTGTTGAAGATCCCGTTGATGGGGACGGTGTGGTTAAAAACCTCAGTGGTGCATTTCGCTCGCACGTTAAGCGGACTGTTGAAAAGTGGCGTGCCCATATTAGAAGGTCTGACCCTTGCCGGACGAACTTCTGGATTGCGTCGGTTGGAGCATGCGCTAGGCGAAGCTCAACGAAGTGTGGGCGAAGGACATTCCTTGGCCGATCCTCTGTTGGCGAGCGGGGTATTTCCTCCGTTTGTCACCGAAATGGTGCGTGTTGGAGAGTCGACAGGATCCCTGGACTCAACTTTGGAAAAAGTTGCGGATTTGTATGAACAAGAGGTCAATCGGGATATTGTGTCGCTAACCGCACTCATTGAACCACTCATTATCGTCGTGTTAGGAATCGGCATTGGGTTTATTGTGATGGCGATGTATCTTCCGATTTTTAATATGGCCTCGGTCATTGGCTAGTTTCTTGGGGATCAGTCCTTTTTATACCTAATGATGTGTGTGAGTAGGAATCCTTCATGAAGAATCTCTCTCGTCGCCTGGTGTTGTACCCACCTGCCAAAGTGAATCTTATCCTGAAAATCTTTGATCTGCTACCTAAGGGGTATCACGGGTTATGGTCTTTGATGCAAACAATTGGAGTGACGGATGAGTTGACGATTCACGTTGACGATTCTTTTGTGGGTATTCGATTGGAGTGCTCTGATCGTTCCGTTTCGGAAATTACGGATAATCTTGTGTATCGCGCTGCTGATGTGGTGTTGCGGCAATCGAGCGCTAGGGTGGGCGTGTCAATGACTTTGAAGAAGCACATTCCAGTGGCGGCAGGACTTGGTGGTGGGAGCAGCGATGCAGCGGCGACGATTATGGGTCTCAATCATCTTTTGGCGTTAGGTTGGTCACGGAGCGATATGGCCAAACTAGGGCAAACATTGGGCAGTGATGTGCCATTTTTTATCGAAGGGCCGACGGCGATCATTCGCGGGTGGGGCGAACAAATTATCCCGAAGACTTTTCATAATGCCCGGTGGATACTGTTGGTCAATCCCGGATTTCCTATCAATACGGGGCAAGCCTACAAACGGTTGGATGAGGGAAGGTCGGAGGTTCCATTGTTATCGGATCATCTTATTGAGTTCGAACAGGCCTCGTCTCTTTCCTGGGAGCACCTGTCAGCACAGTTAGAAAACGATTTTGAAGCTGTTCTATTTCGCGACTATCCGGTCCTCGCCGACATCAAAAAAAATCTGGTGGAGTTGGGAGCGGAAAGCGCCTTGCTTTCCGGCAGTGGCGCGACGATGTTTGGTGTGTTTCAGGATGAGGCTCGTGCCATACAAGCCAAAGAGGTCCTTGTAAAGAGCTCAGGGTATCGAGTGCTGCTCGGGCCTACAATGGAACAGGGGTTGCTGGGAGAAAAACAGCAATGAATGAAGTTCTTATAATGGTTTGTTCGTAAAATGTGATGCGTATTGTGGCGCCCATAAGTGGGAATACATAACGCCAGTTTTCTTACGCCTCCCGCTTGACGAGCTTCGCTTCACGTCAGCAATTGTTGACAACCTTATGTGGATGGCATAAAAAGCTCTGCAGTTTTCTTGTGTGTTTCTCCTCTCTTTTCACCTTATATATATAATGGAATATTTCTCATGGCTGGCGACCTGAAACTGTTTTCCGGAAACTCGAATCCTGCCCTTGTGGAAGAAATTAGTAAGTTTTTGGGAGTCCCTCTGTCCCGTGCGGTGGTGTCGACCTTCAGTGATGGTGAAATCCGGGTGAAAGTTGAGGAAAACGTCCGAGGTGGGGACTTGTTTGTGATTCAGTCGTGTTGTCAGCCTGTAAACAACTCCATCATGGAGTTGCTGATTATCTTAGATGCCCTAAAACGGTCCTCGGCTTATCGCATTACGGCGGTGATTCCGTATTTCGGCTATGCCAGACAGGATCGGAAAGATCAGCCACGGGTACCCATCAGCGCCAAGTTAATGGCGGATTTGATTACCACAGCCGGGGCCCATCGTGTCCTAACCATGGATTTGCATGCAGGTCCAATTCAGGGATTTTTTAATATTCCTGTGGATCATTTATACGCAAGACCGGTGTTGTTGGATTATGTCAAAAAATGTGATTTTGGAGACATAGTTGTGGTCTCTCCCGATGCAGGCGGGGTAGAGCGGGCTCGCGGATTCGCCAAACGTTTGGATGCCAATCTGGCGATTATCGATAAGCGGCGAGAAGGTCCCAACCAGGCGAAAGTGATGAATATTATTGGTGATGTTAAGGGTCGTCATGTCCTGCTTCTAGATGACATGATTGACACGGCCGGTACTATAGTTGAAACAGCGAAGGCCTGTGCCGACAATGGGGCCTCGAAAGTGTGGGCGGTTTGTACTCATGCGGTCCTATCCGGGCCCGCCCTCGAACGAATCGAGAAGTCCTGCTTAACACAAGTCGTCGCCACGAATTCTATTCCTTTGCAGGGCAAAGACGAATTATGTTCAAAAATCAAGGTCCTTTCTGTGGCTCCGCTTCTAGGGGAGGCCATTAAGCGAATCCACGAAGAACAATCCGTTACCTCATTATTTGACTAGCCCCCCTTTTCTTTCAGATCAGAGACATGTAAAGTAAGCGGTTCTTCGTTGTCTTTATAAAGACAGGGTCAAATAGTGATTGTGGAGAGTACTGCCTCTCAAAGATTGAAGCATTCATATTTTAGGGTGAGGGAATCGTATGAAGTTTTCTGCTGAAGCAACCGCGCGAAAAGAATCTGGGAAGGGAGTCGCCCGTCAAATTCGGCGGAACGGGAAAATCCCGGCCGTCGTATATGGTCGAGGGAAATCACAATTACTGGAAATGGACCCATCTGCCGTGGCTAAAATTCTCATGGCCCAAGCAGGTAGTACGGGCTTGGTTTCGCTCCGCATCTCTGATGGTACAGGAGAGACCGAGAAAACCGTTGTAATTCAGGATCATCAGGTCGATCCTATCACCGGCTTGGTGCTCCATGTGGATTTGTTTGAAGTCGATATGAAGAAGACCGTGCGGGTCAAAGTTCAAGTTCATATCACGGGAAGTGTGCCCGTTGGAGTCAAAGTCGACAAAGGTGTGTTGCACCAGCATATGCGCGAATTTCATATCGAATGTTTGCCTAATGCCCTTCCCGACCAGATCGATATTGACGCATCGGAATTGGGGCTCGGCGATGGGATTCACGTGCGGGACGTGCAGCCTGGACCCGGGATAAAAATTCTCGATGATCCTGGTGATATGGTGGTGAACGTGGCCGCTCAGATTTCCGATGAAAAATTGGCGGCGATGTTGGCTGGTGAGCCAAGTGAAGCTCCTGCGGCTGCGCCAACTGAGGCTGCTCCTGGAGATAAAGCCAAGGCTGAAGCTGCACCGGCTGCAGCCAAGGCCGGTGAACCGAAAAAGTAACCCTTGCATGTGATCGTTGGCCTTGGGAACCAAGGTTCCACCTATGCCGATACAAGGCATAATATCGGTTGGAATGTGGTTGCCATGGCCGCTTCGCAATGGTCTCTTGACCTCTCTCCCTCATCTACTGCCTACCTCGGACAAGGTCGTTTAGAGGGGCAGCCAGTGGTCCTCGCTTTGCCCTTGACCTGGATGAATCTTAGCGGAGAAATTGTTGAGCCGCTAGTGAGAACGTTTGAAATCGATAGCGACCATTTGATCGTTGTGCATGATGATTTAGATTTGCCATTCGGGCGATTGCGTGTAAAATTTGGTGGTGGAACAGGCGGCCACAGGGGACTAAAGTCCATCATCATGCATTTACAAACTGAAAATTTTTTTCGTTTAAAAGTGGGAATCGGTCGTCCCGAACCTGGGCAAGAGACTGCCGATTTTGTTCTCGCGCCTTTTAAGGATTCAGAGTTGCCCACTATGGACACCCTCATTAATCGGTCCATTCAAGCTCTGCACAGTTTAGTGGTGGACGGTGGAGCCGCAACCATGAATCGATTTAATCAACGAGAGCCGGAATAATTCGAATCCTTGGATCCAAAGAAAGTGACGTGGAGCTTGAAAGGACCCCTTTCCTATTCACGTTCTTGTGGTGGCCCAGGGAAGCCAATACCAACGCCAATTTTGCAATTTTCTATTGTTTGACAGGCCTTTCTGGCCTATGCTAGTTTCCGTTCCCTTGTGGACAAACCGTATTCGGTGAGGGGACAACTGTAGGTCTTTGTTAGGAAATGAGGGTGATACATGGCGTTTTATGAGTCAATTTTCATTTTGAGATCGTCGCTTGCGGAAGCCGAAGCGGTGGCCATTCAGGAAAAATTGAAAGGGGCCTTGGAAAAGCTGGGGGCTTCAATTATCAAGGCAGACAATTGGGGAAAGAAAAAATTAGCCTATGAAGTTGGCCATGACCGGCGAGGTACCTATTCCCTTTTTCAATTTGAGGCAAGTGGAAATGTCGTGGGCGAATTAGAACGGCTGTATCGCTTAGAAGATTCTGTGATGAAATTTTTGACCGTGAGGGTCGAGGAAGAAGACCTGAAACCCAAGGAAGAAGCGGTAAAAACCGTGGAGTCTGACAGTGGTGGGGTTTAACAAAGTTATCCTGATTGGAAATCTAACTCGAAACCCTGAACTCCGATACACACCAAGTGGTACTCCCGTTGCGAATTTCGGTTTAGCCGTCAATCGGCGTTTCAAGCAGGCGGATGATCAAAAAGAAGAAGTCTGTTACGTCGATATTGTCGTCTTTGGAAAGCAAGCCGAACATTGCGGCCAATATTTGAGTAAGGGAGATGGGGCGATTATCGATGGGCGGCTTCAGCAGCGCCGATGGGAAACCGATGATGGGCAGCGACGGAGTAAGCATGAAGTCGTGGCGCAGTCAGTGACCTTTCTGCCCAAGCGACCAGGAACGAGTGCTGATATGGGCGGAGCAGAAGAAGATTATACCGCCGATCATTCCTATGACGGTGGAGATTATGCGTAACCTTCCTGAGGAGATATCTTTTTAACATGGTTGGAGAACAAAACGCAGAACGTGGTGGGAGGTTGTTTCAACGGCGTCGTGTGTGCCGATTTTGTATTGAGAAAACCCCTCTTGATTTTAAAGATGTGCCGTTACTGAGAAATTTTCTGACGGAGCGGGGTCGAATCATTCCAAGACGGACATCAGGAAATTGTATGCGCCATCAACGGAAGCTGACCATTGCCATTAAACGTGCCAGAAGTATCGCCCTTTTAGCATTTGCTGAAGAGCGTTAACGTTCTCAGGAAATTTGGTGGGGCCCCTGGGGACTTCGGTCTTTCTGGGATTCTTCTTTACCAAGTGGCACGTTAGGGTGAAGAAATCTGTATCGGGTAGCGAGGAGAAAGAGACGATGACCTCGCTTGATATTCGTCTTCATGATATTCCCCCTGAAGGGCTTGACTATGTCCGAGATATCTCGCGCATAGATCTGGACTTTGAAGAGGGAGATCCCAAGTTTCAGGGGGATCTGGAATTTACCGGCCACATCCACGCCGAGGAACATGAAGCGTGGGTGACAGGTGATCTCAAGGGGGTATTGATTTTAGAATGCGTCAGGTGTTTAGGGATTTTTGATCGGAAATTTCGTATTCCCATCTCAGCCTATTATCGTGGGAAAGACGCTTCTTCGACTAAGGATAAACATTCACGGTCGAGGCAAGAAGACTCAGAAGACAAAGGGGAAGAGGCTGATTATTTCCCTATCCTGGATCATTCTTTCAATTTAGCCGAGATGCTGAGGGAGCAGGTAATCTTATCGATTCCTATTCAGCCATTATGTAAAGATAGCTGTCTGGGGCTTTGTCAGGTTTGCGGTCAGAATCGTAACCAGCAACCTTGCGAATGTGAAGATGTGAAACCTGCATCACCCTTTGCCATATTGCGCGATAAACTGGAGTTTTCAAAAAAAATACAAAATTAGTTTCGTGCTTTCTTAGCAACCTTCATCAGTACTTAGCAGACGAACCTTTGAGGGAATATTATGGCGAATCCGAAACACAAACATTCCAAGGCGCGACGGGATAAACGGCGGACTCATAAAAAACTGGTGCCACCGAGTTTTTCAATCTGTGCCCAGTGCCATGAACGTATGTTGCCCCATCGTACCTGCCTCTCTTGTGGTTACTACAAAAAAGTAGCCATCATTGCCGTTGAAGAGGGCTAAGACCCCCTTCCTCAACCCTCATAGGGTCACCACGTTAGATCCATGAAAATTGCAATCGATGCGATGGGCGGAGATCACGGTCTTTCTCCCATCGTCGAAGGTTCCATGCAGGCCTTAAAAGAACTCGATGCCGAGTTGATCCTGGTCGGGCAGGAAGATCCGATTCGTGCAGAATTGGATCGCCTAAAGTGGACGGATTCGCGTTTGACCATCCAGCACGCTTCTCAAACGGTGGAAATGCATGAATCGCCAGCTCAAGTGGCAAGGAAAAAACGGGATTCCTCGATTTGGGTAGCCACGAAAATGGTCAAAGATGGGGCCGCCGATGGGGTGGTCAGTGCGGGAAATACCGGAGCCACGATGGTTTCGGCTTTTTTTCAACTTGGCATGATCAAAGGCGTAGAACGTCCAGCCATCTGTGCCATGTTACCTACTCTTCAAGGTACTGCTGTCATGTTGGATGTGGGGGCAACCGTGGATTGCACCGCTAGGCAACTCTATCAGTTTGGAATCATGGGCCATGAATATGGCAAGCATCTGCTTGGGAAGGCCAACCCTCGTGTTGGGTTACTAAGTATTGGAGAAGAAGATACCAAAGGCAATGACATGACAAAGGAAGCGTTTCGTCTGCTTCGAGAAAGTCCCCTGAATTTTATCGGGAATCTTGAGGGACGCGAAGTGTATAGTGGAAATGCCGATGTCATTGTTTGTGATGGGTTTCTTGGCAATGTCTCATTAAAAATATCTGAGGGTCTCGCTGATGCCATGAAAAAAATGCTTATGCGTGAAGTGATGGCTTCTCGCCTGGGAAGACTGTCCTTCCTCTTTATTACTGGACCCCTCATGCGGTTGCGTCGTCGAACCGATTACGCGGAGTTCGGTGGCGCACCATTGTTGGGGGTGAATGGCATTAGTATGATTTGCCATGGCCGATCATCGGCAAAGGCGATCAAGAATGCGATCCTTCGTGCGGAGGCGTTAGCCAAAGGAAGGCTGATCGACCTCATTCAGCGAGACATTGCGGAGAGTTTAATGACCCCTACGGACCCGCAGATGGCTTAAGAATGCGAAGTCACATTCTAGGAACAGGTGCCTATGTTCCGAAACAGGTCCTGACGAATGTTGATCTTGAGGGGTTGGTAGAAACGTCGGATTCCTGGATCGTTGAACGCACAGGGATCCGTGAGCGTCGGAAAGCCGCACCTGGTGAAGCCTGTTCAGACCTAGGCATCCAAGCCGCCCAGTTAGCCTTACAGGCTGCCCATCTTCAAGCTGACGATCTCGACCTGATAGTTCTTGCCACCTGTACCGGAGATTCTCCTCTCCCTTCCACTGCATCTTTGATCCAATACCGTCTAGGCGCCACTTCCGCAGCTGCCTTGGATATTTCGGCTGCATGTTGCGGGTTTGTGTATGCCTTATCTGTAGCCGATGCGTACATTCGGTCAGGTGTGTATCGCCATGTCCTGGTGATTGGTTCTGAGGTGATGTCCTCGATTACGGACTGGACGGATCGAAATACCTGTGTGCTGTTTGGAGATGGCGCTGGAGCCGCAGTCTTGGGCCCGACGGAGGAGGATCGAGGCCTACTCTCGGTTCACTTGCATGCCGATGGCCGGTTATCCGATCTCATATGTGTGCCAGGCGGGGGCTCTACCTATCCTGTTTCGGAATCCATGCTGGCTGAGCGACTACAATATGTCAAAATGCGGGGCAATGAAACATTTAAAATCGCCGTGAAAACCATGGAAGATGCGGTGCGAGAGGCCTTAGATGCTCAAAATATGAAGGTGTCGGATGTTGATTTCTTACTACCTCACCAGGCCAACATTCGCATTCTCAAAGCCGTGGCTCAACGGCTGGGTTTATCTATGGAGCAGGTCATTCTGAATTTGGATCGGTTTGGCAATACCTCAGCGGCTTCGATTCCACTGGCATTAGATGAGGCGGTCAGGGCTGGACAAATACGACCCGGATGTTTAATAGTTCTTGCCGCGTTTGGAGCAGGACTTACATGGGCTTCCGGAGTCATTCGCTGGTAAGCTCTGAATCTGGCCACCTCACAGCAAACAGCACGCACAAACGTCCTCAAAGAGTGAAGAAAGGATAGAAGATGGGAACACAGGATCGACCATTAGAGGGTGAATGGGCCGTCATCTTAGGTGCCTCCAGCGGATTTGGCGAGGCCGTTGCCCTAGAGTTGGCGGGGTTGGGGATGAATATTTTTGGCGTTCACCTCGATCGAAAAACCACGCTTCCCAATGCAGAACGAATTGCCGGGGAGATTAAGAAACTCGGTCGAGAGGCCATCTTCTGGAATGTGAATGCCGCCGATGCTGAAAAAAGAAAAGAAGTGGTAGATGCCATTCAAGCTCATCTCAAGAGTGGGAAGATCAAAACCGTTCGAGTGCTCCTCCATTCGTTAGCGTTTGGCACCTTAAAGCCCTATATTGCCCAAGCGAGTGCCAATGCGGTGAACAAGGCCCAGATTGACATGACCTTGGATGTGATGGCCAATAGTTTAGTGTATTGGACGCAAGATCTTGTGGCAGCCGGTCTCTTGGGACAAGGCGGACGCATTTTTGCTATGACGAGTGCAGGTGGCGCCAGAGTGTGGAAGACCTATGGCGCGGTATCTGCGGCCAAAGCTGCGTTAGAATCTCATATCCGGCAACTGACACTCGAACTGGGGCCATTGGGGATTACTGCCAATGCGATCATGGCTGGTGTGACCGATACGCCCGCATTACGAAAAATCCCAGGGTCGGATGAAATGTTGGCTTGGGCTCAGCGCAAGAATCCTGCAGGACGTTTAACCACCACAAAAGATGTGGCGGAAGCCATTGGGCTGCTGAGTCACCCCAAAGCGCAGTGGGTGACAGGAAATGTCTTGTGTGTGGATGGTGGAGAATTTATCGTTGATTAACAGGTGAGCAAAATACTTGCCAGCAGTGTTCCCTACCTCTGCCGTAGGGGCTTCTCGCAGGCAGGTCGGCCTTTCCTTCGGCTCACTCAGGACAGGTCTGGATAACCATTTTGACTACCTGTTTGAGATAAAAAAGTTTTTCAGATCATTGTTTAATTTCCCGTTGACTTTGACAACAGATTCACTCATACCTTAGCCCCTATGTCTGACAACGTTGGTTTCATTTTTCCGGGTCAGGGATCGCAATCGGTCGGTATGGGGCAGGCGTTGGTTGAGGGTCGTCCTGATCTTCGACAGCTGTATGATGACGCCAGTAAGATTTTGGGTTTTGATCTCGCGGGCTTGTGTTTTGAAGGCCCCGCAGAACAGCTGAATAAAACCGAATTCACTCAACCGGCTTTATTGGTGACCAGTGTCGTGGCTCTACGAGCGCTGGATATGAGTCTCACCCCAGTGGCGGTTGCCGGTCATAGCTTAGGAGAATATTCGGCCGTGGTGGCGGCTGGTGGCCTTGAATTTGAGGAAGCGGTGCAACTTGTTCATAAGCGGGCGACGTTTATGGCGGAAGCCGTGTCTCCAGGCAGTGGGCTTGTGGCGGCGGTGTTGGGGCTTACACCCGAAGTGGTGAAGGAAGCCTGTCGAGAGGCGCAAACGGCAGGAGTCGTGTCTGCTGCGAATTTTAATGCCCCAGGTCAGGTGGTCATTGCGGGAGAAAAAGCCGCGGTGGAGCGGGCCATCGAAATCGCCAAGGCAAAGGGATGTCGCCGGGCTATGCCGCTGCCGGTGAGTGTGCCGGTGCATACGGCATTGATGAAGCCTGCGGCTGATCGATTATCCTCCTTTGTTGAATCGGCGGCCATATCCGATTTACAGGTTCCACTGATTAATAATGCCGATGCGAAGGCATTAACTTCGGCCGGGGAAATTCGAGAGTCGCTGATTCGTCAGTTGCCTTCGTCCGTGCTTTGGGAGCAATCCATTCGCGTCATGGGGGAAATGGGCGTTACTATATTCGTCGAGATTGGGCCAGGCACGGTTTTAACCGGTCTGGTGAAAAGGATTTTACCGGAAGCCACATTGTGTAACGTGCATGATCCCGAATCCCTAGAAACGACATTGTCTATCCTTAAGAAAGTCGCATAGCTCACGTTAGGTTGATATCTTTTTTAATTTGAACAGAACAATGCGAGGCGAATGTGCTTGAAGGGAAAAAAGCCGTGGTGACGGGAGCTGCTCAAGGCATTGGACAGGCCATTGCAGAATTGTTGGCTCAAGCGGGCGCTGATGTGGTGGTGGCGGATCTCGATGCTGAGCGTTGTCAGGAAACCGTCGATCAGGTAAAGAAGCATCATCGACAGGCCATGGCGGTATCGACCAATGTCGGGCAATGGGATGATGTGAAGGCGTTGGTGGATCAAGTGGTCAAGGAGTGGGGCCGCATTGATATATTTGTGAATAATGCCGGTATCACTCGTGATGGACTCGTGGTGCGCATGAAGGATGAGGATTGGAACGCGGTAATACAAGTCAACTTGACGGGGACGTTTTATTGTACGAAAGCCGCTCTCGGTCCCATGTCCAAACAGCGGTATGGTCGAATTATTAACATGGCTTCAGTCGTTGGGGTGATGGGAAATGCTGGGCAAGCCAATTATGCGGCCTCAAAAGCTGCGGTTATTGGGTTGACAAAGACCATTGCCCGGGAGTATGCGAGTCGGAATATTACCGTGAATGCTGTGGCTCCAGGGTTTATTGATACTGCAATGACGCAAGCCTTGGGGCAAGATGTCAGAGAGATGTTGTCTAAACAAATTCCTTTGGGTCGTTTGGGAGAGGCCCGTGACATTGCCGAAGCCGTGAAATTTTTGGCATCAGATGCGGCGGGGTATATCACGGGACAAGTGTTGCATGTCAATGGCGGGATGCATATGGCGTAATCCGTGAACCGTGACTCGGGACATGAAAAATTGAAAGACGTATTCACGCCTTACGGATGATGAAACTAAAACAGGAGGTATCAATTTCGATGGCGGTAGAAGACAAGGTAAAAAAAATCATTGCAGAACAGTTGGGCGTGGAAGAAGATGAAGTCGTGCCTGAAGCCTCATTTGTCGAAGATCTTGGCGCGGATTCGTTAGATACGGTAGAGCTGGTGATGGCGCTCGAAGAAGAATTTGATGTGGAAATTCCGGATGAGGATGCGGAAAAAATCCAAAAAGTTTCACAAGCCATTGACTATATCAAAGAAAAAACTTAAACGCGCAGTGTAAGTCATGGTTGATCAAAACCGACGCCGAGTGGTGATCACGGGTGTGGGCGTGGTGACGCCACTGGGGATTGGTGTGGAAAAAACCTGGGAGAGCCTGGTTGCTGGGAAATCGGGCATTACAAACATTACGCGATTTGACGCTTCGGACTATGCCTGCCAAATCGCTGGGGAAGTGAAAGACTTTAACCCTGGCGACTATATCGACAAAAAAGAAATCAAAAAAATGGATACCTTCATCCACTATGCCGTGGCGGCCAGCCAGGAAGCGGTGGATGATGCGGAATTGAAAATCACGCCAGATAATGCTGACCGAGTGGGCGTGTATATCGGGGCCGGAATCGGTGGCCTTCCAGCTATTGAGCATTATCACGAAGTCCTGAAAGAAAAGGGGCCCAGCCGGGTGTCTCCTTTTTTTATCCCGATGGTCATTATTAATTTAGCTTCGGGGCAAGTGGCTATTCGATTTGGGGCCCAGGGTCCCAACTCTTGTGCGGTGACGGCTTGCGCGACGGGCAATCATTGTTTGGGGGACGCCTTTCGAATTATCCAGCGAGGTGAAGCGGATGTGATGCTTGCCGGAGGCGCAGAATCGACGATTAGTCCGCTCGCGCTTGCAGGATTTGCCGCTGCAAAGGCATTGTCTCGCCGCAATGATGATCCTCAACGAGCGAGTCGGCCATTTGATCGTGAACGTGATGGATTCGTCATCGGTGAAGGTGCTGGCGTGTTGGTGCTTGAAGAACTCGAACATGCGCAGCGTCGAGGTGTTCGAATTTATGGTGAGTTGGCCGGATATGCCATGACGAGCGATGCGTATCATATCACCGCCCCTCCAGATGATGGTGCGGGTGCCGTAAAATGTATGGAAAAAGCTATTGTGGATGCAGGGGTGGACAAGTCGGACATTGGCTATATTAACGCCCATGCGACTTCTACCTTTGCCGATAAAATTGAAACCCAGGTCATTAAAACCGTGTTTGGTACGCACGCATACCAGGTTCCAGTGAGTTCAACGAAATCGATGACTGGACATTTACTGGGCGCGGCCGGAGGGATTGAAGCGGTGTTTACGACCTTGGCCTTGCACCATGGAATGCTCCCACCGACCATCAATTTAGAACATTCCGATCCCGAATGCGACCTCGATTATATTCCTGCCAAGCCCAGGCCTGTCGCCATCAAGGCCGCCATTTCCAATGCCTTTGGTTTTGGGGGCGTCAATGCATGTCTTGTGATGAAACAATTGTAATTCGCCCTCTTCTTCCCAGTGCCTATGTCACCTTCCACAGTAATACTCGCAGGTGGTCGATTCGGCCTGTTGGCTTTCCTCGTCGATAATCTTTAGGTTCATTCCGGCCATGTCCATGATTAAAGAGGCGCAACAGACTATTCAATATTTCTTTACGCAACCGGAATTGCTCGAAGAAGCGCTGACTCATAAATCGCATATTCAGGGAAAACCGAATGAATCTTTAAAGGATAATGAACGGCTGGAATTTCTTGGCGATGCCGTGCTGGACTTGATCATTAGTGAATATTTGGCTCGAACGTATCCCGAACTATCGGAAGGAGATCTTTCACAGACTCGGGCGCATTTGGTTCGTCAATCCTCATTGGCGCAAGCCGCGCGTCGTCTGCAACTTGGTTCCTTGCTTCGTGTGGGACGAGGGGAGGAGCAAACACAAGGTCGTACCAAAAGTTCACTGTTAGCCAATGCGTTTGAAGCCGTGCTTGCTGCCATCTATTTGGATGGAGGTTTGGATCCTGCTCGTGGGTTTGTGCTGATGGCGTTAGAGGAACATCTGCAGGCCTTGGATGTGACCAATCTTTCCGCAAGTCGACAGGATTATAAAAGCCAGCTTCAAGAATGGTGCCAAAGAAAATTTTCGGTGATTCCTGAATATCGGCTTATTCGGGAATCGGGGCCTGATCATCAAAAGGTCTTTGAAGTTGAAGTGAGCATTCAAGGTAAGATACAAGGGCGGGGTATTGGGCATAGCAAGAAGGTGGCAGAGCAAGAGGCAGCGAAGTCTGCCTATGCTCAGAAGAACCAGGGGGGCGCTGAAGAGGGGCCCTTTCTCATGGTATAATCGACTGTTGGGAACATCGCCAATTGGCAAACATAGGCAAGGAGGGTTAAGAATGCGGAAGTCTGGTTCAGTGGTTCGAGTGATTTTATCGATCCTAGTATTAGGAATTTTGGTACTTCTCGGGAGCGGACAAGCATGGGCGAACGGGCCAAAGGTGTTGCCTGTCGCTGAAGAAAAAGGGAAGGCCCCTCGTGTTCTGCTCAAAACAAAATTTGGTGAAATGGAAATCGTCTTTTTCCCAGAACTCGCTCCGAAACATGTGGAGAGTTTTCTGACCTTGGCAAAAAAAGGATTTTATAATGGCACGATATTTCATCGGGTTATTCCAGGTTTTATGATTCAGGGAGGCGATCCGAATACCAAAGATCCTGGTAGACGAAATGAGTATGGGACTGGCGGGCCGGGATACACGGTTCCTGCGGAGTTTAATAAAATTCCGCACGAGCGAGGGATTTTATCAGCAGCCCGGACAGCTGATCCTAATAGCGCTGGTTCACAATTTTTTATCATGGTAGCCAAATCGCCTCACTTAGATGGCCAGTACACCGTGTTTGGTGAAGTGGTCAAAGGGATTGAAGTGGCGGATAAAATCGTCAGCCAGCCACGGGATCGCCGCGATATGCCGTTAGAGCGGATTGAAATTACAGTCGAAGTGATGGAATAGAAGGTTTGAGATGTGTGAGAGTTAAGGTGTGATCCGTGGAAGCTCCTATTTTACGGATTACGCCTTACGCATCATTGTTTGGAAAAATCCCCCATATTGGCGCCACTGGGGATGATAATCCCGCCGCCGGTTTCGCTGAGTTTAATGAGTTGTTCCGCGACTTCTGGATAGTAACTTTTGAGATAGCCGGTCAATCCGTTTAAGAATCGATTTGACCGGAGGCCTGGGCCTGAAAACTCGGTAATAAAGATCAGCCCACGGTCCAACACTTCTCCAACAAGGTCATTATCGATTTTTTCACCTTTCATAAAGGCCTCGTATTCTTTCTTGAGGGCTTCCGTGAATGCCGGAGCCATACCTTCGGGAATTTGAATCGGGCTAAAGGTGCGTCGCAAAGATTGAATGGCAGCAATCACTTCCCCGTCCTGTCCATCGCGTCGAGAATGAAAATGTTTAAAGGTGACAGCCTCCAAAAAATAAAATACTTCTGCAGCCTTATCACCCCATTTCTCAAGTAATTCCCGATAGAGTGCCCGACGGCCCTGATCGAAAAAATCTCCAACCCGTTTTTGTTGATATTCGACATTGGCATCCAGATAGACGCAATCTGTATGACATTGGATACTGCTCATTCGGTGGGTTCCACAGCATTGGCTGCAAATCGAACCGTTCAGCGCGGGACAGGGCCGTTTCCCTTTCCGCTCATGACAGTAAATGCATTTGCTCATTTTTTGGGGGTATCTCCTCCCAACAGGCCAAGGCCATAATCTGACAGCGTTCGCTTTTTCTTTTTCGTGCCGCCTTCGGCATTGCTAGGGCGTTCGAGTCCGTTCATCTCTGCCCCATTGGCATAAAGATAGGGCACGAGGATCATGTGTTTCTTTCGATCAATTCTTACGCTAGTGGGAGAGATGAGGAATTCGGCAATCACTTGCATTTTCTTATTGGGCTGCACGCGCCAAATTTTTCCCGCGGTTAAATCAGAGAGGTACATGTTGCCAAATCGGTCGAAGTCTACCCCACTGAGATGTTGAAACCTGCCGGTAAAAAATGAATTAGAAATGATTTCGCTGATCGAATGGTCTTGAGCAATGTCCAACACCGTGCCCTCATCAAGGCTAACTACGACAAGACGTCCCGATTTTGGTTGAATCGCTAACCCACGAGGGGAACCGAGTTTGTCGCTCTGTAAATAGAGGGACACCACATGATCCTGTGTGGTGTCGATTTGGTAAATGGCATTGCCTTCGGTGTCCAAGGCGAACAGTTGTCCGGCTCCGTCCGCGATGAGGTCGGTCAATTCCGTGACATGAAAATGGCTCAACGATAAAGCCAGGATAGATTGTCCGGTCTCGCTGTCGAATCCGCGAATGGTATCAAGGTCCGCAACATAGAGCATTTTCCCTACCATGGCCATGCCATTGGGGGAATGAAGTTCGGTGCCTCGGCTTCCTCCATGAATAAAGTGGAGGTCAATAGGTTCTCCGTCGATGTTTAATTTCGAAATAAATCCATTATTATCCCGTTTACCTGGTTCTCCATTGGCGTTAGCAATGAAATAAAATTCCCCTGAAGGGGAGGCAATAAAAGATTGTGGGCTTTGCAAATCCACAATTGGATGTCCTTGGACATAGGGTATGCACAAGGACAGGCAAGAAAGAAAGAGGATTCCCAAAAATTGGACAGGCCTGCGTAGGAAAATACAGGTGTCTCTTACCACGGAATGGGTGTGTCCATTGAGGAGAAAATCGGGAAGCTTGAGGATGTGTAACACGTATGCATCGTACGAGAGCATTTTCAGCACTGTCAAGGAAATGCTGAGGAATGCTCTCGCATTGACTTAAATTTCTCACCCCTGTTATCGTCGCTCGAAATTTAGTGTTTGTTGCGGGTGAAGAAACAACTGGATTGGCTTTTTTTCTTGCAACCAGCGACTAGGAACTTATTAAGGAGGTTTCCGTGTCGGCTCAACTCATAGATGGGAAAGCGTTAGCGCAAGAGATTCGTAATGGAATTGGCAAGGATGTTGAAGCACTAGTCGAAAAAACTGGGGTTCGCCCGGGCTTGGCTGTGGTGCTCGTGGGTGATGATCCGGCCTCTGCGGTCTATGTTCGAAATAAAAAGAAGGCCTGTGACACGGCCGGGCTTCACGTCGCTGACTATGCCTTAGCTTCCACGACCAAGCAAGAGGATCTTCTGCACCTAATAACCCAATTAAATACCGATCCGAAAATACATGGGATTTTGGTTCAGCTTCCCCTTCCTTCACACATTGATAGCCAAGAAGTGTTGAATGCAGTGTCCCCAGAGAAGGATGCCGACGGGTTTCATCCTTATAATATCGGCAGACTCGTGGAGGGAAATCCGTTGTTTGTCCCATGTACTCCCAAAGGGGTCATCCGGATGATTGAGTCCACCGGGCAAGCCATTGAGGGAAAACGAGCGGTGGTGTTGGGGCGAAGTAATATTGTCGGGAAGCCAGTGGCGATGTTGTTAATGCATCGGCATGCGACGGTAACCATTTGCCATTCACGCACAAAAGATTTACCTGGCATGTGCCGAGAAGCCGATATCCTCGTGGCCGCGATTGGTAAGGCGCAATTTGTCAAAGGCGACATGGTGAAGTCTGGAGCCATTGTCATTGATGTTGGCATTAATCGCCTGGATGATGGCCGGTTAGTCGGGGATGTGGATTTTGATCAGGTTAAAGAGCGGGCGGGTTGGCTGTCCCCTGTTCCCGGTGGCGTAGGTCCTATGACCATTGCCATGTTGCTGGCCAATACGGTTGAGGCTGCCCAACGTGTCGCCCAAAGGTAACCCTACATTTTCCAAAGACGGCTGTCAATTCAATCGATTATGAAAGACGAACGGCAAAGATTGCAACGAACATTGGAGCAAGGTGAATTTGCCACGACAGTCGAAGTGAATCCTCCCAAAGGCACGAATGTCTCGAACTTACTCGAGGTGACCAAAGCCTTGATTGGGAAGGTACATGGGGTCAACGTGACGGATAACACCGCTGCCGTGATGCAGGCAAGTTCGGTGGCGGTGTCGAGATTGTTGGTCGAGCAGGGGCATGACCCGATTTTGCAAGTGACCTGTCGGGATCGGAATCGAATTGGGATTCAGTCGGACCTTTTGGGCGCCTACCTTTTGGGAATTCGCAATGTATTATGCCTGACCGGGGATAGCCCAAAAGTTGGAGATCACAAAGAGGCGAAACCGGTGTACGATATGGATTCGGTTCAGGTGATGCGAACGATTGGGTTGTTAAATCATGGTCGCGACCTTGCGGATAAATCGTTGGACGGAGCCACCGACTTTTTTATTGGGGCTGCCGCGGCGCCGGGGTCAGATTCCGATGAGATCATGCATCAGAAACTGAATGCGAAAATAGAAGCGGGCGCACGATTTTTTCAAACACAGGCCGTCTATGGTGTAGATATCTTTCGGACCTTCATGTCGGTCATGCGTCGCTACCCATGTAAGGTCCTGGCTGGTATACTGGTGCTCCGGTCGGCCAAAATGGCAGAATATTTGAATGCCAATATTCCAGGCATTGAAGTTTCCGAAGCCATTATTGCGGAAATGAAGGAAGCCGGAGAGGCCCATGAAGCTGAGGTTGGCATTGGAATCGCGGTGCGAACTATCAAGGCGGTGCGTCCCTATTGTGATGGTGTCCATATCATGCCGGGGCGACTCGGTGATCGGGTGGCGGAGATTATTCGAAAGGCGGAATTAAATTGATGACGGTTCCTGAATTCCAACGACAAAAATCTAAAGGCAGGAAACTCGTGGTGGTGACCGCCTACGATGCTTTGTTTACACGAATCCTGGAACAAGCTGGGATTGAAGCCATTTTGGTGGGTGATTCCCTGGGTGTTGTTGTTCAAGGAAAATCGAACACGCTCTCCGTCACCATGGATGAGATGATCTACCACACGATGCTTGTCGCCAGTGTGAGGGAAAATGCACTGGTGATTGCGGACATGCCATTTATGTCTTACCAGGTAAGTGTGGAAGAGGCGGTACGCAATGCCGGGAGGCTAATTCAAGCTGGGGCCGGGGCCGTCAAGTTGGAAGGCGGAATCTCCATGATTGATCGTGTGCAAGCCCTCACTCAAGTGGGCATTCCGGTCATGGGGCATATTGGGATGACGCCTCAATCGGTTAATCAATATGGCGGCTACAAGGTGCAAGGTCGGGAAGACGTGCACGCCGAGGCCTTGTTGGCTGATGCCCGGGCATTGGAATCCGCTGGAGCGTTTTCGTTGGTCCTTGAAGCCATTCCCGTTGATTTGGCGAAATCCATCACGGAGGCGGTTTCCATTCCGACCATAGGCATCGGCGCTGGACCAAATTGTGATGGGCAGGTGTTAGTGCTGTACGACCTTCTTGGTTTATTCGATGAGTTTTCTCCAAAATTCGTGAAGCCCTATGCCCATCTCAAAGCCGATGCTCTTCAAGCACTCCGCCGCTTCAAAGAAGAGGTCGAATGCCAAAAATTTCCCTCAGACCTTGAAAGCTATCATTAAAATTATTATTCTCTATTGGGTATATTTGGTGGTTCTCGGCGCTTTCGGTGGTAGTAGTTTATTGTGTCCTTCTATTGACAAATCCTTGATCGCAGCCTAACATCCGTCCCCGGTTGGCTCTGACTTTGTGTGAGTCGGGGCCTTTTTTGTGACTTTTTTCGCTATAAGTTTCCTGGCCCACTGGGCACAAACCGAGGATGAGACTTTTTATCCGACACAGGGACTTTTTGGCGCTGATTCGGAAAGCTAAAGTGTGGATATGGCAAATTTAGTCGTGATTGGGTCGCAGTGGGGTGATGAAGGAAAGGGGAAGATTGTTGATATCCTTTCCCGCGACGCCGACCTTGTAGTCCGATATCAAGGCGGATCCAATGCCGGCCATACGGTGGTGACCCGAAAGGGCACCTATATTTTCCATTTGATTCCTTCCGGGATATTATCAAGAGGGAAATTATGTGTACTGGGGAGCGGAGTCGTGATCGACCCAGGGGCCCTGATTGGAGAGTTGGATCAGCTCCAAAAGCACGGAATAAAAGTCGGCAAAAATTTTATGATTAGCCAACGGGCTCACGTCATTATGCCCTATCATAAGGCGATCGATAAAGCAGCTGAAAAAGCCAAAGGGGCACGACGTATTGGGACAACGGGAAAGGGTATTGGTCCGGCCTATGTCGATAAAATGGCCCGTATCGGCATACGGATCGGCGATCTGCTCAAACCAGAAATTTTTCGACGTAAAGTCGAAGACAACTTGGTCGAAATTAATAGCTTTCTTCGCCATATGTATAAAGTGCGGGGATTTTCGGCGGATCGCATAGTTGAAGAATACCAACATTATGCTGAGAGATTACGTCCTCATGTTGCCGATGATTCCCTGGTACTTCACAAAGCCATGGAAAATGGGAGGCGTGTGTTGTTTGAAGGGGCGCAAGGCACGCATTTGGACATTGATTTTGGGACGTATCCGTTCGTGACCTCTTCGAGCTCTTGCGCTGGGGGCGCGTGCATTGGAACGGGTGTTGGTCCAACAAAAATTGATGCAGTACTTGGCGTCACCAAAGCCTATACCACGCGCGTGGGAAGTGGTCCCTTCCCCACTGAATTATCCGATGCAATAGGCGACGGATTGCAGGAGCGCGGTCAGGAATTTGGAGCGACTACAGGGCGCGCCCGTCGGTGCGGGTGGTTAGATATTGTCGTGTTGCGTTATGCCGTCCGTGTGAATGGTTGTACATCTTTGGCAGTTACTAAATTGGATGTTTTGGATGGATCCCGTCAATTAAAAATTGCTGTTGGTTATCGGTATCAGGGAAAATTATATCGAGATATGCCCGCTGACCTTGACATTCTCTCAAAATGCGAACCAGTCTATGAGGTGATGCCGGCTTGGACCGGTTCTACTTCAGGAGTCACGACATTTAAGGCCCTTCCTTTGGAAGCCAAACGTTATTTAGGGCGAATTGAGGAACTGACTGGCTGTCCCATTGATATTGTGTCGACGGGTTCTCATCGTGAGCATACCATCATTCTGAAAAACCCTATGACCTATGTCCGTCCTCGGACAAAAATTCCCAAAGTCAGCGCTTGAAAAATTCCATAGCTGTTTGACAAGGCGTATGCTGGTTGTTAGCATCGCGATTCGGTGAGCCGCTAGCTCAGTTGGTAGAGCATCGCCCTTTTAAGGCGAGGGTCGTGCGTTCGAGCCGCACGCGGCTCACCATTGTGTTTCCTGCCGTTTTTCTAAAAACCATCACAAAAGAAATTACCGGGGGGCCTTCTTGCACAAAGTTTAGAGGGATCTCTTTTTGTGAAGAGAATTCGTGAAGGGACTAGGAGGAACACCAATTAGGCTTTCCTGTTTTCTCATTTGCTGGCAAGGCAAATTTTTTGTCGATAAGCAGTTTTGAAACATTTTCCCCATTGGCCATAATTCGTGCAATGAGGTTGAAGTGCTCTCCCCGCTCTAAATCGTACAGCTCGATTTCCCTCGCATTTTCCAACACGGTATTCACAAAATTTCTGGCTTTGTTTGCCAGCTCTTTTTCTTTGTCACATTTCCCCAGAATTTCAGGGGTTTCGATTCCGGCAATCCTAATTAAAATCACATCGCCAAAAATCTTGGGAAGATTCGGAATGGAAACGAAGCAAGAATGAGCATGATAGCACCGGTGAAATGTCACATTGTGAAAATGGAGATCGGTGGCTATGGCAGGTAGGGCCGTTGCCAAAAAAAAGCCAAGAAAAAAAAGAAGACGATAGAGTTTCATGGGTAATGCCGTTGATAAGGTTTGGAGACTTTACCGAATGCTCATAGATTAGGTCGAGGAGTGTAGCATAAAGGGAGGCAGGCAAAAAATAAAATTCACGGGGCATATTTTGTGGAATTCACGTTCTTTTTTGGTGGAAATCAATCAAATATTTGGCTTATTTAGGGTCAAGTTTACACGAATTCTCACCGAGAAGAGGGAAGCTCTTGACCGTTCTACGGTTGGGAAGGTTTCAGAGTAATTCTTTGATAGAGATGCACTGAAGATCTTGATCTTACCCACTTCTTTCCCTAAGAGGGACTTATGCGCAACCGGATTTCGTGCTCTGCCCAAAAATTAAGTCAACTTGAACCGGAAATGGTGGAGTCCGTGGTTGGTGGTCATGTGTTTAAACTGGGCCATCAGTATATGACCGAAAACCGCGTACGGATTCTCGATGCGCATGAGGGGCAAATCAATTCTGAGGTTGATGGAACTTATGGAGTGTATTCACAGACGATTCGATTAAAAAGTGGCACATTGACCACTAAATGTTCCTGCCCTGCCAGCGAACAACCCTTTTGCCGGCATTGTGTGGCGGTGTTACTGAAGAACTTTCAATCCCGAGCTCCGGAGGAAGTGGTGGT
The DNA here is from genome assembly GCF_032191465.1 of Candidatus Nitronereus thalassa. NCBI lineage: Bacteria > Pseudomonadati > Nitrospirota > Nitrospiria > Nitrospirales > Nitrospiraceae > Candidatus Nitronereus > Candidatus Nitronereus thalassa. The sequence goes on along the minus strand of NZ_JAQOUE010000001.1, from coordinate 1,826,299 downwards.
GGAACCTGTGCCCGAACCTGCCAAGGAAATCATCAAGCATGCTCCTGAGGAAGAATCCAAAGCTGCATCGAGCAGCAGCGTTGACTTCAAATTTCATGAAATCGGTGCCTTCGTTGATTGGATTCAAGGAGCCATGGAGGCTATAGCCAAGGACAAGCCTCTTCCTAATCTGCCGGATTTGCCCCCAGGCGCTGTTCGTAGTTGGACTGAAGCCATTCAGGATCTTCGCCTTCAGTATCAGGCGAGTGAAAAGGAACGGAAGGAATTTCAATCAGAGTTGCACGACTGCAAAAACCATATTGCGACCCTGACCCAAGATTTGGAAAAATCTACTGGTGAGGCCAAAGATTATAAAGTGAAATATGCGGAAATTCGAAATGAACTTGACCAATGTCAGGCAATGCTGGAAGAACATGCCGTTATTGTGAAAGAGCGCGATCGATTTGCTGATCAGATGAATGGTTTGCGAGGAGAACTGTTAAGAAAGGGAGCGGAACTCGATAGTTTGGCCGACTCGCTTAAAAAGGTTTCGAGTGCTTTGCAAGCCGCCACTCCCCCTCCGCGATAGGGTCTAAAGCTTCCTAAGTATGTGAAGCGTCTTCAACTTTCAAAGGGTCTAGCATTAGTCCCCTCTCCCAGATTCCTTCAAGAAGTTCCGGTGGTCAAACACTGTACATAATATCTTTACCATTCCTCCACCACGGATAAATTCGACTCCATCCATACTTCAAGACTATCAGTGATTGATTCAAAGGCTCTGGCCGCTGGGGACGTGGGGTTATGGTCTACCACCGGAAGGTATTTTCGGATTGACCGTTCTACTGCTTCATCCTGAGGAATTTGGCCTAATACATGGAGCTCTGTGCCAATATACTGTTGGACCATCTGCTGAAGGTGGAGTGTATTGACTTTTGAGGCCATTCCCATGCGATTTAAGATTAGGCAGGGGTGAAAAGATTCCAAGGCTGTTCGAGCGATGGCCGTTCCAGCTTCGTTGGTTTGTCCCACTGCATTCAATACATCCTGGATGCTTTGAAATTCTTGGTTGGATAATGCGGTGGCCACAGGGTCGCGAGCTAAAAAGGCAGAGAGTACTCGGCGAATTGCCGCAAGTTTAATAAAGCGATACAAATCTAGGACCGAGGTCGGGTCCGGCGTGGCCACGGTGAGATATCCATTCGCGAATAAAAAGAAATCCAAGGTATGGAAATGTGTTCCGGCTCCCACGTCCACCAAGACGAGATCACTATCCAATTTTCGTAAATGATTGAGCAGCCGTTTTTTCTTGGGGTGGGGCAGATTCGAAGTGAGAAGGGTCTCTCCAGTTCCCGAAATTAAGGAAAGGTTTTGGTGTACGGGTAAAGGCTCTGCTACTCCTTGCAGTGTTTTGGCTTTGCGGTTTAAGAAATCCGTGAGAGTCGCTTTGGGATGAAAATGTCCAAATAAAACATGAAGATTGGCCCCACCGGTATCTAAGTCCACCAAAGTGACCCGGTAGCCACGTTTAGCCAGTAACAGGCCTAAATTACTGGAAACCATGCTTTTCCCAGCGCCGCCCTTACCGGAAGCTATCGATAAAATTACTGCCATGGAATGACCGGGCAATCTTTCAACTCAAAGGGAAGCAAAGACTTTATGATATCCTGGTTCATATGAATTTTGAGATTGTGAGGGATGTGACCAAAACATAGATTAACAACCTGCTAACTGTAGCATATCCCCCGGGAAGGGCCTATGGATAATTTGAGAGGAAGCGAAATTATTTTGGGAAAGTTTACTTTTTTAACCAAATGCAAGAGGTCTTGTTTTCCAAAAGTGAGATGCCTAGAATTTTGGGTGTGGCTGGCGGGTGGTATTTTGTGTTTCCTCCCACCTGAGGGAAATGCCGGCTTCGATCGGGGCCCTTGCCTTTGAACGGGGGAAATGGTACTGTCCCGATTCAGGGAAGTGGGCGAGAGCCCACTTTTTTTTGCTTTGTCGTCACCCCCGTGGCTCCACTTTATTAGGTCTGGAATTGGGAACCAAAGATTTGGGGAAACAGGTGCAGCTTATTGCTGAACCTATTGCACGGGCCTTGGATCTGGAAGTGCTGGAAGTAATATGCCACGGCAGGGGAGCCGGTTCGGCCATTCGAATTACTCTTGATAAAGAAGGGGGCGTTGGTATTCGGGACTGCGAGCAATTTCATCAGTCTCTAAGCCGAGCTCTGGCTGTTGCAGATCCGATTCCGTTTGATTTTGGGCTTGAAGTCTCATCGCCCGGGGTGGATCGTCCGCTAAAGAATCCACAAGATTTTCAACGGGTCATGGGAAAGCTATTGAAGGTGAAATTCCAAGATCCGGGCGCTGAGCCCCAACAGGTGATAGGGCGTTTGGTTGCCATTACAGAGACTGGTTTAACATTGACTGTGCAGACTGGAAAGCAACGACAATCACAAGAAGTGGAAATCTTTTGGAATTCTATTCTAGAAGGAAAACAACAAGTCGAGTTTTAGGTTGCAAGGATTTTCATGGGGGCCCGCCCAGAAAAATAGGCAGGGAGTGAAAGAAGGGGAATCGTTATGAAGCGTGAAATTATGGCCGTGATTGAGCAGGTTGGCCGTGAAAAGGGAATTGATAAGGATCGAGTCCTTGCTGCTGTGGAATCAGCCCTTCTGACTGCGGCCAAAAAGCGATTCGGCAATAACGAAAATATTCAGGTCCAAGTGGATTCTGAAACCGGTGATATTTCAATAGTCTCCTTAAAAACGATTGCGGATCCCGTCACGGATGCCAAAACTCAAATTTCTTTAAAAGAAGCCAGGGAAATTGATGCTGAGGCCGAGGTGGGTGACGAAATGGGATCACTCTTGGAAATGGAGGAATTTGGTCGTATCGCGGCGCAAGCGGCCAAGCAAGTGATTTGTCAGAAGGTGCGTGAAGCTGAATGGGAGGCTGTGGAGCGAGAATATTCCAAAAAGGAAGGTGATCTCGTACATGGGGTGATTTTAGGGCAGGAGCGTCGGAACTATTTGGTGGAAATTGGCAAAACCGAGGCCCTACTCCCCGTTCATGAACAAATCCCTCGTGAAGCCCATCGCCGAGGGGATCGTTTACGAGCCATGTTGTTAGAAGTTCGACGGACCCCAAAAGATGTTCAGGTGATCTTAACTCGAGCCCATCCTCAGTTTGTTGTGAAGTTATTCCAATTAGAAGTGCCTGAGGTGATGGAAAAGATCGTCGAGATCAAAGGTGTGGTGCGTGAGCCGGGTGATCGGACCAAGATTGCCGTGGCATCCCGTGATAAGGCTGTTGACCCGGTTGGTGCCTGTGTCGGGATTAAAGGGTCGCGAGTTCAGGCCATCGTCCGAGAGCTCAAAGGAGAGAAGATCGATATTGTTCCTTGGACGACTGACCCTCGAGTGTTTATTGGCGAAGCCTTGAATCCGGCATCGATTGAAAAAGTCGGGATTGATGAGCAGAAAAAAGCCGCATTGGTTGTGGTGGCTGATTCTCAATTATCGTTGGCCATAGGAAAAAATGGACAAAACGTCCGTCTAGCCGCCAAACTTACCGGGTGGAAAATTGATATTATCAGTGCCAGTGAGTATGAAAAGGAAAAGCTCGAACGAGAAAAAGAGATTAAAGCGGCATTGGCTGAAGAGGCCGACGCCCAACGGGAATTAGTAGGCGGAGAACCTTCAACTCCTCCAGAGGATGCGGATCCAGCTCCGACGGACACCGGGGAAGCGGAGGCCGTCTCGGTTCAAGGCGCTGGTGAAGAGCCATCAGAGTCGCCACCAACTTCCTCCTAACGCAATGTGGGTGCTATGAGAGTCTATGAATTAGCCAAACAATTGGGAATTGAGAGCAAAGTTCTGATTCCAGAACTTAACCGGCTCGATATTGCAGCGAGTTCCCATAGTAATACGCTGAGCGACGAAGATGTGCAGAAGGCCTTGACTGCTTTTGGCAGCACCCAAGTCAGCAGTGTGATCCCTTCGAGTGGCAAATCTGAGAGGGCGACGAAACGAGTCAAAAAGTCATCTTCACGTACCGGAAAAAGTCGCCAAGAATCGGTAGAGGAAGAGGCGCCGGCTAAGCCTGAGCGAAAGCATATTCTCATTAAGCGAAAACGTGATGAGGATGAAACACCTGAACCCGAGACTCCGGAAGAAGAGGAGCGAGATACCCTTGCCCCCGTTGGCGAAACTGACAGTAGTATAGAGACTCCGCTTCCCCCAGAACTTGCTGCAGTCACTGAGGCTTTAGACTCGCCGCATCCAACCCCAGAAGATTCCCTCCAGGATGTTCAAATTCCGGCAGCCAGTCCGGATCAGGAATCAAGTGTTGCATCAAAAAAACACGAAGCATCAACCGAAGAGAAGTTGAGTGAAGATGAAAAGCCCAAGAAATCAAAAAAATCTGGGAAGGTTCGAGATGAAGCCTTGTTTGCCGCCAAATATGAAGATGCCGCCCGGTGGCAAGATTTACGTCCTCTTCCCACGCTAAGACGAGAAGAGCGTTCCCGGCATGTACCATCCTCGACAACGGCCGAGATCACCAAGCCCAGAAAAAAAACCATCAAACTTCACTCTGGTATTACGGTCAAAGAGTATGCGGAACAGCTTGGCCAACGTTCAGGAGACATCATTAAAAAGTTGATGGAAATGGGGGTAGTCTTGAATTTAAATCAACCCATGGATCTTGATGCCGGCGTATTGATTGCCGAGGGTTTTGGTATCCACGTAGAAGTCTCAGTGGAAAAAGAGGGCGAAGCTCTTCTGGAGGAGGTGCTGGAATCCACAGGCGATGTAGAGCTGGTCCCGCGTGCACCTGTGGTGACGATCATGGGGCATGTTGATCACGGAAAAACCTCGCTTCTGGATGCCATCCGCCAAAGCAATGTGACGGACCAGGAATCCGGAGGCATCACTCAGCATATTGGCGCCTATTCAGTGTCGGTCGGTGAGAAGAAGGTCACCTTCCTTGATACTCCAGGTCATGAAGCCTTTACCGCCATGAGGGCCCGAGGGGCTCAAGCCACTGATATTGTGGTATTGGTTGTGGCCGCTGATGACGGGGTCATGCCCCAAACCCTTGAAGCGGCCCACCATGCCCAGGCTGCGAATGTGCCAATTATTGTGGCCGTAAATAAAATAGATAAACCAGGGGCGAATCCTGATCGCGTCAAGCAGGGGCTTTCGGATCAAGGGTTAATTCCTGAAGCCTGGGGTGGACAGACGATTTTCGTCGAAGTGTCGGCCAAAGAAAAACAAGGTCTCGATACCTTACTCGAGATGATCTTATTACAAGCGGAAGTGATGGAGTTAAAGGCTGATATTGCCCAATTTCCAAAGGGCGTGGTGCTCGAAGCCAAATTGGATCGTGGTCGGGGCCCGGTTGCGACCGTGTTGGTCCAGAGTGGAATTTTGAAAGTTGGAGCTCCCTATGTGGTGGGGACTACCAGTGGCCGCGTCCGAGCCATGCTTTCCCACGATGGAAAAAAACTCAAAGAAGCCCGACCTTCGACGCCTGTGGAAGTGATTGGTTTGTTAGCTTTACCTGCCGCCGGTGATCAATTTGTCGTGGTAAAAGATGAGCGGATGGCCAGGGAGGTGGCGGAAGATCGGAAGCACAAGCAACGGACAGCTGAATTAGGAACCGGAACCACGCGGATGACCTTGGATGATTTGTATTCGAAAGGCGCTGATTTGGGAAAAAAGGATTTGTCGGTATTGGTCAAAGCCGATGCGCAGGGTTCACTCGGTGCGTTATGCGAATCTATCCAAAAAATTCAGTCCGATTTGGTGAACCTTCAAGTCCTTCATAGTGGGGTTGGGGGCATCACGGAGTCGGATGTCCTTTTAGCCTCGGCATCAAAAGCCATGATTGTTGGGTTCCATGTGAGGCCTGAACCAAAGGCCTCTGCCTTAGCCGAACGCGAAGGCGTGGAAATCCGATTGCACACCATTATCTATAATGCCATAGCCGATGTCAGGGCCGCTGCCGAGGGGATGCTGGAGCCTACCCTGGTCGAGCGTGTGCTTGGACGTGCCGAAGTACGAGAGGTCTTCACGATTCCCAAAATTGGGACCATTGCCGGTTGCTATGTGAACGACGGGCATATGGCGAGAGCAAGTGAGGGAGTTCGTGTCCTCCGAGATCACGTCGTGGTGTACGATGGCAAGCTTGGGTCCTTGCGACGGTTTAAAGACGATGTCCGGGAAGTGCAGCAAGGCTATGAGTGCGGTATTGCCGTTGAAAACTTTAATGATATCAAGGTCGGCGATATCATTGAAGCCTATGTGTTTGATAAAGAAGCGGCGAAGTTATAACGGGCAGGACTCGTGTCCAAAAATTTCTGAGTCGCCGGTATGGTAATTGGAGTCTGTCAGGTTGAGTTGCATTTCCCTGAGGGACATTCACTTAAGGCGAAGCGCCAGATCCTCTCAAGCCTTAAGTCAAAATTGGGCCGAGACTTCAATTTGTCGGTGGCGGAAGTGGGAGACCATGATCTTTGGCAGCGAGCCATATTAGGGATGGCTTGCGTGGCGAACGAAACCCGTCATGTGAATCGGGTTTTAGATCAGGCATTGAATGCCATCCGCTCGAATCCCAATTTGGAATTGTTAGAGTCTCGCATAGAGTTGTTGTAATGATATCACCATGATTCCAGTGGATGTGCTTGAAATGTCTAAATCGGCATATAAACGAGCTGATCGGGTGGCGGATCAACTTCGTATTGAGGTGGCGGATATCCTTGCCAAAAAATCAAAGGATCCTCGGCTTCAATGCGTGACTGTCACCAATGTGGAAGTCACCAGTGATCTTCGGTTGGCGCGGGTGTATGTCACGTTATTAGGGCCACAGGATGATGAGCCAGGTATCATGAAGGCCTTAAAAAGCGCGGCAGGATTTGTTCGTTCAGAAATTGGCCGTCGTTTGGAATTGCGTTACACGCCGGAAATCAAATTTTGGCGAGATTCGAGTGGGCCCCGCGCCGAGCGAATCCTGAAAATTCTTGACACCTTGCCTTCCCCAACTAAGGAGGACATGGATTCGGTTCATGAACTTTCTCCCAATGTGTCGGAGGGTCAGTAGGCTGTGGTCAAAGGACTTGGGGCGATGGTGGCGACTTCAGCGATTGACGGGGTATTGAATATTTCCAAGCCAGCCGAATGGACCTCCCATGATGTGGTTGGAAAATTGCGACGATCACTCGGAATTCGCAAGGTGGGACATGCCGGGACTTTAGATCCAATGGCCACGGGAGTGCTACCAATTTTATTGGGAAAGGCGACGCGGGTTTCAGAATATTTAATGGAATGGGATAAAGAATATGAAGCGATCCTCCGGTTAGGACAGGATACGGATACGCAGGATGCAACAGGTGTGGTGATTCAAGAACGGCCGGTGGCTGGGATCACTGAAGAAGCCATCCGTGAAGCCGCGGCAAAATTTGTCGGCAATCTCCAACAGGTACCGCCCATGTATTCCGCTTTGAAGGTGGAGGGCCAGCCTTTGTACAAAATGGCCAGAGCTGGAAAAACCGTAGATCGGCAACCTCGGCCTGTGACCATTCATCAATTGGACGTGTTGTCCGTGGATATTCCAGAAGTGTCGTTTCGTGTGGCATGTTCAAAAGGCACATATGTGCGGACATTGTGTGCCGATATTGGGGAAGCCTTGGGTGTAGGCGCCCATTTACGGCAATTATGCCGTACGCGAGTTGGGCCTATCCATTTTGAAGACTCCGTATCTCCGTTGGATGTTAATCCTGAATATTTGTTGCAAGAAGATGACAGGGTTTTTTGGGGGCTCGACGCAGTCTTAGGTCATTTACCTGAGGTCAAAATTGATTTTTCCATGAGGGTTCGAGCCTTAAATGGAGCGCCGATTCCTCCATCATCAGTTTCCAGTGAATCTCTATTCTCCCAAGGCCCTGGATCGACTGAGGGGATTGTCCGGGTCAAGGACTCTGATGGACAGTTGCTTGGGTTGGGAAAGTTTGAGCAGAGCGCTACACATTTGTCAGGATGGGATCCCTCATTAGTATTAGTGAAAGTGTTCGGATAAACACACCAAATAGGGAATCGAATATTTTGGAATTCCAATAATTTTAGGTAAGGAGGAGCGAGGCATGGCACTTGCCGGTTCATCGAAAACGGATATCGTGAGACAGCATCAACATCATGATCGTGATACAGGATCTTCTGAGGTGCAAATTGCCTTGTTGACTCAACGTATCAACGAATTGACCGAACATTTTCGGACTCATAAGAAGGACCACCATTCTCGACATGGATTGTTGAGAATGGTTAGTCGGCGTCGACGCTTGTTGGATTATCTTCACCGAGTGAATGCCGAAGGCTATCGGTCTCTGTTAGGCAAATTAAGCTTAAGAAAATAAATGATGGAATGGAAAAGTTGAAGGGGTCAGGAAGGAGAGAATTTCATGGTGCATTCAGTTGAATTAGAAGTCGCCGGACGTACGTTAAGGCTGGAAACTGGCCATATGGCCAAGCAAGCAGATGGATCCATCCTTGCCACTTATGGTGATACGGTGGTGTTAGCGACAGCGGTGGCTTCAAAGACGTTAAAACCTGACACGGATTTTCTCCCCTTGACCGTTAATTATCAGGAAAAAGCCTATGCCGCTGGGAAGATTCCTGGAGGGTTTTTTAAGCGGGAAGGGGCTCCATCGGAAAAAGAAACTCTGACGAGCCGACTCATTGATCGCCCGATTCGCCCCTTGTTTCCCAAAGGGTATTATTACGAAACGCAGGTAGTGGTGTCGGTCTTATCCGTGGATCAAACTATGTCCTCGGATACCATTGGCATTACAGCTGGTTCGGCAGCCTTGGCGATTTCCGATATTCCCTTTGATGGGCCGCTGGCTGGTATCCGCATTGGCCGAGTCGATGGAACTCTGGTAGTCAATCCCGACATGCACCTATTAGGGAAGAGCGATTTAGACTTAGTCGTCGCCGGGACTGCCGATGCCATTATGATGGTCGAGGCTGGCGCTGAAGGATTGTCCGAGGCCGTGATGCTAGAGTCTTTGGAACTCGCACATGCGGAAATCAAAAAAATTGTGGCGAAGGTCAACGAGCTGAGAGAAAAGGCGGGTCGTCCAAAACGAGTGCTGCAGGTCGAACCGGTGAGTGAAGACCTCCGTGCTCAAGTTAAGGAAATGGCCTCTGCACCCATTCGAGAAGCGGTATTTATTCCCAATAAAACGGCCCGTCAGGAACGATTGGATGAGATTTTGAGAGAGGCCATCGAAAAGCTGGGCGGGGAAGATGCGGCCCGGCATCGGCAAATTAAGGAAATCTATCACGACCTAGAGTACGATGAAGTTAGGGATATGATTTTGGAGAAAAAAGTCCGAGCCGATGGTCGAGGGCCTGCGGATATTCGCCCAATTACCTGTGAGACTGGATTGTTGCCTCGGACTCATGGATCGGCATTGTTTACGCGAGGGGAAACCCAGGCGCTGGCAGTGGTGACTCTGGGTACGTCCGATGATGAGCAGCGCATCGATGCATTGGAAGGCGAACATTTTCGAACATTCATGCTTCATTATAATTTCCCGCCTTTCAGTGTGGGAGAGGCGAGACCCATGCGATCTCCTGGTCGTCGGGAAATTGGTCATGGAAAGCTTGCCTGGCGTGCATTGCTATCCGTGATGCCCACCAAAGAAGCCTTTCCATATACCATTCGACTGGTCTCGGATATTTTGGAATCGAACGGATCTTCGTCGATGGCCACGGTTTGTGGTGGGGCTTTGGCCTTGATGGATGCGGGAGTGCCTATTAAGGAGCCGGTTGCCGGAATTGCCATGGGACTCATTAAAGAAGGCGATCGGGTGGTGATCCTTTCCGACATTTTGGGGTTAGAAGATCATCTTGGGGATATGGATTTCAAAGTGACGGGTACCAAAAATGGCGTGACCGCGCTGCAAATGGACATCAAGATTGGCGGCATTACTACCGAGTTAATGCGTCAGGCTCTAGAACAAGCACGTGCTGGTCGCTTGCATATTTTAGAACGAATGGAATCTTCCCTGGCGGCTCCCCGTCCTGACCTTGCCACCTATGCTCCAAGAATTTTCACTATTCAAATCAAGCAGGACAAAATCAGAGATATCATTGGGCCAGGTGGTAAGGTCATTCGCGGAATCATTGCTGAATGTGGAGTGAAGATGAACGTCGATGATTCCGGGCTGGTGACGATTGCCTCGGTTGATGGACCTTCTGCAGAAAAGGCCATTAAAATGGTGGAGCAATTGACGGAAGAGGTCGAGGTTGGGAAGTTGTATCTAGGGACCGTTCGAAAAATCGTAGACTTCGGTGCCTTTGTAGAAATTATTCCCAATGTCGATGGCCTTGTGCATATTTCCCAATTGGCCCATCACCGTGTGAATTCCGTATCCGATGAAGTGTCCGAAGGCGAGCAAATTATGGTGAAGGTAATGGAAATTGATCGCCAAGGAAAAATTCGCCTGAGCCGGAAAGAAGCCTTAGCCGAATCGGAAGCTCCTTCTACCCAAACCTAATTGTGGTGAGGGTAAGGAAAATCTCACAGGGGTTCCTGTGCATAGATTGATATGTTCAGGTTGCTGCGTCAGATGCGGTCACCTTTTTTTGATTTCGGGTTTCCATCGCAATGCCAAAGGGGTTCCCCATGAAACAGCTTTGCGATGATTTCGTCCAAGAATTCCTCTCTTGCCCTCGGGGGCGAAGACTTCCATTTTCTCCTCATAGAAAAAATCTGTTGACCTTTTCATAAAGGAACTTGTCGACGTGCGTAAAGTAGTCCTCAATAATGGCGTTCGGGTGGTCATGGAACGGATGTCCGCCTTAAAGTCTGTTGCTATTGGGCTTTGGATCAACGTGGGGACTCGGGATGAAGCCAAGGGGCAGGAAGGCCTGTCCCACTTTTTAGAACATATGATGTTTAAAGGCACGAAGCGGCGATCGGCATCTCAAATTTCCAATGAGATTGATAGCCTTGGTGGTGAAATGAACGCATTTACCAGTCATGAGTCCACGGCCTTTTATGTCAAGGTCCTGGACCAGCAGATTGGCCAAGCAGTCGATTTATTAGCTGACTTATTCCATCATTCGCGTTATCCACCCAAAGAAATTGCTCGAGAAAAGCAGGTGGTGCTTGAGGAAATCCGAATGGTTCGCGATGACCCTGAAGATTTTGTCCAAGAACTGCATGCGCATCATGTGATGCGAGGTCATCCCTTGGGACGGCCAATTTTGGGGAGTCCAACCACCATGGGGCGAATTGGACGAAAAGATATTTTGGAGTATGTTCAAGAGCAATATCGTCCTGAAAAATTGATCATTTCGGTGGCCGGAAATTTCCAACCCAAGGTGTTGGTGCCGATGTTGGACCGGGCTTTTGGAAAATGGACGCCATCTCGAAGGAAATCCAATTCCGTACAACTCCGCAAACCCCCGGACCTTCGCACCGGGATCTTTGTGCATCCTAAACAATTGGAACAAACCCATGTCTGTTTTGGGTTGCCGGGAATTCCCGCCAATCACCCAACCCGTTATGCGGCGCATACCTTGAATGCCTTATTTGGAGGGGGGGTGAGTTCACGGTTATTTCAAGAGGTCAGGGAAAAGCGGGGATTAGCGTATACGATTTATTCGCAATTATCCTGTTTTTCCGATGTCGGCACCCTGACCATTTATGCCGCAACGGGAGCAAAAGACGCGCCGGAGTTAGTGGATGTTGTGCGTCGGGAAGTTCGGAAACTTCGAAATCGAGGTCCAGCCCCATCCGATGTGAGCAGAACAAAAAATCAGCTCAAAGGAACCCTCATGCTGGGACTGGAAGGGACCTATGGGCGAATGAATAAATTAGCTAAGGATGAAATTTCTCAGGGCCGATATGTCTCTCTTAGGGAAATGCTTTCGGAAATCGATAAAATTTCAATCAAACAAATTCAAAGTGTGGCGAGGGATTTGTTAAGGGAAGAAGAAATGACTGTCACGGCCCTGGGGCCCATATCAAAAACGTCATTTCTTCAGTAAATTGTCAGTTTTTTAAAGATTTATTAGGCCTTTTTTTAACAAAATGCCTCTTGACTTCCTGGAGCCAGATTAGTAGCATGTGCCCCTTGAAATTATATGGGAATATAAGGAGAAATGTTTGCCAAGATATTGAAAATTGAAGGGTGCTGTGTTCGGAAAGGAGGTAGGCTCCCTAAATTCTCAAAAAAGAACATCAAAAGAACATCAATGTTGCAATTAGAGAAGTCGTTCGTTAAAAGTTAACTGTTGGTCTTTTCATTTTCATTATGTCATCCTATGTAAAGGAGGGGGAAATGAAGAAGTCATTTTTCCGTGGTGCTTTGGTTGCTCTCTTCGCTGTGGGCCTAATGACCGTTGGGTTCGTAGGCTTTGCAGAAGCCCAAAAGGGGCCGTGCAGTTCAAACAAAAAATGTGCTGGTGATCCCAATGACATTGCCACATTAGGTGGGATGAAGCTCGAAGGGAAAGTTGCCAGCAGTTTAAAGGGTCGCGTGTATGCTCATTGGGCGGACAATCCCGATGGGGAAATTCTTTTTGGCATTCAGTACTGGAACACCAGTGGACCTGGCGAAGCTGGGGATCCTCTTGGCCGGGCTTCTGACGATCGGAATGTCGCAATTCCAGATCCTTTGTTTGTGTGCTGCTCATGGGGTTACCAGGGCGGTGAGGAAAAGAATGCCTCTTACGCTGGCTGGTACAATCCTCAAACGACCGTGAGACTTCATGTCAAAGATTCCTCATTAATGAAGCAACTTACCGAAGCTGCGCAAAAATTCGTCGCCATGGAAGTCCAACTTTCTGGTGGAAATACCGTCACGGGTTTTAAAGTATTAGGAAACTAAATTTAGAAAAATAATAATTATTTTTTGAAATCAAAAAGTCTTTATCATTTACAGAGGAGGATGGGATTATGAAAGTTCGTACAACCGGGTTGGCAGTCTTAGCTGCCATTGCCTTGGTAGGCGGAATGGCCTCCAGTGCTTTTGCCATTGAAGCATTCCAAGAAAGGTTTGAATGGGGCGATCTCAGCAAGCCAACGACCCTTCATGCTCGAGTGGCGGTCGTCGATCCTTACGACAAAGCAGCCTGGGTAAATGTGGCTGTCTTCGGTGGTAATGCCGAAAGCGGATATTACTGGCAAAAGTATTTCCCTGGAAAAAACCTCAAGGTGTATGCGGGAAATGATGCCGTGTGGTCAAAATTGCAATCTCTGGGTAAAGATTCTCACAGTCAAGCCGTCATGACTGGAACCCAGGCTTCGAAATACACCCTCGTGGAATTGACTGTCCAAGAGACAGAACAAAATCACCGTGTGGTGTCGGCGATTAAAGAAATCCCTGAAATTGCTGGATCACCTGACAAGCCACGAAGCATTCATAGCCTTCGGAGCATCGGTATTGTTCAGTCGATGGACAATAACTCCTGGCAACAAAATCGCAAGATGCGTTATGATGTGATGATTCCAGGTGGAGAAACTATTGTTGGAGTGATCCCAAACTCCAATCAAAATCCTAATAAATCAAAAGGTACGGCAACGGGTGAATTTGGAGCATCCCTCCAATAAACCAGTTTTTCCGTTCGTTAGCGTAAATTAAGAAAAGGCGAAGTCTTCTCGAAGACTTCGCCTTTTCTTTTTTAACCGATTTGTTTTTTTAACTCAGCTAATCGATTCATTGCCTCTAATGGTGTCATGGTAAACAGATCCATTTGTTTTACTTCTTCAAGGATGGGATGGGGTGTAGGCAGGTCGTTTCTATCATTAGGGGTTTGTTCGCTGTCTGTTTTTTGGGAACTTTCTGATTGTTCGAGTTGAGAGAGAACTTCTTCTGCACGGCTGATCACTTGTTTTGGTATGCCGGCCATTTGAGCGACATGAATTCCGTAACTCCTGTCGGCCTTTCCTGGAATAATTTTTCTTAAAAAAACTATATTGTCTTCCAATTCCTTCACGGCAATGGTGTAATTTTTTATCCCGCTTCGGTGGTTTTCCAATTCCGTCATTTCATGGTAATGGGTCGCAAAAAGAGTTCTGGCTCCCAAATGGTTGCGGTCCTGAATGTATTCCGCAATGGACCAGGCCAGGCTTAACCCATCATAAGTACTGGTTCCCCTTCCTATTTCATCCAGAAGAATAAGACTTTTTGACGTAGAAGCCCCAAGAATTCTGGCTGTCTCGGACATTTCCACCATGAAGGTACTTTGCCCTCCAGCGAGGTTATCCGAAGCTCCCACTCTTGTAAATATTCTATCGACCAGGCCGATTTTTGCTTCAGACGCAGGCACAAAACACCCAATATGGGCGAGCAAAACAATGAGACCAGTTTGTCGTAAAAAGGTGCTTTTGCCGGCCATGTTAGGTCCGGTGATGAGCAGGAGACGGTTTTCGTCAAGGTCCAAACAGGTATCATTAGCGATAAATCCTTCGGAGGCCAAAAGCTTTTCAATGACTGGGTGTCGTCCTTCCTTAATATGAATCCCTCCTCCCTCATGAAGTTCCGGACGGGAGTATCGATATTTGGCGGAGATTTCTGAAAAAGTGAGAATGAGGTCGAGAATGCCAAAGCGTTTCGCCATGCCCTGAACCCGTAAGGTTTCCTGCCCAACTTTTTGGCGAACGGCTTGAAACAGCTCATTTTCTAAGTCCCGTAAGGTAAGGCTGGCTCCGGTGATCTTTTCTTCCAGGCTACGCAACTTATCGGAGGTGAACCGTTCCGCATTGGCCATGGTCTGTTTCCGAATGAAGTGTCCCGGAACACGAGAAAGGTTTGGTTTGGTGACCTCGAAATAGTATCCAAAAACCTGGTTATACTTGACTTTCAGGGAATCAATGCCAGTGGTATGGCGTTCCTGCTGTTCAAGATCAGTAATCCATCGGCTTCCTTCGCGTGTAATTCTTCGAAGATCGTCGACTTCCTCGTTATAGCCATCTTGAATGATCCCACCCTCTTTGGCATTGATCGGTGCTTCGGGTGAGATCGCCCTTTGAATAAACATCGCAAGGTCTTGAAGATCGTCCCAGCCTTGAAGAAGCCCCTTGATTAACGGACTCTGAAAAGGAATTAGTCGTTGCCGAACTGTTGGGATAGAGGAAAGCGCTTCCCGTAAATTGAGAAGGTCCCGAGGTGTCCCGGTTTCCAGAGCGATCCGGCTGCTGATTCGCTCAAGGTCGGGAATACCTTTTAAGGTTTCGCGAAGTTCCATTCGACCTTTGATTTCTTTGACCATCTCAGCGACGGCATCCAGTCGCTCATTGATGGCGCGTACATTGAGGAGGGGGCGAACTAGCCAGTGTCGAAGCAAGCGGCTTCCCATAGCCGTTACCGTGTGATCCAAAACCGAAAGCAAGGTGGCGTTTTTTTGTTCGGGATTCAGGGGAAAAAGGATTTCTAAGTTTCGTAAGGTCATGGCATCTACATGCATTTCTTGGGTAGTATGCCGAACCTGAGGACGTTGAAGGTGCCCATGGCGTAACAAGGGTTGGGTGCGATGCAGATATTTGAGAATCATGACGGCTGCTTGAACAGATACCATCGAGGGATCAAGGTTCAAATTCTCTAATCCTGCCACCTCAAACTGGTCGAGGAGAAGCCGATGCGCGGCATCCATATGAGAATCGCCAGGGTTGTCGTCTTGAACGCAAGGAATTCGCAGGGTGGAAATGGCTGCCAGCAACCTTTGGAGTGAGGGGTGACCTTGGGAGGAGTTATCTGGAAGTATCAATTCCTGGGGTCCGGTTCGAAGAAGTTCGTCAAGCAAATCGTCCTGAGCATGAGGTCCGAAAAACTCAGCAAGGATAAATTCTCCCGTGGAAAGATCCGCGGCAGCCATCCCACATCGAAAAAATTCTTCTTTATTAATTTGGGTCGTCCATGACACGGCCGACAAAAAGTTGGATTCTTTGGAGTCAAGTAGTTCGGCGTCGAATAGAGTACCCGGAGTATAGAGCCTTACGACTTCACGTTTGACCAATCCCTTGGCAAATTTCGGGTCTTCCACCTGCTCGCAGAGCGCGACGGTTTTTCCAGACTTCAGAAGTTTGGAAACGTAATTGGAAGAGGCGTGATGAGGAATCCCGCACAAAGGCACTGGGTTTGGACTGTTTTTATCCCGGGAGGTGAGGGTAATATTGAGAATGCTGGACGCCTCCTTCGCATCCTCAAAAAACATTTCATAAAAATCTCCCACCCGGAAGAAGACAATAGCATCCCGGTAGGCCTCCTTCACCTCTTTGTATTGCCGCATTAAGGGCGTGAGATCAGACGTGCTCATTGTGGTGCGGTGTACTTGTTGTAAGCAAAACAGGGGACCCTGAATACATGGGGTCTTAACTTCCTTGGCTAATCAGGGCCTGTAACAATGCCTGGCTCTTTTTCCCAAAAGCTTGGAGCGTACAATGTCGAGAATTTCGGCTCCTGTGATTCAAATGAAGGGCTAACCGATCCTCTGGAATTTGCGAAGATGAAATCCGATCGGCCCATTCGATAATTACGACATGGTCAGTGTCGAAATAGGAGGAGAGTCCAATGTCTTCAATGGCCATAGAATGTTCTAGCCGATACAAATCGACATGGGCAATCGGAGGCGCGCTTTCGTATTCTTGGATTACCGTAAAGGTAGGACTGGTAACTTCTTCAGTGGATAGTCCAATGCCTGTGGCGATTCCACGAACCAAGCAGGTTTTTCCAGCGCCTAATTCACCGATTAACGTGATGACTTCACCTCCGCGTAATTCATGCCCGATGGCCGTTCCTAATTCTTGCGTGGCGACAGCAGACCGCAACGCGGTGGTCCATTGCCCCGCTCCAGAAGCTGAAAAGGACAATTTTAACGGTCTGAGATTGTCCATGCTAGTTGTCTGTTGACCCATGAAAATTTTTAAAGTTTCATCAATCTCGTAAATAAAGTTGATATCTTATGGAGATGCTAAGGGAATCGTGTACAGATCACTCCCCGTGTTGAACCGTTTGGATAGCCTGGGGGATCTGATCCAATAGGTCACGGGCAATAAGGCCAGCTTCACCCAGTTTTTTCGCCGCTAGGTCTCCAGCGAGTCCGTGGAGAAAAACTCCAGCTCTTGCTGCCTGCCAGGGCGTAAGTCCTTGCGCTAAGAATCCTGAAATCATGCCTGTCAATACATCACCCATTCCCGCCGTGGCCATCCCGGGATTTCCCGTGGGACAGATTGCTGCCTGGCCGTCTGGTCCTGCCACGATGGTTCGAGCTCCTTTGAGTACGAGAACGCATGCGTGAGTTTGAGAAAAATTCTGTGAAACCATTAAACGGTTGGCATTGATATCCAAGGTGTTGGTATGGCCCATGAGACGTGCCATCTCGCCAGGGTGGGGAGTAAGAACCGGGGTCGATCGACAGGCTTGCAGGGCCTGCGGTTGCCCTGCAAGAGCGTTTAGCGCATCGGCATCAATGACGCAAGGACGATCTATTTCAGGCAGTAATTCCCGAATCAATTGCACTGTTTCGGATTGAGTGGTGAGTCCAGGCCCAATGCCTATGGCATCGCGTATGTGGGCAAATTCTTGGAGGGCCGGCATGGATGCTCGTGCCAGGGTATGCTCAGGAGTTTCAGGCATGGGTATGGTCATGGCTTCCAAAGTTTTCGCTTCAAGCCCTGAATTCGCACTCTGAGGTGTCGCAACTGTGACCAGCCCGGTTCCCACCCGTAGAGCGCCTAGAGCGGAAAGGGCTGCGGCCCCGGTTTTCCCCGGGGATCCTGCAATGATTCCAACATGGCCAAAGGTACCTTTGTGAGAAGAAGGCTTCCGCACAGGAAGAACCTCTTTAATGGAAGATACGGTCATGAGGGTGGCAGAAACATTTAGGTTGGTAATGTACTCTGGAGGAATGCCGATATCCACGCAATGAATTATTCCGACATTGTCAACGGCTGACCCCAAGTACAAACCGAGTTTTGGGCAGCCAAATGTAACCGTGAGGCAAGCCTGAACGGCAGATCCTAAAATAGCCCCGGTGTCGGTGTGGATGCCAGAAGGGATATCAACCGCAATCGTGGGGTGTTCCGAGGCATTCATGACATCCACGGCGGTCTGATACTGACCTTGAATTGGAGATGTAATGCCCGTTCCTAGTAGAGCATCAATCAGGAAATCGCTGCGGTTGCATAACTGACGCATTTTTTCTTCGGTGGGGTTGGTCAGAGGTCTTGAGGTACCGGTTAATTTGGCAAATCGTTGATACATGGTCTTGGCGTCCCCTTTAAGATCACGGGGATTTGCCAGAAGGCAGACATGAACCTTGGCGCGTTTGCGTCGAAGCAAGCGAGCCACGACAAAACCATCTCCTCCATTATTGCCTTTTCCGCAAAAGATCGTGAACGTTTTATCCCGAAGTGAGCCGAAGGTCGTTTCCAAAGCCTCAACGACCCCAGTTCCCGCGCGTTCCATCAAGATGGTTCCTGGCACACCAGCCTCATGGATGGTGCGACCATCGAGCTCTTGCATTTGGCTGGCAGTGACGATGGTCATGATGATGTTAAATCCGAATCTCGAATCTCGAATCTCGAAACAAATCCGAAATCCCAATGTGGAATAAGAAAACTTGGAGGCTTTGACCTTTTTCGAATCTCGACATTCGAATTTATTTAACTGGTAGGTTGTGAAATCCTTGAATCATATTTTCGATGACAGAGGCGACACGAGGGCTTTCATTTCTCGAACGGCTCGCTCCATTCCGACCAGCACGGCTCGGGAGATGATGCTGTGACCAATATTAAACTCTACGATTTCGTGAATTTCCGTGAGGGGTTGAGTGTTGTGGTACGTGAGTCCATGTCCCGCATTCACTTCCAGACCGAGTTTATGGGCTAATTTTGCACCTTCAAGCAGGGCCTGAAATTCCTTTTCTATTTCTTCGGATTCTCGGCTATTGGCATAGCGTCCCGTGTGTAATTCGATGGCATCGGCTCCGACCTTTTGCGCCGCGCGAATTTGACTGAGGTCTGGGTCAATGAAGAGACTGACTGGAATTTGCGCGTTGTGCATGGCCCGGATCAGGGCTTTTATCCTCTCGCGATGCTCGGTGACGGCTAGGCCGCCTTCTGTGGTGAGTTCCTGGCGACGTTCCGGCACCAGCGTGACCTTATCGGGACGAACCTGAATGGCAATTTTGGCCACGGATTCTTCTACCGCCATTTCCAAATTTAAGGTGTTGGGGACGGTGTCTCGAAGAAGTTTTAGGTCGCGCTCTTGGATGTGCCGACGATCCTCCCGGAGATGGACGACAATGCCATCTGCGCCGCCCAGGTCGGCTAAAATCGCGGCGGCAATGGGATCGGGTTCACGACCCCCCCGTGCCTGTCGCAACGTGGCTACATGATCGACGTTGACGCCTAATTTTGCCATGAAATCCTATGATTGGAAGTACGTGGTCGCCTAGAAATCGATGAGAATGTCATTATGGCAAATTGCCCTGGGGGTCGCAATCAAGGCTTGCTGTAACCCAAAATGCCGATATGATAAGGATTGACAGAAAGTCAAACCCCGTGGATAAACGACAGACTTTGATTGACTGGTTTTACCCCCTCTACTACAATAATCGGATTGCGTGAAAATGGCCTGTGTGTAGGTCAAGGACACAAAATTCCTAAGAAAGGTTGTGCGCATCCCTATGGAGAATTTCTTTCGAATTCAGCGGCTTCCACCCTACGTGTTTAGCCAGGTTCAGTCACTGAAGATTGCCGCTCGTCAACAGGGTGAGGATATCATTGATTTAGGAATGGGGAATCCCGATCATGCCACTCCGCCCCACATTGTCGATAAATTGATTGAAGCCGCCCGAAAGGGGAAAAATCATCGGTATTCGGCCTCTCGTGGAATTACGAAATTACGTCATGCGATATGTGCCTGGTATGGCCGGCAATACGATGTAGATTTAGATCCCGAAACCGAAGCCATTGTCACGCTTGGGGTGAAAGAGGGGCTTTCTCACTTGTTGTTGGCCATGGTAGGACCTGGGGATGTCGTGCTCACTCCAACGCCTACCTATCCGATTCACATGTATGGAGTTATTATCGCAGGAGGAGAAGTCCGTGGTGTTCCTCTGGGACCTCAAGAGGATTTTTTCGAGAACTTGACGAGGGCGTATATGCAGACTCAACCGCGCCCTCGGATTTTGATTATGAGTTTTCCACATAATCCGACCACTAGCGTGGTAGATCTTGAATTTTTCAAAAAGGTGGTGGATTTTGCTCGCGAACATAACGTGTATGTCATTCATGATTTAGCCTATGCGGACCTGACCTTTGATGGGTATCGGGCGCCAAGTTTGTTACAGATTCCAGAGGCCAAAGAAATTGGCGTGGAGTTTTATTCCTTGTCCAAGAGTTACAACATGCCAGGGTGGCGTGTGGGTTTTTGTGTCGGGAATAAAGAAATCATCGGCATTCTAACCAAGATCAAAAGCTACCTCGATTATGGTATGTTTCAGCCCGTACAAATTGCGAGTATCATCGCGTTGAATGGGCCGCAGGATTGCGTGAAAACCATCGTCAGTGGATATGAACGTCGGCGGAATGTTTTGGTCTCTGGTCTCAATCGTGCGGGATGGGCAGTCGATTATCCGCGAGCCACGATGTTCGTGTGGGCTCGCATCCCGCCGGCCTTCGCGGGTATGGGCTCTTTAGAGTTTTCCAAATTTTTACTCCGCGAAGGAAAAGTTGCCGTGTCGCCAGGTATTGGCTTCGGGGATGGAGGGGATGATTACGTGCGCTTTGCCCTCGTGGAAAATGAACATCGTATTCGTCAAGCGGTCAGTGGGATCAAGGCCGCGCTGAAAAATCCAGTATCTTTATGAAATCCCAAATCAATATTGGATTAGTCGGACTTGGCACTGTGGGCACAGGCACAGCCAAGATTTTGCTTGAGAATCGCGACGTTATCGCTCGTAGGGTCGGCGTGCCTCTTGAACTCAAACGGATCGTGGATTTAGATGTGACCACGGATCGAGGTCTGACTCTGCCTTCTGGGGTGCTGAGTTCAGATCTTCCCGGTCTTCTGAATGATCCCAGCATCGACATCATCATTGAACTCATCGGCGGGTATGATACAGCCAAACGCGTCATGCTGGATGCCATGGCGCAAGGGAAGCATATCGTGACGGCCAACAAAGCGTTGCTCGCGGTTCATGGCGAAGATGTATTCGCCGCGGCGGCACGTGCAGGGGTTGATGTAGGGTTTGAAGCTAGCGTGGGCGGGGGCATTCCAATCATTCGTTCCTTAACGGAGGGGTTGGCCGCCAATCGGTGTGTGTCCATAGTCGGGATCATGAATGGCACGGCGAATTATATCCTCACGCAAATGCTCAAAGAAAACCAGGAATTCGAAGAATCCCTGGCTCAAGCACAGGCTGCGGGTTATGCCGAAGCGGATCCCACGTTTGATATTCAAGGCATTGATTCTCTCCACAAATTGGCCATCATGGTGAGTTTGGCGTATGGTACACCGGTGAATGTCAAGGATGTGTTTACGGAGGGTATTCAGAAGGTTACGTCCTTGGATATTCAATATGCGTCTGAGTTCGGCATGGTGGTGAAATTATTGGGGATTGCCAGACTCCATGAGGGGGCAGTCGAAGCTCGAGTTCATCCTACCTTGATTGATAACCATTCCCCCTTAGCCCAAGTCAATGGTGTCTATAACGCGATTCATGTGGTGGGAGATGCCGTCGGAGATGTGATGTTGTACGGGCAAGGAGCTGGTGCATTACCGACCGGGAGTGCTGTGGTCAGTGATGTGATTGATATCGCCCGTAATATTCAACGTCAGGCGAGTGGACGTGTGCCCCCGACCTCATTTCCCTTGGATCAGCGAACACCTATTCGTATTCGACCCATGGAGGAATTAACCACGCGGTATTATTTGCGCTGCATGGTTTTGGACCAGCCGGGCGTGCTTTCCAAAATCGCCGGAGTGTTGGGCCACCATGGCATCAGCATCATGTCGGTCATTCAGCAAGGTCGTCAAAAGGGGCAAACCGTTCCGTTGATTATTATGACCCACCGGGCATCCGAGCGGTCGGTGCAAACGGCGCTACAAGAAATTAATCAAATGTCTTCTGTCGTTTCTCAACCCACCACTCTGATACGAGTGGAGGATGATGGTCGATAATACTACCAATTTCGTGAGTAACCAAAACATGAGAATACGTTTCTTTGCGGTCTGGTCGCCTTGGTTTGGGCATGGAGTGGTGCGATGATTCTATGGCGGGGGATAATTGAGGAATTTCGCAAATTTCTTCCGGTTTCGGAGCAGACACCCGTGATCAGTTTGTCCGAAGGTAATACCCCGCTGATTCGTGCCGACCGGCTCGCCAAAAAAATATGTCCCCAAGTCGAATTGTATTTGAAAGTCGAAGGGGCCAATCCGACGGGGTCCTTTAAAGACCGAGGCATGACACTTGCCGTGTCCAAGGCCATG
Source organism: Candidatus Nitronereus thalassa (assembly GCF_032191465.1). Classification (NCBI taxonomy): domain Bacteria; kingdom Pseudomonadati; phylum Nitrospirota; class Nitrospiria; order Nitrospirales; family Nitrospiraceae; genus Candidatus Nitronereus; species Candidatus Nitronereus thalassa. The sequence goes on along the minus strand of NZ_JAQOUE010000001.1, from coordinate 1,803,814 downwards.
GAAAAGCAAGTGCGGGCAATTATGTGTGCTTCGACGGGAAATACTTCTGCCGCTGCCGCTGCCTACGGCGCGAAAGCTGGGTTGCCGGTATATGTACTAGTTCCTGCTGGAAAGATTGCGCTTGGGAAATTGGCCCAAGCTATGGTACATGGAGCTATTGTGTTTCAAATTGAAGGAAACTTTGATCAAGCGTTGAGGATCGTCCGTGAACTTTGCGCTGAAGATGAATATGAACTCGTGAATTCTCTGAATCCATTCCGATTGGAAGGACAAAAAACCGCAGCCATGGAAGTCTGTGATCAATTAGGAACAGCTCCAACCTTTCATTTCCTCCCGGTTGGGAATGCGGGAAATATTTCCGCCTATTGGAAAGGCTATCGTGAATACCACACCGCCGGACAAATTCATTATTTGCCAAAAATGATGGGATTCCAGGCCGAGGGTTCTGCGCCCATAGTTCACGGACATGTGATAGAAAATCCACAAACCGTGGCTACGGCGATCCGTATTGGAAACCCTGCGAGCTGGAAATTGGCCTTGCAAGCGGTTGACGAGTCTTCGGGAAAAATTGCCATTGTGACGGATGAAGAAATTCTAAGCGCCTATCGAGCATTGGCAGCCGAGGAAGGCGTATTTTGTGAGCCAGCCTCTGCGGCTTCCGTGGCTGGAGTGACAAAGTGTAGTCAAGCCGGACTGTTGCCTGAAGGGGCCACGGTCGTGTGTACTTTAACCGGCCATGGGTTAAAAGATCCGGATATTGCTGTTGAAACCTCGACTCGCCCCAGGACAGTCAAAGCGACACGTGAAGATGTGCTAGCCTTGTTACGAGCATAAATTCAACCAAGGATTCACTAACTTCTTCAGAGACCACATTCGTACCTACGGCCCTTTATCCGAAAGCTCAACATGAAAACCATCATTCTTCAAGGCGATGGCATCGCTGATTTTCCAAGCCCAGAGCTTGGGGGGCGAACTCCGTTGCAAGTCGCATCAACACCCTCACTGGATTTCTTGGCTTCTCACGGCGAATTTGGATCGTTAAAGTTGTCGGGAGCAGGATTGCCCCTCACGGGAGACGTCACGCACCTGGCTCTTCTGGGGTATGATCCGCACAAGTACTATTCAGGACCTGGTCCATTGGCTGGTGCTGGCCTGGAGGTCATGTTGGATCAACAGGATGTCGCGTTTATATGTAACATTGTCACCTTGGCCACTGAGCCGGGACAAGTTGAGGGGAGCAAGCTGGATGCGCATGTGATATTGGAGGATGATACGGCCGGTGGAATCAGTACGGAAGAGGCGCGTGAACTCGTTGAGGCAGCCAATGAGCAGCTTGGTGGAGAATCCATTCAATTTTATACAGGCACGGGTTCCCGACATTTGATGGTATGGGTTGGTGGCGTTGGGCGGATGACCTGCAATGATCCACATTTTGTGATAGGGCAACTGGTGAGTGCCTTTCTACCTCAAGGGGAAAAGGCGGATGTACTCAAAGAACTCATGGAGGCCTCACGCGTCGTATTACGAAACCACCCGGTGAATCAAGAGCGGATAGATGCCGGGCTCAAACCTGGAAATGGTCTATGGTTGTGGGGTCCTGGTAAACCCATTGAGTTGCCCTCTTTCAAAGAAAAGTTTGGAGTGATCGGTGTCACGCTTTCCAATTCCGATTTACATATCGGTATCAGCCGTTGTGCGGGAATGAAAGGTCTAAATGTTGATGGCGACGGGGATTCACCCTCTAGCCTTTTTAAGAATTATGCGGAAAGTGCGATAAAGCTGTCGGCCCAAGTGCCTGTGGTCTATCTTCATGTGCAAGAACAACCTGATCTTCGCGAGGGATATCGCAAAGAAAAGGCCAGTCGGCTGGAGCAATTTGATCAGGAATTAGTTGGCCCCCTGGTGAAATATGCGCAAGAATCCGGAGATTGTCGCATTCTTGTCGTGTGTAATCGATGGGGCGGCAGCCAAAAAGAACAGGAAGGAGCACCCTCCACTCCCTTTGCGTTATTGGAAAGTGAAAAGTCTCATGGGAAAAATTCTGACGTTCACTTCAATGAAGTCGAGGCTCAACATTCGCCGATTGGGGCCAAGGATGCCACACGATTCATGAATGGGTTCTTGGGTAAGTCTCCAAAGTAATGGCGCTCTTAGTTCAAAAATTTGGAGGGACGTCTGTCGGAAGCCTTGATCGGATTCATCGGGTGGCCGAACGGGTAGAGGAAACCGTGCGAGCTGGCCACCAGGTATTGGTAGTGTTGTCGGCGATGAGCGGAGAGACCGATCGATTAATGCGATTGGCTCATGAAGTGACCACGCGACCCGATGATCGTGAACTCGATGTGTTGCTCTCTTCGGGGGAACGAGTCACCATTGCGCTATTAGCGATGGAGCTTCGTGGCCGAGGCGTTAATGCGCGCTCCTTTACGGGTCGCCAGGTAGGGATTGTCACCAATAGCTCGCATACGCGAGCCCGAATTGAAAAAATCATGGCGTCCCCGGTTCAGCAAGCCCTTGCCGAAGGGGTGGTGCCTGTGGTGGCTGGATTCCAGGGGGTGAATGAACGATCTGAAGTGACGACACTCGGTCGTGGAGGATCTGATTTAACTGCCGTGGCACTGGCGGCCTCGTTAAAGGCCGATCGGTGCGTTATTTTTACCGATGTGGATGGGGTTTATACGGCTGATCCCAATATTGTGCCGGATGCTCGAAGGATTCACAAATTATCGTATGAAGAAATGTTAGAGTTAGCGAGTCTTGGGGCGAAAGTACTTCAAGCCCGTTCGGTAGAATTTGCCGCGAAATATGGCGTTCCGGTAGAAGTGAAATCAAGCTTTCAAGAGGGAGAAGGCACACTCGTGACACATGAAGATGCGGATATGGAACGGGCGGTGGTGTCGGGCGTGACTGGTGATCGCAATCAAGCCAAGGTCACCGTCATTGGTGTCCCTGATCGACCGGGGATTGCTGCGGATCTTTTTACTGCTGTGGCGGGGGCCTCAATATCCGTGGATATGATTATTCAAAATGTGAGCCAAGGATCGCTGGCCGATATTTCGTTTACCATGCCTCGAAGCGATATTGCACGGGCGTTGCCCTTAATGGAGAAGGCAAAAGACGAACTAGGTGCTCAAACAATTGAGGTCAAAGATGAAATCGCCAAAGTGTCTATCGTGGGGGTGGGAATGCGCTCCCATTCGGGTGTGGCCTCGCGAATGTTCCAGACACTCTCCCGTGAAGGCATTAACATCATGATGATTAGTACCTCAGAAATTAAAATAAGTTGTGTGCTCCATGAAAAAGATTTGAATTCTGCCATTCGAGCATTGCATCAAGAGTTTGGTTTAGGGCAGCCGGTTGACGCGTAAGTAAAATGCTTGTGGTTATTCGTGGCAGGGTTTCATCTTCCTCTCCATTTGGTTAAATCGCTCATAAGATCTTGCATTATTGCTGTTTTTCGGCCTTGCCTGGGATCTTGGGGCCGTTTCTTATAATGTTGACGAATTACCTAAAACTTAGAAACAATAGGCAGGCCGAAATTTTCCCATGGTAATCCAACAGGCCATGAGACCAAGAATTTCAGCTAAGAATCAGGACATAGCACCGTGAATAGCGAATCAATGAAACTAGAAATCTACGATACGACCCTTCGGGATGGTGCCCAGGCTGAGGATGTGAGCTTTTCCGTAGATGATAAGATTCGCATTGCTCAAAAGTTGGATGAACTTGGCATACATTTTATCGAAGGAGGATGGCCGGGGGCCAACCCGCGTGATATCGAATTTTTCCAGATGATCAAAGCGATTCCCTTACAACAGGCCAAGATCGTTGCCTTTGGTTCGACTCGAAAAGCCGGGAATGTGGCAGAGAACGATCCAACGCTTCAAGCTCTTTTGGCAGCGGATACCCGCATCATTACAATTTTTGGCAAAAGTTGGCCGTTGCATGTGACCGAAGCTTTGGGGACGACATTGGAAAATAATCTCGAATTAATCCAGGACTCCATTGCCTATCTTCGTTCCTGCGGAAAGTCAGTGTTCTATGATGCAGAACATTTCTTTGATGGATATAAAGCGGATTCTGAATATGCCTTGGAAACCGTGCGACGGGCGGTTGAAGGCGGAGCCGAACGCATCATTCTGTGCGATACGAATGGCGGAACCATGCCCTGGGAGATTGAAGCTATTTGGCCAAAAGTCCAAGCGATCTGTCAGGTGCCGTTGGGTATTCATGCGCATAATGATGCAGAATTGGCTGTGGCGAACACCCTTGTTGCGGTGCAACTGGGAGCCCGTCAGGTTCAGGGGACTATGAATGGGATTGGAGAGCGATGTGGGAATGTCAACCTGTGTTCGGTTTTGGCCAATCTTGAATTGAAAATGAATCACCCGGTTTTGGGTGAAGGGCGGTTGCAGCACCTTCGGAATGCCTCGCTCTTTGTGTCGGAGATTGCGAATCTGTTGCCGAATAAGCGGCAGGCCTATATTGGAGATGCGGCCTTTGCGCATAAAGGTGGGGTTCATATTCACGCGGTTCAGAAAAATCCGTTGACGTATGAACATGTTCCCCCAGAATCCGTAGGGAATCGTCAACGAGTGTTGGTATCGGACAATACGGGCCGGAGTGGCGTGGCTCATAAGCTGGAAGAATATGGAGTGACACTTCCCAGAGATCATCCGCGAGTTCAGCAATTGTTGGCTCAATTGAAGGATCGTGAGCGGGATGGATTCCAATTTGAGGGCGCGGAAGGTTCATTCGAAATCATGGTGCGAGAAGCCTTGGGAACTCATCGGCCTGCCTTCTCTCTCCTTGGGTTGCGAGTGATAGTCGAAAAACGTGATGCCGAGGAGGTTCCCCGAACTGAAGCAACCATTAAGGTGCAAGTTGGCGATGTTATTGAGCATACCGCCGCGGTAGGGGATGGTCCTGTCAATGCCATCGATAACGCGCTCAGAAAGGCCCTGGAAAAATTTTATCCGGAATTACGAGAAGTTGACTTGTTGGATTATAAAGTGCGGGTCCTTGCAGGTAATCACGGGACCGAGTCCAAAGTGCGGGTACTGATTGAATCAGGGGACCATAAGGCCAAATGGGGTACGGTCGGAGTCTCGGAAAATATCATTGAAGCAAGCTGGCAGGCCTTGGCCGACAGCATTGAATACAAACTCCTCAACCGTGATCAAGAGGCCAAAGAACCCAATGATGGTTGATTTTAAACGTATTTTCCTTGACAATCCGCGCTTCTATCGATAATTTGCGGTAGAAATTTTTGATAATTTTCTACCAGGCGTGTGTTTGACTGGAAACCAGCATTGTGTGAGGAACCCTGATGCGAAAAGCGGATATCGCCAACGAGATTTGTGAAAAGGTGGGAGTGTCAAAGACCGAAGCCATGGATCTTGTTGAATATGTCCTGGATTCGATTAAAGGGGTGTTGAAAAACGGTGAACCTGTGAAAGTGGCTGGGTTTGGAAACTTCATGGTTCGAAGTAAGGGTGAGCGAAAGGGGAGAAATCCGCGGACTGGGGAGGAAATTGCCATAACCCCTAGGCGTGTAGTGACCTTTCGCGCCAGCCAGATTTTCAAAAAATACGTAAACTCCTAACGGCACTCCCGGCCAATGTCAGGGACTGACGTGGGAGTCTTTGGGAATGAATATGGGGCTGGATTTCGGAGAAAAATCATTTTTTAAGATAGGCGAGGTCAGTGCCATTACCAAGTTGCCTGCCTCGGTTTTGCGATTTTGGGAGTCTGAGTTTAGTTTCTTGAGACCCCGAAAAAGCCAAGGGCGACACCGTGTCTATGATCGTCAAACAATTGAAACGGTGTTGGAGATAAAGAGAATGCTCTACGAAGAAGGGTATACCATTATGGGGCTGAAACGCTATTGGCGCCGTCGCCGAAGACAGCCATCCACCGAAGTTTCCCCAGATCGTGTAGAGCAAGTTCGAAACGAACTTCAGGATATCCTAGGAATTCTCAATTCCTACAGCACGAAATCAGGCCAAATGAGCGTTCAGTAATTGCGCCGACCTGAAATCCTGATAGAGACACCGCCAGTACCATGGTGTCGGGGCGTAGCGCAGCCCGGTAGCGCACTCGCTTGGGGTGCGAGAGGTCGGCCGTTCAAATCGGCTCGCCCCGACCACGTCTTTCCCCCCTTCCCCAATAAGTCATCCACTAATATGGCATCTGAACAGGGGGTGGCGAATGTTGCCTTCACCTGGTTGTTGAGTTGTATCTCGCCGTTCGTATCTTGTAGTTCGTAAAACAGAGGGCAATGGGCGTCGCGTCGCTTGGTTTTTCCTCTTTCACGAGATACGAACGACGAGATGCGAGATCCGAGATCCGGATTATGCTTGAAGATCATCCTCGTCTTCGATGAGGTCTTCGCTTTCGGGCATGCCATAGGCCACAAACTTGGCATAGGAGAGGTAAATGGTGCTGCTGTCCCGCATGGCTTTCGTTCCAGCCTTCATGCGCTGGAATTTGGTGGCATCGCTCTCCTCTCCTGACTGAAGACTGACAAGGTATTCATTCAAGATGTCGTTATAACGTTGCATCGACTTTTCGACATCCAAATAGGCCTGCATTATCTGATCTTTCATAGTATTTCACTCCTTTTCGCAATCAGAAAATCACCATACACAAGCCCCTTGGGACGGTCAACCGAAATGGGGGAGCCCCTCGGGGATTGTGTGCTGCCATACAGAAAAATACTCATGACTGGTGTAGAGTGATAAAGTGGAAAAAATGTTTTTGGGATTAGAAGAGGTCTAGGAAGAGATCATGATGGATTGGGGATTATTTCTCTGGGGAGGGTTGGTGACGACGCCCATGATGGGAGGGCTCTGGTGTGCCTATCATTGGTATCATCGAAATGCAGGGTTGGCAGATGTGGGATTTTGTATCGGATTCGGATTGGTCTCCCTTGGCTTAGGTTTGTTGGCTGGTGGTGAGGTGACCCACCGGATCGTCATTGCGTGCTTGGGGGCTGGGTATGGGTTTAGACTGGGGCTCTACATTTTTTATGCACGCATTCTGAATGCCACGGAAGATCCCCGTTATCAATTGATTCGTGACAAAATAGGCCCCAAAGCTGAGTGGTGGATGTTTATGTATTTCATGGGGCAGGCCCTGGCCATTGCGGTATTTTCTGTGCCACTGCTGGTGCTCATGGCCAATCCCGAGTCAACCTGGAATTGGTGGGAACTGGCAGGTGTCTGTGTGTGGTTCATTGGGGTTGGTGGAGAGACTATTTCAGATTATCAATTAATGCGTTTTCGCAGGCATGCCTACAACCAAGGGAAGACTTGTCGTGAGGGATTATGGCGATATTCCCGACACCCCAATTACTTTTTTGAAGGGGTCCATTGGTGTTCTTACGTTATCATGAGCGTGGGCCTGCCGAATGCATGGCTGACCCTGGTGGGCCCCATTCTGATGATTGGGGCGTTGCTGAAAGTAAGTGGAATTCCATTTGCCGAAGCCCAAGCGCTGGTAAGCCGGGGCGACGATTATCGAGAGTATCAACGGACTACGAATGCATTTATCCCGTGGTTTCCTAAAGAGGTGAAACGTTGAAGGGTCGTGTTGGTTGGAGGCTGGTAGGTGCGACGTTCATCAGCATCCCACTCACTTTTGGATCGGCTTGGGCCCAAGGACAAAACAAAATTGCCGACGAAGTGTCCGTAGTGGTTACCCACGGTCAGGTGATAGGTCTGGGCAGTGGGAGTGGATTTATTGGGGTACGATTGCACGCGGGAGAGCCTGTGGTGTTTTCAGCATCCAAAGGACTTAATGCCGTGGCTCAAACTCCAGGTCGGTTGTTGGCGTTTTCCGGACCCTCCCAGAGATGGAGCGTGCAGCGTTTAGATATTTCTGAGAATGTTCAGACGATTCAGGTGACTCCGCGGCTTATATTTGTCAGGACCGATAAACGTCTGTTGGGTTTCCAGGGCGCTGCTGGTCGGTGGAAGATTCAGGAGCTAGGCGTTCAAGAAGAACATAGACGAACACTGGTACAAGATCATCTGGCGGTAGTGGTGACGGACCGGCGGGTTTTAGGCTTCTCGGCCTTTACGGGTGGATTCTTTGCCGAAACCTTATCCAGCGATGAAGCCATAGAGCAGGTGGATGGCAATGATAACATTATTGTCCTGTTTACCTCTGCGAGAAAATTGGTGTTTCGTTCGGGCCTTGCGGTGTGGGGCGAAATTCCTTAAGGGCACCTCTGAAAACCGTCCTTTTCCGCGAGGGCGGCGTCAGCCGCGTGCTCAAATCCTCATGTATTCGCCCATACACTCCGGTTTTCCGCGCGCAGCTTCCTTGCCCTCCCAAAAAATTCCTGGTTTTTAGAGGTACCCTTAACCGAGGGCTTGGCAACTGAGGTATAGAATAAGGGAAATTTTCAATAGCGACTTGGTGATAAAGGAGGTTCGAGCATGGCAACCGTTAAATTAGTGGAAGAGGCGGAGGCAGCTCCGGAAATTCAACACGTGTATGAGGAAGTGAAGAAGACCTTTGGGGTCCCATTTGTCCCAAATATTTTTAAGGCCATGGCGAATCATCCTGGATATTTAGAAGTTACCTGGTCGCGATTCAAAGTGATTATGGGACCTGGGAAGTTAGATCCAAAAACCAAGCAAGTGATTGCGCTTGCCGTATCCGCCACCAATAATTGCGAATACTGCGTGAACGCGCATTCTGCCGCGTTAAAGCAGATGGGCTATGATGATGCCGCACTGACCGAGTTGATGGCGGTGGTGGATATGTTTAACGGGTTTAATAAGTTCTTAGACGGGTTGCGGGTAGAGTCTGATTTAAAACCCTAATCTAGGAGTGCAGTGGTAAGGTGGGGAGTCTGGCCTCTTTGGAGATAAAGCGAAGGAGAGCATCTCCTTTTCCCATTTCCGTCATCCCCAACATCTGTAATCGGGGATTCAGAAATTTTTAATATAAGGATTATTATTCGGAGTCTCCCTCCCCCCCGCGACGAGTCCCTTTTGTTTCGGTAAAAGGGCTCAAAACCATTTCCGACCGTGCGCGTCCGTTCGGGTGCCTCCACCTCCGTATCGAGTTATATGGCTGGGCTACTCGCTACGCTCAGAGAATGCTTGCCAGAAAAGTCGAATTCGATACTCCGATTCCGCCGCGCCCAACGCAGGGGAATGGTAACAGAAAATCAAGATAAGCTCTTCACCCGCATCCCGGTGAATGAAAACCGTCCATATTTTCTCTTTTTTTCTCTACGTGGTAAATTGCTAAAGCTAGACTAAGATCTAGTCCCCCTTTGTATTTCAACACTCACGTGTAAGCTTCATCATTACCAAATGACTGTGTTCTTCCGGTGGTATGACTTTTCCAGATCTTGAACCCAGCTTGACCAAAGCACCGAAACGATCGGGATTTCAACGAGTCTTCACATGGCTGACGATCTTCGTCGGTTTTGTGTTGGTTTTATTAGTTGGCGTTGCCCTGTTATTAACCTTTTGGTTTCCTTCGGAACTGGTGCGTGAAGAATTAGAAGTTCGGCTATCCGACATGTTAGATGGGACGGTGCGGATTCGGGAGCTCTCGTTCAACCTGTTAAGTGGGCTGAGTCTTGAGGAGGTGGTGTTTCAGCAAGTGGAAGGTGAGCCACCGATACTTAAGCTCGATCGCTTAGTGTTAGATTACAGCTTATTCGGATTGCTGCAACAGAAATTGAACATCAACGAAGTGCGAATTGACGGCGCGGATCTTGCCCTGAATCTTGCTGAGCTGAAAGCGAATACACCTGAATCCGAAGCAGGGCCTGCTCCGGCCACCTCCGACCCTAAAAAATTACCTCCCATCCCTTTGGCCTTGGAACTCGAAACCTTGGTGATAAGTCGGACCAATATTGCAGTGGAAGTCTCGCCTGATCTTGCCGTTCGGCTCCGGGACCTCAATGTAGAGGTTTCTGGCGGCTTGGAAAAAGACCTTGCTCGGCTGAAGGGTGAAGTGTCGGTCGCGCAAATTGGTGTCGACCTTGAAGACCAACAACTTCGTGTTCCGCTGAGTGTATCCTTCGATGTGACGGCCGACTTGGGTTCCCAACACTTAGGGCTTGATCATGTGACCCTTTCCTCCGAGCCTGCACTGGCTGTTACCCTGGCTGGAACCATCGATCATTTTCTTGGTGCCCCATCAGTCGATCTTTCATTGGACGAGGCACAATTTGACCTTGAACGAATATTGGCCTTGGTGAATGATTTTGTGCCCTCGGAATTCCGCAATCAAAAAATCTCAGGCTTGCTCCTGCCCGCGTTGTTCGTAAAGGGGGACCTTGGGGAACAGGGATTGACCGGAATGGTGAATACCCGTCTGATCATTAGAGGATTGAAAGCAGATCTTGCGAAATTTGAAACGATTCTTACTCCAACGAATGCAGAGATACATCTCAAGGATGTCGGGATCAAGGACAATGAGCCTGAGGCTGGAAGCCTGGAGGTTCACGTTCAATCAAAACACGCCTCGTTCCAAAATTATGGGGTGGAAGATTTGGATGTTCGGCTTTCTGGAGATTACTTTGCCTTGGGGCCTGTGTCCGGGAATTTGAACATGTCAGGAACCGCCCATGTGCCACCGCAAGAGCCGCTTGAGGCATTGACCCTTCCCTTCGCCGTACGGTTTGACGGGTTGGGGAATCATCGTACAAAAGAGGGAACCATTAAACAGTTAGTCGTAGAGTTGGGGGACCTGATGAAGGTGCATATCGAAGGGGCAGCGATTCCAGATCCAGGCCCGTCCCAGGTTGTGAGTATTGCCCTCAAAACGCGGATCGAGCCGCAACTTGAAAATCTCTTGCCTCTCATCCCTCAACATTTGCTGAAGGATCTTGTTATTGAAAAACTTCCTGCTCCGGACTTTTTTACCGTAGACGTGGAAGGAAAACTAGATGCCGAGTATCGCCCGCTTGATGTAGATATTTTTACGAAGGTGAGTATTGCCAACATGAATGTTCAGGAGAAAGGGCTATCCGCGGAAGGAATGTTGAGCAAAATGAATATATCTATGGCAACAGAGTATAATGCCAAGAGGGAAGGGATTCGAGGAACCGTCACAGGAACCGTGAATCTTGAAAGTCTTCAATACGAGGGTATGGCAACGGTGGGCCAAATGGATTTGGCCATGGATACCTCCTTCAGTGGACGGCTTTCTTCTTCCTACGAACTCAGCCAGTTGAAGTCCGAGCAAACGGTCAACCTGTTCATGAAGAACATTCAATATCGCTCTCCGGCGCTGAGAATGGGATTGGATGAAGTGACGCTGTCCGCTAAGCTCCATGAATTGATCGATGACCAACATTTTACGGTTGATGCGCTTCGGGTCACTAGCGAAGCCTTGATGGATGTAAACCTCGCGGCCGATTTTCAGCAAGTGTCGCAGGACTTTGATGTGTCGGTCGAGGTTCCCTATGTGAATATTGGAGAGTTACAGCGGAGACTTTCAGGTGAAGCGGTTCAAAGTCTGCAAGCATTACATCCGCGTGGGGATATTGCCCTTACCCTTAAGGCTTCTGGTCGAGTGCCTCAGGAAAAAGATATCCAAACTTTGGAAATTCCCGTCGCGCTTACGACCACGATCTCCTTGAACGATGTGCATGGCGGATTGGCTGACTATCAGGTGAATGGCGCCGAAGGTACGGTGTCAATTTCTTTCACACCTGGGAAAAGTCCTGTGGCGCGGGTTGAAACCGATTTTTCGTTATCCGAGGTCTTACTGGCACCGGGATTACCCCTTGAGCGGCTGTCCGGGACTTTTGCAAAGGTTAATCTAGTGGTGAAAAATTTTGATGAAGTGGCCGTCAAGACATTTCATGTTGGCATGGACGGAGCAGACGTTTCCATGGCAGGAACGATCGGTGGTCTTCGGAAAGTCGTGGAAGGCAGGAGCGATGTCATAACGGCGTTGCCTGATCTGTTTTCCCAGGTCTCGACCAACATTCAAATAAGTCTTGATTTGTTTCACAAGGTGTTGGAAACGAGTGGCCTCAGTGGCACAGGTGAAGCCAAGGTGGGGCTGGACCTCTTGAAAAAAGAACGCGGGCCTCTTGCGGTGTCTCTGAAATTAGGAAGCCGTGATGTGGCATTAAACCTTGATGGAACCCACATAAAGAATATGGATGGGCGGATCCATATTCGAAAGCGTTTGGATTGGATTGACCAGGAGAGGAAAAAGCCTCGCTCAGGAGTGTTTCGTCCCAGCGATGTGCTGTCTCAACTGCGAGCAATCAACGGCAAAGAAAAGAGTTTCTCCATTGAGCGTCTGGACCTGGGCTTTTTGACGCTCTCGGATTTTTCCGCGAACATTCTTTTTGAACAGGATACCTTTCAGATTCAAAACCTAGCCATGAACCTTCTGGATGGCGGATTGGGCGGGAATCTCATGGTGACCGGAGGCAAAGCGTTTGGCGTGGCCGGACGATTCGAAGCTGCGCACCTCGATCTCAATCAATTGCTCGAGGATAAGCAGAAAATTTCCGGGGATAGTTTGGTAGATGCCACCATTGGGTTATCGGTCTTTTTTGAAGAAGAGACTGGCTCCCTGGATCTGAGCCAGACCGAATTGCAATTGTTTATCACGCATATTGGACGGGAAGCTGTGGATCGACTGTTGGTATTTTTAGACCCGGAAGGGAGTAATCCTACCTTGGTGACTGCACGTTCCCAAATCAAACTGGCCAATCCCTCAAAAGTGTCATTGCAGCTGGTTCGGGGAATGATGAGCTTGGAGATTTTGTTTAGTGAGGGCCTCCTGCCGCCATTTCAACTCAATCGAATTCCCATCAGCAAAATGAAACCATTCAAGGCGGTGACCAAAGGTATCCCAGACTGGGAAAGTGTGAGAGACCTTATGATTATGGTGGGCGCCAGATTTTATGGTTTGGATAGTCAGGGGAACCTGATACTCCAGTAAGACCGGAATTATTTTCAGTCACGGTATTCCAAGAGGAGATAGGAACAATGGGGTTTCGGAGAATCACGCGCGATGACAATCACTATACATTCCAACTCTTTCTTGGACTAATCCTTCCGTTGATGGCTGGGTGTGGCGGTCCATTGGTTGGCGTCACGGTAGTGGATGAACGAACCGCATTGGAAAATCAAGTGTTGGGAACCTATGAAGAGTTGAACCAGGAGGTACTCCTAGTCGCCTCCGTGCGTTACATTGATCCAAAAGGTCAGCTGCAAAAGGCTCCGGAAATTCCCCAAGGCAAAAAAACCGTGATCCGCGCCCTTCAGCGGACGTCGTTTAATAAAGATGATATCGACCAATACAAGTCCCAGGGAGTTCTTGGGGAAAATAGCCAAGGTGGGATTACGCTCTTAGCACCGGATAATGTTGCCCCTGACAAACTGCCCTTTGTGAAAAATTTGGTCCAGGAAGAAAATGCTGATCGAGAAATTGTGATGCGTCGAGTTATTGAGACGAACGAGAAGCTTTCGGAAAAAGATTTTCCTAGGGTTAAAAAGATGTTCGCGTCACTCAACCGTGACAAAGCCTCCTTGGGCCATATGATTCAATTAGACGACGGGAATTGGACCAAAAAGGAAAAGTAGTGACGACTATGAGTAGTACATGCTTGGATACTTCCTGGCGATTGTTTCAATATTTTGCCTCCTGTCTTTTTGTGAGTAGTCTAGTCTTGGCGAGTGGCTTGCCTGGCTATGCGGCCGAGGTGCGCCAAGTGACCACCCATCCCGCACTGGATTATTTTCCAGCCCCGTCGCGCGATGGAAGGTTTTTGGCATTCGTGTCCGAGCGCTCCGGGAATGCCGATATATGGTTGAAGTCCTTGAAGCTTGGTGTGGTGTCGTTGCCGCGCCAGCTTACCACTCATCCTTCCATTGATCGAGATCCTGCCCTCAACGCTGAAGGGAGTCGGTTGCTATATGTCTCCCACAAGTCCGATCCTCGTGGAGACGTATACTTGATGAATCTGACCACGGGTGAAGAACGGCGACTCACAGATTTAAGAACTGCAGATTCATTGCCGGCATGGGGATCGGATGGGGCTTCCGTGTATTATCTCTCACAGAATGTCACGACGGGTGTCCAATCCTTAAAGAAACGATCGTTGGTTGATGATCAGGAATCCATACTTGTGGCCGACGTATTGGCCTATTCCCTCAATGAGAACGGCTGGATCTTGGTTTCCCAAGGCGGCGCGTTGACATTCGTTCAAGAACAGTCACTCGATAATGGTCGTACCGTACCCACAACCCCTGGTCTGAACATGTGGTCTGCGATTAGCGACAACGGTGTGATGGCATTTACCCATTATGCCCAGGACACCAATGAGGATGGAGTGGTCGATGCCAACGATGAGTCTTCTATCTGGTTGAGCCAGTGGGATTTTCAAGAGGATGCACAGAGCAGTCTGTTTCAAATGACGCCCATCGGTCATTTTCACCTGTATCCGGCGATGGCTCAAGGGGATGTGTATTTTACGGATCTGGAGCAGGGGAATATTTTTCGAATTAAAATACAGGAATTTCTCAACGATTATTCTTCGTTTGAAAAGGCGAAAACACTGGCTGATCGATTGATGGATGGAGGCGATTTTCAGGAAGGCCTGGTTGTTCTGGCCAATATTTCACACAATTTAACCCAAGCCTTTGATGAAAAAACCCGGGCTGGGTTCGATTTTGCGTATGCGGAAAAATTAATCGAGGCCGGCGAATTTTCTCGGGCTCAACAGGTCATGACCCCCTATGCCGACACTCCCGGCGAGTTTGGTGCCTTGGCCAACATTCATGATATTGCACTCCCGTTGTACCAAAACAAATCTTCGATGAGCGAGGAAGAATTAAAACGTGCGGTACAGACCGGGGCGCAGGACATATTGAAGATTGGAGAGGCGCACCGGGAACAGCAACAAGTCTATGGCCAGGCGCTGATTGAAGCCGGACGTTTACAATTGTTGGTGGATGATTCCCTTTCGGCATTGGATTATTTAGTGCGTGTGGATGACTTGACGAGCAAAGAAATCAGAGCAAAGGCGTTGTTCACTAGGGGGACCGTCTATCGGGCTTTGGGCGACCAAAAAAGCTTGGTCAAGGTGTTCGTCGACGTCATCAATATGTTTGGAGAAGATAATTCGTGGGGAAAACGCGCGATAGCGCAGGCGATTACCGTGTCCGAGCAAGGGGAAGATGTTCATAAAAAGGTGGCCTCTCTTCGTGACCTGATTACGCAGCACGAGACATTGCTGATGTTGGTTGGGGCGACCCGTTTACGTATCGCGGATTTATATGAAGAAGCTGGGGAGCAACTGAAAGCCATTCAAGCCCTTGATCAGTTGCTACAGGACCCTCCTCCTTCCGAGGCTCTTGTCACACAGGCCTATCGACAAAAGGGAGAAATTTTGGCTTCGGCGGAACGGTATGAAGAAGCCGCAGAGGTGTATGCCATTTTGGTCGCTCGAACCGAGGAAGATCAGGCGCTGTTAGCCCGAGCCAAACGATTGATGGTTCTGCAGTTGGTCAATAAGGCCAAGAAGGAGCGAACCCTTGGTGAAGTCCGCATCGCGGCTAAAGCGTTTTACAAGATCACTCAGGATTATCCAGATTCGGTTGAAGCACATCGTGGGTATATTGAAACCAAAGTCATGCTGAAGGAATTGGCTGAGGTCCAAACCAGGTATCAAGAGTTGGTGGCCAAGAATCCCGATTCTCCGATCTATCAATATAGTAAGGCCTTGGCGCATTCGTATGCGCAGCCTTTGGAGTTACCCAAGGTGGTTGAACCGCTGGAAGCCGCCATTCGTTTGGATCCGGGCGTCTCGTTTTACCATCAGACATTGGGATGGGCGCATGAGCAACAGGAACAGATTGAGGGAAACCAGGGCTTTCTAGAAAAAGCCGAGCAAGAATATCGCATTGCCCTTGAGTTGAACGATGAATTTCAATTCCCAGAAGTAGAATCGAATCTCCTCCTCAACCTTGGCAATACCTACCGGACGTTGGGTAATTTTCATGAGGCATACCGGGCCTATCATAAGCGAGAATCCTCCTATAAGCCCGCCGGGGATTCTATTACCGAACTTCTCTATCGAAAAAACTACGGGGAAGCTTGTTTCAAAAGTGGCCGGACGCAAGAAGCCTTGGTGCAATACCAATTGGCGTATCATCGTATACCTGCGGACCAGAATACGCTGAAAGCCGAATTGTTGGAACGCATCGCGTTGTCCCACCAAGATTTAGGGAACCATGCTCAGGCAGTGGATGCGTTTTCGCAGGCCTTGGAATTGAATCTCGAATCCGGCAATACAAAAAATCTGGCGCTGCTTCAACGGAACATCGGAGTGAGTTTGTACAATTTAAGTGCCTCGGGCGAGGGCGGAAGACGTAAGGCCCTAAAGCAGGCGTTGAAAAGTTATTTCACCAGCCTGGATACCCTTAGTGAATTTGGGGGAAAACAAAAAAAAGAGGGAACGGGGTTATTCAATGTCGATGTGACCTTGGATGCGGGTGGGTCCCAGGCGGCCGAAGGATTTGACCAAAAGGGCGAACGGAAATTGATGTTTAGCTATATCGCCGGCACGTATGAACGACTTGATGAACCTGGTCCAGCGCGTGACAATTACCTGAAAAAACTGGCGCTTCTTTCAGAGGCCGATTCTGCCGATGGCAACGTGGGGCAGCTCACGGAAAAAGCAGTCGTGCTTAATCGTGTCGGGTTGTTGTCGCATCAGTTGGGAGAGAATGCTCAAGCGATGGACTTCATGCGGCAGTCTCTCGGTTACACCACGACCTTGGGATTGTCTTTTGGAACGGGCGTCAATCTGTACAATCTGTCTCGATTGGCGGCTGAGGATGTCATGAAAGGCCAGCCCGTTAATTGGACGATGATCACGGCGTTAGTTGAGGGCCTTGATACGCACCTCGCGGAAGAACAAGCCGATGCGGCCACCTTTTATGCGCTCACCAATACAGCCTTTCTGATATATCATTTGACTGAACCGACGCTTTTAGGTTCTTCGAACACGGATGGAGCTATCCAGGCCATGCATACGTTTTATGATGTGAAGGGGAAGGTCTGGTCTTATTACGCCAAAGCGGAGGCTTTGTTGGGACGTGGGGAGGTGGTTCCTGAGGAACAGGTGTTGCCGATGCAGGTGATTCTCAAACTGAATAAAATGGAACTTGCGCGGGAAATTGGCGAAGAAGATTCCTTTCTCTCCCTCCAAAAGGAATTATCAGTTTTACTCGAACGTCAACCTGCCCTAACGGGATGGATAGGGTTGGTGGCGCAAGCCGAGTATGCCAAGGATGCAGCAGAGCAGCAGGCTTTGCTTGCACGGGCCTATGACGCGGTGCTGGGCTTGCCGTCACAGGCTTCATATTCTCCTCAGAGTGCCACAGCGGTGTTGGCAAGCCTACATACCTTGTCCCGTTTGTATGTGGATCAACTCGTGGATGCGAAAGCCTATGCGCTGGCATTCGAAGTCGCCGAGCGACTCGGCATGCGAACCATGGCAATTCAATTGCAAAAATCCCTTGGGGAAGATTTTTTCTATGCTGGCGTGGGTGAGTATGAGGATGAACTTCGGCAGGTGCTTGCAGAAATTCGGAAGATACCGAGCACTGGGGAACCTGACGAGACCGAGGTGTTGCGCGCTGAATTAGAAGATCTATTGTTTGGGTTGTATGAAGAATATCCGGTGGCGACCAGTTATTTCTGGCAATATCCCTCGCCCGAAGATTTGTTGTCGGAGGTTCTGAATCCCGAACGTCTGTATCTCAAAGTAGTTGAGGGTATGAACCGGCTTCATGCGTTTATCCATGATGGACAAGAAGTCCAATATCTCCCACTCGAAGCCCAGGGTTCTCGAGTGACTATTGGCGAAATTCTAGGAGCGCGGCTCTCGAGTGAAGCTCCGATGTATCTGTCTATTCCCAGGGAATACGCGAGAAGCGTTCAAGTGGCCTTTCCTCCTGCCAAACCGATCACCCAGGTATCCGGCTTGTATGACATCGTGAATGGATACCATCAGCGCAGCGTCTTTTATTCGAAGGTTGGGATTATTGGAGAGTTGGCATTAGATGCTGGGCTGACAGCCGGAGACGTGCCGCTTTCCGCCGAACCCTTAACAGGGGTGCCTGCACACGATCATCCAATCGTCGATCGTTTAGAAGTGCTCATTTCGACCAAGCCACCCCAAGCCTATCATTTTACGTTGGCCGAAGAATTACAGGTTCGAGAACTCTTGCCATTGACGCGTTTGGCGGGGCGACCTCATCATACCGCCGTGGTGTTTCAACCTCAGTCTTCTACGGATGCTTCGGAGTCCGCTTTGGTTTCGGCCTTGGTGCGATCTGGTTTTCCCCATGTGCTGCTTATTCGAAAAGATGACGCACAGGCGAAATCGTTTGTCTCACTCTATTTGGCCTATCTCAATGATTTGCCTCCCGATGAGGCTGTATCCTTTGCCAGCCAAGAAGTGTGGGGCGACAAAACTGGTGCTCATCCTGTGGAATTGTTTGGCTATGCGGGTATGAATGAGGAGGCACGGGCGGAGTTTGCCTCGGCTATTTATGATGGGGAGGTATCTGCTGCGGTCAACCTGTATCAAGAAGAGCAATATGGATCGGCCCTTCAAAAAATGGAACATGCGCTGTCTGTGATTCATTATGCGGATAAATCTTCTGATTTTGCTGATCTCACCAAACTGGCCGTTGATGCGTCATACAAAGTCGGGAATTATCAAAATGCGGTGTTTCATCAGGAGCGGTTGCTGGCTTCGCTCGATGAATCCACTCAAGCGGAGGGGCGTTCAGAAGCCCTTTATCGTTTAGGCATTCTTTACTCACGATTAGAACAGTTTGATGCGTCCATCGGCTATTTGGAGCAGGCGATTCAATGGTGGACGAAAGCCGAGGAGTTAGATCGCTTGGCGGAAGGGATTGCCCAACTTGGTGTTGTGCGAGAAAACATGGGGGCCTATTCTGCCGCGCTAACGGATTTTGGTCGGTCATTTGCGCTGTATGAAGAGCTTGGCGAAATAGGGGATGTCGCCACTCAGCATCGTCGCATCGGGCGAATTTATTATTTGCGTTTGGGGCGATATGAAAAAGCCCGAGAACAGTTTCAATCGGCGCTCACTCTGTACCGTAACTTAGAAGACCTCAATGGCGAAGCTGAAACCGTTTTTGAAATCGGCCTGACTTATGAAAAGATGGGGTTATTTGATGAGGCCGATACCCACTACCTCGCGGGGATGAAAATAGGAAAAACCCTAGAGTCACCCTATCTGTTAGCCACGGGCCACTTGTATTTGGCCAACACCGCCTGGTTTCGTGGCAATTATCAAGAGGCGTTTCAGCATCTTTCACAAGCCGGCAAGCAGGCCGAAGCGGCTCAAGATGCACAACTCACGATCATGGTAAAAAATACTCGTGGGCTGATCTATTGGACCTTGAATGATTTGGACAAGGGGTTAGTTCATCTAAAGCAAGCGGTGGAGTTAGCCAAGAAATCGGATATCAAAACTGAGTTAGCCTCTTCACTGAATAATCTGGGGCTTATTTATCGGCAACAAGGCGACTATACGACGTCGCTCGAATACTTTGAGAAAGCAAAAGCCATTGACGAAAGTCTGAACAGCCGTTGGGGGCTGGGTTATGACTACCGCAATATTGGCATGGCCCTTCTGAAGCTTGATCGTTTACAAGAGGCGCTTTCTCATTTTACCCAGGCGGCTGACACCAGCGCGGAAATCAAAAATTCCATCAATTGGGTCAAGGCATTGCTCGAACTAGGGAACGTGCATCGTCAATTGAACCAACCTGAAAAATCAGGGGAATACTATCAACAGGCCTATGACCTTTCGAAAAAATACGGGATCAAAGAAGTGCTTTGGCGCGCGGCCGCAGGCCAGGCTGGCCTTCTTCGAGAAGCCGGCAAAGCCGAAGAGGCCTTTCGTCGATATGACGATGCCGTGAATGTCGTCGAGGGGATGCGTGCCGCCTTGAAGATCGATGAATTGCGCAATAGCTTCCAGGCCAACAAGCAAGATCTTTACCGAGAGACGATTTCGCTGTTGGTGGAAATGGGACGAACGGATGATGCGTTTAATTATCTGGAGCGTTCACGGTCACGGAGTTTTATTGATCTTCTCGGCAATCAGAAAATGACCTTAAAGAATGCCGTAGATCAGAGAGCCCTTGACCAAATTGGGCAACTCGCGTTGCGAGTTGAAGCCTTGACCAAAGAGGTTGGCAGCTATGATGAAGCGCCTGCCGAGTTGCAAGAAAAACTTCGTGAAGCCAAGGCAACCCATGAAGAGGCGCTCCTTGAACTTAAACAACGTAATCCCGGCTTAAGCAGTTTTGTGTCCGTCGATCCTCTCAAGCTTTCAGGAGTGAAAGAAATGCTTGAGTCAGACACGGCACTTGTGTCGTATCTATTAGGAGAAGAAACAACCTATGTGTGGTTCATCAAAAAAAGCGAAACGATATTTTTCAAGTTGGCTGGTGGTGAATCCACGATAGAGCCCCTGGTCAGACAATATCGGGCTTTTGTCCAAAACTCCGAGCCGGTCGACACCGAATTGCGTGCTCTCTATGCAGGGCTGATCAAACCTTGGGAAAAGCATCTTGCAGGCGTGGAACATCTTGGCATTATTCCAGATGGCGCCCTCCATTTCCTCTCATTTTCAGCGTTAAAGAGTGATCAAGGATATCTCGTTGATCGGTATCCGATATTTTACTCTCCGTCGGCGTCGGTGTTGGAATATACCTTTGCCAAACGGAAAGACAAAAAACGTACGAAGGTATTGGCCATCGGAAATCCAGACTTGGGCAATTACAATTATGATCTCCCTCTTGCGGAGTTAGAGGCCCAGAGCATCAAGTGGAATTATCCCGATATGGATATTCTCACCGGGGCCAAAGCAACCAAAGAATGGTTTGTCGAGAACATTTCCAAATACGGAATCATTCATTTGGCGTCTCATGGCGAGTTTGACGAAGTGAATCCATTGTTCTCCTCATTGTGGCTATCGTCGTCCGATCCAAAGAATCGAAAGCTGACGGTGAATGAAGTGTTTGGATTGGAAATCAATGCGGACCTGGTGACCCTGAGCGCGTGCCAAACAGGATTGGGCAAACTCAATGCAGGCGAGTTGATCGGCCTCAATCGTGCCTTTATCTATGCGGGTACGCATGCCTTAGTCTCCGCTCTGTGGCGAGTGGACGATCTTTCGACCTCTGTCCTTATGAAGCATTTTTACCGCAATTATGTCACAATGAATAAAGCAAAGAGCTTGCGGCAGGCCCAGCTCATGGTCAAACGTGATTTTCCACACCCATCCTATTGGGCGGGATTCAATTTGGTCGGAGATTATCAGTGAAGGAACATGTAAGCCGTCATGCGTCAGACGGATCGAGTGAAGAATTATTTGTATTTATTCTCATCTCAGACGAGCAAGTTTGATAAATTGGCAATCCTGGAAATTACCAATGAGGCATGTATGAAACCAATCATTTTGAAATTATCCTTTATCCTGTTGGCATTTGTGCTCCTACCGAGCCTATCTCAGGCTGAAACGATGTATGCCAAGAAAAGCGGGGTGAAAGTCACCGCCGAAAAGTCCCCGACTTCAAAAGTTGTGGGCACGCTTGGTGTCGGAGATCAAGTGCAAGTCGTCAAGAAAGATGGCCGGCAGTATCAGGTCAAACTGCCCAATGGGCAGTCCGGATGGGTGTTTAAATTTAAGTTGTCTGATGACAAACCTGCGGGAAAATCGAGCGGGAGCTCACTCTCGGGATTAACCGGAAAGACGACAATTGCGGCACGGGAATCCCGTTCGGGAGGGAGTATCCGTGGGCTTAAGGAGACGACCGAACAATATGCGCAGGGGAAAAATATTGATCCCGCTCATCGACGGTCGGTCGATGCGATGGTGGCGTTTGGCGTGTCGGATGCGGAATTAGCAGAATTTCAACGAGCCGGTAGCGTGGGTGATTATTCAGGAGGTGGCCAATGAAACACATTACCGTTGCAATTATCATGATTATTGGCCTCACCGTTTTTACTTATGAAGGCTTTGGGTTTTTTGATCAAATTCTCAAACCACAGCCAAAGAAACAAGAAACCCAACAGGAAAAGAGCCAGGGAGAACAACAAGAACAACCTGGACTGCTCGATGCGTTGGGAGCCTTTGGTGTCAAAAAGAAAGATGTTGATCTGCTGAAAAAGGGCGTGGGGGTAGTACAAGCCTTACAGCCCATTGGCGAGGAAGAAGAAATAACCATGGGTGAAGCGGTGGCAGTGGAAGCATTCGCCCGATTTGGTGGAGAATACCGAGATGAACGGTTGACTCGCTATATTAATCTAGTGGGCAAGACCATTGCGGATGTGTCGGATCGACCAAATCTCAAATTTCACTTCGCGATTTTAAACAGCCAAGATCAAAATGCCTTTGCAGCGCCAGGTGGCTATATCTTTGTCACGATTGGCTTATTGAAGACTTTAAAGAATGAAGCCGAACTCGCTGGGGTGTTGGCGCATGAAATCGCGCATATTACGCAGAAGCATATGCTCGAGACCATACGTCGGGGAGCACTGTTGTCCAATGTTTCCGAGGTCACCATGGCCGCGATGAACAAGGACCCAAAAATGTTTTCCAATGTGATTGACGAAATCACGGATAAACTCTTTACCAAAGGCATGGACAAAGACAAAGAATATGAAGCCGATGTCTATGGAGTCGAGTTTGCGTATCGCGCCGGGTATCACCCCGGTGGCCTGCGTGATTATTTGAAGACATTACAAGGCCAAGAGGGCCATGCCAATTCGAGATTTTTTACCACGCATCCATCGACCGGAACTCGGATTAGCAAAATTGAAGGGTTGCTAGGGCAGTATGGGGATGGAATGAGTTTCCCGGTATTGACCAAACGGTTTCAGAGTTATATGGGAGCGTAACAAGTTCATTATGCGGGGTTTCGCCCCGCGCGACGAGGCACTTTTGTTTCGGCAAAAGTGCCCAAAACCATTCTCGCCTGTGCGCGGCCCCAGAGATCCTGCTAAAGGCTGCAGGATCTCTGGGGTCCCTCCGATTCCGGCCCGAATAAGATGGCTCCGGAACTCGCTCCGAGGTGCAAAGCCACCTCTCCACTCAAACAGCCTTCGCCAAGAGGCCGATTCGGGCCTCCACCTCCGCCACACCCAACGCGAGTAGAACTGAACTTTTGGCGTCATATATTCAGCAAAACTCCCAACAAAAGATTTGACCACTAATCCTACTTCACCAAACGAAAAAAAGGGATGATCAACCGTGGGATTTAATGAAGTTATTTGGGAAATATAACTCAGAGGAATTGCGAAGAGGAGGGTTTTGGTCTTTGCGGCGCTCACCAACAAAGACCGTCTCACAAGAAATTTCGGTCTCAGAAATTTTTAATTCAATGGTCCATTCTTGTCCTGGGTAATCTTTGGCAGTAATAGAAAGAGGAAATGTTTGCTTTTCTGGTTGTTCTATTTCCCTCCAACTAGCTTTTCCTCCCTCGTTGGTTTGACACCCAAACGATAGTCTTGTGCCTACGGTTTTTCTTTCATGTAGAGAGCATAACTCAAATGCCGCGTGCTCCATTGGATGAAGAGTAACTTCTTGGAACGTGAAAAATCCTTCAGGCTTTAAATATGCCCCATTAATTGAGGAAATACCAAATTTTTCTCCAGGCACCGTGGCTTTTATCCCATGGATGGTTTTTGCCAATTTGGAGTCATTCTTAATAATCAAAAGAACCTTATGTAATCCTGAAGGGGTATCGTTTTCTGCTGTGTAGGTCCGTCTTATATCAATGGCTTTTAGAGACAAAGAGGACGTGCTTGTTTCCACAACCTGTTTTTCCAATTCCTGGTGCATCCAATATGGGACTAGAAAAACCTTGGTCCTAAAAAAACAAGCAAAATGGATAAAGGTATTTGCCAAGCTAAATCAGGGGGCAGTGGTCCTACCTTTGGGAAAAGGATCGTCAGGATTGGGTTTATAAAGAAAAGCCCTGTAGTTACTGCGCCGGCAATTCCCCATGGCTTCTCAACCACTCGCATGGCCCAAGTCTTAAGGTATTGAATTTTGGTCATAGTTAGAGTTTATCATGATCAAAAGCTGGCGAATACGTATGCAAATTGCCAAAATTTCGTAATACCTCATTTAATAGGGAGCAGGGGATCAAAATTTTTGTTGAAATTTTAGGATAGATAAGAACATCAAAGGTTCCTATCCCCTGCGTTGGGCGCGGCTGAGGTGCTGTTCCGAATCGGCTTTTCGGCGAAGGCTGTTTGAGCGTAGAGGTGCCTTTTTACCTCGGAGCGAGTTCCTGAGCCATTTTTATTCGGAACGGCACCTCAGGGAACCGAAGGGCCGCGCACGGGCAGACATGGTTTTGGTCCCTTTTGCCGAAACAAAAGGGACTCGTCGGCGGGGGCGAAACCCCGCTATAAATAAATCTTAATCAAAACTACAAATTCCAATCTCACTCACAAAATTCTAAACTACAGAAAACCTGAATCCCCGATAAAGCATGTCGGGGATGACGAATGGATTAGAGGTTCCACCGAATACCGCTTCCCCAAAAGGCTTCAATGAATTAAAAACTTTCGAGCCCGAGGCGATATCATGTCCTACCCTTCAGCCTTAACCAAATGCACCGTTCGTTGCGGAAACGGAATCGAAATGCCTGCCGCATCGAGTTTTTCCTTAAAGGCTTTAGTGAGATCAAATTTTAATCCCCAATAATCTCCGGCGTTGCACCACACTCGGACAGTAAGATCTACAGAATTGTCTCCAAGGTTACCCACAACTACCATTGGGGCCGGGTCTTTCAATACGCGAGCATCGGCATTGATGGCGGCATGAAGCGTTTCCATGGCCTTATCAATGTTGTCGCTGTAGTCGATACCCACCACAAAGTCTACCCGGCGCGTGGAATGATGGCTATAATTTTTAACGGTGGCTCCCCAGACGGAGGCATTGGGCGATAAAATCTGAACATTATCAGGCGTGGCAAGTTCCGTGACAAAGAGCGTAATGGATTTCACGGTTCCGGCTACTCCCGCCGCTTCGACATAGTCCCCAACTTTGAAAGGACGAAAAATCAACAGCATGACTCCCGCCGCCACATTGCTTAAAGTGCCCTGGAGGGCTAAGCCTATGGCCAAGCCTGCCGCGCCAAAAATGGCAATCAGGCTGGTTGTTTCAACGCCAAATTGCGATAGCACCATGATAAAGGTAAAGATCAGGATCACATAACGGGCGCAGTTGGACAGAAAGTCACAAATTGTTTGGTCGATCTTTCCCGTGCGTTCCAAGAATTTTTTCGTGGTGTTCTGGGCCCATCCCGCGAGCATGCGCCCAAGAATAAAAATGACAATGGCGCCGAGAAGACTCATCCCGTAATAAATCAACAGGCCGACGCCTTGTTCTGTTATTTGCTCCAATGATGAATCCATGGCCACCTCTTTGCGGATCTATGGTTAAAATTATTTGGAGGAAACTTGTCCCGTTGTTAGGTTTTTGCCAAACACTGCCTTGGACCAAATTTGGCCTTCTTCGAGTGCCACATTCGAACTGACATAGAGCCCAAAGATCTGTTGTCGAATTTTATAGTAGAGGGAATTCTTGTTAGAAAATTCTGGTCCAAATTCAGAAAACGTTTGGTCTTGTTCTGGATATTGCCCATCGAGTCGTGTGCGGAAGAAGGTTTTGATTTTAAACCGATACAGCCACATGAAGTCTTCATTGACGATGCCAATTGAATCGTCATGTGCACCACTGAGATAGGCGATATTTCCTGCTAAGCATTCGGTGTGGAACGCACAGCTCAGATCTTGTCCAAAAAAAGGTGCTACGGGTGGAGTCAGGTTGTTCATGGCTAAAATGGTGGGGCCTATATCCACTTGGCTGGCGATGTGGGAAATGGTTTTAGCCCGAGTGGGCATTTCTGATTCGAGCGATGGATCGATCCAAAGATAGAATGGGACTAAAAAGTGGCTGCCGCGTGCCGCGGGGTCACTTCCACCGATACCTTCATGCCGGCCATGATCTCCTAGGACTAAGACGATGGTGTCTTTAAACAAATCCTCTTGTTGCATTTTTTCAAAGAAACCCTCCAGCGCGAAATCTAAATATCGCAAGGCGGGGACATATTGGTCTGGATGTTTCTGTAAGATTTCAAGATCAGGATGGGCCATCGGAAATTGATAGGGATGATGCGTGCCTACCGTAAGCGTTGAAAGAAAGTAGGGGCGGGATTCTTTTCGTAACTCTTTTACGCGCTCATAGACGAAATGAAACAGTGATTCATCGGTGAGGCCTAACCCGAGTTTTTGTGCATCGGCAGGGAAACTATTTTCGTCTAAGAATTGGTGAATGCCATTTCTCGCCAGGAACAAAGCAATGTGGTCGTAATTGCGATCACGATTTTGTCCTACCACCATTTCCGTCCAATATCCAGCTTGGCGCAACACTTCCGGGAAGCACAAAAATTCGTGGGTATAGCGAGCCCGCATCACTGCCCAGCCTCGACGGGGATAATAAGAACAGAGGGTGGAGAATAACGCTCGAGCGGTCATGTCTCCATTGGAAAAAAAGCGGTCGAAATAAATACTCTCTCTGCCGAGACGATCCAAGAATGGAGTCAACTGAATATGTGTGGATGATGAAGGGGTACTGGTTTCGTTCTCAGGTGGCGTAGGTTTCTTATTAAAAAACGTCTTCCGCATATCATTGGGTTCGTTGACGTTAATGGATTGTCCCAGGTATCGCCGGTCCAGACCTTCGACAAAGATCAACAACACATTGACTGGTTTGGTAAATTGGAGACCCTGTTCGTGTGGTCTGGTGTTTTTGAGCAAGGGGTATTGAGCGAAAGTGAATTGGTCTGGGGTGCCGAGAATGCGTTGGCTTACCTCGACCGCTTCTTCCAGGGGCATGGTACTCACAATCCCTGATGTGGCCCCGCTCAATCGATAGAAGACTGAGCCGATGCCAACCTCTCCTGCATGCCACAAAGGATTTTGAGCCAACATGTAATAGACCGAGTTGGTAATGTTGGCGCGTTGAATACCCCAGGGTCCATACCAGTTGAATCCCATAAGTCCGCCGGTGAGGCAAAAGACCAGAAAGTATTTGGCCATGCTGGGAGAATGGGTATGCCACCAGGTGAACAGCGGAGCAATGACCGTGCGAAAGGTGACCCACCACCCAAGGGTGATCAATATTTCCACGCCAAAAAATCCACCCACGATCCAGGACCACTTGGTGATTTCCTGAAGTTCCGCCCCGGTTTGCTGAAGGGCTTGGTTAGGCGCCGCGGTATTTTCCGTGACGGTCCCTGCTTGTTCGCGTGGGAACAGCAGGTCTTCGATAAACTCGAAAAAGACGAAGTCCAAATGGGTATGTGCATAATGATAGTACCCCATATCCACCATGAGGATGAGCATTAAGGCGCTCCCCACTAACCAACTGAAAGTACGAAATACATCGGTAAATCGATTGGGCGTGCGCAAGGCAATTTTGGCGTTGCCCCAGCCGAAGCGTAGCATGAGATATCCCCAGGCGAGCATGGCGGCAAACCCCGCAGCCAGTGTCGAAACAATCACGTCGGCTCGAAATCCGGTAATCGCAGTCTTAATGAGGATTTCTTGCTCCGGCACTTCAATCTTCAAGGCTTCGGAAAACAGAAATAATCGTTGTCCTTGCTGAAGGAGTAAGAACAGAATTAAGACAAAGAAAAAGAGATGCCAGAAAGACCGGGAGGGGTAATGAGAATCAGAAAAGTTCATGGTGGGTATGGGCCTAAGAGAAGAAGAGTCCTTGAAATCGCCACCGAATCCCCACTCTTCATTCGTGAACGCCGAAGTTCAAAGGAGAAAAGAGAGAGCGAAGGGGGAAAGATTGAACCTCACGACCTTGTCGGTCAACCTGTCCCCCTCTTCAGTACTGTCGTCCCATTCCTATTGGTATAGTTTGGTGCTTTCCTCTTCCAGGACTGGGCTGGTGAGTTGGTCTGCATTCATTTCCACCCGGAAGCGGAGATCGCCCGGTTGGACTCCTTTCACCGTGACGGTAAATACGAGGTTTTCCTTTGGTCTTAAGGTAGGAATCGGGTCAAAGTCTACGAGTTTTCCCAGAACGACTAACCTGGCGGTTGATCCACTAGAAGAGACATACTCCATACCGTCCGGAATTGTCGCGGCAATTTTGATGTTAGTTGCATTAGCGGTTCCCTGGTTGGTCACAAGAATCGAATAGCTCGTCTGTGTTCCGATTTCCACTGGGTCGGGACTATCTGTGACTTCCAACAGGAGGGCGGCCACGCCTTCCACCGAGGTGCAGACTTCGGCCCGTTCTTTCAGGCCTCGTTCCGTTTGGACCGTGGCGATATTGCATTGTCGTCCGCTGGTATTGGCTCGACCGGTCACCTGAAATGTTTTTGTTTCCCCTGGGGCCATGGTGCCGAGATTCCACGAAACGTTGTTGGTATTCGGAAGATGGTTCCCCGGAGGATTCGCGCTTTCAAATGTGAACCCGCTGGGTAAGGTATCGTGTACCACTACTCCGGTGGTTGGTGCCGTCCCGGTGTTGGTGACTTCCAAGGAATAGGTTGCGGTGGTTCCTAAGAATCGATTCTCTGGGCCCGTCATCTTCAGGCTCATACTGGGCTGCTCAATGGTCAAATCGCAACTGACTTGTTCCTGTAAATTTCTACTACCAGTCACCTGCACGACATTGGATGCGGCGCCGGGTTGGTTCGCTGTGAACGTAAACACTTCGGTAACGGTCGATCCCGCTGCCAAGGAATCGATTTTTCGCGTCACCTCGGGTTGGCCGGATGCGTGACTCATGCCATTCGGAACACGGTCTGTGAGTTGAAGGTCCTTGGCGACACCGGTTCCGGTGTTCGTAATGGTGACATGAAATTCAGACCTTTCTCCGACTAGCACAGTGGAAGGGCAGGTTTGCGTGAGAGACAGGATAGGTTCGCCGACGGTGGCGGAACACATGGATTGACTGTGCACGCCGTCGTTGGCTTCCACGACTACTTCATTCACATACGTGCCACTGGCTTTCGCTTTCATGTGGAGAATGACTTGTCGACTAGTTTGGGCCGCCAGGTCGGTTAAATTCCATGTGAGGGAATTTCCTACTTGTTGAGCTTGCGGATTTGACCCAACAAATTCCATGCCAGCAGGAATGGTATGACGCAGGACAACATTACTGGCATTCACTTGTGAGCTATTGGTCAGCGTGATGGGAAATTCAGCCGTGTCACCCAATATCAAAGCCGAGGGGCATTGTTGTTCTAACGTGATGGAAGGGGCCATCCAGGTTGTCTTTGACAGTCCTTTGGCTATGATCCCGCTAACGGCCGGACAACAGTCTCGATCGGGGGTTTCAGGTTTCACGACGGTGATTTGCACGGTGTTTTCGCCTGGTCCTGGGGTTTGTTGGGCCAAGGTTACTCGGGCGACACCTTGTGCATCGGTTTCCGCAATGGCTTCAGATTGGCGGCTTTCCTCAAAATACGCTTCTGGCCCTGAAGTGACATTCCATTTCACCTGATAACCCTCCAAGGGAGCGCCGTTTGAGGCTTTCATGACTGTGACGGCCATGTTTCGGGTCGTTCCCACCTTTTGTGCG
Organism: Candidatus Nitronereus thalassa; assembly: GCF_032191465.1. NCBI lineage: Bacteria > Pseudomonadati > Nitrospirota > Nitrospiria > Nitrospirales > Nitrospiraceae > Candidatus Nitronereus > Candidatus Nitronereus thalassa. The sequence continues at coordinate 1,774,134 of NZ_JAQOUE010000001.1, read as the reverse complement.
GCGTCAAGTGGAAAGTCCCATTCCGCATCCAACCAATGCATGACTGCAAAGGCTTGATGGTGGCGTTGTTCCTTCAGGTTGGAAACGATTGCAATGAGATGGGTACTGCCTTCCTGCACAGAGGTCAAAGTGATCGTTGATTCCCCTTGGCGATTAGTGCCACCGATAGCATACGTGTTGTTGACCCTGAGGGCTTGTTTTAAGGGATCTTGTCCTATGTCGATAATATCACCGACTGCGCCTTTGGCTCTGGCAAGGGTCCATTCCACAATGGCTCCGTTAAGGGGTTTTCCTTGCGCGTCTTTCACTATGGCCGTGAAGGTGGATTGGGTTTTGATAGGGCGAGTGTGTTGTTCAGGTTCGATCGTGATGCTTGCGGGAGGAGAGGTTGGCTCCGAGAGGGGTCTGCCAAATTTGCTAACGTGGTCACCGTACTGAAGGCCAGTACATCCCTGAATTAAAAAAATAAAGATAATGCACACGAGCCAATTTTGTACGGAACAAAAGCCCAGCCAGTGACCCCGATTCATGATGTCCTCCTAGAAAACAACTCAACGAACATAACAGATGACTTTACGTCCTCTCGACCAAATGAGGGCCATGACTATACCAAATTTCTTGGGGAATGACAGTCAGCCAATATTTGTGGGTCTCCCACTGCCTTCTGGACGGCCTACAGTCCGTTTAGGATTTAAAGCTATACCCTAGATTCAAAAGGTATTGGAAGTCTGAAGCTTTTTTCCCAGTCGAGGGAGTATTGTCGTACCGCCAATTTAATTGGAAACCTGTGGTGAAATTGCCCATGATTTTGATTCGGATGCCTTGTTGGGAGGTAATGTAAAAATCGGTGAAATCTTCAAGAGAGGGAAAGCCTTGGTGTTGATGAAAAATGGTGACTTCCGAGGTCACGGGCCAATCCAGATTTGCAGCCCAGCGGCCAGTGAAATTTTGTTGATCTGCGGCTACCTTAAAATCTTCGTTAAAAAACCCAAGACCAATTTCCCCGTCTAGCTCCATATCGTGGAGATAGGGGCTGGAAAGGTCACCTGGCATGATGAATTGATAGCCTGGCCCACCGCTAATGGAGGTTCGAAGTTGAATGTCTTGAAACGTATCTTGTTCGAATAAGGCACTAGTAAACAGGTAAAAACGCTTTGTGACAAAAAAGTCGAGTTTGACGTTGCCAAAGGTGTTCCGAGTAATGATGGACCCTGAGTCTTCCGAATAATTCCACCGTCCAATGAAAGATAATCGAAGAATGTCCCCGCGGATGACCAGTTCGCCAAAAAAGTTGCCCTGCTTGAGGTCGCTATTGCCGGACGTGATTGAACCCCCAAAGTTAATATTGCCCTTGTAGGTCACAGGTTTCTTTTCCGGTGGATTAATGGCGACGACGGTTTCCACCAGGACGGGAATGGTAACCTGAATGAGGTCTGTGGCGAGTTGAATAGTGCCAGGTTCTCCTGGTTGAGCGATGCCCTGTAAGGTGACGCCATTTTTCAGCACGAGGGTGATGGAGCTTGTGGTGGTGAGTCCCGTCACTTCGCTCCAAGTAATGGGTATGGGATCGCCTTGGCTAAAGGACGCTTTGGCTTTCAGAGTTCCCTTGACCATGGATATGATCTCCCCATGCAATTGGCTCCCATCTCTCAATTGAATAAGGCCTGACGTCGCGGCAGCGGGAACCGTCACGCATACCATGGCGATTAGGAGGGAAATGCAGGCAAAGAATTTTGCTCTCATGACTCAAAAATTTCCTTGAATATCACACAGACAAAGAGGAGGGGATGTTGTAAATTTTGTGGAACCTAACAAGGGAGGATGGGAAGGCGCAAACATTGTTTAGATAGAGCAGATCTGCGGGGATCTGAGTCACGGTAGTTGTTTGCAAAACCTGGTGTTGTAGGGTTCAATGTAAGTGCAAGTTCTTATTGGGTGTTGTGAAAGGAGTTTTCGACATATGCGGATTGCTATGGTCCTTCTCGCAGGAATAGTCCTTTTGATGCCGGCTCAAAGCTTTGGATTTTTTGATGATGTGATGGAGGGATTTAAATCTCTTGGTTTGGGTACATCGGCTGAGCTCAGTGAAGATAAAATTATTGCCGGCTTAAAGGAAGCGCTGGAGGTCGGTAGTGCCAATGCCGTGCAACTAACCGGTGCTAAAAATGGGTTTTTGCAAAACGAGGCTATCAAGATTCCAATGCCAACTCAGCTTCAAAAATTTGATCAGGCGCTGAGGCTTGTCGGATATGGTCCGCAATTGGATGAATTCGTGGTGAGTATGAATCGAGGGGCCGAGCAAGCCACGGCGTTGGCTAAGCCGGTGTTTATGGACGCCATTAAGGATATGTCGTTTGAAGATGCCCAAGGTATTCTTAAGGGAAGCGATACGGCGGCCACGGAGTATTTTCAAGGAAAAACCACGGATAAGCTTAGTGCAATGTTTCGTCCTCAAGTGGAAACGGCACTGAATCAGGTCGGCGTGACCAAGCAATATCGCGAACTAGTAGGTCGATACAATTCCCTACCTTTTGTGGATTCATTGGCCTTTGACCCTGATCAATATGTTGTCGACAAAAGCCTGAAAGGCCTCTTTCATGTTTTGGCCGAAGAAGAACGGAAGATTCGCACCGATCCTGGCGCACGAGTCACAGAACTCTTGAAAGAGGTGTTTGGTGCAAAGAAGTAAAAGGGGTGCGTATTGATGGAACGTTTACGACATGTGTTCACACTTGGACGCTTGAACGTTTGGAGTGCCAGTCTGATGCTTTGCTTGGCAGTTCCCATGATCTCCTGGGCTGCAGAAGGTCAAAAGGAAACCGCGGGGTTGGTCTCTATCCCTCTGGAATCATTGGATGTGCAAGAAGCTGTGGCGACGGTGTCAGTTCTGGATGATCCACAATCATCGGTGGATTCTTTGCTCGGCATATGCGATTCGGAGTTTGTAAGGAAGCTTCAGATCGAGGGTGAAGATATCCAAGAGACCATTAAGAAGTTGTGCGGAATGATGGAGGGGTTGGCCAAAAAACTCGAACCTCCCGCACATGAAATCGCACCCAGCCAGTTTCTGATTCAGGTGCCGCTCAAGCGACCCCATCAGGCCATTCGGTCCGTGACCTGGAAGGCCAAGTCGCTAGATGATGCGATGACGTTTATTGAACTTCTCAAGGATGGTCGGTTGAAAGCCGTGAAAGTGTTTTCTGCTATTCCTTGGTCTGACAATCCCACGCAACCTTGTTCTGAATGTCCTGTCAAAGATCTGGTTTTTCGCCTTGAAGCGATGAAAGACCAGCGGCATTTGTTAGAATAGTTTTTCTAGCCTCTTTGGGTTAGTCTCCCAAACGTTAATCACCCTCAGGTTCCGCGCTCCCGTGTTTATGAGTGACTTGATCCTCTTCGAACAGCTCTGCCATTTCATCGGCGATCATGTCGTCGTCATGGGGTAACGACACCACGTGGATTTCTTTTTTCGTCTTGGGCTTTTTCGGAGGATTGGGATCGTCTGAAGATTCGGCGTCTGGTTGTGTGGAGGGTTGGTCCATGGGCAGGTTCCAATCTGGTTGGTGCGTCTACTCGAAGGATTCGAGCGACGATTGTTCTGTGAATTGATGTTGGCATGAATTGCAGGTGAGAAAATAAATCGATTCACGCACAGACATCACAATACGAAAATTTAAACTGTGGTCCCGTTTCATGCAATTAGGACAGGCGATATCTCGAAGGCGATACTTCACGTCCGGTTGTGTTTGCAAATAAAATTCCATATCAGCATAGACAGGAAAGGTGTAGTGGCAATCGATGCAGATGGCCTTCCAGTCCCCATCTTCTTTCACACTGCGACTATCAATGCCAAATCGGCTTTTTTTGCAAATGGCACATTTGGCCTGTGTGAGCCGCGCTTCTATATCTTTGACAGCCATCATGGTCATGGATTAACTCCTGTAAGAATACCTACCTATTCAATTAGTTAGAAGTATAGATAGTTAGAAGTATAGAAGCTTAGCCAGGGTGCCGCAACTTGGATAGAGCTCGATATCCAAGGTTATACTAGGAATTCCAACATCCGGATAATCGATCATGCCAGAATTGCCAGAAGTCGAAGTTATTCGAAGACAGCTCGAATTACACCTCGTGGGAGCCACCATTCAGCACATCTGGATTGGGCGCAACGATATTGTTCGCCAGGGGTTAACAGATTTGCCGTGGTATACCAAGTCGCGAATTGTCGAGATCCAACGCTTTGGTAAAAGTGTCGCGTTGGTGTGCGAGCAAGAAAGAACCCGTCGCTACCTCGTTGCTGAGTTGGGGATGACGGGACTTCTTCTCTTTGATCGCCAGTCCATGCCGAGCGAGAAGCACCTGCATGTCATCATTCATTTAGCCAGTTGTAAAAACCCGGAGCTGTATTACTGGAATGCGCGTCGATTTGGGCGACTCTCTTTGCTCAATGAGCAGGAGTGGGAGGCGTATCGCGAACGGCGATTTGGGTTAGATCCGTTGCAGGTTTCTGAGAATGAATTTTTCTCGTTAATCAAAGGCTGTCGCGGGCGGGTGAAGTCTGTATTGCTCAATCAACAACGTATCGCGGGCATCGGAAATATTTATGCCAATGAAATGCTCTTCCGATCCGGTATTCATCCAGATGCCCGGGGGCACCGATTGTCAAAAAAGAGAATCCAACAATTGTTTCTAAATATGCAAAAAGTGCTGAATGAGTCGATTGACAAGGGCGGGTCGTCTATTCGGGACTATCTGTCTCCTAATGGTTCGCGAGGGCAATTTCAACACTATCACCAGGTTTATCAAAAAACCGGGCAACCTTGCCCTGCATGCGCTACTCCCATTTGTCGGCTCGTCAGTGAGCGAAGTTCGTTTGTTTGTGCTTCCTGTCAAAAGCGATGATTTTATGCCGGCTTTGTACGGAGGCGATACCCCGCATAAAAATAAACCTGGATTCCCGATTAAAAATGTCGGGAATGACCACATTGGGTTGTTGCTTGGCCTAGCCATAGGCTACCATCAATATATGCACAACCCTCCCCCAAAATCCCGACTAGACAAGTCAAAAGACCCACCACCTCGCCGCATTCAAACCCAGATTCATCGGCGGAATAAGGCCAAAGCGGTGTACCCTTTGACCGATGAATGGGAAAATTCCCAGGAGTCTCCTCCAAAAGGTCTCAAGCGGCCTCCTGAGGATATGCCGAAGTCCTAGGCCCCCTTTCGGACTTTTTAGAAGCCCTTTCCTAGCCTTTGCGTATCATTTCCTTGTTCCTTCGGTATTCGATAAAAGATCGACAAGGCACCGTTTCCCTATATGCCTTATTGGGTTGGGCCTTTTGGTTGAAGCCGTGGTAGGTCTTTTGTTCTCTTGATTCGTTAAAAAACGGGGTGTTACCATTGCAAATTCTGCGGAAAATTTGAAGTTTTTTGATTTTTTAGGGGAATCACTATGGATGGGTATGAACTTCTACTCGCCTATTTAGATAAATATTCTCCCATTCTGATTTTTATCGTCTTGGCCTTGGGCTTTGGTTTGGTCACACTAGCCCTCAGTTACCTCGTCCAACCCAAATACCCCGAATTTGAAAAATTAAGTGTATATGAATGCGGGTCCGAACCCTTCTCGGATTCCCGCATGCCGTTTCCTGTTCGATATTATGTGATTGCGATGTTGTTTGTGATTTTTGATATCGAGGTCATTTTTCTTTACCCGTGGGCCATTACTTTCCATGACCTTGGTGTGATTGGCCTGATTGAAATGATGATTTTTATTGGCTTGTTTGTGGTTGCATACGTCTACGCTTGGCGCAAAGGCGCCCTCGAGTGGGATTGATGACCGAAGTCGATTATTATTTCGCTTTACGCAAAACAAGGAACATATGGGGTTAATTCAAATAGGGAAAAAGCACGAGAGGGATGGCGACCTTGGGATCATGACCCTTTCGCTAGAGAAGGCGGTAAACTGGGCACGCAAAGGGTCCTTATGGCCGATGACCTTTGGATTGGCCTGCTGTGCTATTGAAATGATTGCAGCGGTGTCTTCTCGTTATGATATTGACCGGTTCGGGGCTGGGGTGTTTCGTGGTTCCCCTCGACAATCGGATGTGATGATTGTGGCTGGGACGGTCTGCCGTCGGATGGCGCCGGTGATTCGCAAAATCTACGATCAAATGCCTGAACCAAAATATGTGATTTCCATGGGGTCTTGTGCAACTTCGGGCAATATCTATGATAGTTATTCGGTGGTGCAGGGAGTCGATCGGTTTGTGCCAGTGGACATCTACGTACCTGGGTGCCCCCCAACGCCAGAAGCTCTGTTCGATGCCATTTTGAAACTTCAAGACCAAATTATGCAGAAACGGGTCTTTACCAAACAGCCTGATGAAGTGAAGCCTGTGGTAAGGAGTACGACGGCCTAATGCACCCGTTAGCAGAATCTGTTCAAGCGAAATTTCCCCAAGCTGTCGTTTCCGTGTACGAATGGCGGGGAGATGTAGCCTTGACCATCGCGCGTGCCCAGGTCCATGAGGTATGCCGCTATTTGCGCGATGATTCCAAGATGGATTTCGATTACATGGTCCATGTGAGTTCCGTGGACTGGCCGGATGACGAGGAGCGCTTTGAAGTGGTGTGGGAAGTGTACTCGATTCGGCATCGGCATCGAATTCGGATTAAAACGCGGGTGCCGGAACAAGATTGTTATGTAGATTCCATGGTGGATATTTGGCGTGGGGCGGAATTTATGGAACGCGAAGTGTTCGACATGATGGGTATTCGCTTCAAGAATCATCCGGACTTACGACGGATTTTAATGCCGGATGAATATGATGAAGGTTGGCCCTTGCGAAAGGATTTCCCCCTGCAAGGTAAAGGCTGGCGTGATACGTTTGATTTTTTGAAAGAGGGAACTTCCTAGCTCTTTGGAGTTTGGGCATTCGTTAGATTGAGATGGCGCATTTAGAAGATCAACGCGAAACGATTTATAAGGTCGATCCGGAACATCCAGAGACCAAGGATCTTCCGGTCCTGCGAAGCGAAGAGCTGTTGCTCAACATGGGGCCCCAGCATCCGGCGACGCATGGGGTGCTCAAAGTCATCCTTGATCTGGAGGGAGAACGGATTACCAAGTCCACGGTAGTAATGGGCTTTCTCCATCGGGGCGTGGAAAAGCTTGCGGAGCATGGTACCTATCATCAGTTTATTCCGCACACTGACCGGCTCGATTATGTCTGCGCGATGTACAACAACTTCGCGTATTGCCGGGCCGTGGAAAAACTCATGAATATCACTGTGCCGGAACGTGCGGAATATCTTCGCACCATTGTGGCGGAGATTCAGCGTATCATCGGCCATTTATTTTGGTTGGGTACTCAGGCGCTCGATATCGGCGCGATGACCGTGTTCTTTTACACGTTTCGCGATCGAGAAATTCTGTTGGATTGGTTCGATGAATTATGCGGAGCCCGTCTGACCACTAGCTGGTATCGCATCGGTGGGGTGGAGCGTGATTTCACCGATTCCCTGGAAGCTAAAGTTCGAGGGTTTTTGGATTACTTTCCTCCAAAGATCGATGAATATGTCGTGTTCTTGGAGAAGAATCGCATTTGGTTGGCCCGTACCGTTGGTGTGGCCGTGATATCTGCGGAAGATGCGTTGAGTTTTGGGTTAAGCGGTCCAACGTTGCGCGGATCTGGCGTGGATTACGATTTGCGGAAATATGAATCGTATGGGGCTTATCCCAAGTGCGAGTTTAGCGTGCCGGTTGGTAAAAATGGCGATACTTACGATCGATATTGGATTCGCATTGAAGAAATGCGGGAGAGCGTGAAAATTATTCAGCAATGTATGGATCAAATGCCCAAGGAAGGTGCTGTGATGGCCGACGTGCCGAGTGTCACGTTGCCGCCGAAAGATCGGGTTTTTACAAATCTTGAATCCATGATTCAGCAGTTCAAATTATTTTCACAAGGGTTTGATGCGCCGGCAGGGGAAATTTACTGCGGGACCGAGGCGCATAAAGGTGAACTTGGTTTTTATATTGTGAGTACGGGCGGAGGGAACCCCTATCGACTAAAAATTCGCTCTCCGTCATTTATACACATGGGGGCCTTTGACCACATGGCTCGAGGCTATATGATTGCCGATGCCGTCACGATTTTTGGATCGTATGACATTGTGATGGGAGAATGCGACAGATAACAAACGTGGCTCGTATCTAGGATTTCGTATCTCGAAAAATAGAGATGCGCCAGGTGTCATGCTCTTCACAAGATACGAACGACGAGATACTAGATACGAGAGAAAACGGAGAGATATATGGGACTGAAGCCAGTGACAACTCCGGATGCTGAAGCCGTTAAAATTCAGCTGACTATTGATGGGGAAACGGTGACCGCCAACGAAGGCGTGTCGTTGTATGACGTGATTTCGAGCATGGGCAAGATCGTTCCGGCCATGTGCTATCACTATACCTTCGATCCCTTTGGGTCATGTGGCATGTGTTTGGTGTGGCAAGAAGGAAAGAAAGCCCCCGTGCGGTCCTGTACTGCCAAGGCTGCTGAGGGCATGGTGATTACAACAGAAGGCGACGATCTTTTTGCCGCGAGAAAGAAGGGGGTCGAAAAGCATTTATCGGTCCATCCCTTGGACTGTCCAGTCTGTGATGCCGATGGACATTGCGAATTACAAGACATGGCTTTTCAACATCAAGTGACGGATCTAGCCAATGCCAAACAAAAAAATATTCCAGAAGATACGCGAAGCCTCGTTCTCGACTTTAATATGAATCGCTGCATTGCTTGTGGCGAGTGCATCAATATTTGCAAAGACGTGCAACGGATCGATGCCCTGCAATTCATGAAAAAGGGTGGCTTTACCCAGGTGGTTGCCAAAGGGGACCAGGCGCTCGACTGCGAATTTTGCGGGGATTGCTTGGCCGTCTGTCCGGTCGGCGCGATTACCAATAAATTTTCCAAATATGTCTATAAGCCCTGGCAGCTGAAAAAGACCACCACCACCTGCAATTATTGTGGCGATGGTTGCCAAATGTATGTGGAAACCAAAGATACGGAAGTCGTGCGTGTGACGTCGCCGCTCTCATGGAAAAACAAGTGGGGCGATCGTGCTGATACCGTGAATGGGCATAATGGCCTGTGCGTGCGTGGGCGGTTCGGATTCCAATTTATCGATAGTAAAGAACGGCTCAAGCAACCGCTGATACGAAAAGACAATGCCTTGGTAGATGCGCCATGGATCGAGGCATTAGATACGGCCGCTGAGCGATTGAATGACGTGAAAGCCAAATATGGCCCTGATGCCATTGCTGGGTTGATCACTGCGCGCTGTACCAACGAAGAGCTGTATGTCTTTCAAAAGTTTATGCGTACGGTGATCGGGACAAACAATGTGGATAGCAGCGCCAGGTATGGCCATGTGAATTTTGTCCGTGCGGTGCATCATGCCTTGGGCATTCATCGGATGATGAACACTTCGGCCGATATCTCAAAAGCCAAGGCGATCTTGGTTGTGGGATCGAATATTACCGAAACCAATCCGGTCGCGAGTTTGCGAATCAAAGCCGCCATGAGCACCTATAAGGCCTCGCTTATGGTCGTGGATTCGATGCAGACGAATTTAGCCAAGCTCGCCTCTCATCCAACCATGGTGAAGCCAGGGACCGAAGGCCTGCTAGTGCAGGGGTTGGTGAAATCGGTCTTGGATCAAGACCTCGTGGATTCGGATGTGACAGGACAGGCCCCGCAAGCCTTCGAAGCCCTCAAGCAGGCTGCGAATGCGGTCTCTCTCGATGACGTGGCCACTCAGACAGGGGTTTCCATTGATCACATCAACGAGATTGCAAAGATCTTTGCCGAAGCATCTCGCTCAATCATTGTCTGCGGTGAAGGCATTGTTCGTCAGTCTCGCGGTTATCACAATGTCTTAAATCTTGTGGATTTGGCCTGGATTACTGGGAAGCTGAATGCGAAAGGCTCAGGCATCAATACCGTCGTGGAAGAGAGCAATGAGCAGGGCGCGCTGGATATGGGGGTGGCCCCGGAATTTCTTCCTGGACCGGTGTCGTTTGATGACGCCACGGCAAAGGAGAAATTTTCACAAGCCTGGGGTTCCGGGTTGCCTGTTGCCCATGATGGCTCAACGCTCATGGAAATTTTGCAAGGATGTCGGGATGGGAAAATTAAAGCCTTATATCTGGTCGGTGAAAATCCATTATCCACACTTCCGAAGTCTTTTGGGGTGGATGAAGCCCTAGAAAAATTGGAGTTGTTGATTTGCCAAGATCCGTTCCTGACCGAGACGGCTCAACGCGCGCATATGGTGTTCCCTGCCTGTACTTTTGCAGAAAAGGACGGCACGGTGACCAATCAAGAGGGCAAAGTGCAGTTTGTCCGACCTGCGATGGAACCGCTGGGTGAGAGCGCCTTGGACTGGCATATCTTTGTCGGCATTGCCAATAGCATGGGCCAGACTCTGCCCTACGAATCGACACAAGATGTTCAGGAAGAAATTCGTAAGCTGCTACCTGGATATTACAATCTTGGACAACCCAAGAAAGTCGAAGCGAATCCCTCCGCGTATTTGAACAATGGATTTGCTCAGGAAGTTTCGAGCCGGTATGCGAATGTGAAAAAGCTGGAGACGACTGCACGGCCTGTCGGGTTAAAATTGATCCAATTGATTTATCATTCTGGAAAACTGTCGACCAAAGCCTCGGGATTAATGGAGATTTCTCCTAACACCCAATGTCTGCGTTTGGCTCCTGGGGAGATCGAGCGGTTGGGGTTGACGGAGGGGGGGCGTGTTCGAGTAACTTCCGACCACGGCCACCTCAACATGGGTGTTGAATCTGATATCGCGGTGTTGCCTGGAACCTGCGTGTTTCCTGAGCATTTTACCGATCCGCCAGTGAAAGATTTGATTGCGGTTGAGATTGATCCGGTGACCAGGGTGCCGTATTACAAATTGGGTCAGGTAACCATTGAGAAGGTGTAAGGAAGGGGCTGTATGTAAATATGGATTCAAGGCAATCGAGTAAAAGATTCTTTGACGCCGTCTTGTTCCGTGAAATCTGGACTGCGATGAAGGTGACCTTCAAGCATATGTTTCATCGCCCTATCACCTTTCAATATCCCCGGGAAAAACGAACGATACCCGATGCCCATCGTGGGGCATTGGGGCTCCTGCGCTATGACAATGGCGTGGAACGGTGTGTGGGCTGTGATTTGTGTGAGGCTGCCTGTCCTTCTCGCTGTATCAAGGTAATTAGTGAAGAAGATAAATCCATGCCGCTCCAGCGGAAAGCGACCGAATTTTATATCGATATCACCAAATGCGTGTTTTGTGGATACTGTGTTGAAGCCTGCCCGGTCAATGCGCTCGCCATGACCAAAATGTATGAGTTTTCCACCCATGATAAGCGGACACTCCTGTTCGACAAAAAACGGCTCTATGAGATTGGCGAACTCCATATAGAAGATGCCAAAAAATATTTATATGCCCATAACCAAGAAAAGAACGATGAGGAGAGCCGTGCCTACCGCTATCATTTTCCGCAGCCGGTGGGGAAGGAAACCGACTCCTAGCCATTTACAATGATCTATCTATTGTTCGGGTACTTTGCGACCGTGAGTATCCTTGCCGGGGTTTTCACGATTGCCCTGAAAAATCCTGTCCATTGCGGCATGAGCCTCTTGGCGTTGCTTCTGCACGTGGCGGGTTTGTTTGTCCTGCTCAATGCGGAATTCTTGTTTGCGGTGCAGATCATTGTCTATGCCGGGGCAATTTTGATTTTGTACCTGTTTGTTCTCATGCTGCTGAACCTCAAGACGGAAGAACAATTTCTTCACAATAAATATCCCTTCGCTTTATTTGCCGGTGTGGCCATCCTTGGTGAACTGCTTCTTCTGATTTTTCAAACACCTTATGGTGGGATCAAAGGGAAGGCTACGACCGAGGTCCTGTTAACTACCGGTCCTAGTCATGCGATTGGGATTACGATGTTTAGCGATTATTTGTTGTTGTTTGAAATCGTCGGTGTATTTTTGTTGGGGGCGATTATTGGCGCGATTGTGTTGGCGAAAACCCCAACCTCGCCAGTGGCAAAGGCAGATGGGTCGAGCTGAATAAAAACGTATTTCGTACCTCGTGAAGGGGATCTCGTAAAAATCGAAATACGAACGACGAAATACGAAATACTTTTTGCGAAGCAACTCAATCTATGGCAGGCAATCAACATTTTCGTTTATTGAAAAACTAGCTTAGGGAAACCATGATTCCTCTTTCCGCATACGTGGCGTTGAGTGCCATCTTGTTTATGACGGGACTTATTGGCGTGCTGATTCGCCGTAACTTCATCATTGTCCTGATGTCAGTGGAAATCATGCTCAATGCCGCGAATATCAACCTTGTCGCGTTTTCCCATTATTTGGATTCCATGGCCGGACAACTGTCGGCCTTATTTGTGATTGCCATCGCGGCAGGAGAAGCCGCCGTAGGGTTGGCGATTATCATTGTGGTGTTCCGTGGAAAAATTGCGACCAATGTAGACCAAGTCAATTTGTTGAAGTGGTAACGTGGCAGAACTCCTCGTCATTCTTATCCCAGTCTTTCCTCTTCTGGCCGTCTTGGTCAATGGGTTAGTTGGTCATCGATATTCGCATGATCTCGCTGGTCGCATTGCCTTTGGATCGGTGGGACTCTCCTTCCTCTGCGCCCTTACGGTGTTTATGGGGGTTATGGCCGATCCAACTCCTCGTGATGTCATTGCGTATTCATGGATCTTTGGCGGGGACTTTCATGTGGACCTGGCCTTTTTGATTGATCCATTGTCGGCGGTGATGTTGATGGTGGTAACAGGGGTTGGTTTCCTGATTCACGTGTACTCGGTTGGGTATATGCATGGCGAAGAAGGTTTCACACGCTTCTTCGTGTATATGAATTTGTTCATGGTCTCGATGCTCCTGCTCGTGATGGGGAACAACTATTTGGTGCTCTTTATAGGGTGGGAAGGCGTCGGATTATGTTCGTATCTGTTGATTGGATACTACTTCCATAAGATCTCGGCCGCCAAAGCCGCGACCAAAGCCTTTGTCGTGAACCGCATTGGCGATGCGGGATTTTTGTTGGCCATCTTTTTAATTTTCTCGAATTTTAAAACCCTTGATTATACGAAAGCGCTGGCCAATGTAGGGCAACTCTCCACAGAAATGGCCACGGCCATTGCTTTGTGCTTATTAGTTGGAGCCATCGGGAAATCTGCGCAAATTCCGTTGTATACCTGGTTGCCGGATGCTATGGAGGGTCCCACACCGGTCAGTGCATTAATTCATGCGGCTACCATGGTGACGGCGGGTGTGTATATGGTGGTTCGAAATCATGTGCTCTTCGATATGGCCCCGGTGGCGATGGCCACGGTTGGAGTTATCGGAGGCGCGACGGCATTATTCGCCGCTACGATAGGATTGGTTCAGAACGATATTAAGCGTGTGTTGGCCTACTCCACGGTCAGCCAATTGGGGTATATGTTTTTGGCCTGCGGCGTGGGGGCCTATGTGGCGGCGATCTTTCATCTGGTTACCCATGCGTTTTTTAAAGCGCTCCTCTTTCTGTCAGCGGGTGCCGTGATTCATTCTCTCCAAGGTGAACAAGATATTCGGAAGATGGGCGGGCTTTCGAAGCGAATTCCGATTACATATAAGGTGTTTCTTATTGGGACATTGGCCATTGCGGGGATTCCCCCTCTGGCTGGTTTTTGGAGCAAAGATGAGATCATGGCGCATGCCTTCGTGAATCACCATTATGTGTTGTATCTCTTTGCGGCCGTTGGCGCGTTTCTTACGTCCTTTTACATGTTCCGCCTGACCTACCTGACGTTTTATGGGCCCTCGCGCGTTGATCCTGAAGTGGATCATCACATCCATGAATCTCCGCCGGTGATGACTGTTCCCCTCATGGTTTTGGCTGGACTATCTGTGATTGGTGGCTTTATGGGCGTGCCGCCCGAGCATGGCTGGCTCCATGGATTTTTGTCGTCGGTGGCGACACCTATCGCGGCCGTTCCTCATGAAGTCAGTTTTGGTACGTTGGCCGGACTGATGGCGGTCGCTATCAGCATTGGATTGGGTGGTTGGGGGTTGGCGCATTATATGTATTCTGTGAGTCCGGGCATGGCGGATGAATGGGCGGAACGATTTTCTGGAGCCTATCGCACCTTCTTGAACAAATATTGGGTTGATGAGCTCTATGATTCGGTTATCGTCGAGCCATGTAAACGCCTTGGGCAAATATGGGATTGGTTCGATCAAAATATCATCGATCGATTCATTCGTGGAATTGGTCATGGTGCCGACGCCAGTGGTGCCGGAATCACATGGACTGAGAAACATGTGATCTATGCGGGGCTCAATGTGATTGGCTATGCCAATCATTTGGCGGCCTGGTCTTGGCGGAAGTTGCAAACCGGTTTGGTGAACCATTATGCGGCGGTCATTGTGATAGGTCTTTTTATTCTTGTGCATTTCCTGTTTGTGTGGTTGACCGGAACATCGGTTCTATAGTTTGGACTGATTAATTTATTATGCTTGAAGAATTACAATTTGGTTTTCCCCTTTTGTCGGTCTTGATCTTTTTGCCTTTGATTGGCGCCATATTACTTTGGCCGCAAAAAGATCCAGATCTCCTCAAGAAGTCCGCCCTTGGGATAGCCGTGCTTGAGCTAATTCTTGCCTCGCTGCTCTTGCTACGGTTCGTCCCCGATTCCGCGGCAATGCAATTTAGTGAACGGCTCAGTTGGATTCCTCCATTGGGAATCTCCTACCACCTGGCGGTTGACGGTATTAGTATTTTGTTTGTTGGCCTGACCGCGTTTCTCACCGTCATGATAGTACTTTATTCATGGGATTCGGTGGGAGAAAATCTCAAGCTCTATCTCATGAGTGTCTTGGCGTTAGAAATGACGATCATGGGCATTTTCGTGTCTATCGATCTTATTCTCTTTTTCGTGTTCTGGGAATTGATGCTGATCCCCAGCTACTTCCTCATCAAGATTTGGGGGGTGGGGGAAGAGAAGGAATATGCTGCATTAAAATATGTGCTGTATACGCTTCTCGGCAGCGTTTTTATGTTAGTGGGTTTCGCGCTGCTGTGTTTGAATTATCATGATGCCACCAATGCGTATAGTTTCGATTTCCTAGAATTGCTGACTGTTCCGGTTCCAGTGAGCCAACAGATTCTTATTTTCTGGTTTATCTTTATGGGGCTTGCCTTTAAAGCTCCGGTGTTTCCCTTTCACACCTGGCTGCCTGATGCGCTGGTTCAAGGCCCTATTGGTATGTCCGTGGTATTGGCTGGGGTCAAGCTGGGCACTTATGGATTCTTGCGTTTTAGTTTCCCCTTACTCCCTGAAGCGTCCAAGGATGAAACCGTGGTCATGATTGTGATGGCCCTTGGCCTAATAGCGATTGTGTATGGAGCGATTATTGCGATTATTCAGGCGGACTTCCGTCGACTTCTGGTGTTTAGCAGCATTAGCCATTTAGGTTTTGTGGTGATTGGCCTGTTTGCGCTGAATTTTCAAGGCATTCAAGGAAGTCTGTTGCAGATGATCAATTTGGGATTTACCACAGCCGGGCTTTTTTTCTTGGCAGGTTTTTTGTATGACCGGACGGGAAATACACTCGTGGATCAAGCTGGAGGACTGGCGTCAAAAATGCCGCTGTTTGCAACGTTCTTTTTAATCATCGGTATGGCGTCGATTGGATTGCCTGGCACGAATGGGTTTATCGGAGAATTTTTGATTCTGCTTGGAGCCTTTCAAGCGCATTGGTTCTATGGGCTGGTGGCAGTCTCCGGTGTCATTTTCGCGGCCTCGTATTTTCTGTGGTACTACGAGCGCGCGATTTTTGGCCCATTGGGAGAAAAAGTTCCGAAGGTGTTGCACGATTTAACCCAACGTGAATCGATCATTGCCGTGTCGCTCTGCGTGATGATTTTTTGGATTGGGTTGTACCCGTCACCCTTCCTGAACATGATTAATGGGTCTGTGCAGGCGGTCGTCGATCGGTTAGAGCGTGGGTCGGTAGCGAGTATTGAGTTTGATAAACGATTAGCAATGGATGCAGCGAGTCAACGCATCGTAGTGGAAGAATAGACTTTATGGGTTCATTCGCCTTACTCACAGTCTTGTTTGCACCATTTTTTGGCGCGATTGCCTTAATTTTCGTTCCGAATCGGGAAGCCCTCATGGTGCGCATGGTGGCGGCAGTTTCGGCAGGCATCGCGCTTCTTGCCTCGTTGTATGTGTTCATGGCCTACGATCCGGATGTAGGTGGTTTTCAAATGATGACCCGTTGGCCGTGGTCAGAAGAATTAGGCATCGCCTTTTATATTGGCGTGGATGGGATTGGTGCGCCGTTGGTCTTTGCCTCGGCCATCTTACTCTTTGCGGGTATTTTTATTTCATGGCATATCAAGGATCGGACCAAGGAATTTTATATCTTTTTGTTGATTCTGGCGGCAGCAACGATCGGCGTGTTCATGTCACTGGATCTGTTCTTCCTCTACTTCTTCTATGAAATGTCCGTGTTACCCATGTATTTGCTTTTGGGAGTATGGGGCAGTCATACCAAGGGCTATTTGAGTATGACTGACGATGCCGGGTTGAAACTCAGGGATTCGGTTCGTTTTTTCCTCAACTTTGGGTCAAACAGCAAAGAATATGCAGCCATGAAATTGACATTGTTCTTGTCAGCGGGTGCGGTGGTTGCCCTTATGGGAATTCTGCTGATTTACCATTTTTCACCGGTGCATACCTTCGACATACTCGTTCTCCGAGAACAGGCTAAATTTGATGGTTGGTTGGGTAACATTATTTGGCTGCTGATCTTTTTTGGATTTGCTTCGATCGCGCCTATTTGGCCCTTGCATTCCTGGTCACCGGTGGGGCACGCGGCCGCGCCTGCGGCTACCAGTATGTTGCATGCTGGGGTACTGATGAAGCTTGGGCATTTCTCAATTATCCGCGTGGCGTTTGAAATCATGCCGGAGATCACTCGTGAACTCATGCCCATCGCGGCGGTGCTCTGTGTGTTCAGTATCGTCTACGGAGGCTTTGTCTCTTATTTTGCGAGAGACACCAAATATGTCATTGGATATTCCAGTTCCAGCCACATGGGCTACATCTTTTTAGGAATGGCGGCGTTGGACTATATCAGTTTAACCGGTGCGGTTATTTATATGTTTGCCCATGCCATGGCCACAGGGATGCTCTTTGCCATGGTGGGATGGGTCTATGAACAAACGCATACACGCGACATTCCGTCGCTCGGAGGGTTGGCAAAAAAGATGCCCTTTCTTGCCGGGGCGTTTGTGATTGGTTGTATGGCATCCATTGGTATGCCTGGGACCGTGAACTTTATCGCCGAGGTGATGATCATTGTGGGGAGTTGGGATAAATATCCTTTCCAAGTAATTGTGGCAGTCTTGGGAATTGTGCTGACTCTGGCGTACTTGTTCAAGATGATGCGTGGATTGTTTTACGGAAAATTATCTCCTGAATATGAGCATGTGAGTGATACCAGGAATTGGGTCGATCGTTTGCCGTTGTTGATTATGATTACGACCAGTATTTTCTTTGGGATATTCCCTATGCACTTTTATCACGTTGTACGATCAACGGTGGAGCCCATGCTTGACCGAATCAATCAGGTTGCACCGGTGATTGCGCAGAACGCACAGGGGATTTTGCCTTAAACCATGATGACGTTTGATCTCACCCTATCCGGATCCGATCTTCTCCTACTCGCGCCAGAGATCTTTCTGACTATTTGGTTATGCGTAGTGTTGATCGTTGATTTTTCGATCAAGAATATTGATCATGAGAATCTTGCGTATCTCTCCATCGGCGGAATTCTGGCGACCCTCCTTAATCTCATTTGGTTTGATTATGTCGGAGTCCATGGCACGTTATTTAAGGATATGTTTGTGTTGGATGGGGTGGCGATCTTCTTTAAAATCATCATCCTTCTCGCAACCGCGCTTGTCTTGTTGATTTCTATCGATTCCGTCAAACATTTTAGATTCTTCAAAGGCGAGTATTACTTTCTGGTGATGATGTCTGCGTTAGGCATGATGTTTATGGCCTCAGCGCAAGATCTTCTCTCTGTCTTTGTGACCCTTGAATTTTCGACCTTCGGATTTTATGTGCTGGTGGCGTACCTCCGCGAAGACGAACGGTCCAGTGAAGCCGGACTCAAGTTTTTTATCCTGGGGGTGTTTGCAGCAGGATTGTTGGCCTACGGAATCAGCCTGGTTTACGGAGAAACTGGAACCCTTGTGTTTTCGGAAATGACCTCGACGCCAGGAAGCTATGGGTTGGCCATAGGATTCCTTCTAATCTTTGCCGCCCTTGGATTTAAAATCGGCGCGGTCCCTTTTCATTCCTGGATTCCGGATACCTATCAAGGGGCACCGACGCCCGTCACCGCGTTTCTCTCCATTGCCCCCAAGGGCGCAGCCTTGGCCATCTTGATTCGAATGTTCTATGTGGCGCTGGCCAGTTTTAAACCGACATGGGTCTTGCTCTTTGTGGTGGCCTCCATTGTCTCGATGACGTACGGCAATATTGTGGCCATTGCACAGACAAATATTAAGCGGCTTTTGGCGTATTCAGGAATCGCGCAAATTGGGAATATCATGATTGGGCTGGCTGCAGGAACAAAGCGGGGCAGCGATGCCATTCTTTTTTATTTACTCACCTACCTATTTGCGAACCTTGGGGCGTTTGCCGTGGTGATCGGCGTCAGCAATTTGATCAAGAGTGATGAAATTGAAGATTACAATGGACTCAACCGTCGGTCGCCATTCCTGGCAGCGGCGATGCTGCTCTTTTTATTGTCGTTAGCCGGTGTGCCGCCACTGGCAGGGTTCATCGGCAAGCTCTATATCTTTGTCGCAGCCATGGAACAAGAACTCTACACACTCTTAATCGTGGGCCTCATTAACATCGTCATCTCGATGTACTACTACCTTATCGTTGTCAAAAAGATGTACATCAACGAACCTACCGACCCCACTCCACTTACCGTCTCCTTGCCATTGAAAACCGCCGTCTACGTCGGCATTGCCGGCACCCTTCTCCTAGGGATCTACCCAAAACCCTTCATCGACTGGGCAGTCTCGGCTACCTTGATGTTTGCAAACATTGTGAATCCTACCGCTTCTGCGCCCGCCATTAGCACAATAATCGGGGGATAAGTATTCCTTCTGGTTTTTTTAAGTATCTCCGCTTACCAATTAATATTTTTAACTTGTAATTCCCCCGGTAGCTTGCTACGGGGATCTTTTATTCTCCCGGAGATTTATGTTTTGTTTATCCCATTGGATACATTTGTGTATCTGATTGGATACAAACAAGATCTTCAGCAATCTTTTCAAGAGTCTAATTTTGCGAAAGGTCTTTGAAGTACCCTCAATTAATTGAAAATTTTGTCCTTGAGGGAATGTTAGATGAAGAGAGGGTCTGGCATAGAACTTGTAGGGAAATAAATTGGAAACGATATTGATGTCGACCATTTTCAAGGATTGTTTTTCCCCGTTAAGGTAAGGCGAATGGAGCCTTTCCCATGGATGTCGTTGCACTGATCATTAACGGAGACAAACAATGTTAAAAATTTTTCCTTGACAATAAATTTAGAGTACATAACAAATTGAATGCAAGGCAAGATGAAGGAATGATTTATCAACACTTAGGGACTTCGGGTGAAATCCTTTTCTTTGTTATCAGAAGGATAAAATTTTCATTTCGGCCTTTTTTTAAGCATGATGCAGGTGTTTGTTTACTTCAACTTCCAGGAAGGCCTGTCTTTAAACATCTAGGCCATGCCTCAGTGTGGATAACGATTGTTAGTTATGATGGTCAAGTGACCAAAAAACAATCATATGCCAGGAGCCAATATTTGATACCTTATCCGGGTACCCATGAGTTTTAAGCATTTGAGATTCCTTTTGGTCGGATATTTGTTACTGAGTGCGTTGTGCTTACAGCCAGGTTGTGCGTGGCGGTCTCAGGAGGCCGAACATTATTTTGGGCCCGTAATGTATCGCCATTCTGATCCGCAAAGTGGAAAAGCCTATCTCGGGGAACAAATTCACTTTCCTTTTCTTTTAGAGGGTGGTGATCAATGGGGGGTAGCAATTGGTTTGAGCCGTCGTCTTGTTGCCTCACCAAATATGATCAAGAAAAGCGGAAAAAGAGAATCGGATTTGTCGCTATGGAAATGGACCAAACCGTTGAGCTTCTTTTCAGATTCATCGGGTAATGAGTGGAACTTTAGTTTGATCTATTTGCGTGGGGATGGGCTGAAAGGTTCAAGCCTATTCTCCCGATCGCAATTTGGAGGTTCGGTTGGTATTGGAGAGGAGGCTCGGAACATTTCTTTGGGAATAACTAAAAAAGTCGAGATTTACCCAATTCACGAGGGACTCTATTTTTTAGAGTATAATAGTGATCGTCCAAACGAAACACGATATGAAATATGGGTTGATGATTTTGAGAACATTTCGAACATAGGAAAGGAGGGACTATGAATAGTATCTCAAGGAAAAACTCTATCCAAGTAATTGTTGTCGTCGTTGCGGCGTTTATTTTTGGAGGTTGTCAGGACTATCTGGTTTTCTCAACAGGGACAAAATTTGGATTGGATATTTCCCAAGAAGGTGACCAGCCTCCAAAATTGCTTATAGGGTACAAACGGGCAGAAGTTGCTAGTATTCCAGCAGAAAAAATGGATGCTACCGCGGATAGTGATACCTATTCCGTTCTTGGGAATGTCTGTATACAAGCGCCAGGAATAGATAAACCATTTGATCCTATCCAAATTCGTTCAGTCTTTGCCACGGGTTGGGCAGCTCGTGATGCGTCCCAAGACAAAAATTTACGAAATGTTTTTAAAGAAGCTGCTAAGAATTGTAAATAATATGACTTTGATAAGGAGGAAAACCATGCATTCTCATCGACAGTTCAGACTACTCGCTGTTTTTCTGTTTTTAAGCCTTTTCGTTCTTGCCGGTTGTGGAAGGAGTAAAGTTTATATCGGGACGGGGACCTTGTTAGGTATAGAGGCCAGCCCAGGTGATCCTAATCTGGCTCAAGCGCCTAACGTGAGTTTTGGTTATCGAAGAGTTGAGACTGCATTGGTCCCAATAAAATCAAAATCCGAAAGTACCCCCGAGTTTAGTGGGGGCAGTTCTCAGGAAGATGCCTATTCCGTACTTGCCTTTTTTGGATTGGAACATCATATTCTTGGAAAAACAAAAATTGATCAGCTATTAGCTACAGGCCATGCTGCGCGACAAATTCAAAACGATCAAGATTTCATAATGGAGTTGCAAAACTCGACGGCCTTGTCAGAAGGGCAATAGGGGAATATAGAATTTTTAAGATTTTGAGTTGTGAAGATAAACGTTTTTGTTAGTGTTGATCCTGGTGCTTTTCTAGATGGGGGTAAATTTTTATCGTATTTTAAAGAGGAAGGAAGATGGAATAGATAGCAAAACTTAAGTATATGATATTAAAGGGGAAAAGTTGGACATTTAGAAAATTGGCTATTTTTTGCAAATGCTCTTTTATTTAGCTTTTTTGACGTAGGCTTTATAGACTCGCTTTGGATCAGAATCTTCTTCCTCTAATCCTACCATTTCATGTCCGGTTGTTTGGCACCAAGCTGGCATGTCCTTTTTAATCCCCTCGTCGTCTGAAAGAACTTCCAGAACTTGCCCCATGGTGAGTTCTTTGATTTTTTTGGAAGTGAGAATGATTGGCATAGGGCAGAAGTAGCCCAAGGTATCGAGTTTAACATCGGATTCAATCATTGGTAGCTCCTTACATATTGGTGAGGGGGGGCACCCACTCCAAAGTCTCTTTCTCAAATAAACAAATTCACGGAACCGTTTTTGGCTTCAGCCAAATAGGTGGAAACGCCTGCAAGTTGGTCCACGCCGTCGATCAGTGTGTCCTTGGAAATTCCAAGGAGGCCTAAAGTTGTGGTGCAGGCAATCATTTTCACCTCGAGGTCCAAGGCCGTCTGGATGAGTTCGGGTACGCCAGGCATGCGATTGTCTTTCATGACTTTTTTCATCATGGTGGTTCCCATGCCGCCAAAATTAAACTTGGACAGGGGAAGGCTGTCCGCACCGCCTTTGTTGAGAAAGCCAAAGGCTTTACGTAGGAAGTCCTTGGCCGTGCTGGAGGCTCCGGGCTTGCGAATCACATTCAATCCCCAGAAGGTAAAAAACATGGTGACCTGCATCCCCATGGCGGCAGCCCCGGTGGCAATAATAAAGGCGGCCATGGCCTTATCCATATCTCCACTCAGGAGAACAATTGTAACCTTGTCAGATTTAGATTCCTGGAGTTGTGCGAGGGTCGTGGCGGGTTCAACTTGCGTTATGCTCATGGAATCACCTGTCGTATTATTTGGGAGTAAGTAGTTGTCTTCTTACCCTGTCCCACCTTGTGATTGTCTAGAGAAACATACACGTTGAATGGGTGGGAAAGAAGAAAGAAAAGTTAGTAGTTTTTACTATAATAGGGCCTCTTTCGGGTTGTCAAGAAAGAGGGTTTGGGGTATGAAGCCGGAGTCCAATACGAAGATAGTTTATTGAGAGAATCCTTAAAAAATGGCTGAATCTATCATTGAATGTGTGGCGAACTGTAGTGAGGGCCGCAAGGCTGAGACGATTCAGGCGCTTGCCGATGCTATCAATTCCGTTAAAGGCGTGAGCCTTTTGGATCGGCATCATGATAATGACCACCATCGGTGTGTCTTCACCTTTGTGGGCATTCCTGATGCGGTAGCTCAGGCTGCCTTTGCCCTGGTGAAAACCTCGACCGAATTGATTGATTTACGTCAACATGCGGGGCAACATCCGCGAATTGGCGCAACTGATGTCCTCCCATTTATTCCGCTTGATGGGGAAACGATGTATCAGTGTGTGGAGTTGGCTAAAAAGGTTGGAAAACGAATTGGCGATGAGTTGAGAATTCCGGTGTTTCTCTATGAGGAAGCTTGTAATCAGCCTTTCCGTAAACCGTTAGAAGTTATTCGGCGTGGTGGCTTATCTAGTCTAGCGGCACGAATGAAGTCTGATCCTGCCTGGTCACCTGACTTCGGTCCTGCCAAGCTGCATCCCTCAGCCGGTGCCATCGCGGTTGGTGCTCGGCATCTCTTGATTGCCTTTAACATTGTTCTGGATACCAACGATCTAACTCTTGCCCAAGCCATTGCCAAAACCATTCGTACCTCGGGAGGCGGTTTGCCCGCAGTCAAGGCATTGGGCTTGGAGCTGAAAAGCAGGGGTTTGGTTCAGGTGTCGATGAATCTCACGAATTTTCATATGACGCCGCTTCATGTCGTATTTGAAGCTGTAAGGACTGAAGCGGAGCGACGCGGGGTCTCGATTGCAAACAGTGAACTTGTGGGCTTGATCCCGCAAGAGGCGGTAACTCAAGCTGTCGCAAATTATTTGAAATGCGAATCCCTAGCTTCAGATCGCATACTGGAAACACGCCTGAGGCGTTGTCAGAGTTAATAATCGGCGTTACAGTAAAGAGGCATCCAGGGGCTACTTACTGAAAGGGTCTTCATATGGAATCGGCTTGGATTTCGTGCTATTGTGCGATGCAATACACCTAAGGGTTTCAGGGAAACAATTCCATTTATTGAGAGATTATCTATTCATGTTCCTCTAAAGGAGAACCATATGTCAGGATCGAATATTCGAGAGACTAAGTTTGGGAAAATGACCGTCGGTCAGTTAATGGAAACAAACGTTCAGTCCGCCAACAAAGACTCCAAGGCGGAAATGCTGGCGAACTATATGATGGAGGGATATGGGTCGGTGCCGATTATCGACGGCTCAGAAAAATTAGTCGGCATCGTGTCTGAATTCGATCTCTTGAAGGCGCTCAGAAAAGGCAGTAAATTATCCGAAGTCTTGGCCAGCGATGTTATGACGCCGAATCCCATCTCAGCCTTTCAGGGTATGGATGTCCCAGCGGTCATTGATATTCTGCAAAACAACCATTTGATTCGTGTCCCAGTTGTCGATGGGAGTGGAAAGTTAATTGGCATCATCGCGCGCCGAGATGTCCTCCGCGGTTATCTTCAGTCAGGGAGCTAACGTTGTATTCAACCAAGGCTTTTCGCAAACCCTTCGATTCCTCTGTGAAAATCTTGGGCATTCATCATGGCAGCCCACGAAAGCCTGATGGCAGGCATGATGTCTGGCGGATATCCCACAAACGGCTTCACGATAATTCCGGCCTTAGCCGCTAACTGTGCCACCAACCGTTGATGGTCCAATCCCGGTTGGCCCTGGATGGTCAGAATGCCAGGAGCCTGGGGGCCGCTCCATTCAATAACTTTGTTCCCTGGTCGTTTCCCCAAGAGATCCTTGGCTTGTTGGCGAAATTTTTTAAGTCTTTCCGTTCCCACCCCTTCTTGATATTTACTATCACAGGCCTTCGCTAGTCCGGCAATGAGCCCAATGTTTTGTGTCCCAATTTCAAATTGATTGACCTGCGGCGTTTCTCCTACGTTGACCTGAACAGGCAAAGTCGAGTGACCTTGCAAGAAGCGAGGATTTACAATCATTGCGCCCGTACCTAAGGGGCCTGCACACCACTTGTGGCCGGTAAAAAAATACACATCATACTCTAATTGACTCAAATCAATGGGGATATGTCCGACGGCTTGCGCCCCATCGATGAACAACCTCACGCCATGCTTTCTGGCGAGACTCGAAATTGCCTGAATGGGAAAAATCCTTCCATCCACATGAGAGACATGGCTCAGGATAATAGCTTTAAACGGGTGTTGGTCGAGTGCCTGAGACATGGAGCATAGCAATTCATCAGGCGACGAGGGATTCACCTCCTGGATGCGAACTCCTCGATGGGCCAAAGCCTTAAATTGGCGCGTAATGGAAGGATTTTCATGGGTGGAAGTCAGAATGGCGTCACCTGGGTTCCATTGAAGTGAGCGGGTGGCAATATAATGAGCGGTTGAAGCATTGGAGACAAAGGCAATGGTGGATGGATCAGTGACATTCAATAGCTTGCTTACTTGCTGGCGGCATTCCAGGACTTTGCCGAGATACCATTGAATCCCCGCGTCGGAATACAAATAGTGCTTGAATTCGGCGAGTGTATTGGTAACCGCTTGTTCGGCCTCAGGACGAGTCGGAGAAAGCGCGGCATAATTAAGATAGATCATGACTGGCCAGTGTTCAGATATTTTGGCAATGGGATATCGCTCTTCGCCCACGATCATAGCAAAGAGTGATGAAAAAAAGGAAAATCGAGTTTTCGGAGAAAACGGGAAAGAAAGGGAGTTACCGTTTTTTGGCTAGGGCCAAACCATGGAGGTGATCGGGATCGGTGTACCATTCCACAGGACTGAAGCCCGCCCCGGTCAGTAGCGTCTCCACTTGAGGCCGAGTATATTTCGTGCTGATTTCAGTAAGAATTTCTTCCCCTTCGTGCAATCGAAGATGTAAGTCCAATTCTGGAATGGGAATAGCTTGATCACGTCGGGATCGTAGGTATATTTCAATACGGTGTTGTTCATGGTTGAAGCGAGCGATATGCTCAAACGCATCAAGGTCAAATTCGGCTCCGATCACGGATTGCAAAACGGATAAAATATTTTTATTGAAAGTCTCCGTGATGCCTGCTGAATCATTATAGGCCGCTTCCAAACGGTTCACATCGGTGGTGAGTTGCACGCCCAAGAGAAAGAAATCTCCATGGCCCATTTCCTCATAAATTGAGGAAAGAAAAGCTAGAGCCTCTTCAGGGCCCAAGTTGCCGATGGTTCCGCCCAAAAAGGCGACCAATCGTTTACCACCTTCCGGAATGTGTTCCAAATGCGCGAGAAAATCCCCGACTATTCCATGAACCTGCAACCCTTGGTATTCCTCTACGAGTTCTTGGGCCACACGTCGCACGATGCCTTCGCTGACATCAAATGGGACGTAGAGCCGGAGCTGTTTGGCCCGCGACATAGCATCGAACAATACGCGGGTTTTCGTGGCCGCGCCTGATCCGAGTTCTACTAAAGTGTCAGCCCCCGTCTGGGCGACCACATCATCGGCTGTGTTTTTCAGTAATTGGAATTCAGTTCGTGCGGGGTAGTATTCCGGCAATTCGCAGATTTGTTCAAAGAGAGCCGATCCTCGATCATCATAAAAATATTTGGTCGGCAGTTTTTTTGGTGAGGAAAGCAGTCCATTACGAATTTCTTGTTTCACCCTGTCGGGGTCAGTATGGACATGGACATCAATGAGAATATTGGATTGATCAAGCATGCTGATAACCCCTTTAGACAAATATGTAAGGGGGAGAGTTGATGCAAGGAAACAGTGAGATCCTGAAGGATGCGGACTTTAATGGTTTGCCGGGAGATGTGCAAGGTCAATGAAAAATTTTCGGTGATTGAGAAACACTCCGACTCATTCCATTCGAGATCAATTTGCTTTGTAGTGGAAGGGCAAAACCGTTTTCTGTGATCGAGCCCATCATAGGTGAAGCCCTCGTGGTCTGACCCAGTGTTCCACTTTGCTCAATGACCCATCGATCACCAGGGCGAGCACAGCGGCGGGTAAAGCTCCCGAGAGAATGATGGTGGTATTGGCCATTTGCAATCCCGCGACAATGGGTACCCCTAAGCCTCCGGCCCCTATAAAGGCGGCCAAGGTCGTTGTCCCTACGGTGATAACACCAGCGGTTCGAATGCCGGCCATGATGACGGGAGCTGCTAACGGTAGCCGAACCCATTTGAGAATTTGCCATTCCGTCATTCCAAGTGCCCGAGACGATTCGACTGCCTGGGGAGCGGCATCACGAAGACCGGAATAGGTGTTTCGGACAATAGGAAACAGCGAATAAATCCATAACGCCATCACGGCAGGCACCATGCCAATGCCAAAGACGGGGATCATGAAGGCCAGTAATGCAATAGAGGGAATCGTTTGAGTGAGTCCGATACCGCGAATGATGTGTTCAGCCATCGATGGGCGGCGTTCGAGCAATAATCCTAAGGGGACAGCGAGAAATATTCCCAATCCGAGCGCTAAGCCCGCTAGAGTAAGATGTTCGAAGGTACGGTCCATCAGGGTTTTCCAGTTCTCCCACAAATAGGGCAAGAGAGCGTCTTGACGGGAGCCGGCGTCAGGTGTGGCGGCGTCCGTCCCGAGTAATCCGATTGATGACAAAGCATCACGTGCGACGATCTCCAGTGGTTCCCCACCTTCCTGTAGACGAAAATTCAACTGCTGCATGGCCTTAGCATCGAAGGCGTTGCTTAATAACCCTAATACCGCGCCCAACTGCGGATGGTGTTCAAGGGTTAAACCTCTGATAACTCCGGACGCCTCATAGGGCGGAAAAAAATGTTGATCATCTTCCAGCACCACGAAGTCATAAACAGACAACCGTCCATCGGTCGTATACACATCGAGAACATCAATGTTCCCATTAGCAGCCGCTTGGTATTTTAACGACTGTTGCATGGCCTGGACATGTTGGAACGAGAGGCCATATCGTCGTTCAAGTCCCGGCAACCCATCAGGTCGTTTAATGAATTCGTATCCCAGTCCTGCCCGAAGGGAGGAGGAGATCTTGGCAAGATCAGAAATGGTTCGTAACGTTGGGTCGGATATCGCAGAGCGGGTGACGGCCAGCGCATAAGAATTTTCAAAGCCCAAGGGGTTCAACCACCACAGGTCCCAACGTTTCAAGAACTCTGCCCGGACGGTGTTCAGAGCTGTTCGGGAATCTCCTGTTGGGGGGAATTGGAGAATACTCACCAACCCGGTACCGGTGTATTCCGGGTAGAGATCGATGGCGCCATTCAGCAATGCCTCAAAGCAAACTTGGGTGCCAGCCAATCCGAAACGCCGTTCGACCTGCAAGTCGGTGCGGGCTTCAATGAGTTGGGCGAACACTTCTGCGAGAAGTTTGTTCTCCATGAAATTTTTTGATCCAATCACAATCCGATTGTCTTCGGAAAATGCGGGTGGGGCGAACGGTAAGAGGAAAGAGAAGACTAAAAAAATCACGGCGCCCATTCGTCGTCCCAGAAATGAGAGTGGCGGGTTCATGAGTCCCTCCCACGAGACCGATGTTGGAGCAAATGTGAAATGTACTCATGAGCAGGTGCGTAGAGAAGTTCTTCAGGGCTTCCAAATTGCAGGAGATGGCCGTCTTTCAACACCGCGATGCGGTCTCCCAGGAGGAAGGCCTCATCAATATCATGCGTGACCATCGTTAAGGTTTTGTTGAGGCGTTGCTTGAGTTCCAAAAATTCTTCTTGGAGCTGGTGACGAGTGATGGCGTCTAACGCGCCAAAGGGTTCATCAAACAAGATGATGTCGGGGTCGGCGGCAAGTGCTCGGGCAAATGCGACCCGTTGACGTTGTCCACCGGAGAGTTGGATTGGATAGCGTGTGCGAAATTGGCTGGGGTCAAGATGAATGAGTTCCAGCAAAGCCTCGACTCGGGCGGCTCGTGTGTCTACATCCCATCCGAGTAAAAGCGGCACCAGCCCAATATTTTCCTCTACAGTCCAATGGGGCAGTAATCCTCCATCTTGTTGGACATAACCAATATGGCGACGAATCTCAATGGGGTCTCGGCCATGAATTGATTCTCCATGAATGCGTACGGCGCCGGAGGTTGGATGTTCCAATCCATTCAACATTCGGAGAAGGGTGGTTTTCCCAGACCCACTTTCTCCGATAAGTACGACGGTTTCACCGTGAAATATGTTCAGATTGAGATCTTGAAGGGCTTGGACGTGGGGTCCAAATGTTTTGCACACATCGTGAAGGCTGAGAACCGGTGATTTCATGGTCTTTAGTTCTTGACAACCCTGGCGGGTGATATATTACAAAGGTTCAATCAAAAATGCGCTCACACATGAATTTCAGCAAAAAGTGACTATAATGGCTGGAATATTCATGAAATACCACTTTTCAACACAACGATGAGTGAGGGATTATGCAGAGTTTGGCTGAAATTCGAAAGGAATTATCCGAGGCGCGAGCCCGCATGGATCAAATCTTTTCTCTTTTTACGCAGGAAACTCTTTATGAGCGTCCCATTCCTGAACGTCATCGGGTGATTTTTTATGTCGGACATGTGGAGGCCTTTGATTGGAATCAGATTTGTCGGTGGACGTTAGGGCAGTCCTCATTTCATTCCACCTTTGATACCTTGTTTGAGGCGGGCATTGACCCTGAGGTGGGATCACAGCAAGCCGATACCCCCTCAGATTGGCCGTCAATGACGGAGGTCCGGCGCTATAATCTCAAGGCACGGGAAGCAGTGGACCGCGCGTTGGAAGAGGCTCCCGAACCAATCGTTAGAATGGCGATTGAGCATCGCTGGATGCATGCGGAAACCACGGCCTATATTCTGCACCATGCGCCACGTGCCGGAAAAAAACAGCCCTCGGGTTCTCAAGCTACCGAAGGTCGTTCTCCCCAACATCGGTTCATTGATATTCCCCAAGGCAGAGTGACCCTTGGCCGGCGCGAGGGATTTGGTTGGGATAATGAATTTGGGGAACATCAAGTGGACGTTCCCGCCTTTGCCATGAGCCAATATAAAGTCACCAATCAGCAGTATCGACAATTTGTGGAGGAGGGTGGGGCTATTCCACCATTTTGGGTGAAACGGGATGAGCAGTGGTGGTTGAAAACGATGTTTGATGAAATTCCCCTTCCCAATCATTGGCCAGTGTATGTGTCGCTCATCGATGCCCGTGCGTATGCCGACTGGGCCGGGCTTTCCCTTCCGACAGAAGCGCAATTTCATCGTGCGGCGTATGGCAAGCTGGCAGGGAGTGAACAAGTCTATCCATGGGGCCAGGCGTCGCCAAATGGGGTCCAAGGAAATTTTAATTTCCAACATTGGGACCCGGTTTCCGTGACCGCATATTCGCAAGGCAACAGTGCCTTTGGCATCTCTCAACTGGTGGGCAATGGATGGGAATGGACCATCACACCCTTTCGTCCATTTGAAGGGTTCCAGCCCTATGCCACGTATCCCGGTTATTCGAGCCGTTTCTTTGATGACGATCATTTCATTGTAAAAGGTGGATCGCCAACTACTGCCTCCAGTTTATTACGGCGTTCCTTTCGAAATTGGTTTCGTCAAGGCTATCCTCATGCCCATGTTGGATTTCGGTGTGTTCGCAATACCTAACAACTCATTCTATTTTCTTTTCTCCTTTCGCCAAAAACCATGAATCTTCCTTCCCTCTCCCCTTGGAGTCCGCGTCGATGGTATCGAGAGCTCCGACATGTCTGGGAGGATACTCGCCTGTTAGTCTTAACCGCGCAAATCGCAGCGATTTATGCAGCAGTGCTCATTCCCTTTAAAGTCGGCATTCCGATTATTCCTGGGTTTGTAGAGCTCCGTCCCGCAAATGTCATTCCCATTGTCAGCTCACTACTTTTTGGTCCGGCGGCTGCCTGGGGATCGGGAATTGGTAATATCATTGGGGATTGTTTTGGCACATTGGGGCCTGCCAGCTTGTTTGGGTTTTTAGGCAATTTTCTCTATGGCTTTGTGCCGTATGTATTATGGGGGAATTTGGGCTGGTTATCCTCTGGGCGGGAACCCGTCGTGCGATCATGGAGGCAAGGCCTAGAGTACCTCATCATTGGCATTCTAGCATCCATGGTCTGCGCCGTTACTATCGGGTGGGGTGTGGAACTGTTGGGCCTTCTGCCGTTTTGGCTACTGACGCCGGCAATCTTTTTTAATAACTTGGTCATGGGGTTGCTCCTCGGGCCTCCGCTACTTCTGTTTCTTTATCCTCGTGTGAAGCAATGGAATTTATTCTATCGCGATTTCGATCGAGGCACTCTGGTGGGTTCGGGGTCGGGAGCCCAGTCAAAAACTGAAACGATTAGAGAGCCAGCATCCATAGGGCTTCACCCTGAGGCGTTGGCGGTTTCCATTCAGGATCTGACTTTTCATCCGACTCATGCTCCGCGTCCTGTTCTTTCAAAGCTTTCTTTAGCCGTGAAGCGTGGAGAATTGGTGGTGGTGATGGGCAGAACCGGTTCCGGAAAATCCACGCTCTGTTATGCATTGAACGGCCTCGTTCCTCAGTTTGTCCAGGGTGATTTTCAAGGGACGGTGACGGTAATGGGGCATCAGACCACACATACTCCGGTCTGGGAACAGGCCAATCGAGTTGGGATGGTGTTTCAGGATTTTGAAACACAACTTGTATCCACGAATGTTGAAACAGAACTTCGATATGCTCTGGAGTCCCAAAATGGACCGCGAAATGGGTGGAACAAGGCCGCGTTGCATCAACGAATTCACGATACCTTGAAGCTGGTCGGATTATCCGGCCTCGCTCGGCGTAATCCTTTTTGCCTCTCAGGAGGACAACGACAACGCTTGGTAGTGGCCTCCGTGTTGGTGCGTGAACCCCAAGTGTTGGTCATGGATCAGCCACTGACTGATCTGGACCCAGAGGGGCGGCGGGTGTTTATTCAACTCTTGGCACAACTCAAAGCCAAGGGTGTGACAGTGATCCTGGCGGAGCATTGTATAGAGGACTTGATTGCAGCAGATCGGGTGGTAGTGCTTGATCAAGGGGAAGTGCGTTGGCAGGGAACGCCCAGGGATTTGCTAAGTCATCCCGAGCTTGCCATTCAACATGGAGTGAGTCTGTTTCCGCTGGCGAAATGTTTTCAGGACATTGGTGTACCAACGTTACCGGCAACCGTGGAAGAAGCTTGGCATATTGCGGAGAATCTAGGGTTACAGCTGAAGTCTCTTGAATCACATGAATCGGGGGCAAGTTTGGCAAGTCCTCTTTCTTCCTCCAACATCATCGAAGTCCAGCAGGTGTCTGTGGAGTACCAACCTGGAGTTCTGGCACTTTCTCAAGTTTCACTGTCCGTTCAGGCCGGTGAGTTCGTAGCGATCATTGGGCAAAATGGCTCGGGAAAAAGTACCTTGGCCAAATTATTCAATGGCCTGCTTGTGCCATCCCAAGGCCGCGTTCTGGTGCAGGGACAAGATACGGCGGAAGCCGGAGTAGGCCGGTTAGCATCCATCGTAGGACATGTGTTTCAAAATCCGGACCATCAAATTTTTGCAGAAACTGTAAGAAAGGAAATTGCGTTTGGCGCGAGAAATGCCGGGTGCCCCTCGGAGGAATGCGACCAACGAGTGGAAGATACGCTTCAGGCCGTGGGGTTAACCGGGGCTGAGGGACTGGATCCTTTTTCTCTGACGAAGGGGGAACGGCAGCGGGTGGCTGTGGCCTCGATTTTGGCCACAAAACCTCAAGTCATCATCGTCGATGAACCGACGACCGGTCTTGACGCGGAGGAGTCGGTACGGATGATGACCATGATTCGTAGCCTGAATCAACAGGGACACACTATTATCATGATTACCCATGACATGGAGTTAGTCGCTAAATATGCGAAGCGATGTGTCCTTCTTGGGCATGGAGCTGTGTTGGGAGATGGGCCGACCCGAAACATATTTTCCAATCAAGAGCTCATGTGCGCTGCCACCTTGGAATGGCCTGCTCTGACTCGGTTTTCCCAACGGTGGGGCTCAACACTTCTCACCGTTGATGAAGTGACTAAGGCTTTGCGCACGTGACGAACCTTTCATTATTCCAGGATGAACAGACATGGGTGCACCGGTTGGATGGCCGGACCAAAATCCTTTGCCTTCTAGGACTGTTTTGCCTCTCGCTGGTCTTTTCCGATCCTGTGTACTTGTTCGGTCTGACCCTGGGAATCTTTGGCTTGGTCCTTTGTGCACGGTGTATCACCAATCTTAAAAAAATTTGGATTTTGCTTGCCTTGTTGTTCGTGTACAACGTCGTGCTCTGGCCATTTTTCGTGGAAGGGACGACCCCCCTATGGACCATCGCCGGAATGACGGTGATGCGTGAAGGGATTTTCCATGGGATGGGAATGGGGCTGCGTTTGAATGCCATGCTTATCAGTGGCATTATTCTATTATCGACTACTGCCATCGAGGAATTCGCCGAGTCTTCACATCGGCTAGGTGTACCGCGTTCCCTTGGATTTGCCGTGGCGTTGGCCTTCCGATGGGTGCCCAATTTGTTGAGTTCGATCGGTGCCGTGATTCAAGCTCAGCGATCCCGTGGGTTAGATTTGAAATCAACATCTTTGACAGGAAAAATTCGGCAATACCCCGCGTTGGTCGTGCCCTTAATTGGCCATACGCTTCGCCAAACCAACCTTTTGGCCATGGCGCTTGAATCTAAGGGTTTTGGCCCAGGTGAACCACGGCGTCCTCTTTTTGAGTCACACCTGACCATTCAGGATTATTGCGCCCTTGTAATTATGTCTGGTGTGGTGCTGGGAAGTCTATGGATGAGGATGAACGGGTATGGTACCATATGACCAATACACGCTGTGTAGATTTCACTTTTGAATGCTTAACCTTGACCGTGAGTGTGGACGGAGGGCCGTAACATCATGAGACTAACCCTGAAATTGAATGCTCAAATTGCCTGTGCTCTATGTGGCGTGTTGATTCTGTACATGGGGAATGCCTTAGGGCAGGGAGCCCAACCCACAGAAACGAAAACGATTATTGGTGACCTGCTGATGATCGATCGTGATCTTTATATCGTGCGTGGTGAACGAGGGGAGATTCAAATCGAAGCGACCTATAAAACGGTGATTACGGAAGAGTTTAAATTTGGGGATCGGATCAAGGCTATTGTTCTCATGGATAATAATAAAGCCTTGAAGATCGAGCGTGCGGGTCCGAATGATATATCGGGAGTCGTGGAGAATCGACCAGTGGTTGCCAAAGCACCCTCCACAGCTAAAGCAGAATCCGAAAAGGCCAAGGTCCCTGCTCCGGCTGCAATGCCATCAACCCAACCGAAGCAACCGGATCAGAAAATCATTATTGGCGACCTTCTGATGATTGATCGGGATCTGTATATCGTGCGCGGTGAACGAGGGGAGATCCAAATCGAAGCAACTCCTAAAACGGAAATTACGGAAAAGTTTAAATATGGGGATCGGATTAAAGCTGCGGTCCTCATAGACAATAATAAAGCCTTGAAGATCGAGCGCGCCGGAGTCAATGAGATGTCAGGCGTGACGACAAAGCAAGCCCTGGTGAACCCATTACCGGAAAAAACGAAGCCTCAGTCTACGCAACAGCCCGGAAAGAAGGAATCCCAACCTACTTCCCCTGGTCCACGCACACTTCCCACCGATACTAGAATTGTTAAGGGACAAATTTTGATGATCGATGGCGATTTCTATGTCTTGCGTGGAGAGTATGGTGAGATCCGAGTCGAACGTACTCCCAAAACCAAGGTGACCGAAGAATTCAAATTCGGGGACTTTATTAAAGCCACGGTCAAACCCAATGACCAAGCTCTGATAATTGAGCGAGGTCAATAAGTATCCTATTCAATTAAAGGCTGGGCTTCTGCCCCACTTAATGCCTCCTTTCTACATGACCGCTTTTTTTAGGTACTTTCCCTAAAAACAAAACTTCCTAGACCTTTAAAAAAATACTCTAGTCTTCTATCCCCGTCATCGCTTTCGGCGCGCGTGGCGAGGTTTTTTTCGTGAAAGCCTAGAATTCTTTGTGCGGTTCACGCTAACATGGGGCCTTCTGGCTGTGACTAAATGTAATGATTTTCGAGGTCAGACCTGGAAGTTGCATCGTGATTCCCTCATCACGTTGTTCGCGACAACCCATGCCTGTACAAACCAATTTTATTATGGCGTTGGCTTAGGCCTTTTGGCCGTAATGTTTTTGATCCACATAAATAAAAACTTGTTCATCATGGAGCGGAAGGGTTGGCTTTTCGTTTCAATGACGAATTTCACGCCGTAAATGGTCTCTGTGCGAAATGCTGGGAGTCAGATTGTAAACGCAAATCAGACGACGGGAGACAGAGCAAGGAATAAAAATGGATGGAAACTGTGCGCAAGAATCAGTCAATCAAGCAGGGAATGTGACCAACCCTAGAGAGGAAATCCCTCTGCACGATGAGCAGAACTTGACGGATTCCATTATTGAGAATTTACCGAATATGGTGTTTCTTAAAGATGCCAAGGATCTTCGGTTTGTTCGAATAAACCAGGCGGGCGAATCTCTTCTTGGTTATGACCGGGAAGACCTTATTGGAAAGAATGATTATGATTTTTTCCCAGAAGAAGAAGCCGATTTTTTTACGGCCAAAGACCGTGCTGTTCTCCAGGATGGAACGCTTCTAGATATTCCTGAAGAGAAAATCCATACCCGCAGGAAGGGTATACGGATTCTCCATACCAAAAAGATTCCCTTATACGACCAACAAGGCCGTCCTCAATATCTGTTGGGAATTTCTGAAGACATCACCTCCCGAAAATTAGCTGAACAGGAATTGATGAAATCTCAGCGAGCGTATGAGGATCTTGTGAATTCAATCGATGGGATTGTCTGGGAATGCGAGTTTCCGTCGTACCGCTTTACATTTGTAAGTCAACAGGCGGAACGGCTTTTGGGCTACTCCATAACTCAATGGCTAAATGAACCTGAATTTTTTGCAACTCATCTCCATCCGGAGGACCGGGATTCAGCTTTGTCCTACTGTCTTCAAGAAACGGTAGCCAAGAGGGCGCATGAGCTTGAGTATCGAATGATTGGAGAGGACGGACAAGTGATCTGGTTGCGGGATTTTGTGACTGTGGTAGTGGAAGATGATCGGCCCGTCAAAATACGTGGTGTGATGGTTGATGTATCGGAACAAAAAAAGGCCGAAAAAGCGTTAGAAGAAAGCCGGGAGCGTTTTCGGGCAACCTTTGAGAATGCGGGAATAGGGATCGTTGTCGTTGATAGCCATGGATATGTGATTGAGTCCAATGGCTCCTTGCAAACATTTCTCGGATATTCCTCTCATGAGTTGCAGAATATGTCGTTTATGGAATTTACCCATGAGGAAGATCTTCAGATCAACTTGGGCTATTTTCAAGAGCTAAAGGCAGGTATGCGAGACTCGTACACCATGCAAAAACGGTATCTCAGAAAAGATGGCCACGTGGTCTGGGGGAACTTGACGGTCACTCCCATTCGGTACGCTGCCGGGGAATTTGAATATGCCATCGCCATTATTGAGGACATCACGGCCACCAAGCAATCCCAGGAAATGGTGAATAAATGGGCGACGATTTTTCAACATACGCAATGGGGCGTAGCCGTGAGTCCAGGGGACAGTTATCATTTCGAGTTAGTCAATGAAGCGTTCGCTCGTATGCACGGGTATGCGATTAAGGAATTAATTGGACAGCCCATTGCTAAAGTCTACGCGCTGGAATGGAAAGAACAGCTTCCGAAAATTATTCAAGAAATACATAAACGCGGATCATATTCCTTTGAATGCAATCATCATCGCAAGGATGGCTCAACATTCCCTGCGCTTGTGACGGTCTCGGCCATCACGGATCTTTTGGGACGAGTGCTGTATCGGGTGGCCAATGTCATTGACATGTCCGAGCTTAAGCAAGCAGAAAAGGCTCTTCGGGATAGTGAGGAACGGTTTCGACAGTTTGCCGACAATGCCGAAGATGTGATTTGGCTGACCGATTGGGTGAATCATCAAGTCCTCTATGTCAATCCCGCCTACGAAAAATTGTGGGGATGTTCGGCGCAAGCCCTCTACCAGAATCCTATGGAATGGGTGAATCTCATCCATCTGGAAGATCGACCCAAGGTTGTCGATAGCTTTATGAATATTTTGGCTACGGGTCATTTTGATCAGGAATATCGCATAATTCGTGCCGATGGATCTATTCGATGGATTCGGGATCGGGGGTTTCCCATTCGTGACCAACAGGGAAATCCCTACAGAATTGGAGGATATGCTCAAGACATTACCGATCGAAAAATCTTGGAAGAGGCAAATCAGCGTCATAACCAAAAGCTAGAAGAGGAAGTCAAACGACGAACCGAGCGCATCAAAGAATTGGAGCAGCGTCGAATGCAGGTAGAAAAACTCGCAGCTTTAGGGGAAATTGCAGCGGGTGTGGCCCATGAGATCAATAATCCCCTTGCCAGCATTGGTCAATCCTTGGAAGTGCTCAAACGCGCGCTTCCTGTGACGCACCCTCGATATAAGTATATAGGGAAAATTCACGATTCCGTTGACCGGATGGCCCATATTGTTCGGCAGCTGTATCAATTGTATCGTCCCGACTCGCCTTCCCTTGAACCCGTCCCGATACATGAAATTCTTCAGTCGGCGATAGAGATCATGAAAGATTCCGCGAAGAGGCATGGCGTCAGTCTGCTTGAGAACATCCCGAATAGTTTGCCTTTCGCCAAAATTTCTCGAACGAGTATGACTCAAGTCCTGTGTAATATTATTCAAAACGCCCTGGATGTGTCACATCGAAATAGGGTGATCCATATCGGCATCGAGGAGCATGCTGATTCCGTGGTTGTCTTGGTTTCTGATCAAGGACCAGGCATTTCCCCAGAGGTGGCTCCCCGTATTTTTGACCCATTTTTTACCACAAAAGAAGGGACGTCCACAGAAGGTGGATTGGGATTGGGGCTAGCGGTCTCCCATCGTCTCATGGAATCGTGTGGCGGATCCATTGACTTTTCAACAGAATTGGAATACGGAACAACTTTTCGTATCACGATTCCTTTACATAAGGCTGCATCGTAAGAAGGAGTGGTTTGTATGCTAGGACTAGGCACTATCTTATTAGCCGACGACGAAGATACATTTTTGGAGGCAACGGAAGATCTTCTAAAGGAAGAGGGCTTTGATTGCCGCACTGTGAAAAACGCTGAAGAAATGTCTTGTGCTTTAAAGTCGACGGACTTTGATTTATTGATCACGGATTTGAATATGCCCGGGAATCGTGTTCTGGAACTGGTCGATGAGATTCATGGGAGTGCCTTCGCGCTTCCTGTGATTGTGGTGACGGGTTATCCATCGATTCCAACCGCGGTAGAGTCGGTTCGTCTGAATGTCTTGGAGTATATGATTAAACCCGTGGACTTTCCCAAATTATTGGATGCCACCAAACGCGGAGTGCACCATAAAAAGGTTTGGCGGTCCGTGCAGAAAGCTAAACAGGAAACGGCTCTACGGGTAAAACAGTTGGCGGAATTAGAGGATACCCTTGTCGCATATCGGGGCTTGGAATTGGAGGGGAGTTCTCAGGAGCCTCTGGGCGCCAACCCTCAACTTAAGAAATTGCAGGAGCAAATTGAAGAGATTTTGCATTCATTGGAAAAACAGGATCAACTTTTGCAGCCGACGGGTGACACGTCTTCTTTACTGGTGGATTATCTCAGATTGCGCGATGGTCTGTACGAAACGATACAAGTCCTCCAAAAGACCAAAGGGTCTTTTCATTCCAAGGAATTGGCCCGGCTTCGGAATTTCATCCAAAATCTTCTGAAAGATACGTGGACAGGTGATAAAAACAAGTAAGGCCCTGCTTACAAGTTTTCAATTGCGAAGGGTGCGAGTGTGTCGGCAGGTTCAAAGGCAAAAATCTTGGCATAAAAAAATAATTCATTGTCTAGGACTCGTTTGATATTCTCTGATTTACGAAACCCATGCTGTTCTCCTTCAAACGCAATATAGGCTACCGGGAGCCCTTTGGCTTTCACTGCCTCGAACATTTTTTCGGCTTGGTTGGGCGGGACGACTCTATCCTCTAACCCCTGGAACAAAATGAGTGGGCACGAAAGACGGTCGGTGAAATAAATCGGTGAGCGTTGATCGTATAGATCTTTGCGTTCCGGGAACGGTCCTATGAGCCCGTCTAAGTAACGTGATTCAAATTTGTGTGTATCGCGAACCAAGGCTTCAAGATCTGACACGCCATAGTAGCTCGATCCCGCTGTAAAACAATCTCGAAAGGTTAGCGCACAGAGCGTGGTATATCCGCCTGCGCTACCGCCGGTAATCGTGACTCGTGAGGGGTCGACTTTTTCCTGGTTAATGAGGTATTGCACTGCCCCCACACAATCATCCACATCCACAATTCCCCATTGTCCATTCAGACGTTCTCGGTAGGCGCGTCCATATCCCGTGCTTCCACCATAGTTGACGTCAAGTACGGCAAATCCTCGGCTCGTCCAGAATTGAATCATCAGGTTGAAGGAGGTTGAGGCTGCGCTTGTAGGGCCGCCATGACTTTTGACCAGAAGGGGCGGACGTTCACTCGTCGGAGCCTGAAAGTTGGCATTGTGCGGAGGGTAGTAAAACGCATGGGCAATGGAGCCATCCTGAGCTGGATACTCAATGGCTGTGGGGATTGATACGAATGTTTCATCAATCGTGAAATCCGTGGATTGTCGAAGGGTGGTAATTTGTTGGGTATTCAGGTCGAATCGAATAATTGAATTTGGATGAACGGGGGAACTTGCCGTGCAGAAAACTTGAGATCCTCGAACAAGGATCTGGTCAAAATCGGTGTAGGGAAGATCAAATGTTTCCAGGTGTTCCGTGCTTAGGTCTAAACGAGCTAAA
Source organism: Candidatus Nitronereus thalassa (assembly GCF_032191465.1). NCBI lineage: Bacteria > Pseudomonadati > Nitrospirota > Nitrospiria > Nitrospirales > Nitrospiraceae > Candidatus Nitronereus > Candidatus Nitronereus thalassa. The sequence continues at coordinate 1,734,529 of NZ_JAQOUE010000001.1, read as the reverse complement.
TACCAGATGCCTTTCCGTGTATAGGCACAAATAATGCGGGAGGGGGATTCAAACCCATAGAGTCTCTGGCCAAAGACCCATTGGGGCAGCCCGAATTCAGCCTCCATGGGGCATAACGAAGAGGCCTGTTCGTCTTGCCATCGATACAGATTCCACCAACCACTTTTGTCCGAGACAAAATACAGAAATCCCTCCCGCGACCATTCCGGTTGGAAAATCGATTCGTTGGGGCCTCCGGCAATACGGCGTGCCTGGGTAAGAGTGCCGTCCGATTGAATATCCGCGATCCACAATTCGGTACCATCCCAAGGCATGTTGGGATGATTCCATGTGAGCCAGGCCAGTTGGCGCCCATTGGGGCTCAGGCGTGGTGACGCATAAAAATCGTTGCCGCTGACAAGCGTGGTCCCAAGGTGAGGTTTATCCTCAGGGTGAAGCGGAATGCTGGAAATGGTATTGATGGGCTCTTGATCTGAGGCGGTGTGATCTTCTTGAATATAAATCAACCGATTGTGTGTTTGGTCATAAATGCCATCGGCGTAAAAAATAGAAGCTTCTGGGGTCAAAGGGGTAGGGGGCTGTCCCGGCAATTGCCGAAACAGCCGTTGATCGGAAAAGTTGGAGAAATACATGATGCCGTTGGACACAAGGTAAGGGGCTCCACCATATTCATGGACTCGTGTTCGAACATTAAATGGCGGAGGGGTAAGGATCTCTTGTCGGCCATCACGATTCTGCCGAACGATGGCGCTTCGTCCGCCCTCGGAGGGCCGACTCTCAATCCAATAGACCTGATCTTGATCGACGGTCATTTGTCCCAGTTTGATGGATTCTGAGACAATCCGATCTGACGTGAGGGGAGATTCCCACGATCCGTACGGCGCAACACGAGAGGGCATTATCGATTCCTCAATAAGGGACAGTGACTAGGGTTGGAAAGTGTAGTTCTTGGAGGATAAGGCTTTTACCGCTGAAAAGGAAAGGGAGGGGGCTGAAATTACACTTCCACAGAAGAACGGAGTTGAATGAGTTCGCTCGTGGCAAGATTCACAAAATCATCGATGTTATTGATGCAACGTCCGCAGCAATTGTCTTCGTCATCAATTCCTAGCGTGCAAGCTAAGGCTTTGGGGCAGGTCATCCCGGCTTGTCCAAGTTTTTGGACGTCTGACTCTTTGATGCCTTTACATACACAGAGAAACATGATGGCCTCCAACGAATACGATATTGATTACCGTTATCATTTAAGTTAATTCTATGCCCGAACCCTCCTCCTTGTCAATACGATTTTTGAAAAAAATTTATGGTGTGTGGATTTCGTAAAAAATAGGAAAAATTTCGTAAGTCATTGAAAGAGTTATGATTGAGGCGACATCCACCGGGGTAATTCTTTCGGTGTACCTGCAACCCAGGGCTTCCAAAACGGAGTTTGTCGGGGTTCACGGAGACGCCCTTAAGTTTCGAGTCGCTGCACCGCCAGTGGAGGGGAAGGCGAATCTAGCGTTATGCCAGTATTTGGCTAAATTGTTTGCGCTTCCTCAAGGTGCGGTGTCAGTTTATGCAGGGCCAGCTAGTCGAAACAAGCGGATCCAACTTATTGGAGTCACTGAAGGTTTCCTCCGAACCACATTCAATCTCCCAAAAGTCTAGTCGGCGGCATGCCAAAAAAGTTTGCAACCACATGGGGGCCTTCCTATAATTCTCGACCTTTAGGTTTACGCACTGGCGATGACACATTCATCCTACAAAGAACAACTCCTAGCCATTTTTGAAAACAGGCTGACTCAAGAGTCGGCTGACGAGGTTTCCCGGCAATTAGTCGAAGCCAATGTGGCACCTCAGGCTTTGGAACTGTTGACTGAGTTGCAGGACAATTCCGCCAAACTTGCGGGTGGTGCCATTGAGGCTTTACCAGAAGTGCTTCGTCGATGTGACCCGCAAACCGTGATCCCTTGGTTAGACCTGACTATTGGATTGGCATCTCACTCTGGTGCTGTCACGCTGAAATATTTTCGGGAAAGCCCACCGACTCTCGGAATCTTGGAGTCTCCGGTCCAACGACACCAGGTGTTATCAACGGTGTTGGAAATCGTGGATAGCGATTCGGAGTATGCCGCGAATTGCGCGTTTGAGTTTTTTCGAAAAACCCCGGAACTATTGTTTGCGGACCCTTCCATCGACTTGGCCGGCTGGGCCGAGGTCGGGCAGGAGCTGACGGAGTGGAACCAGGTCCTCGGCATTGAGTTTTTTCGAGAATGTGTGAATGTGGCCCAAGTGCTCCCGCTCGATGAGGTTCGCTCCTGGGTGGCTTTTGGTACCAAGCTCATCACGCAAAATAGTCTTGGGAAACCTGACTATGTAGGCATTTTGGAATTTTTTCGGACCAGTCCCTCCCTCCTCAAAGAAATAGACTCGAAGGAACTTCGACCACGAGTGGTGATTCTTGGTTCGACCCTCGCCGATCGGTCCCCGGAAACCGCCTTAACTTTTTTGGTCGAAGCCCCTGTATTGATGAAAGCCTTGCCCTCACCAGAATGGCAAACTCTCGTCCTGCAATATGGATTGCTGGTGGCCGAACGTGATGCGAACGTCACCTTGGACTATCTCCGTCGGTGTCCAGAAGTAGTGAATGTAGCAGTGGGGTCGGATGAGAAACATAAGGCGTTTGAAACATGGTTTCGAGGAGGAATGGAGGTCCTGGATTATAGCGTCGATGGCGCTCGTGCGTATTTCGCGCTGGAAACGGATAAGGCGTTACGTTCAATTGAACAGGCGATGAATGGCGTGACGCTTCGGCAGGTGGCACGTTCCTTGAAGCTCTTTGCACAGATGATTTGTGGGGAGTCGGTACTTATTGAATCATTACCTGAAGGCGGCAATCAGGTCCACACTGAAACAACGGCCCAAGGTCTGCGAGTGCGATTGCCTATGGTAATGAATCAATACCCGACGCGTGAAGTGAATCTTCGATGTTACACCGTGATGGTCGCTCATGAAGTGGGCCACCTGGAATTTGGGACTTATCAAATAAGCTCTCAACTTTTACAAGAGATGGGCCAAACAGTTGCGGCTCGGTATCTGGATGAACAAAAACCTTTAGCCTCCATCCATACTTTGGATGAACTTTTCTCCTTGTTTCCTCAAAAGGGAGTGATAAAGGACCTATGGACCATCCTCGAAGATGCGCGCGTGGAATTTCTTCTGCAGCAAGAATATCCAGGGCTTCGTGAAGATCTTGCGGCATTGGCGAAGGCTTCAGTCAGCATGCGTTCATTTCTTCATGGGATGACGGCCCGCGAAATGGTTCTGGATGCGTTGTTGCTACATTTGACTGATGGGGCGGAAGCCGTGCATTTCCAAGATGAGCTCAAGCCGGTGATCGAATCGTGTTGGACCCTGGCGCAATCGGTATTACACCCTGATGCGAAGACGGGGGACGTCCTAAAAGTCGCGGATCAGATTTATCAAGTCATGGAAGACATGATTGGGACTTATGAGTTGCCTACGACGGAACCGCCACCGGAATCTCAAGAGGATGAAACCGATATCGGTGCTGGCCCGCGGGCGGCTGAAGAGACTGCTGGCGCGTATCGCCCAATTACGAACTTCGCTTATCGAGGAGACATGAGCCCGGAGTTGGTTCAGGGTGACACGGAATCAGAAGAGGGGATCGCTCCATCCGGAGAGAAAGGTCCAGACCTCAAAGAGTTTGGGGGCGCGAGTGAGTCATCTTCCTCACGGGCCGATAGATCGGGCAAGAAGAAATTGTTGGACGAGCAGCCGCAAAAACTCAGCGATGGTTCCCCTGGTCAGGATCGGGTGCTAGAGGACCATTGGGCCGTCAAGGACTCAGGCCAGGGTGAGTTGCCGATTCAAAAAAGTGAGGAGCGGACCTTTCTGTATCCTGAGTGGGATGGGAAGATTCAAGATTATCGTCTTAAGTGGTGTCGGGTGATTGAACGCGCTGGAACGGAAGGCAGCACAGACTTTGCCCAAGAGATTCTTGAAAAACATGGATCGTCGATCCGGATATTGAGACGATATTTTGAAACGATCAGGCCAACGGCTCTACGTCGAGTCCATGGATATGAACATGGAGAAGAACTCGACCTTGATGCTGCTATTAGTCGAGTCGTGGCAAGACGGGCAGGTGCCGAACCATCAGACCGAATTTATTCTCGGCGAGATAAACGCGAACGGCAAGTAGCCGTCGCCTTTTTAGTAGACATGAGTGGATCGACCGGTCGGCAAATTGAATCTGGTGCGGGGCGAGTGATTGATATTGAAAAAGAAGGGTTGGTTCTACTAGCGGAAGCGTTGGATGCTATCGGCGATCAATATGCCTTGTATGGGTTTTCCGGGCAAGGGCGGGAACAGGTGGATTTCTTAGTGCTCAAAGATTTCGAGGAGACAGCGCGTTGTCAAGTTGGCCAGCGCATTGAAGCCATGACTCCGTTGCAACAAAATCGGGACGGGGCCGCGATTCGTCACGCAACAAAAAAATTGCTTCACTGTCCCGCGCGCCATCGATTGCTTATTTTGCTGAGTGACGGGAAGCCCTTGGATGGAGGTTACGCCGAAGAATATGCCCTCGAGGATACGAAGATGGCCTTGCACGAGGCCCGTCAACGTGGCATTAATCCATTTTGCCTGACGATTGATCAGGAGACGACAGGGTATCTCAAGCGGATGTATGGAGATGTGCAATATTTGGTCCTGGATAATGTCGTGGACTTGCCGGAACGGTTGCCGCGGGTGTATCAACGACTAACTGGAAGAACGTGAAGTGTCGTTCGTATTTTGTATCTCGAAAAAAAAAGAAAAGGAAATGCAACCGGCGTGATTTTTTTACGAGCGACGAGCGACAAGCGACGAGATCCTACGGGTCCCTCACGAATTTTGCACGCCCCTTGAGTTAAATGATGGTAGAGGAATCCCAAAGACCTAATGTGCCCCCATGGCTGTATAAATTGTTTACCGGTCACCAATATCCCTATGTTCGGCGGTTAGCCAAGTTTGATAAAAAAGATCGAAAAATCGGTGACGCAAGCTCTGAGCCCACGCGCGATGAAATTGATACGAAGTTTTGGGAAGTGTATCCTCGGTGTACCGCGAGGATTTTGCAGGAAGTGAAGCAGGGTATGATCGTGGGATTCAATGATTTAGGAGCCTATCCAGCGGGCGGCTATCAAGGCCTGGTGGATGCTCCCGAGGATTTTTTGGCTCGGGAATATGGTCGAAAAAAGATCAAAGTAAATTTTTATGATGGAGATAATTTCGTCTGCACAATAAATTTCAAAGTAGGTGGATGGGAAAGTCACGATGACGACTAGGTGGGTATTCGCATTCTAAAGAAAAGGTGAGTCATGAGTCGACAGAAAATCACCATCGTCGGAGCAGGAAATGTGGGTGGGTCGGCCGCGCAACGGCTGGCTGAAAGGGAAGGGTACGCCATCGCTTTGGTCGATATCGTGGAAGGGTTGCCCCAAGGGAAGGCCCTCGACTTGGCACAAGCCGGGGCCGTGTGTGGGTATGACTCTGAAATTGTAGGAACTAACAATTATGACGCGACCGCCAATTCAGATGTTGTGGTGATTACTTCGGGCATGGCACGAAAGCCAGGCATGAGCCGGTCCGAGTTGCTTGAAAAGAATACGAAGATCGTTCGTTCGGTAGTGCAGGAAATCGTGCCCCGTTCTCCGTCGGCCGTATTAGTCATTGTTTCCAACCCACTGGATGCGATGACCCATGTGGCTCATCGAGTGAGTGGCTTTCCAAAAGAGCGCGTGGTTGGGATGGCCGGGGTGCTGGATTCAGCTCGCTTTAGTACGTTTATTGCTCAAGAATTAAACGTGTCGGTTCTGAACGTTCATGCGATGGTACTTGGCGGTCATGGGGATGCCATGGTGCCCTTGGTTCGCTACACCACCGTCAGTGGCCGGCCTGTGGACCAATGGATGTCCAAAGAAAAGCTTGAGGAAATCGTGACACGGACGCGTAGCGGCGGAGCCGAAATTGTGAACCTTCTGAAGACCGGAAGTGCTTTCTATGCGCCTGCGGCCGCTGCTGTGGAAATGGTCGAGGCAATCATTAAGGATGAGCACAAGGTCCTTCCTTGTGCGGCACGATGCGAAGGTGAGTACGGCTTAAAGGGTACCTATATGGGAGTCCCCGTTCGTCTTGGAAAAAATGGGGTGGAAGAAATTTTAGAATATGAGTTAACGGCGGAAGAAAAGTCCGCCTTTGACACATCGGCCAAAGGCGTCCAAGAACTATGTGACGAGGTGGATGGAATTTTGGATGCGGGTTGATGAAAACCATAGATAGGTGGCCCCCTATGCGCCAAGCCTAAGGCAGGCGAAGCTTCTTTAATTTTTCTCCGCAACATACGAAATGCATTACGCTTCACGGTTTTAATACTGTATCCGCCAACTCCTTTTCCGTTTGTTTCTTCTCGGTGCATTCCCATGTTTCCAGAAATTATGTTTTGCTCTGCAATAGAAAATGAAATACCCACTTTCCTTCGACTGCCTCGGTGACCACGGCCCCTTCTGAAATTTGCCCCGTCTGTGACTCCAATTCTTTTCCCTTATGTTTTATCCTTACTTTCGTCGGATTAAATCTACTCCCTTTGATCAGTCGCTAGCATTTTCCTCCAGTCATCGAATTCAAAACGAGGCATCCCCGTCATGATTGCTCGATGAGCTTAAATAATGGCTAGGCAAGGAATGCAGTCAGTTGCCGAAAACAGAGTTATCCAAAACAATTACAAGTCCGATTCTTCATTGGAGAGGAGATACTCATGGCACCTGCAACCTCCACACCGTGGAAGTCAGCTGTTTTTGTCTGTGCGCTGGTGACGCTTGTTGCCGATCCTATATTGGCGCAAGAAACAGATGTGACTCAAACCCCGAATGCCGCGAATGCGGGAATCAAGAAGTCTTTGGAAGACGAAATCGGAGAGGGACGCGGAGACAACAGCATTCCGGGAAGTTCCCTCTATCTTATCCAACGCGATCCCTTTCGATCCATTGCGCGCGGGCGCAATCTCTTTCAGCGAAAGTTTACAGTCAGCCAAGGTTTTGGCCCACGCACCGGAGATGGTGTCGGTGATATCGAGACGGAATTATCGATCGGGGCTGGTTTGGTTGATAGTTGTGCAGGATGCCATGGGCGTCCCCGTGGGTCGGCCGGCTTTGGCGGCAATGTCTTTACCAGGCCGGACAGCCGTGATGCCCCGCATTTGTTTGGCTTGGGCCTCGTCGAGATGCTTGGTGATGAAATCACGACCGATCTCCGAAACATTCGCTCCTTAGCCATTCAACGTGCGCAAGAGCAAGGTGCGCCAAAGACCCTGCGTTTGAAGAGTAAAGGCATAAGTTTTGGAAAAATTATCGGGCATCCCGATGGAACGGTCGATACGTCGGAAGTCGAAGGGGTGAATCCGGATCTTCGGGTTCGGCCATTTTTTCATCATGGCGGGACAATCTCGATTCGCGAATTTGTGGTCGGCGCCTTGAATGCAGAGATGGGACTAGAGGCGTTCGACCCGGATTTAGCCAATGCGGCTGCCGGGCAACGGGTTGTGACGCCTTCCGGTATGGTGCTTGACGGGAGCCTTGATGCGATTGAAGCACCGCCGGTTTTCAGTGAGTCAGATGATGCGGATCTTGATGGCGTTGCAAATGAGATCCCAGTCAGTCTGGTCGATCATTTGGAATTCTACCTGTTGAATTATTTTAAACCTGGCACCTATCAACCTGCTTCGTCTAGGCGCACGCGTTCGGATAGACTCGAACCATCTTCGATCAGGAAAGGGCAGCGGCTCCTGGAGAACATCAAATGCACGTCCTGTCATATCCCGAATCTCACCATTGAAAAGGATCGCCGTGTCGCGGATGTGAAAACGGTCTATGATCGTCGCGGGGTGTTTAATCAACTCTTTGCGACGGCCATTCCGCTGTTCACCGAAAACCAGGATGGCTTAGGATTGCCCTCGCTGAAGTCTCCGGGGGGGCAACCATTTGTCGTGGAAAATTTTTACAGTGACCTGAAGCGACATGACCTCGGCCCCAATTTTTATGAAAGACAATTCGACGGGAGTGTGACGAAGGAATTTGTTACAGAACCACTCTGGGGCGTGGGCTCGACCCCAACTTATGGACATGACGGCAGAAGCATCAATTTACGCGAAGTCATCCTTCGTCATGGCGGAGAAGCCAAAAAATCGAGAGATCGATTTGCCCGATTGAACAGTGGACAGCAAGGTGCGGTACTGGAATTTTTGGAATCTCTCGTACTGTTTGGGCCACCGGATACGGCATCCAACCTAGATCCTGGAAATCCCGATGACCCTGGGTTCCCACAGTCGGGCCACGGGAGCATTAAGTTGTCGGTTCTTTTTAACGACCCGACTGACCCCGAATAACGCAGTCCAGATGTATCTGGTGAGGGCAAGAGGTGGGGTCTCACTCCCACCTCTTGCATGACCTTGGTTCTGTTAATAGCTTTGCGGAGGTCGCGGCTAAGCCGGAGGTGCAAACTCGGCTTGCCAGTGTTAATGAGCCGTCAGCCTTCGCTAAGGCTAAGGCAGGCCCAAGACGGAAATTTACTCTTCAGCAGCCTTACAATTTTAAGTGGGTATCCGCTAACACCTTCTCCGTTTGTTTCTTTCGATAGTTTTCCAGCCGTTGTTTAATTGCAGAATCGGATAACGCCAAAATGGCCGCGGCAAACAGTCCTGCATTGGCCGCGCCTGCTTCGCCAATTGCCAATGTCGCGACGGGAATGCCCTTGGGCATTTGGACAATCGACAAAAGGGAATCCATCCCCTGGAGTGCTTTGGATTGCAAGGGGCACCCCAGGACTGGCAGCGTCGTTTTAGCGGCAATGACTCCCGGTAAATGGGCTGCACCGCCGGCCCCCGCAATGATGACTTTCAGACCCCGTGATTCTGCTTGGGTGACGTATTCAAACAGCGCATCAGGTGCACGATGCGCGGAAATGACCCGGCATTCATTGGAAATGCCCAGTTGTGTGAGTGTTTCGCTGGCGAGACGCATGACGTCCCAGTCACTTTTACTTCCCATAAGAATGCCGACCAATGGTGTTGCGTTCTCCGTGCCCACGTGTGAATCTCCTTTAATTGGTTTTCGTTAACATGATTGAAATGCCGTCGGCTTTTACTCACGGGGCATCCACGAAAAGTTCGAGATTTTACAAAGTCATTCATCTATTTACAAACCTATCCCACTGAATCCATTTGGTTCATGATAGCAAGAAAACCCTGAGGGAATTTTTTAAGAAAAAGGGTTTATACTTAGTTTTAGATTTTGGTGGTATGGCCTACGGTAGTGGCTTCATAACCATATGAGAGTATTGTGTTTTTTGGCCAATTGTCCAGCCCCAATGCTTGACGAAAATATGTACTCACCCGTATAGTCAGCGGTTCTGAGACTCGCATTATAAATAAAGAAGTTTTTTCCAATACGGATCACTAAATGACCAATAATAATCACCTACGTCTGCTTCAGCCATTGGAAGGAAATCCTTGGAATATCGAGGCCTATTGCCAGAAGGGTGGCTATGAGGCCTGGCAACGATGTCTGCGAGAAAATAACCCGGATAGTGTTATTTCCACACTCAAGCGGGCATCTTTGCGAGGACGGGGTGGCGCCGGATTTCCCACTGGTTTGAAATGGGAAAAGGTGTTTCATCATCGAAGTGCTGAACGGTACTTTGTCTGTAATGCTGGAGAGCACGAGCCGGGAACTTTTAAAGATCGGCATCTGATTACCCACAGCCCTCATCAGTTGATCGAGGGATGCCTAATCGCTTCATTTACTGTGGGGGCCAAAGAATCCTTTATATACTTGAATGCGGAATTTACCGAGGCTCGGGCCAATCTAGAAAAAGCCATGGGTGAGGCCAGGGAACGAGGATTTCTGGGAAAAAATATTCTCGGTTCCGGGGTGAACCTGGAGATTGAAATTTATGATGGGCATGGCAGTTATGTCGCAGGAGAGGAAACCGCCATGCTGGAATCGATGCAGGGCCGGCCTGCGCAACCTAAACAAAAACCACCGTTTTATCCTACGGATTTTGGGCTTCATGGGAAACCCACACTTGTCAATAATGTCGAAACCCTGTCGCATGTTCCTCATATTCTTCGAAATGGACCGGAATGGTTTACCCAAGTTGGGCCAGAACAAAGCCCGGGTACGATGCTCTTTTCCTTGAGCGGAGCCGTGAATCGGCCTGGTGTTTATGAATTACCTCTGGGAACATCTCTTCGTCACCTCATTGAAGAATGTGGCGGCGGTGTCCCCAATGGGAAAAAAGTCAAAGCCGTGTTCCCTGGAGGTCCATCGTTTGCCATGATCGGACCGGATCAATTGGATCTTCATATGGATTTTGATTCGTTAAAGAAAGCCGGAACCGGGCTCGGATCAGCGGGCGTCATAGTGGTGGATGATGCGACGTGCATGGTGAGACAAACCTTGAAGCTCTCGAGTTTTTTTCGTGAAGAAAGCTGTGGACAATGTCCGCCATGTTATATTGGAACTGAAAATTTGGAAGAATTGGTCAAAAAAATTGAAGAAGGACAAGGGACTCAGCAAGATCTTGATCGTATCATGCAAATATCCGGCTATATTAAGGGCACGGGGTTTTGCACATTAGTGACCGGGGCTTCAGTTCTGGTGCAGAATAGTCTTCGCCTTTTTCGATCAGAATTCGATGCGCATGTGGCCAACCATGCTTGTCCCTTTGCGCCAGCACCCGTATAACTATGTTTTTTAAAAAATAATTCATTCGTCATGCCGCGTATCACCTTTATTCACTCGCAGGGAAAAAGCGGAGAGGTGCCGGAAAACCTCACCGTTCTCGAAGCCGCCGAAATGTTGGGCTTTCCCATGGAACATGATTGTGGGGGTAATGCCTCGTGTTCCACCTGTCGGGTAGAGGTCATGGTGGGTGGCGAGCATTTATCAGAAATCGACTTTGAAGAACAAGACTTATTGGATCGGGAAGCGCTCACGGAGCCGTATCACCGATTAAGTTGCCAGGCCAAAATTCATGGCGATGTGATGGTCCAAGTTCCCGAAGAAAAATGGGGAACGACGGAATCCGTCAAAGAAGAAAGCGAAACGTCTCAGTCGTAAACTCATGAATGTCCAAGCACGTGTGACTCGTAGATATCGTTTTTGCGCGGCCCACCGGCTCCACGCCCAAGAACTGTCCGATGATGTCAATCGAAAGGTGTTTGGGAAATGCAATAATCTCCATGGGCATGGACATAATTACACGGTTCTGGTAACGGTGAAGGGCGATATCGATCCTCAGACCGGCGAAGTGACGGATATCACTCGTTTGGATGACTTGGTGAACACGAAAATTGTTGAGCGGTTTGACCATCGGCATCTCAATCATGACCGGGCCTTTCAAGATGTGGTCACGACTGGGGAAAATCTCGCGAAATTTATATGGGATGAACTTGTTGAAGAGATTCCGGTGGGACAATTAGCCAAAATTGGATTAATCGAAACTCGGGATAACTATTTTGAATATCAAAGCGATTAACCTTCGTAGATGTTGTTCCGCAGATACACTTCTTTTTTCCACTACTAAATAACCATGAATCGTAAATCCTCCACTCATCAATCCTCTGCCCGCAATGCTGCATCGAAACAGGTCAAAGGAAAGCTTGGTCGAGTGGCCAGAGTTTCCGAGACGGGGCAATCCACGAACCTGGAAGGGCTTATCACGCAACTTCTCACGGTGCTAGGCGAAGATCCTAAGCGTAGTGGGTTGGAAGAAACCCCAAAACGGGTTGCCAAAGCCTTTTCCTTTTTTACCAAGGGCTATCAGGAAAATGTGGATGATCTGGTCAATGGGGCGCTGTTCCCGATTGATTACGATGAAATGGTGATCGTGCGTAACATTGATTTTTTCAGTTTGTGTGAACATCATCTCTTACCGTTTTTTGGGAAATGCCATGTCGGTTATATTCCCGATAAAAAGGTCGTGGGGTTAAGTAAAATTCCTCGGATCGTGGATGTCTTTAGCCGTCGCCTTCAAGTTCAAGAACGGCTCACGGTCCAAATTGCAGAAACCTTGCAGGCAAAATTAAAACCTGTTGGTGTGGGAGTGGTCGTTGAGGCGCGTCATTTATGCATGATGATGCGAGGTGTCGAAAAACAAAATACCTTGGCGGTGACCAGCCATATGCTCGGAGCTTTTCGTAAACAGCAACAAACCCGTGAGGAATTTCTTAAACTCATTGGCCCTAGTCCAAATTAGAAATATTGAGCTATTCCTCGGTCTTGTCCCCCCTCTACCTATAAACTCAACAAATCAGTTCCCCATAGCATTTCCTAAGTTAAAACCCTGCCGCATAGTGGATTTCTTTTCATTTACCCAAGCTAATCTCTTCCTTTTCCCAAATGAATGTGCCTATTGAGGCTATTTTGCTTGACACCAAATCTGATTGAAGATCAGGATTAGGAGAATGTCCCAATAGAATCGTCACTATTCCAGGTGATTTTTAACCTAAAGGGAAAGGTCAAAAAACAGAGTCAAAAAGAAACACTTAAATTTGAAAGATTCCAGGAAAAATTGAGGTGGTGTTCCCCGTTGTCTTATTTAACCGTTGGGGAGATCTAGTGAGTTTGACCCTTCTGATATCGACAGGCATCTGTCTTGTGGCCTTGGTCGTATCCATTACCCTGGTGCGACGACTCAAAGATTGGCGTATGGGGTTGTTTAGTCTTTTCCTGGCCTTCATGGCACTGCGACAGGGTTTGGCTCTTGTGGTAGAGACAGAAAATTGGACGGTGGTGTTATTTTCCAACCCTGAAGAAATTCCCGGGCTCCTGGTAAGTGGTTTAGCCTTTACGGCTGTGTTGTACCTTCGAACATTTATTAATGAACAAGTCGCCAAGGGGGAGGCGCTTCGTGCGTCGGAGATCCGATATCAGGACCTCTATGAAAATGCTCCTGATATGTTTGTCTCGGTCGATGCCAAAACTGGGCGGGTTCTTCAATGTAACCAAACGTTAGTTTCCTCCACGGGCTATACCAAGCAGGAAATCGTGGACAGGCCAGTCTTTGACCTATATCACCCCGATTCGTTGGAAGACGCGCGACAGGCTTTTCACACCTTCTCTTCCACAGGAGAGGTCAGGGATGCCGAACTGCAGTTGAAGAGGAAAGATGGAACCACAATCGACGTGCTGCTGAACGTGTCTTCTATTCGTGATGAACAAGGACGCATCATCCAAAGCCGATCGGTGTGGCGGGATATCACTAGTCGCAAGCGAGTCGAGATGACGCTCCGAGAAACTGAGAACATGACTCAACAGATCTTAGATGCGACGACCGATTTGGTACTCGTAAAAGATCCCTTGTCAAGGATTTTATGGGCGAATAAAGCCTTTCAATCATATTATGGAATGACGAATGCGGAGCTAAAGGATCTGATGGATGCCCCCTTCAATGATCCCCACAATACAGAACAGTATCTTGAAGATGATCAGAGGGTATTTGAGACAGGACAGACCCAATTCATTCAAGAGGAACACGTGACTCGTCATGACGGGGAAATCCGACTGTTTCAGACAATCAAGTCTCCCATTTTTGGGGAAAATGACCAGGTCGCCATGCTCGTCGCGGTGGCCCGTGATATTACAGAACATAAACAAGCCCAAAGGGCCCTACAAGAGTCCGAACGGTTTGCCTATTCCACGATGGATGCTTTGTCGGCCCATATCTGCGTGCTTGACGAAGTAGGCACCATCCTCACCATCAACGAAAGTTGGAAACAGTTTGGTCTAGGAAACGGCCTTCTTTCCAAGCAGTTTACGGTTGGAGATAACTACTTGCAGGTGTGCGAACAGGCCACGGGAGACTGCTCTGAAGAGGCATGGACAGTAGCCCGAGGCATTCGATCGGTGATACAGGGGTTGCAACAGAACTTTTCCTGGGTCTACCCATGTCATTCACCCACTGAACGGCGATGGTTTGTCGTCAAGGTGACACGTTTCCCGGGGCAGGGTCCCATCCGGGTGGTCGTGGCCCATGAGAATCTTACAGAAAGTAAATTAGCCGAAGAAGCATTGAGGGAAAGCGAAGAGCGTTATCGAACATTGGTGGAGCATTCCCCCTATTGTATCCATGAAATCAATCTTGATGGCGCATTGGTGTCGATGAATCGGGCAGGACTTCGCATGTTGCGACTCGATAATGAAAAGGATGTATTGGGGAGACCCTATTTGGATTTTGTGGGGGAACAAGATCAGGGAAGAATTGGGGCGCTACTCGATCAAGCATTACAGGGAACTTCCTGCACCTTCGAATTTTGGACAAGCGCTAGAGCCTGTTTTCAAGCCTCTTTCGTTCCCATTCTGGATTCCGGCGGAAGGGTGGAAAAAATTATGGGTCTGACCCAAGACATTTCTGAACAAAAACAGATAGAGGGAACCTTTCGAACGCTTGTACAGGGTACTGCGTCCCAGGTGGGAGAAGCTTTTTTCGATGTGTTGATTGAGCAAATCGCCCTCGCCCTTGGCGTTCGCTTTGCTCTAGTTACCGAACTCATTCTGGAAAATCCTCCTCGGTTACGGTCGCTTGGTTGCTGGAATGAAAAATTAATGGGGGATTCCTTTCAATACGATGTTTCCGGTACCCCTTGCCAGGAGGTACTGAAAGAGGGATTGGTCTATTACCCAAAAGGCGTGCGTGGCTTGTTTCCGGCTGATACAGATCTTCAAGACATTAATGCGGAGGCCTATCTGGGCATATCTCTGAAGGGATCAGAAGGAAAACCCATTGGTCATCTATGTATCGTAAATGACGATAACCTTTCCGATGTCGCTCGTGCACAATCCATTTTGAACATTTTTGGTGCTAGGGCCGCAGCCGAATTGGAACGGATGAGGGCAGAAAATGAGAATGCCAGAACATTGGCCCAATTGCGTGATTTAACTGGACAATTATCCTCGGCTCAAGAACAGGAACGAAAACGAATTGCTCGGGAGCTCCACGACGAATTCGGCCAGGCGTTAACTGGTTTAAATTTCGATCTGACATGGATGATGAAACAATTGGATAAGACGAGTGATTTTCTTAGCAAACAGGATATCCTCACCAAGTTTCATTCCATGTCATCCACGGTGGTGAGTATCATTCAATCAGTCCGGAGGATTGCCAGCTCGCTTCGACCTGCAGTTCTTGATGATCTCGGGTTGGTCGAGGCGTTAGAAAGTGAGTTCCGGGAATTTCACCAACGGACAGGCATTCAGTGTGTTGTGAACATTGAACAAGCGGTTCGTGACGAGGGTGAGGATATTGGGGGGGAGGTTGCCACAGCTCTGTACCGAATTTCCCAGGAATTCCTGACCAATGCCTTGAGACATTCCCGGGCTTCCCGGGTGGAGGTCGTGTTGGCGAATACCGATGAGGCCTTGGTGCTAATTTTGAGGGATAATGGATCAGGTATCACGACCGAGCAAATTACTAATTCGCGTTCGTTAGGCATCCTCGGGATGAAAGAGCGGGCCATCAGTGTGGGGGGGCAGTTTCAAATCTCTGGCAGCCCTGCAAAGGGTACTGAGGTGAAGGTAAGGATTGATCGTAAGATTCCTTCCCAATCATCAAACGAGAACTAGAATGAAGTTTCTTATTGTTGATGATCATGCCATTGTTCGCCGTGGAATCAAGGAAATTCTGGAACAGGATTTCCCTGGATCGTCCGTTGTGGAAGTCAAGTCTGGAAGCGAGGCCTGTCTTCTGATCGATCAAGGAGAGTATGAAATAGTGATCCTGGATATTAACCTTCCTGATAAGAATGGCATGGATGTGTTAAAGGAAATCAAACTGAAACGAGCCAGTGTCCCTGTGATTATTTTAAGCCTGTATTCAGAGGAGCAATACGCGTTGAGAGCCATTAAAGCCGGAGCCTCGAGCTATCTCACCAAAGAAAGTGCTCCTGAAGAATTAGTCCGGGCCATCCAAAAAGTTCTGCAGGGCGGAAAATATGTTTCAGCCTCAGTTGGTGAAAAACTAGCCGACAATCTCGCTGGGGAAGTGTCGGACACGCCCCATGATCGTTTATCAGACCGGGAATTAGAAGTCCTTCGTTTAATTGGCAAGGGAATGCAGGCTGGGGAAATTGCGGAACAGTTATGTCTCAGCGTCAAAACCATTAGTACCTATCGAGCCCGCATTTTAGAGAAATTAAATCTCCGCACGACCCCGGAACTGATACGCTATGTGATTGATCATCACCTAGAAAAGTAATTCACCGCCATTCCCATTTTGTATCCCTTCTGTAGAATTTTTCTGTACCCTCCCTTCCTCTTTTTCCCTCCCTTGTTTTCGCCCACTTTCATTATCGGCCAAAACCTTACGCAAGGATCTGATTAGTCCTACAAATGTTTTCCGGGTTATCGGACACCCCCAACCCATATATTTTAGTAAAACGTAACTTCTTCTTTAAAGTTATGGGTTGCATTTGACAAAGGACAAACTTCTTGCGTGTGTTTATTGCTGATCCCTCCTGGACTATCCGAGGGAAATTTATTGAACTGCTTAGGGAAATTCCCAATATCCAGATTGTCGGTGAAGCTTCAATCTGGGGGGAGGTAGTTGCTCAACTTCCTGAATTATCCTATGAAGTAGGCATCATTGATCAGGATATTCTCAAGAGCCCGGCGACACAATCGATTCAACATCTCAAGAGGATTCAACCTCAGGCCCGGGTCATTATTCTGTCTAATGTGTTTACACCTGAACATGAGCAGGTTTTTAAACAGGCCGGAGCCGATGATGTTTTGGACAAATCTCTAGATTTTTCACTCCTACAAGCCTTGCTCACCCGAAAAAAATATTTATGATTGATATTTCCTGGTCGGATTATCCATAACCTAAAACCTATCCCTTGTAGGATAAAAAGGGACTACCGTTATCCTCAATTCTCAATCGTAATTTCAGTGTTCTTCCGATCCAAATAAGGCAAGGTAAAAGCGATGATAGAGGGAAAGACATGGGGTTGACAGTTTTTTCTCGTGAGGTAAAGCATGGGTGACATATTGGTGGTCGATGATGAACCAATATTTCTTGAGACCATGTGTGCGAACCTGGACAGTGCTGGTCATGTATGCGAGTCAGCCAGGACCGTAGACCAAGCCCTCACATTGTTGTCCACTCGCCCTTTTGATCTCTTGTTAACCGACCATGATATGCCGGGGAGAAACGGATTAGGGTTAATCGAAGAAGTGAAAAAGCGAAAGAACTTTTCTGATATTCCCATCATCCTGATGACGGGGAATCCCGATCCGAACATTCAGAATATTGCCAGAAAGATTGGTGTCTATCAAACGATTATTAAACCGTTTGATTTTCAATTTTTGCTTGAGGCCGTGGACCAAGTCATAGGGTCAAAATCCTTTAAGACCAAGCCCCTTGATCACCAGGATGAGTAGGTGGCAAAAAATCAAAAAGAACTTTCACCCTGAAGTTGAATCCAATATGGGTCACGTGAAGCAGGCGTAGGGGAGGAGACCAAGCACGGAATAAGGATTTGGATATTCCTGCATCAGATTTAGCTGATAGTGGTTGCAAACAATTTTTTCAATATAAATGGGGTGCTGTCTCCAATATGGAATCTTTACTAATCATTGATGATGACGAACAAATTCGGTTGCTTTTAAAAGAATTATTGCTCAATGAAGGGTATACCGTGTTTGAGGCCGAAGACGGTGACAAGGGAATGTCCCTATGCCGAATGCAGGAAATCCAGCTTGTCATCATCGATGTATTCATGCCCAAGAAGGATGGGCTGGAAACCATCAGGGAATTGCATGACGCCTTTCCCAGCATCAAAACTCTTGCGATGTCCGGTGGCTATTTCGCTGACTCAATTGATGTCCTCCACATGGCCAAAAAATTTGGTGCAACTCAAGTCCTTGAAAAACCCTTTGCTCTTGAAAAATTTCTGGAGACCGTTAAGGACATTCTTTCAGAAAGCTCTATTGCGGATCACTGACCAGGCAATTGACGAGGCTTCCAATTGTTACCCATGACCGAGACCCCACAATATCCGAAGCGAGTTCTCCTCGTGAGTGATGGGTGGGTGTCCCAAATGTCTCTCTGTGAGGCCCTTGAGAATAGGGAGTATGTCGTGAAGTTGGCCAGCGGTGGGGCGCAGGCTATGGCTGTCCTTGAGGAAACATCTATCGACCTTGTCATAACTGAATTAGGAGCGCCCCGGGTTAGTGGTATGGACTTGTTGAGATATATGAAGAGCTGTGCCCCTCTGAACAATATTCCCGTCATCGCGCTCATTCTTCCTTGGGAAGCCCATGAAACGCCTGCCCTTCAACGGGAAGGTGTCTTCGCGATTGTGACGGCTCCCTATAGCCCTGATGACATCCTTTCCCATGTCCATGAGGCTCTTGGAGATCAAGTCAGGTGTCATAGCGGAGGCTTCAACCCTTAAAAAGTTTTCCCGCCTGTTATGGATTGTTTCGTTTCCAAGATATTCGAGGTACGAGACAATTGGATCTTCGATTCCCACCCAATTCCCATGCCAAGAGTTGCCGTTCCTCATTATAGCCCTTGAGAGTATGCTTTTCCCGTTAGCCATAATATGGTAGTCCATGAGTATCCCTTCAACACTATACACAGGAGAGTAACCGGCTTTCTCGTTTAACTCTGTTCCAAAAAGTGCTGCAATGCCGCATTGAATGCCTGGGGGTTTTCCATGTTGGACAGATGTCCGGCTTTGGGAATCCGAATGAAGGTCGCTCCCGGGATGTGGTTGGCCATGTGTTCCACTTCTTCAGGAGGGGAGGGAATGTCTTGTTCCCCGACGATGACCAGCGTCGGCACCTCGATGGTCTGGGCCAGCGGCGTGGCATCAGGGCGTTCTTCCATGGCCATGAGATCACCAACGATTCCTGAAATTTGATTGCCGACGATCATGGTTTTTAGTTGGCCCACCAACTCGTGGTTGTGTTCCATTCCGGAGGGACTTAAGAGTTTGGGCAGCATGAGTTCGGCAATGGCCGATGAGCCACGCCTATAGGCCACTTGTGCCATGGAAAATCGCGTGGCTTTGCCTTCCGGCGTGTCGGCTTGAGCGCGGGTATCGGCGAGCACCAGAGCTCGCACAAACTTGGGATATTTTCGATACAACGCAAACAGGATATACCCGCCCATAGACAGTCCGACGAATGTGGCCCTGGGGATCTGGAGGTGTTGGAGTAAGGAAATGATGTCATCGGCAAATTGTTCCAAGGTATAACGCCACATGGGAGCATCGGATTCCCCATGGCCTCGTAAATCTACAGTTATGACTCGAAATTGATTTTTCAGCGCGTCGGCCTGCAGGTTCCACATGGTTCGGTTTAAGGGAAAGGCATGAAGAAATACAACCGGCTGCCCCTGTCCTTCATCTGAATAGGCGAGATCGATTTTGTTGATGTGTACTTTCACAGCGCCCTCCTTCGTTTCTCCTTCTGGCGATACAATGGATTAAACGACGGTTTGCAGGATTTCTCCCTATCGATATAGCATAAGAAGATTCTTCGACGTATCTGTGACTCGTCGTTTAGCATTTGTCGAGGCCTTATGTCTTTGAGTGATCACTCCCAACAACCTGATTTGTTTCAAGATTCCACACAACCTACGCACGACCCTATTTCCTTGTCTGTTGGCCCTCTTGCCGAGCGGTTTCGGCCTCAATCATTGTCAGAATTTTTAGGGCAAGAACACCTGCTGTCTGAAAACCAAGCGTTGAGACAGGCCATTGAATCCGATCAAGTGCCCTCGCTCATTCTTTGGGGCCCGCCGGGGTCTGGTAAAACGACGTTGGCAAACCTGATTGCCCGACATTCACAGGCAGCTTTTGTCCCATTTTCTGCAGTGGTGAGTGGTGTGCCCGAACTTCGAATCATCATTAAAGAAGCGGTGCAACGTCGACGCATGTCCGGTCAGCGAACGATTCTCTTTGTCGATGAAATCCATCGATTTAACAAAGCGCAACAGGATGCGTTTCTGCCCTATGTGGAACGGGGGGATATTACCCTGATTGGCGCCACGACTCAAAATCCGTCTTTTGAGGTGATTGCTCCGTTGCTGTCTCGTTCATTGGTGGTGGAGCTTCATTCCTTGGATGATCTGGCTATGGGAACCATTATCGATCGGGTGATGAAAGATCAGGAGCGAGGCTTAGGAAAGTACAATGTGACGTTGAGCAGTGAAGCGCGAATGGGGTTAATCCACTATGGCAACGGGGATGCGCGCTCAATGCTCACGGCTTTGGAATATGCGGTCAGGCAGGTGGCGACCAAGAACAGAAATCCTCAAGTGCTGGATCAACATAAACTCAAACATATTCTTCAAAAGAAGTCCATTCGATATGACAAAGACGGGGAGGAGCATTACAACCTCATTTCAGCATATATCAAGAGTCTGCGAGACTCTGATCCTCATGGCGCATTGTATTGGTTAGCCCGAATGCTGGAGGGGGGAGAAGATCCGAAATTCATCGCCCGACGAATGGTCATCTTTGCCTCAGAAGATATCGGCAATGCTCAACCCATGGCCATCACAGTCGCGACGGCGATTTTTCAGGCAGTGGTACAAGTCGGGTTACCTGAAGCACAAATCAATTTGGCCCATGGCACCACTTATATGGCGTCCTCTCCCAAGAGCAATGCCTCGTATGTCGGGTTAAAAGAAGCGCTGGCCGATGCTAAACAATTTGGCAATTTGCCGGTCCCGTTGCACCTTCGCAATGCCGTGACCTCTCTGATGAAAGAGAGTGGGTATGGCAAAGACTACCGATATGTTCATGATGATCCCGAGGCACAGGGTGAACAAGCCCATCTTCCGCCTTCCTTGGAAGGACGACGGTACTATCGGCCTCATTTGGATACGAAGAAGAAAGGGAAGGGTGAGGATTTTGCAGATGAGGAACGATAGGGGGAAGATGCGTCGTTCGTATTTCGTTATTCGTATCTCGTGATGGAATCATATACGAAATACGAGATACGAAATACTGACAACGGGGTTTTATTCATTATTCTATCCCACCTGTTCCATCTGTTGTTTTTTGATTTCCAGTTGGGAGGAAAGGTCAGACCATTTGTTCGTCATGATTTCGAGGTTGTGCTTCCAACGTTCGTGCTCTTGATGCAAGTCGTTCCAGCGAGCGAAGTCTTTATATAAATCAGGCGCGGCCAATTCTGTAGCTCGCTCGTTGATCTGTTCTTCTAACCCAGCAATCTCTTCTTCAGCTTGAGCGACTTGTCTTTCCAACCGGTTGATGGATTTTGTCAGGTCTCGACGGTTAGGTGATTTTTCGCGAGAAGGTGATTCGACGGGTGCAGCCCCGTTCGTTTTTTCTTTGCGATTTTTTTTCTTGGGTTGCGCCTCAGATTTGGCTTCTTCTTGTTTTTGAAGTTCTTCGAGTTCTTTGGATTGTTTCCACAGATAGTATTCGTAATCGCCAATGTAGTCTGTGGGGACGCCTTCTTCAATTTCCACCACTCGCGTGGAAACCCGACTCAAAAATACCGGGTCATGTGAGATAAACACGATAGTGCCGGGAAAATCAGTCATGGCGTCGGTGAGGACGTCGACAGAGATCGGGTCTAAATGATTGGTCGGCTCATCAAGCAGGAGGGTATTTGCAGGTTCGACGAGCATCCGAGCCAAGGCCACGCGATTGCGCTCTCCACCGCTTAATGCCTTGATGGGTTTTTTCTGATCATCGCCAGAGAAGAGAAACACACCGGCGATGCCGCGCAGATAATTCATTTCGGCCTGTGGCGCGGCTTCGGCCAAGGATTCCAAAATGCTATGTTCGGGATTGAGGATTTCTGCCTGATGTTGTGCAAAATAATGGATCGAAACACCATGACCCTCAGTGCGCTTGCCAGCTTCGAACGGCAACACACCGGATAAAATTTTCAGTAACGTGGTTTTGCCAGCGCCGTTTTCGCCGACCAGGGCAACGCGCTGTCCTCGTTCTACGGAAAAGTCTAAGTTTTTATAGACGACTTTTTCGCCGTATTGTTTTCGGATGCCGTCCAGGGTAAGGACCAGTTTTCCGCTGGGCTTGGGCTCGGGAAAACGAAAGCGAAGGCGCTTGGTATCCCGCTTGCCTTCAATCAATTTGACCTTTTCTAATTGCTTGATCCGGGATTGAACCTGCTTGGCTTTATTGGCTTTGTATCGGAATCGATCCACAAACTTTTGGACGCGGGCGACTTCTTTGGCTTGTCGTTGGGCCGCGGCAGATTGTTGGGTGTCGAGTTGGAGTCGGAGCTTTTGAAATGTGGAATAATTTCCACGGAACTCCTGCAGCTGTGCATCGCGAATTTCCCAAATATGCGTCACGACGCGGTCCAGAAAGGCCGTATCATGGCTAATGATGAGCATGGTCATGTTGGAATTCATGAGAAACGACTCAAACCACGCTTGGGTCGGTTTATCCAAATGGTTTGTGGGCTCGTCGAGCATCAACACATCGGGATGAGAAAGCAGCAGATGCCCAAGTGCCACGCGCATCCGATAGCCGCCGGAATAAGTGGCCAACGTTCGATGCCAATCTCCTTCTCCAAATCCTAGTCCAGAGAGGATTCGTTTGGCCTCATGCTCAGGGTATTGATCTTTGTGGGCGGCCTGGAGAACCGTCAGGTTCGTCGGAGTATCCAGCTCTTGCGGCAGATAGCCAATACGGAGCCAGGGCCGTTGTCGGATGGAGCCCTCGTCTGCAGTATCTTGGCCGATTATCATTCGGAGCAGGGTGGTTTTGCCAGTTCCGTTTCGTCCTACTAACCCAACACGTGTCTCCGGACGCAGATGGGCCGAGGCTCCATTAAACAGGGTTTTGGTTGGATATTCTTTGGTCAGAGCTTCAATATGAATCATGGCTTATGAGACGATCGATCCTGGCACGGCCTTGATGGTTGCGACATTCAGGAACAACACACGAAAAGGAATGAAAACTGAATGCGGGATAAAGGCAGGATTACCGTTGGATGATACAACCTTTGGAATGTTTGGTGGAGCTGGCCGGGATTGAACCGGCGACCTCGTGAATGCCATTCACGCGCGCTCCCAACTGCGCCACAGCCCCACTCCACTGATAATTGTCGGTTATTGAGAAAACAGACTTAATGGATTTGAATCTATCATGTAGGGGTACCTCGGTCAAGAAGAGGGAATCGCCTATATTTAAGGAAAATGAGTGGCATGGATGCATGGATCTTTGTTAGAAGAATGCAGTAGCTCGGAGGTTCTCCATCAGATGTTGAACCTGAGGAAGAATTCCTCCTATTCCGTTTTTGATGGCCAGGGAGAGTAATGAAAGAATGGGTCCCAACTCCCAACACAATATTCTTCAAAGTAAAGGGTGAATCAGCATGACGGATGTTCGAGTGCGCTTTGCGCCTAGCCCTACAGGCTATCTGCATATTGGCGGAGTACGAACCGCCTTATTTAATTGGTTGTTTGCCCGGCATCACGGGGGGACCTTTGTGTTGCGGATTGAGGATACGGATCGAGACCGATCTACGGATGAGGCTATTGATGCAATTCTTCAGGGTATGCGTTGGACTGGGCTGGATTGGGACGAAGGTCCGTTTCGTCAAACCGATCGACTGGACCTCTATCGAGGGAAAGCGCAGGAACTTCTTCAACAAGGGAAAGCGTATTGGTGTGTGTGCACCCCCGAAGACTTGGAAGCCCGTCGAAAGGAGGCTCAGGCCAAAGGGGAGTCGATCAAATACGATGGGCGATGCCGCGAGAAAGGTATTGCCTCTCCGAAGGAGCCTGCAGCCATGCGATTTAAATCGCCGCAGGAAGGGCAGACGATCGTTGATGATCTGATTAAAGGGAAAATTGTTTTCGACAATGCCGTGCTCGATGATTTGATTATTCTTCGTTCCAACAACTATCCCACCTATAATTTTTCGGTTGTGATTGATGATGCGCTCATGGGTATCACCCATGTCATTCGCGGTGATGATCATGTCAATAACACCCCCAGGCAAGTACCCATGTTTGAGGCCCTGGGTTATCAAGTACCCCAATTCGCGCATTTGCCGATGATCCTTGGTTCGGATAAAGCCCGTCTTTCCAAACGCCATGGCGCCACATCAGTATTGGCGTATCGGGACATGGGGTATTTGCCGGAGGCCTTGGTGAATTATTTGGTTCGGCTTGGCTGGTCCCATGGCGATCAAGAAATTTTTACGATCCAGGAAATGATCGAAAAGTTTTCGTTGAAGCATGTCCAGGCTTCCGCAGCAGTGTTTAATCCCGAAAAACTCCTTTGGTTGAATGCCGAACATATTAAACAAGCAGACCCTCGGCATCTTGCGGAATTGCTGGTCCCGTTGTTGACCCAACACGGGTATGATCCCAACGGACCGGTCCAACCTCAGGGTGGGTTAGTGGCCGTCATTCCGCATGTTCGGGAACGGGCCAAGACTCTGATTGAGATGGCCGATTGGGTCATGCCATTTGTGACCGAACCAGTCACCATGGATGAGGAGGCAGCCACGAAATTTCTTACGCCGGCGATAACGCCAAGCCTAAAAAAGTTTGCCGAACGGCTCAGTGGACTCAGTAGCCTTTCCAAAGAGGACGTCGACCCCGTGATCCAATCCGTGTTGGAAGAGGATGGTCTGAAAATGGGAAAATTTGCCCAACCCCTTCGGGTGGCCCTTACCGGACGAACCTTTAGCCCCGGCATTCATGAGGTGATGCAATTGTTGGGCAAAGACCGGACGCTGGCCCGTATTGAACAGGTTCTCCAAAGAAAAACATCCTAATTGGTCCTAGGGGCTGGCAGGTGAAGGCTTTCTTGACTGAAACAGAGGGCTAGATTAAGCTTTTCCAAGGTTTGGGGGATCGTCTAAGGGTAGGACGTCAGATTCTGGTTCTGGCTGTGAGGGTTCGAATCCTTCTCCCCCAGCCATCAAATTTCATCAATAATATTGAATGGTTAGCAATGTAAAACCAACCAGGAATCGAACTTTCCGTTCGCAAATTCCCTCTTTCCTGCTCTAATCCTTTCAAGAAGAAATATCGGATTTCCGCTTCACTTTTTTCTCTCTGTTCCAAATTTGTGTTAAAAATTGGAGCAGCTGATACGCCATCAGCACCCTTTGGCATTCAAAGGTCTCCTCGTCTTTTCTACTACCAGAGTTCCTCCACATCTTCGCGAAGAGCCTCCTTATATCAAGGCGTTTGGGCGACTCCAGGGATTCCCCATCCTTAGGCTGTATCTTAGATTGAGAAGTCTAAGATCCAAGCTTCCTTATGGATTGTTTGATGGATAAGTCAAGACGTCGCATGGTCGATCCGTTTTTACTCAAGCCTCTAACATAGACCATTGGGTGGTATAAAGGGGGCACGTCATCTCCTATTTTTTGGGAAAGCACCAAAGCTATAATGCCGAGAGGTTTCGGGAGAGGGGTATGTATGGCAAGTCGTCGGGTTCCCTAAACAGCCACCCCCCTGACCGAAGATACCCCCCCCTCATTTCTAAACGATTTTCCAGGTGTTAAATAGGTGGTAGACATACAGACAAATTCGTGCGAATTCAGGCGAAGAAAGGCAAAATCTGGCAAAGAGGCAATCTTAGAATATGCAGGTAGGGAGCGGGAGATTGCCCAAGTTATCAATGAGTTGAGCAATTCCCTCCATCACAGTCCCAGCTTCGACACCAATACCTTTCTCAATCAAATTCGCCTATTTTTATGCTCCGTAAATGCCTTTCCTGAAGCCCTATTTCAGACCCCAGAAACCCCAATTGTGAAGTTATTGTCAGTGACAAAGACCTTCCTTTAAGAATGACTTTGGGTGATTAAATAAGGTAAAATTTCAATATTAAAGTTGTTCCGTTTTCTCAGATCACCATGGTTTTACCCTTTTAAAGAAGGGCTCAATAAAACTAGTGATGAGAAACTGCGAAAAAAATTTTTCGCGAGCCATATTTTAAGTAAAAATTAAACCTACCATGATATTCAATTCAATGATCTTCTTATTAGCATTTTTCTTGGGAGTTTCACCGAGTTTTGCCGAAACAAATTGCTTCTTAAGCCAGGATACCTCTCACCACTCCGATAGAACCCCGAAACGCATTTATGTTCGAGACAATCCAAGGAACCGTAGCCTTTTGCTTTTTGTCCATGGTTTTAATTCCACAAATAGATCCGCATGGACCCAACTAGTTAGTCTTTTGTGCTCTGACCCTGAAATGAAAGGGCATAACATTTTGTTATTCGGCTATCCTACAGAGTTGTGGGATTCGAAAAATGACATTCCCCAAACAGGGCGATATTTGGCTGCTGAACTCAAGTTATTCGCCGATACAAAACGTTATTCAAACATTCTTCCTGTTGGGCACAGTATGGGTGGACTCGTTATTGTTGGTGCAGTTTTGCACCTCATTTCAGAAGATCAGGAGTATGTTCTTCATCCAATAAAAAAGATCCTTACATATGGCACCCCTCATTTTGGTGTGCCAGAAGCCAATTGGGTTAGCATCTTGAATGTTCAAATTGCCGATATGGAATTGGCTAGCAACGTAATTACCCGGTTTTTACGAGAATGGGTAACACGTGTGATCATTAAGTGCTATGAATCCGCTGGTCTCGATCGGTGTATTTCTTTACACGCTCATGCCGGTATAGGTGATGAATTGGTTCCAGAGTGGAGTGCTTGTGGGGTATTCCCCTGTGAAAATGTGGATGGGACCCATTCTAAAATTATCCGTCCCGGTAAAAATGTGAAACATCACTCTTTTACCAAAATAAAACAACATGCCCAAGAGCAATTGTATGCAAATACTATTTTGATATACCCTCATGCCTCACCCAATGCCGATCAGACCTCATTGTCATACGTCCTTCTGCACCACTTGGATGCAGCAATAAGAAGTGAATTACAAACCATTTGCAGTGACCAAGGAATAAAAGACTCTGATTGTTTAAGTGGTACGCAATCTAAGGCTAACGTTCGTGTCGATTCAAATAATCTGCCTACATTAGATCCTCAATATTTACTAGGGTTGCAAAGACTTCATGGGGCAATTGAATTGATTTTTGGTTTAGGGTCATCCGGCAAAGGGAATAATATAAAATTCAATTCGCGGATCTTTTTGGGTGAATATAAAGGTCTTCTCAACGACCCTTACGTATCTGTACAAGTGGAATTACGTGACTTTCAGGATGATATTCAAGAAATTAGGCGCACTTACCTTAAAACAACGTTGTATGCACTCGGGGTACGTGAATACGGTTTCAACGAACCAATCTTCGCCGAGCATTTTTTCAGAAGGGCGGGACAGTATAAAATGAATCAAAATTGTCCGAAAAATAACAATAATCAGAATATTGATGACGCAATATGTAGTTATATTCATAATATTGAAAACACACCATCTAACTGAGGTCCTTTAGTGAATAGGAAATTTTCTTCATTTTATCTCTTAAAGATTTTGGCTTTTCTGGGGATAATTATGACCTTTAGTAGTTTTTCAAACTCACCCGCTATTCCCGCCACGCCTAGACTCAACCCAGTTGCTGAACTCATAGATCAAGATAAGCTGCGGCCAGCTATAGGAATCATGCATTTTCACGCTGTAGACCATCCTGATATGGGATCACGTCTAGCAGTCGATCTCAGCTTAAATTTGATTAAACTACTCCCCCATGAAATCGGAGTAGTTCGAATTCCGGACTCGGAACTCGTAAAGAAGGTGAATCGGGATTTGCACATTGGGGCTGAAGAGGTTGCTCGCCAATATAAAGTTCCCTTAATTGTGTGGGGAGAAATTTTATCCTTTGGAGACCAATACGTCGTTAGTTTCCACTTGAGCCATTCCTCGGTCAAGGTATCACAATATAGGGAGTATGCCCGATTAAATTTCCCCCTAATGGCCCTAACATCAGATTACGCAGAATACCTTTCCCACCAAAAAAAAATTGATGTTTTAACCTCTGATAAAAACGGGAATCTCGCAAAAATTGAGGTCAATTTTGAGGATAACATGAATTTTATTGCCTCAGAATATGACAAACAAACCAATCAATTGAAAGGCATAATAACTGATCATCTCACCAAGAGCGGCGAATATAAAAATGTCGTTCTAGAAATACCTAAACTCCCTGAGGGACTGCAGGGACTGGTTCACTTGTTGGCCGGCATGACAAGTTATTACTTGGAACGCTATGAAAAAAGTATCGATTACCTGAACCAATATTTAGCGCAGAAGAATTGGAGGGACAATAGGACCGATGGAATTAGTCATACATATTTGGCTGAGAGCCATTTAGGTCTTGGGGCTTTAAAACTTGAACCTAAGGAGGAGAGTACTACAATCCTAACAAAAGAGGCGAACAATACACTTCGTTTGGTCGTCGAACAAGAGCGATTTGAAAATGTACTAAATGATTATGAAAAAGCTATAAAGGTCTCTCCTTATTTGGAAACCCCTTATCAAGGATATGACCGGACTTTTAAGATCTTGTTAAATATCCAAATGCTAAGAAATTATCTTCGTACAGGTGATTTTCACGCAGCACGTAAGCAAACTCTCGATAAAATAAGAGAGAATGAGCGTTCAATAAAAGCTTCTTCGTCTTATCCGGAGAATGGGCGACAAAAAGTTTTGGCTTTAATGACAGCTTCAAAGCAGTTCTTAAAAGGATGCCGGCTTGTTCCTAAAGAAAAGGCCGATGGAAGAAATATTAATTGCCCCTTCAACACGAATTAACAGAAAACCTTCCAACTCGATTACACTGCAATCGGTAACCCTCCGAATTTTCCTGTTTCTAAAATTAAAGGTAAGTTTCAAAATGCATTCTCTAATTCCCTCAATTGTCAAAATTTATATGAACATACAACCCTTCGATATGAACTGTGGTGGCAAAGTTTGAGCCTGGGGCATATCCGTAACCAGTTGGTCAGCTGCAGCTTGCGGAGTAGAGGACCGACAGATACCTCTCCCACTATTTGAGCGAGGCCTTCGGCAATTGCCACCTATCCAAAACGCTTTGTGAACCGAGTGAAAGGAACAAAGGGCGTATCAATCACTAGTACGACCATTATGAACGGAAACATGCAACTAGAGGAGAATGGGATTTTGTTTATACTAAGTGACACAGTCTCCAATGGCGATATGCAAACGTTCAAGAACTCCGGGGGTGGGGTAATCGGCTCCAATACCCTCGTCAATGGGAACCTTCAATGTAAAGAAAACTCTCCCGCACCCATACCCCCGGCGGCGCATTCCCTAACATAGTGCTCAACGGGAACAAGGAAGACCAGTACAGCGCGTCGCTGGGGTTCTGGTATAACCGGCGGTCCTTACCGTCCGGTTATTGGGACACGATCGATATGTAGAACACCAAGGGATGGGTCCAGTGGAAATGAATATCCCCACAACTCGCTGAACGCCCCCATCTGACCCATCGCTGAACGTACAACCCGAACCGGGCGGAGGTGAACGCCTCCCCCGGCTCTTGCTCGAAAAGTGGGGTGGCGCGTGCGACGAACCGTTCGACCGTCGTCCGGGCGACGGTCAGCCCCGTCGGGCTAAAGTGATAGCCCCGAAAGTCAAACCCGTGCTCGATCCGCTTCCCGAGGGGGTGTCGAGACCTCGCCCAATTCCTGGTTTAACAATTTTGCGGCATGTCGTAACTGTCAGCGGGTTGCAGGGGGATAATTCAGGGAAAGATTGTGGCGGAACCATCGGGTACTTTGGTGCCAACTTGGTGCCAACCGTAGGCACACCAAGCTACTTCAGGATTGCCTTGGTTCATGTTTACCCTCTGAACTTTCGGTGTCTTGGGTTGCGCTAGGCTGCGCTGGGTTGGGATGCTTTGGACTCTTAATCAGCGGGCCAGAAGGCTATTGGAGGGAAGGTATGTAGGAATGATGTCTTGTTAAAAAGGATGCCTGTTCTCTATTACAAAGGTTGGAACACTTCTTTGCCAATCACCTAACGCCATATGCTTCAAAATACCCTTAAGCGGCAACAAATTCACTGAGGTTGAGACCAGTAGCGTTGATCCGAAAAGTTCGAAAATCGTCCAGTAAGGCCAGCCATCAATTGGCTTCTTGGAAGCCAATAAGTTGCGAGGCTTCATTTGTGAAAGGGCGCGGGCTTCCTGTCTTCAAGGTGTCACACCCTGGTCAAACTAAACTTCCACTGTGAATTTCTTCTGGAAAGTGCTCAGAGTAAGGGGTGATAGCATGACTCATCCCAGTTTAGATTTCAGGATTTAAGAGAATCTCCTTTTCTGTGAAATTATCTTGCCTCAGCCCTTCCCCCTTAGTTGACCATCACCAAGGAGGGTGGCAATACCCAGTAAGGAATGTGACAACTTTTCAGGTTGATGATCTCATGTATGTTCTGATTGTGTATTCCATGCCCTCTCTATCATTTGTCTGGTAAGGGGATGGTAATGACAATAGCTCCCATGACGTCATTCAGTTTGAAATTTCGTTTGGGACTGAGTGGGTGGGTATTATGACAATTGACACAGGATGCTGTCACTGCTTGATCAGCATAGATGGCTTGAAAAAAGGAAATCTTCCCACTTTGAATGACTCCTGAATACGGCTGATCTGGGTTATTTTCTACAGCTTTCAATCCCTTTCGTTCAAAGTCAGTTACAGGACCATTTCGTTCATAGATGGGCCATAAGCTGATCAATCGAAATCGAATTCCGGTCCCATGCTCAGCCACTAATCTTCCAGATTTTTGAAGGAATTGGGCAGGAAGAAGAAGAGAATTCGTTTGTTCCCATGCTTCGTTTGCATCCAATATTTTATTTTCATGAAGGCGATTGACAATGAAGGACGAATAAATGGTTCGATCAGCTTGGATGATGGAATGAATATACGACGCCACCACATCAGGGGGAATGCCGGGGATGTGTTCCGTACGTTTTGCATCACTTGTGAAAGCATTCATCCAGCATGTAAACAGAAAGACCAATCCGAACATGCCGACTCGTGGATTTTTCATGCAAGATTTCCCTTCTCCTCCTCCTCCTTATTATGAGCCTGGTTTTCGCCCGGGAGGATGATGCTGCATTGCGTTCCTTGACCTTCTACACTTTCCAATCCCACCCGGCCTCCATATTTTTGTACAATCCTCTGTACAATGGTTAACCCAAGCCCGCTACCCTCTCCTTGAAACTTAGTCGTGAAAAAGGGGTCAAACACCTTAGCCAGAAGATTTGGTGAAATACCGATACCCGTGTCTTCAATCCGTATTTCAATATTGCCTGAATCCGAGGTATGAGTTCTTAAGGTGAGCAGACCTTTCCCTTCCATGGCTTGGATCGCATTCTTGATCACATGAAAAAATAGAAGGCGTATTTCGTCGGTTTGCCCGTAAAATGGAGGAAGATCGTGGTACTCCTTCCGAATAGTGACCTCGGGATAGTCCCCTTTGACGTTCATGTATTGCACAATCAGGTCTAAATGCACATTGAGATCAAGAGCCGTTGGAATCGCTGCTTCCTGATTCCTGATTTGTCCGACCAGATCTCGTATCACTTTGGCCATGCGTTGGCCCTGCTGAACAATGGCTTTGGCATGACTTTTAGCCTTTTGTACATCTTCCTCATCTTGAATGGCTTCGGCCAATCCAATGACACCGACCAATGGGTTGTTGAGTTCATGGCCAATGCCTGAACAGAGAACCCCCAAACTGGTCGACTTTTCACTGTTTATGAGTTGATCCTGGAGCCGTTTTTCGTCAGTCGTATCTCGTAACAAAATTCCATATTTGGGATTTTCTCCTGGACGAAGACCGACAGGGAACCAGTCGTACCGGAAAATCCGGTTTTCGATGGTGAGAAGGTGTTCGTGGGCCGAAGGCGAATCGGTGTTATGTTGGAGGAGCGGATCATTAATTTGTTTCGCCATACGCGTCTCTCCATCCCCGTTCGCTGAAGTATCAGTGGGAGAAAGGTCCAACAAGTTATGAACCTCCTGGCGGAGTTGCTGCTGTTCTTGTGAGCTCGGGGAAATCAATTGCAATAAATTTTGATTGTCACCCCAGCCATTTGTAAGTCCAGCCGCATGCATAAAAGCCTGATTCATATACTTCACATCGAGATGCTCATCTACCATGATGACCGGGTCGGGAATTCCTTCGAGGATCTGAGTAGTGGATTCACGGAGATACTTGACTTCCTGTGTCTTCGTCTCGACTTCGCTGAGTAATCCGGAAAACGCTGCCTGGAGTTGCATATTCATGTGATTAATCTCTTCTGCCAGATCCTCGATTTCATCGCCGGTCTTAATGGTAATCGGATCTGTCATCTCCCGATTGGCAATGCGTTGGGCGGCACTTTGTAAATCACGAAGGGGACGGACGACTTGTCTCGACACCAAAACCCCAAGGATCAATAACAGAACCGAAGAAATAAGGCCAAAGGAAACGATCCAAATGCGTAGGTTATATACGGGCGCAAACAGCTCTTCTGAAGACTGCCAGACAAACAAATGCCACGGCTTTCCTGTCGAATCCATCATGACCCTGGACATTGTTGGCAAGGCCGAGAATCCAATAATCGACTGGTCCTGGCCGCCATGTCCGTCGGTGGTGCCCAAGGTCCATCCTGGGATAAGAGGTGTGACCAAGGGAATTAATTGGGAGTCGGCAATTTTTTCACCAGTGTTGAGAATTGGACAGCTAATCACACGGCCATCACTATCCATCAGCATCACATGGCCCGTTTTCCCAAAATGAATCACATCAATAGATGGTGCGAAAAATTCTTTGGCATCATAGACGCGGTGTAACACGCCGACGGCCCGGTATCGAATACTATCCATTACCGGCACCGCGATGGAAAACGTGTACGTACGCAATAAATCGTCAAATTCTAAATTGCTGATATAGGGTTTCCCTACCCCAGTGTGAAAGGCCCCTTTCCACCAGTCTGACTGTTGATGGAGGTAGGACACATTCGCATTGGTCGTCGCCACCACTCGGCCGAGGATATCGGTCACATAGAGCACCCGAGTGGCAGACCGTGCCACCATAGAAGAAGTTGATGAAAACCCAGTGTTGGTCCCAAGAACGCTGCGGATGAGAGTCTGGGTGAGCGGATGTTCAATTATTGTGGCTTGAAAGGTTGAATCTTGCGACTTCCATGCGGCATCTTCCTTGGAAAGACGAGCTTGAACTTGTTCAGGAGATAACTGCTGGATTTGGTCTCGAAGGTTCTCCAGTTCCTGAATAATTACCGGTAATTTGGCAATTTGTTGGTTCCTTGTTTGTTCGTCGACTACCACAAGGTCCAACCTTCGGGCAGTTTCCACGGCAAGGGCCTGAAAATTGGCGCCATTCACTTCGCGAATTTCTCGCATGCCAAAATAAAATGCCAACGACAAACCAATAAGCAGAGGCAGAAGTCCTACCAAGAGCATCGAGAGAATGAGCTTTTTGGTGAATCCGCCTTGTCTGGACGTCCCGGCCATATGTGGCCCTCCCTTTTGGGAGCTCTACAACAGTTGATTACGTTGGGGCGTGTTCAATTGCAGGAAATTGAAGTGAAAAGGCCGTGCCTTTTCCAACCTCGCTCTCCACACAAATCTGTCCCCCGTATTTTTCCGTGATGGATTTGGCGGAATAAAGGCCCAACCCTGTTCCCATCCCTTTGGGCTTGGTCGTAAAAAATGGAAGGAAAAGATTGGGTAAATGATTCTCAGGGATTCCCGATCCGGTATCCGCGATGTGAAGAGTGACCGACCCATTCTGGCACACAGAAGCCAACGTCAATACTCCTACTCCTTCCATTGCATGAAGGGCATTCACTATTAAATTTACCAACACCTGAAGAATATCATCCTGATTGGCCTGAATAGCGGCACTGCAGTCGTAGTGTTTCTCAATGATCACATCTTGGTGATTGGCTGCAAAACTGGCAATATTCCATGCCTCATCAAGTTGTGAATTCACATGGACCATTTCCATTTTTTCAGGAGAGGGTGCGCGGGAATACAATGTCAGACCTCGACAGATTTTTGTAATGCGTTTGGTCGCCGCGACAATGCATTGAGCCGATTCTTTTGTCGATTGCTCTTCAGTGTCCTCAGCAATATTTTGCCCATGCCCGAGGATCATGTAGAGTGGATTATTCACATCATGGGCAATACTGGAGACGAAGGTACCAATGGAGGCCAGCTTTTCCGTTTGCAATAAACACCCCTCCATTTGCTTCTCATGCCCAAGGATTTCCCAGAAGAGTTTCGCGGTGGCACCATCCAGGATTTCCGTTGTAGGATTTCTTTGTTGACGCAAAAACTTGGACACCTCAGGGTCCCCGGTAACATCAACGATGAGGTCAACATCCTTTTGATTATTCAGCTGCATATAATTGCTGAACACGGGAATGTGTAACTGTTTGGCTTTTAGTAAACCCGGGGCATGCGGATTGGTATCGACAATGCCAACAATCTGAATGTGGGGAAGTTGAAAGAAGAGTTCTAATAATGCTGTGCCGCCTTGTCCCCCTCCAAGAACAAGGACCCGAATAATTGATTGATCAATCATACCCACCTCTTTCATCAATAATTCAAATGCAATGAATAAAGGGGGGCGGGAAGGTTCCTTTGGAAAGAACCTTCCTCGATTCATTTAATTAGGTAAATAATACCGGCCCCCCGCTGTTTAAGACCGATTGGAGAAAACAGGATTTCGAACGTTTATTTACACAAAACTGTTATCCTTGGACTCGACGGCTTTGGCGACGACAGCGCGCAACTTTTCAGAGTCGACGGGCTTCACCAGATAATCCGTCACCCCGCTTTGGAGAAATGACGAGGCCATTTCAACATCTGGATGACCGGTCATTACAATAAGGGGCACTCGGGGAAATTGCGTTTGAAAATAGTTGATGGCTTCGACACCATTAATTTTTGGCATGCGGATGTCGCAGATAATCGCATCCATCAGGATGGGGTTTTCATCACGGTGAATTTCTTCGATGGCCTTTTCCCCATCTTCGGCTTCCATCACCTCATAGCCGGCCTTTTCCAGGTTGACACGGACTACTTTTCTGATGTCAGGCTCGTCATCCATAATCAGCACACGGCCGTTGCACGGTTTTCCACTAAACATTCCTGCTGAGCGTTCTCCCATGACTGCACCATCCTTTCTCCCAAAAAAATGGGAATGAAAATTATATGATTGTTGATGGGGGAGGGTCATGATTCATGGGATTGAATTCATCTTTGTCAACATGCTTCGATCTTTGTGAATGTCAGG
This sequence comes from Candidatus Nitronereus thalassa, assembly GCF_032191465.1. Lineage (NCBI taxonomy): Bacteria > Pseudomonadati > Nitrospirota > Nitrospiria > Nitrospirales > Nitrospiraceae > Candidatus Nitronereus > Candidatus Nitronereus thalassa. The sequence goes on along the minus strand of NZ_JAQOUE010000001.1, from coordinate 1,699,215 downwards.
TAAAACAAATTTTGAATAAACGGAAAATTTAACAAACTCTTGTCACTATTTTTACTTCTTTGCAAAACGAGCATTTGCCCAGTGAACGATGAAAATCAGACGATTCCGCTAACACCCATGCCGATTCTCGAATATCCATAAGTTCTAAGGAATCGGCTTCCTGCCGAGTGACCTTTTCCATCACGCATTGGTCGCAACATTCCCGTCCCTGCATTTGTTCCAGGAATGACGCCAATCTTGTCTCCATGTTCATAATTGATAGCCTCCCAATCTAGGTTGCCCATATATCTCCCTCTTGGATTTTTTGGTCGGAGGTCCTGAATAAAACCACTCATTATGAATGAAACCCCAATCTTTTGAGTCGTTTAAAAATTTCGCTGATAATAACGCCAAAGCAGAAGGTGGGGTCAATCGGACATATTCTGATTTATAGGGTGTTAATTTCTTATATTGTCCATAGCCTTCAAGGGCATTTTGATTAAAAAAATCTACGTAAAATATTTCCTGGGATTACGGTGTCCAGATGAAAATACGTAGAGGATGATTCGTCGAATCTTGGGAGCAGGGATTTGAGTTTGAAGAATTTGAAAAAAAAGTGAGACAGGGGTCAGGCCAAGCTTAGGAGTGGTGGCCCACTGGGCTATTATTCCAGGGTAGTTAAGCCTTCCCGAATTGCATACTTGGTGAGATCAGCAAGATTGTCAATGTGAAGTTTGTTCATGATGTGGTTCCGATGGGTATGTACAGTTTTGTTGCTTATGTGAAGGAGGGTGGCGATGTGCTCTGTGGTCTGGCCTTCGGCAAGCAGCTGCAGGACCTCACGTTCTCTTCCTGTTAGGGGCAAGAGACCGGTGGTGCCTGAAGACGCTTGGGGTTTCCGATACGCATCGGCGATATATCCGGCGACCTGTGGACACAGGTAAGAATAATTTGCTTGCACGGCATGGACGGCTTGAATAAACTCTTCCCACGGACAATCCTTGACCAGATATCCGTCAGCCCCTGCTTCCAATGCGGCCACCACAAAACGCCTGTCCTCATGCATGGAAACAACTAACACCTTGACTTCGGGATAATCAGCCTTTATTTGGCGGGTTGCCTCAATCCCATTCATCCCCGGCATCGAGGCATCCATGATGAGGACGTCGGGCCGTATTTCCTGGACCAACCGAAGAGCATTTCGCCCGTCTTTGGCTTCCCCAACGATAGCGAATCCCTCCTGCTGTTCAAATAACGAATGCAAGCCATCCCGAAAGAGCTGGTGGTCATCGACGAGGATGATACGTAAAGTCATGAAGTTGCGTCTTTCCTTTTAAAATTTCTGAAAACCCCGGCCTGACATTTCCTCTCCTCCCGCAATTTTTTTTACTTTGACTTACAAGGGCGCAAGAATTATCGCTTGCGTGCCCTTTCCCTGAATAGATTGAATCTCAAAGGCTCCTCCAATACTCTTGAGTTGTTCGTTAATGCTGAAGAGACCAAATTTCTTAAGGGAAAGATTCTCTCCCAAGGTTTGGACAACCGGAAACCCCGCTCCATCATCTTCCACGGTAATGCAAAGGTAATTTTTATCTTTGGTAACCCTCAGGGTCACTGTTTGAGGATGGGCGTGCTTTTCAATGTTTCTCAGGAGTTCCTGAATGGCACGATAAATGATGGTGGCGATCTCCATTTCAAGATTCGGGGGCTCTTGGCAAATCTCGACGATGAACTGAATGTCGGGATGTCGTTCGCTTGTTTTTTCGACCAGACTTTGCAGCGCCGCCAAGAGGCCCAGATTGTAAAGGATGGGTGATCCCAATTCGAAGGTGAGTGAGCGTGTAGCCCGAATGGCCTCATCAAGAAGATGGTTGATATCCTTAATTTGACCGACTGTAATCAAAACGTCCTTTTGTTCTCTCGAATTTCTCAGCCGGAGTTTTAGGGTGGCCAGGATTTGCCCAATTTCATCGTGAAGACCAAGGGCAATTCGTTGACGTTCCCGCTCTTGGGCTTTGGAGGCTAAGACCGCCCATCTTTTCAGTTTGCCTTGTTGGTCGATTAGCATTGCCTCATATTTTTTCCGCTCGGTGATATCTTCTACGATGGCGATATGCTGTCGAGGATCGTTCTCATCCAACCATAACGGGACGCAAGTTAAATTGACCCAAATAAGGGCTCCATCTTTTCTAATATAGCGTTTCTCCATCTGAAAGGTCCGGATCTTTCCTGACAAGAGTTTCTGCATATTTTCCAGGTCTGGTGGAAGATCATCAGGATAAGTGATGTCTTTAAAGGAAAGTGCAAGCATTTCCTCTAGGGGGAAACCAACAATGTCGCAATACCGTTTGTTGATATGTTGGAACTGTCCACTGAGGGAGTCCAAAATAGCAATGCCTGTAGGGGCCTGATCAAAAATAGCTTGCCACCGTCGTTCTCCTTCCCGAATGAGGGCCTTGGTATGCCTTTCCTTAGTAATGTCCCGACAGACCGCGACTAGTCGAGCTACTTTTCCATTTGGATCGAGGATAGGCGACTTGACCGTATGAAAATACCGAATGTTTCCATTGCAGTTAGTCACCGGTTCACATGGAATATTAAGGACTTTTCCCGTGGTAAACACGAACTCATCATCTTTGAGGTATTGTTCCGTATAATCTGGGTCATTAAAGGGTGCATCAATCATATTCTGGAGTTCTGAATTGGTCATTCCGTAATAGTCACGAAAGGCTTTATTGGCCCACATAATTTTCGACCCTGGTCCTTTTACCAACACCATGTCATTGATGGCATCCAAGATCTGGCGGTATGTCAGTTCAGTGAATTGAAACTCCTCCCTCAGATATTCTAATCTAGTTATTTGTTTCCTAAGAGCAAGGTTTTCTGTCAGAAGCTCTTGTGTGGTTTTAAAGTTTTTCATCGATCGTGGTCTTACCTTAAATTCCAACTGATTGACCCAACATGGAGTAATCTGGGTATAAGCACGTGCCTATACTTAACTGCTCCCGATAAGTAATAGAATAAGAAAATAGAAAAAATTGGGCTTTCTTGTGATGCCCTTTTTTTAAAAGATGACTTCTTTTTCTACTCAGACGATAGGAATAAGAGGGATGCTGGATTTCTCTCGTGATATAGAAGGGGCCTTGTTCCAGTTGGTCCAGCCCATAAAATAGAAACGGAGAGTTTGGACGGCGTGGGTAAATGCTAGATGAAAAGCCGTTGAAAGGGGCTACCCCGGTTTCACAATAACCCTTTTTCTGTCGAAATTTCCCGTATATTAAAACCTAATTACGGTACATCTAAAATTTTTCATTAGGAAAAGTATATAGAGTCATTTGCCAGAAGTAAATTAGACAAAAAAATTAATACAAATTACATAATTACCTTCACTAAAAATTCCTAGGATTTTGGTTTCAAGCGAATTCTTTGACTTTGAAACCTACACTACAATTAAGTCATGCCTTTTGGGCATAAATTTGGGAATTTTGTGAGTTGAATTTTCATCTAATTGGAATCTGTGAGTCGGTTTAGCCTTTTTTGTAGCGTAGTGTGGATGAGGCCATGAAGCCATTTATTAACATCTGGAAATGCTTAATCACATTTGGTCGATTTTTTAGGGACTGTGAGGGTTCGAATCCTTCTCCCCCAGCCATCAATTTTCCTCACCAAAGTTTAAGAGTTATCAGAAGACCTTAAACCGCCATCGAATTTTCGATTCATAAGAATCTAATTTGTTGTCCTCGCCAACTCTATAAGCCTCTCTTTCACAACTGTTCCCAAAAAAATTCTTGCAGTAGATTTAGTCCCTACCCGTCAAGAGTCGTTTTGTTTCTAACCTATAATGAAATTTGATCATCCAGAATTGTAAGATGATTTACTCTCTTTTCACTTATCGTTAGGATACCATTCCATCCCTAGCCCTTTTCGGAAAGAATCCATGGCGAACAAAGATACTCTTGGATCCCACTCGAAAGACCAACGTAAATACAAAACCCTTTTGGAGATTTCAGAGACCATTTCCAAGGATCAGGATTTGTTTGCCCTTTTTCGTCGCTTGGCCCAAGTTCTGCCCGGGATTGTACAGGTAGATTTTCTCGCACTCTTGTTGTTTGATCCAGAATCTCAATTGATTGAAGACTTCATCATTCAGGCGAACGTGGCCGGGGACATTCAGGGCGGAAAAAAGTGGCAGTTGGATGCGCACCCCGCAGGAACGGTGTTTCAAACCCAAAAAGCTTTTCTGGTAGCGGATATTTCTCAGGATCATCGTTACCCTGAAGCCTTTCCTTTGATGCAAGAGGATGGAGTGGTGGCACTGTGTGTGCTGCCTTTGACTTCGTCCTTACGCCAAGTGGGGTCCATTGTTTTCGCGAGCAGACAACAAGGTACGTATCAGGAATCTCATTTAGAGTTCTTGCATCATGTCGCTAAACAGGTTGCCGTCGCTGTTGATAATGTTCTTCACCATCAAGAACTCATTCGGGAACGAGATCGACTGAGTCTCCTTTTGGAAGTCAACAATACGGTCATCTCATCTTTGGATTTGCGAAGCCTATTTGAAAAGATCAGTCAGAGCCTCAGAAAAAACCTGCAACACGGCTATACCAGCCTTGCCTTGCATGACCCTCAATCCCATCGCATGCGCACGCATATTTTAGACTTCCCCAGTGGAAAGGGGCTTTTACAAGAGGGGTTAGAAACTGAAATGGATGACACCCCAGCTGGTCAGGCCTTCAAAGAAAATAGGCCTGTGGTTGCCGACGTTGTGGCCTTGCGCGGGTATCAATCAGATTTCATCAAAGTCTTGAAACAAGAAGGGATTCAGGCTGTTTGTGCGATTCCCCTTTCCTCACCGAATCAAATCATTGGCACATTAAATGTTGGCAGTCGCAAGAAACACGCTTTTCCGAAACATGAAGTCACTCTGCTGACTCAAGTCGCCACGCAGATTGCGTTGGCCATTGACAATGCTCTGAGGTTTCAAGAAGTCAACAATCTAAAAAATCGTCTGGCCAAGGAGAAGCTCTACCTTGAGGAAGAAATCAGGACGGAGCATAACTTTGAAGATATTATTGGGGAAAGTGTTGCGCTAAAACGTGTGCTTCAGCAATTGGAGATCGTGGCACCAACAAGTTCCACGGTTCTCATTCTCGGGGAAACTGGGACAGGAAAAGAATTGATCGCAAGGGCTCTGCACCAGTTGAGTACACGCAAAGAACGTTCCTTCGTTAAACTCAACTGTGCTGCGATTCCTACAGGGTTATTGGAAAGCGAACTCTTTGGCCACGAGAAAGGAGCATTCACCGGCGCCATTAGTCAGAAAGTCGGACGTTTTGAATTGGCGCATGAAGGGAGTATTTTTTTAGATGAGATTGGGGAGATCTCCTTAGAGCTTCAATCGAAATTATTACGCGTGTTGCAGGAACAAGAATTTGAACGATTGGGAAGCACAAAAACGATCAAGGTAGATGTTCGGCTCATTGCCGCGACCAACCGTGATCTGGAAAGCATGGTCGGGGCCAATCAATTTCGAAGTGATTTGTATTACCGATTGAACGTGTTTCCGATTACCGTTCCTGCTCTTCGAGAGAGGCCAGAAGACATTCCTATTCTCGTTCGGTATTTTACGCAGCGTTATGCCTCCCGCATGAAAAAACCCATCGAAACGATTCCTCAAAAAACCATGGATCACCTTTCCCAATACCATTGGCCGGGAAATGTTCGGGAATTGGAAAATCTCATCGAACGGGCGGTGATTCTGTCTCAAGGATCGGAACTTGTGGTGGACTTAGGGGCCCTCAAACAGACACGTCAAAAATCTCTTCCCTCGAACGCCACCCTCAACTCAGCTGAACGCGCGCACATCCTCAAGGTGCTTCAGGATTCCAAATGGGTCATTGGTGGACCGGATGGAGCCGCACAGCGCCTTGGTATGAAGCGAACGACTTTACACTCCAAGATGAAAAAATTGAATATTTCCAGATCTCTTTAGGTTTCGTCACTTCGTCATATGACGAAATATCGTCACATGTTTTCGTCTCCTCCATTCCTCCACTCCAGAAACAATTAAATTTTACGTTTAATTTCAATTACTTATAAAAGTAAATTTGAAAAATAATAATGGTATGGCCTTTGCGGTATTAAAAAGGTGAAAGCTGTTCTAGGGAGAACTCAAACAATTTTTTCAATAAGGAGAAGAGTCATGAAACAATTTTTTCAAACAGACGATCGGTGGTCGGGATTCATCATTCGAGTCATGTTGGCCTTGGTTATTTTCCCGCATGGTGCACAAAAACTACTGGGCTGGTTTGGCGGGAATGGATTCGAGGGCACCATGGGGTTCTTCACACAACAAGCGGGACTGCCCTGGCTCATCGCGTTTCTAGTCATCATCGGGGAATCTATCGGCGCCCTCGCGCTGGCCGCTGGGTTCTTCACACGGTTTTCAGCTGCAAGCCTCGGCGTCATTATGTTAGGTGCCATCGCGATGGTGCACTGGCCTCATGGTTTTTTCATGAACTGGTTCGGGCAACAAGCCGGTGAAGGATTCGAGTTTCACCTGTTGGTGATCGGTATGGCCTTGGCATTGGTGGCCAATGGCGGTGGCAAGTGGTCGGTTGATGGAGTGATTGCGCAGAAACTGAGCGAGTCTTCGACCGAGAAGGATGTCGTCAATCGGAAATTGGCAACGTCTGCGGCCTAACCCTCAGATTTGGAAGACACGTATGCTTCGCATCACTTTTGAAGAACACCCGTCCGGGCCAACCATCAGACTCGAAGGTCGATTGGTTGGTCCGTGGGTGCAAGAATTAAAAGCATATTGGCAATCCATTCGGGGATCAAAAGAAAGGGACACCATCCGCGTGGTTTTGAATGCCGTCACCTCGATCGATGAGAACGGCAAGGTGGTGTTGCAACAGGTTCATCAAAATGGTGGATTGTTGATTGCCTCAGGATGCCAGACCAAGGCCATTGTGGAAGAGGTCACCGCGAGACCATCGGAGAATTCGAAACCGAAAAGTATGGCCTCCCCCTCGAAATGAACTCTAAGGCCAACTATTTACGCTTGATGAATCGTTCGTTTTTTTTCGAAATCACCTGTTGAGTAAAGGAGTTCATCATATGAAACATTTCATTGGTATGCTTGTCATGACCCTCCTCATATCCAACATAGCCCTTGCAAAAGATCTTCCTCCCAACACGGCAAAGATCGCGCCTGGAGTGTATAGCTATGGGAACCCAGCCAATGGCTATTTTTCCATGTTTATGGTGACCGAGGACGGCGTCATCGCCATTGAATCCGTTAGCTCCCAACATGCAGCGGGTATGATCAAAGCCATCAAGGCTATAACAGGTCAACCCATTCGGTATCTCCTGCACAGCCACAACCATTGGGATCATTCCAGTGGCGGAAAAGTGTTTCGTGATGCTGGTGCAACGTTGATCGCCCATGAGGAAGCCTATACGTGGATGAAGGCGAACCCTGGCCCAGACATGGTGGTTCCCGACGAAAGTTGGGAAGGAAATCGAAAAGATATCACCCTTGGTGGCACTAACGTTGAATTGCACTACTTAGGCATGAATCACGGGCTTGGCATGACCGTGTTTCTCTTGCCTCAAGAAAAAATTGCCTATATCGCCGACCTCGTTGTCCCGAATCGAGTCATGTTTACTATTGTGCCAGATTTCAACATAAAAGAATGGGAGCGATCGTTAAGAGTCATTGAGCAAATGGATTTCGATAAAGCTGTCTATTCTCACAGCCATAACCCCACTCCGTTGTTAGGTGGAACCAAGCAGGACGTAACGAAGTATTTACAATTCATGCAAGACTTACGGGGGGCTATTTTTGCAGAATTTAAGAAGGGTACGAATCCAATGATGGTTCCGAATGTCGTGCAGCTTCCCAAATATAAAGATTGGGCGATGTATAAGGAATGGCTGCCGATGAACGCCTGGCGTATCCTCCTTGATGAATGGATGGGACCCTTTCCGTGGAGGCCGGATAAAGATTAGACGCTTTTTGAGCGCCAGTTCACATTCAAAGATAGAGGGGTGCAAGGTGACCTGAACGTGATAGACCAACGGCTTTAGGGAAGATTTGCCAAACCCGTTGACCTTCATGCGGGTCACGAAATGATCTGAGCAATCTGGGGAGAAAGGAAACACCATGAAAGTACAGTATTTGGGACATGTGGTTTTTTATGTCAAAGATTTGGAACGGTCGCTCAAATTTTATCGGGACCTTTTGGGCTTCACGGAAATTGGCCAAGCGTTTAACGGGAAAGCCGCAGGGTTGACCTCCGGTCGGACGCATCATGAGTTGCTCTTGATCGAAGTGGGTGATGCTCCTGGTCCTCCTGACGGAGTTCGGCGTGGGCTCTACCATATCGGCATAAAGATTGGAGAAAGTTTGGAGGAACTGCGATCCGCCAAAAAGGAACTCGAGCGTAACGACATCCCTATTTCCGGCATGAGCGACCATACCGTGAGTCAAAGCCTCTATCTTCATGACCCGGATGGAAACGAAGTGGAGCTCTATATCGATGTGCCAGGAAGTAACTGGGAAGAAAATCCTAAGTTAGCTCTGTCTCCCACCAAGCCACTCGTTTTATGATGTCACTGACGAACAGGGCAGGTGAATAGCACACCAGTTTAATGTCTATTTTCCTTGCTTTATCGTGATAAAGGATCACTGAATTATGAGACGTGCCCAACGGATGAAAATAGTTTTCTTTTCTTCACTACTCGGGCTAGGAGTTCTTGTGACCATCCTGAGTTTCGCAAAACCCACAATGTTTATGAACGCCGAAGAACAACGCTTGCTCGAGGCTGTAGCCCAAGACGATCTAGCCACTATAAGGAATTTGGTGAAGCAAGGGATCAATGTCAACGCTCAGGATGCCCGAGGGCGGACGGCCTTACTTGTCGCCGTTGAGGGGCATTATTTTGAAAGTGCAAAAGTGTTACTCAAGGCTGGAGCGGATGTGAATGTGCAGGATGACAAAAAAGATAGTCCGTTGTTGTTGGCAGGAGCCGAAGGCACGGTAGACATTATGAGGTTGATCCTACAGGCCAAGCCAGATTTCAGTTTGTATAACCGCTTTGGAGGTACCCCACTCATCCCCGCCGCTGAACGCGGCCATGTGGACATGGTCAAATTGTTAGTGAATACGAAGGTCGATATCAATCATGTGAATCACCTGGGATGGACGGCATTATTAGAAGCCATTGTGTTGAGTGATGGTGGTCCGCGCCATCAAAAGATTGTGCAGATACTGGTGGATGCCGGAGCGGATGTCCATATTGCCGATAACCAAGGAGTCACGCCCTTGGAGCATGCTCGGCAAAAAGGATTTAGCGAAATTGTAAAGGTTCTAGAGTCTGCCGGAGTGCAATAGTGTGGAAATTTAATTGGAATTTCGGATGGGCGAAGAATGCACATCATAATTTTTTACTCATACGGAGGATAGGGATAAGGTACACGCAGGGTATTCGGACAAAACTTGGCCTTCTCACAAGTTGTCTGGTAGAAGCGATGGTTGGGCATGTGTCAGCTGCGGAGTTACCAAAAGAAAGTGTCCTGCCACTGGCCTCAGCCATGAAGGCCGCCCATGCGACGGTTAATAGATGTTTCGCCGATGGCTATTAGGTGAGCGTGACAGTGTTCGATAAAGAATCACAGGTTGAACAACACTGATTCAATCTCGATATTACCAAAGAATTTAGTATTATGGTGGGACTGATTTCGTTTGCAATTCGAAAATCCAAAGTGTTGGTTACTTAGGTAAAAATAACCATCATCATCACCTAGATTTGGCTGCCATTTTTAAGGTGAACGCCAGGAATTCCTATTCTCTAGATCTCGAAATGTTGCAAAACCCGTAAAGACCGTGTACGACTCTCAGTTAAGATACGAGTTGCGGCACGGCTCCTGCCTTAACCCTTTATGCGAATGACCCAATTAAAGACCTGCCCTTCATCCAGAATCCTGAAAAAATCCTGGAAGCCTCAAGCCTTGGAACAAGGTCAGTCTCTGGCTCACTCTACGAAAGGTTTGTGTCGACAATAAGTGTGCTGCGATGTCTTTTATTTTAATTTAACAAGGAGAAGTACGGTATGAGTACGGGGACAGTAAAATGGTTCAATTCAAACAAAGGGTATGGGTTTATCACTCCTGACGATGGTGGGAAGGATTTATTCGTACACCATTCTGAAGTCAAAACCTCGGGCTATGCCACGCTAGATGAAGGCCAGAAAGTCGAATATGAAGTTGGCGAGGGGCAGAAAGGCCCCTGCGCAAAAAACGTGACACCGAGTTGATTGGGTAATTGACAGAATTTTTTTGCCCATAGGCAGGTTGTTAATTTGTGACCTCAGCCTGGTTTGGCCAGCGAATTGACCCTTCACTCAATTTTTCTAACACAATTGGGTGAGGCATTCACGGGGTAATGAGGCATCAAGGTGCCTGTGAATTGACAACTTAAACCTAAGCCTGTGTGAGATTAAGGCCCACTGGGTTCAAACCTGGTGGGCCATTTTTTTGTTTCTAGGGGGAAGGGACGATTGATTTTGGCAAGAAGCCTGGGCGAGGGCACTCTGGCAAGGTGATTGGCGAATCAGCGTTACTTGATTTTTCTGTTTTTCCCCGGTTTGGAAATAATAGATGATATGGTGCTTGGTCCAAACCCAGTGCTTGACATCGTGATAGCCTGACGCCTGATTTCATCCATGGAATTCGGGAAAGCTTTTTCTTTTTCCGGTGAGAGGACAAATGTCGATGATTTGAATTTTGTTTTTGGCCTGAATGCCTTTTTTTTGTTGGGGTGTTTGCTTCCGGGCCATGTCGACAAAAAGTTCATGGATAGTTTCCCTGTCTTGGTATGAGGTGAGGGTGAGCATAGGGCCGAGTCGGGTCAAACGTTAACGATGCCGAGACTAGATCTTTCTGCTTGATCGGTCAATCGGTTGAGGTTGTTGGTTTGGGGAGAATATCGACCAGCAACAGATCAAAGGTTGATCGCGATTAATTTATCGAAATCATTGAAATACTTTCATTTTGCTCAGAAAGGAATCTCGAGTCCGTCATTAAAAATATCATGGTGTTACCTAACATACTGACCAAATCGAGCCCACGCAACCAACGAAAATTTTAGTGCTAGAGGAGGAATTTCCTAGCCCTTTTCTTTTTTCCGCGCATTCAACTTGCCAAAGTTGAGGTGGGGAAGGCCATTTCCTCACCTTTCATCTTCTCATTTTTGAGTCGCTTGGGCAATTCAACAACGAAAGTCGGTTAAGCAATCTTTAACGGTTTCACGGTTCCATTAAAAACCGTTAGCTCAGCTCAACCTCGACGTAATGCTCCTGGCGGTCGTCTGTCAGGGGAATCATGCCTTGTGGTCGTGCTGTCCCATCGTTGCTAACGACATCGACGACGGCACCATCCACCGTCACGCGAATCACCTGCTCTGACTTTTCACCAACGCGCTTGATGGTGATGTGGTAGAAGGTCTCGCGAAAACGATAGTGGATTTTGTACGACTCCCAATGAGCCGGGACACACGGTGCTATGCGCAAATGGTCCACTTCCAGTTGCAGGCCCAGGAGTGTTTCCACGGTCAGCCGATACATCCAACCTGCGGCTCCAGTGTACCACGTCCATCCGCCACGGCTTGTGTGTGGCGGTGCCCCGTAAATATCGGCGCACATGACGTACGGCTCGACCTTGTAGCGTTCGATTTCCTCCGGCTGACTCCCGTGATTGATAGGATTGAGCATGGCGAACATTTCCCATGCCCGTTCCCTGTCCCCCATCATGGCAAACGCCATCGTGGTCCATATCGCGGCGTGGGTATATTGGCCCCCGTTCTCCCGAACTCCGGGTACGTAACCTTTGATATACCCGGGCTCAAGGTCTGATGTATCGAAGGGCGGGGCAAGCAGTTGGATTATTCGAGCATCGCGTCGTATTAAGCGTGTATCTACGGCCGCCATCGCCTGTTGAATTCGGAGAGGATCACCGCCCCCCGAAATGACGGCCCAACTCTGGCTGATCGAATCAATTTGGCATTCCTCATTTTGGGATGAGCCCAAGGGAGTGCCATCATCGAAATAGGCCCTCCGGTACCAACCCCCATCCCAGGCATTGGCCTCAATATTCTTGCGCAGCACTAAAGCCTGCCCGATGCACATGTCGGCAAAAGCCTTATCGCCTCGGCCACGAGCCAGGCTGGCAAACAGCTCAAGGTTTTCGTAGAGGAACCACGCCAACCACACGCTCTCCCCCTTGCCGTCACGACCGACAAGATTCATCCCATCGTTCCAGTCGCCGCAGCCCATCAGCGGTAATTGATGTTCGCCGAATCGCAACCCGTGTTTGATCGCACGCACGCAATGTTCATAGAGGCTGGCTACTTCAGTCGAACGTTGGGGCTGGTCGTAGTAAGCCTCTTCTTCCGGTTTCAACTCGCGGCCCTCCAGGAAATGTACCGACTCGTCGAGGACTCCCGTATCGCCGGTCGCCAGCACATACCGACAGGCGGCATACGGGAGCCACAGATAGTCATCGGAGAAATGTGTACGCACGCCTTGTCCGTTGGGCGGATGCCACCAATGTTGCACGTCACCCTGTAGGAACTGGCGATCGGCACAACGCAGCAACTGCTCGCGTGCAAGCCACGGTGTGGCATGGATCAGCGCCATAGTGTCCTGCAATTGATCGCGGAATCCGTAGGCTCCGCCGGACTGATAATACCCGCTACGGCCCCAGAACCTGCAGGACAATGTCTGGTAGACCAGCCAGCCGTTCGCCAGCACATTTAAAGCCGGGTCTGGAGTTTCTACATGTACCACGCCCAGGGTGCGGTTCCAGTGTTCCCACACCCCTTCTAATGCCTGGGTTGCACCAGCTGGTCCGCTGAATCGCTGGATGAAATGCCGGGCTTCGTCATTGTTGTGGGCCGCCCCAAAGACAAATACGATCTCGCGTTCCTCTCCATCAGCCAGTTCAATCTTTGCCTGTATCGCTCCGCATGGATCAAGGCCCGCACCGGTCTTGCCGGACAAACGCGTGCGACCCATTGCCGCCGGGCTAGCCAACGAGCCATTGCGTCCGATGAACTCTGTACGGTTTCCGGTCACCGTATGCTCTCGTTCGCTGATCTGCCCGAAGACCACCCGATTGGCACATTCCCGGCTATACGCATTGCGGGCAAACAGCGCTCCGCTGTGCGGATCGATTTCGGTCACAATATGCATCAGATTGGTGTGACGCCACTCGCCGAGCACAAGCTCCCAATACCCGGTCAGTGACAATCGCCGCGAGCGCTTCGAATGATTGCGCAGCTTGACCACCGCAAACTTTACCGGTGCGTCCATGGCCACGTAGGTGAACAGTTCCGAGGAGATCCCGGCTTCGTCATGTTCGAATATGCTGTAGCCGAACCCGTGTCGGCACACATATCCGGATCGACCGTGGGTGGGTAATGGCGTCGGTGACCAGAACGCGCCTGTTTCCTCGTCGCGAATGTAGAGCGCCTCGCCGCTGCCGTCGCCAAGCGGGTCATTGTGCCATGTGGTCAGCCGAAACTCGTGAGCGTTTTCCACCCAGGTATACGCGCTCCCGCTCTCGCTGACGACCGTGCCAATGTGCGGGCTGGCAATGACATTGACCCAGGGCGCCGGCGTACTCTGACCCGGTTCAAGGGTAATGACGTATTCGCGCCCGTCGGGTGTAAAGCCCCCCAGGCCGTTAAAGAAAAGCCGTTCGCGTGCTGCCAACGGCTGGGACGGTTCCGCTGCCGGTTCCAACAATGGCTTCAGACGGTCCGGCAGACGCTCAACCGGCAGGGGGCGTTCCACCTGCTCGAGCAATGTCTCGGCGGAATCGGTGAGTATGACGCGTGCAACCGTCTGGAACAGGACCCGGTCCTCCTCGGACAGTTCTTCGGCGCGCCGTACGAAGACCCCCCCCGGTCTGTCGATGACTTGTGCTTCGGGACCTGCATTGATCAGCCCCATGATCTGGTCTTGGAGAATCGCCCGGTAGCCCGAGAAATCTTCGTTCACGATCACCAGGTCTGTAGTCAAGCCCTTCATCCGCCAATATGCATGGGCTTGCAGCACTTGTTTGACCAAGTCAATGCGGCTCCGGTCGCCGACGCGTAGCAAGACGATCGGCAGATCGCCCGAGACGACGAAGCGCCACAACCCGGACTGGCCAAGCTGGTTACGGGCAATGACGCTGGGTGTGGCACGGCGCCAGGCACTGGCGAAAATGACGGAAGTCGCCAGGCGGCCATAGACTTGAGCCTCGGCTTCGGTGGCGTTGTTGAGGTAACGCAGCACCTCCTGACTTTGAAACCATGCCATTTCAAAGGCGCGTTCAACAAAGTGCCGGTCGCAATATTTCTCCAGCAATTCCAATGCGGCCTCGCGCGTGCCTGCGATCCCTGAGATGATCTGTACGTTCGCCGATTCGTCCGGTGACAACGTAACGGTGCGGCGGATCGCCACGATGGGATCGAGCACCGACCCATCCGTGTTCGACAACGTGGATGGGCTCGCACGCCTATCCAATACCACCGGGTTGAACGCGGTTCGACCCCGTCCGAGGAATTGAGCCCGGTCCGTCTCGTATGACGGCTCGTCAGCCCTCGCGCCAGGTGCGGCCAACAGATGAAACATCCACATGCCCTGCTCTCCCGGAGTGCGGCTGCGCCGCCTGCAGAGGATCGCCTGCCGGTCTGGTAGAATTTCAGTTTGCACGAACAGATTGCTGAATGAGCGATGGGCCAGGTCGGCATTGAAGGGAGCAAGCACGACCTCTGCGTAACTCGTTATCTCGATATGACGGGTACGGGATGACAGGTTGGTGAGTGTGACACGCCGAATTTCGACGTCGTCTTCCGGTGACACGGTGATCTCGGTGTGCGCTTCGATCCCCTGATCGCGCCGCCGGAATTCCGCGCGCGCTTGCACGAAAATTGCCTCATAGTGATCGGCCTTGCGCAAAGTCGGTTGATACGCGGTTGACCAAAACCGTCCCGAGTCACGGTCGCGCAAATAAATGAACGTGCCCCAGCAGTCGGAAGTTGCGTCCTCTCGCCAACGAGTGATGGCCAGGTCACCCCATTGGCTGTAGCCTCCACCGGAATTGGTTGCCATGACGTGGTATCGGCCGTTGGACAACAGGTGAACTTCAGGTGTCGGCGTGTTCGGGTCGGTAAATACTCGCATGATCGAGGCTGCTTCCACCGCTGGTGGGCGTGCGGCGGCGCTCACTTCGGCCGCGTGGGGGTGCAACGTCGCTCCTTTCTTCGGCACACGCTCCTGGAGCAATAATTCCGTTGCTTGCACGAGGGGAGCCGACATGAATCTGCGCTGCATTGGCCGGTCGAGCAGGACATGCGCAAAGGCTAAAAGGCTCATGCCTTGATGATGCGCCATGAATGTGCGCACGATGGCGTGATCTTTACCCCGCGGCACGCGCGATGGTGTGTAATCCACCGCCTCGTAGAACCCATACATGCCTCGGAACCCATTGGCTGCCAGCGTCTGTAAGTTGCGGCAGGCTTCCCGGGGCATCACTGTCAGCGCCAGGGCGCTGGCGTAAGGCGCGATGACCAGGTCGTCTCCCAGCCCGCGCTTGAAACCCAGCCCGGGTACGCCGAATGCCCGATATTGGTAGACGTGGTGCATATCGGTCGCGTTATAGCAGGACTCGGAAATGCCCCAGGGCACCATGCGTTGTCGTCCATATTCGATCTGGCGAGACACTGCAGCCTTGCAAGTCTTCCCCAACAAGGTGTTCTCGTGGCTCGGCATGATGAGTTGCGGCATGAGATACTCGAACATCGATCCGCTCCAAGAGATCAAACTGACGTCGCCCCCATAACTTGTCAGCTGGCGGCCGAGTAAGAACCAATGTTTCTGCGGTACCTGTCCCTGCGCGATCAGTAGGAAACTGGCTAGGCGTGCTTCTGATGCGAGCAGGTCGTACCAGGATGGATCTCGGCGTCGTTCGCCTACATCGTATCCAATATTCAGCAAACCGCACGACGAATCGTAGAGGAATTCGAAATCCATCACCGCCAGTTCGCGGCAACGCTCCACCAAATCGTCAATGATTTTGAGTCGCTCCACCGCGCCCGTATAATGGGACACAGGCGACGGGGCTTTCCCGGCTGACGACAGCGTTTCAGTGCCTAGGGCTCTCTCTCTGGCCAATTCCGCTAGTGTCGGAATGTTGCTGACGTATTGCGGCTCGGGCACCAACCATCTCAGGTCCTCTCTCAGGGCGCGGGATTGCTGATCGAATGCCTGTGCCCAGTGATACAGTTCGCCATCGATATCACTATCTGCTGGGAGCCAAGACACCAGCTCCCCGGCAGTGCGGTGAATCTCATCCAGCAGCCTATCGGCGGCAGCCAATGTCGTTGGCTCCCCATTCAGCGTCAGTGTGTGAAGATTGTCCTGAAGAAGCTTGATCTTCTTGGCAAGATCCGGGGCTGGTAAGGAGGGCACGTGGTCCGCCAGTACCTGCAAGGTGTCCTGCAGCCCCCGAAACGGGCACGAAGACAGCACCGGCTGATCTTTCAACTCAGCCAGTCCCGCTTGCAACGTGAGTAAGCTACCGGCGAGGTTGCCGCTGTCCACCGAAGAAACATAAAGGGGACGAAGCGGTTTCAGCGTGCGTGTGTCGTACCAATTGTAAAAATGCCCGCGGTAGCGTTCCAACTTTTCCATCGTCGCCAATGTGTGATCGGTACGTCGCAGGAATTCACCGGCAGAAAGGTAACCGAAATCGTACGCAGCCAGGTTCGCCAGTAGCGACATGCCCATGTTCGTAGGTGAGGTGCGGGAGGCGATGCCCGCAGCCGGATATTCCTGGAAGTTATCGGGTGGCAGCCAGTGGTCCTGCGGACCGACAAACTTCGCGAAGAAGCGCCACGTGCGGCGGGCGGACGCACGCAAGAACGCTAGTTGATCAACAGTCAAGCCCGGTGTGGGAGACATGATCGGCATGCTGATCCGCCAGGCGACGCCAGGCGACGCCAGCCAGAGCAACAAGAGGGGCGCACAGAAGAGCCACTCCTCTGACCGGTTGCCCCACCCCAATGCGAAGGCTAGTACGACAGCCAGAACAGGCGCGATCCACATCTCTATATAAAAACCGGCTAGCGTGTGGCGCGCGTTGCGAGTGGCATACGATCGCATATGCCAGATCAACAATCCACGTCGAGTGAACAGCATTCGCATACCAGAGCCTAGAATCGCATTCAGGCTTATCAGGGTGTCGTAGGGCAAAAAAACCAGAGTCAGCAACGCGAGCATGATCGGCCCGCCTGCAGATTTGCTTTTTAGGATTAGGTGTACAAGCCAATCACGTTCTTCAGGCTTACGAATGAACTCGATGGCGGTTCCCAGCAAGGGGGGCAAGAACACCACACTGGCAACCAGCAGGGTCCAGATCCACGCCGATCCCTGGGCAAACAGCCAACCACCTGCCAGCAAGGCCAGCAGTGACGGCGGCACGAGACTGCGTCGCAAGTTGTCGAAAATTTTCCACACCGATAAGGGTGTGAGCGGGTTCGGTTGCCGCTTCGCTTTCGATCCATTTGGCTCGATCGATTGGTTTGAACGGGGCGGTCCTGGCACATGCGGGAGCAGCCAGCCGGCAATTTGCCAGTCGCCGCGTATCCACCGGTGTCGCCGGCTGGCCTCTATGGCATAACTAGCCGGGTGTTCTTCAATGATGTCGACATCGGTCACCAATGCCGAACGCGCATACCCGCTTTCCAGTAAGTCGTGACTGAGAATGAGATTCTCCGGAAAGCGTCCATCGACCGCCTGACGAAACGCGTCCACATCATAGATCCCTTTGCCGATGAACGACCCCTCCCCGAAAATATCCTGATAGACATCCGAGACCTCGCGGGTGTAGGGATCGATGCCTGACTCTCCAGCGAACAGTTTTGCAAACTGGGATTGGCCTGCGCTTGTCAGGCTGATCGACGTACGTGGTTGCAGGATCGCGTAGCCTTCGACGATGCGACCCTTGTCCGGATCGTACACCGGCCGATTGAGAGGATGCGCGAGGTTTCCTATCAGTGTGCGTGCTGTGTCGCGGGGCAATTGCGTGTCGGTATCCAAGGTGATGACATACTGGATCGAATCCAGGATAGACGAATCACCGACTATATCCGAGAATGCGGTTTGCTCCCCTCCCCGCAGCAAGGCATTAAACTGCTCCAGTTTTCCGCGTTTGCGCTCATATCCCATCCACACCCGTTCGTATGGATTCCACACCCTGGGTCGGTGAAACAAATAGAAGATGCACGGGCGGTCCTCGCGGTAGGTCTCGTTGAGGGCCTGGATACCTTCGCGTGCGCGGGCGAGCAAGGCGTCATCATCCGGTAAGGTACGCTCAGGCGCGTCACGGAAATCCGTCAGCAAGGCAAAGAACAGATGGGGATCCCGATTACCTAAATAGCGGATCTCCAAGGCTTCGAGAAGATCATCAATCTCTTGCGGCCTGCTCAGTAAAGTGGGCACTACGACCATCGTGCGGTGAACGAATGGAATGCCCTGAGGAAAATCTAATCGAGGTAATGCCCGAGGCGTCAAGAGAAGAGTGACTAGTAGGTTCACCAGCGAGACGGCCATCGCCGATCCACCGATGATCCCGGCCATCCCCAAAAACCAGAACTGCCAATTTCCCAGGTCGAACCCGTCGAAAGAAAACAGCACAATGGATGTGACCAAGGCAGTGAGTAACAAGATGGGGCCGAGGTACAGGAACAGACGGAATTGGAGGCTTGCTTGATTGGCACGAAATTTCCACGACACACCGCAGCCGACAGCACGCTCCAGTAGGGGCCGTCCCTGATCAATCAGGTAATATCCGACATGGGCGGTGCGGTCATGGGTACTCAATCGTGCCGCAGCAGCCTGTGCAAGAACAATGGCTTCGCGTGCTACCGCTAACTCACTGCGCGAACTGCTCCTCGCCACGTCTTCGATGACATGACGGTACCGATCTCGTGTCGAAAAATCCTGGATGGAATGCATCTCTGTCGGGTCTTCACGCAATGTCTGTTCGACGACACTGAGCGACTCGACGAAATTTCTCCAGTCTAGGGCACCGATGAAATGCAGACTTCCGATACTGTTGGCGAAGGAGATCTGATTAGTCGCAGCCGTTCTGCCAGCTGCTTCCGACAATTGAGTGGCGGTTACCCCCTGTTCGAGTAGTTTCTGCTCGACCCAGGTTTGGATAAACGCCATAGGAGGCCCCAGAGCCTCAAGTCTTGCGTAAAACTCCTCCACAAACGGTGCGGTCAGAGGTACATCCGCATTGGCAAACTCGGCGAGCAACTGAACAAGCTTTTTCGGCTCACTCTCGGCCGTCGTGTGCATACGGGTTGCCCAAGCGATGGCTGCGTCACGCTCCTCGCGCCGACGGGCAATACGCAACCCAATGCGGCGAAGGTTTTCCAATAGAGCCAATTGCAGCATGATCGGGAATGCCCACAATTCGCCGAGTTGTAAAGGTTCAGCGGTCTGGTAGGCGGCGACGAATTGAGTGGCGTTATCGCTGTCGACACGACCGTCCATATGGGAGATCAATTCCAACGCCAGGTTGTAGATTCGCGGAAATCCGGCTGATAGGCCATCAGCCAATCGCGGTAATTGCCGGCTGTACCCCCGAGGTAAATGTCGACGCGCCTGGACGATCTGCTGCTCGATGAGATAGAAATTATCGAGCAACCAGGTTTCTGCCGGTCCGATCCGTTCTCCCGGCGTAGCCGCGGCTGTCACGACATCATATGCTGCCAGCAGAACGCTCTCATTGTCTGCGAGTCGAGACAATAACCGGTCCGGCCCCGGACGCGGATCTATTCTATGTTGGGCAGCAAGGCTGACCGCGTGCCGCTTCAGTTGCTCGATGCTAAGAATCTCCGAGCGCAGCAACTCGGTATCCTGCGCATTACGCAGCGCATTCTGTGAACGTGCTGAAAATACGAAATTTTTGATAACTATGACGTGCTCCTTCCGTGAGCTCTGACAATCAGCGCAGCATAGGCTTATTGCTCGGTGGTTGCCAAAAAATCCCGCTCCGTGCTTTCAAAACATTAGCCAGTAACCGGTCGATGGCCATGTTCATTCACTGTTTAGGCTGAGGTGGAGGTTCCTAAGGTAAAAATCCAAAGTGGGGTAGTAACCGAATTGTGCTGGAACTCAGAGCAAATGCTTTAGAGCTTGTCTGTCATGGCGATAAATCATGGCCGCCGCCGAATCTGTTGGAACGTCAATTTTTGATCGCAATCGGTTCCGTGGCAGAAGTCTCTCCTCGTTCCGAAATGGAAATCGGGGGAGAAATCCGACGGGCAAGGTATACGGCGATGACTAATGCGACAATCACTAGCACATTCGCTCCAAGATCGAGGAGATACCGGTTAAATACTACCTCACTCACATCTTCCATATAGGCGATCTCGGCTCCAATCGTCAGAATGCGTCGGGTCGAGGCAATCACGCAGATGTATAAAAATGGTTCTAGGGTAATCACCTTGGTTTTGAGAAAGTTGATGATGGTGCGGAATAGTTCTAACAAAATAATGACGAGCAAGAGATCATGAACCAATGCCAGCACCGCAGAAACCGCATTTGTTCCAACCACAAGGGCAAAGGCGTACCAGGAATGCACAAAGACCACCATGCCGATCACGAGGAAGCTGAAGCCCGTGGCGATGTATCCCATTCCATCGAGGGTTTCCATCAGATTGATCATCACCCCATTAACGGTCCGATCAAATATTGACCAACGGCTCACCGAAGTTGGTTTTTTGGTTTCGGTATGTGTATCCATCATCTCCCCTGTTATGTCGCTGGGTTTGTCACAACCTAACCCGTTAATGAAATCTCTCCCCATGGTTCCGTCTTCATGCCAGGACTGATAGGCAGGACCAATCCTGGCATGAAGATGGCTCGTGAAGACTCTCTCCTGTGGAATAAACCAGCAAGGCCAGCTAGATTGCCATCCAGAAAATTCTGTTAAATCGAGGAAAATGAATCTATCCGGAGGCGGGAATGAAAAAGGACCTTCGGGATTATTTGGATTTCATAGACCCACGGATGTCTACCCAGCAAACTGGGCGAGAGCTGTATCATATAAACGAGACAAATCCTCTAACTCATGATTCATGCCTAATTGAAGTGCGGACCAGTCTTTCCTCTTTGCAGTTTTCAGTGCCTCGATATGAATGTGAACCTCTTTTCTTTTCTTGATGAGTTCATCTAGAGTGGTGTTAAACGCTGCCCGGGGTTCAGATTGCAATTTCATCTGCTGAACGCGGGCCACGAGGTTCACATGTTTGACATGTAACTGGTCCAATTGACTTTCTACGGTTTTGACATAGCCATTGAGATCTTCTTCAACGGGTGCGTGTCTCGTGTCGACAATTTCTTGGTTCTTCAAAGCTGTACCTTTTTCAGCCGACGAAGATTCATCAGAGGGCTCAGATTCAGAAGTATTGCAGCCAGGGGCTATCAAGCAGATCATACCCACGAACATATATACGCCGACTGATTTTTTCATGTGCCTTCCTCTAGTGACCTTCCCCATTCAATCGACTGAAACCGTGCGGTGGAAACGAAAGAACTTCCGCACAGGTCCCAAGACATCCTTCCATGGCCGACAGTACGGAAAAGTTTTTGCTTTCTCCTCCGTTCTGCCTGAATCCCATGGAAGGATATGTGGAGTTAAGCCTCTAGAATGATAATTGTTTTCTCTGCCGTTCGACTTCGACCTGTTGGCAGTTTTGTTTGGCCAACATCAGCTGACCGTTACTCGCATCTGCGGGGATTCGGCTTAGGCAGAGTTTAAGTGTATCTTGGACACTTTCTACCGCAATTTGTTTGAGCCCTTCGTCTTGTAAGGCTCTCGATCCTTCTCCTCGCTCCGCAGCCTGAGACCCAATTGGCAGGATCAGCGGAAACACCAGTAAAAATGCGAACAGAATGGTGCGATTGATAAAAAGATTATGTTTCATGGTTCAATCTCCTTTGTTGTGAAATACAGCCATACTTGACATGAACCTCGTGGGAATCACGAGGACGCGTCCTTCCAAAATACTTCTTAGGCGTAGGCGAGGTGCCGATGTCGAATGCCGTCTGCTGCTAAGGTCTGACAGGGCTCCACGCAGTTTTTTGCTAATAATCATGAGAATTAGGTAAGCCTTCACTACTTTACGTGGTGTTCCAATGGAGCCAGTCTCATGTTCTGATTCAAATTCTCAATGCCGTGGCTCATTGTTGGTGAAAGATTCGTTAAGGCCTTGCCTGGATTGGATGGCAAGAGCAGCGGTTTGGGTGTCGGTGATTCAGTTTCGTCATCAAAGGGATCGATCATCTTCAAGAACAGTGAATCCTCCCCACCTGTTTCACGCCGAAACATGAGCCAAACGGCTAATCCTAGCATGAAAATTAGGCCGGCAGCGGCTATTCCTGCTTCTAATCCTGAACTCAGATTTATCATTTTTGAACCTCTCTCGTTTTGTCAAAAGCTAGTGGCTTTTTCATGGAATGCGCTTGGTGTGTCATTTTTTCAAAATGTCGCTCTGCTCTTTTGAGATTTACGGCGAGTACCACTCTGGTGCGGAAGGTTCAGAGGTCGACTTCTCTCGTCCAATGAACCTGCCAACTACCAATTGAGGTACTCCCGCTCGTTATAGAGGCGTAGGCGGTACTTCTTTAAATGGAAGTTCGAGGGGAAAGGTCACCCACATGGTTATAGTCCAAAATAGAAGCATGAGCCCTAAGAGGACTTCAAATGGATACATAATGCACCTCTTTGTTTGACCGTGAAGGTCGGGAATGGCCTCTTCAAGAACCTGGTCTGACGACCAGCGTTCCAATCAACACCGAAAGCGGCGGAGACTGTTGAGAAAAGGTTAGGCGTAGCGCGGCGCGGACAGCGGAATCAGACGCGCTGTGAGGAAATGGAAAAGCGCGAGGGATGGGAATGTCAACGAGGATTCATACGTCATGGATTTACCCTATACCTTAGCCGGTGTAGTGTCAATGAATCATAAGCCCTACGGGGAGAGAACGCGTATTCCGTGGAAGGCCATCGAAACTGTAAATATCTTTCGCTGTGTCGATTTGCCCCTAGCGAGCGTTGAAAGAATCGATGGATGCGAGGTCTGCTTGGACATATACACTCGATGGAGGATTTCCTATAATACTGCCCAATATATGAGAGAGACCAGGAGACGTTTGTGAGCACCAAACCGTTCGGAATATTGTTGGTTCGTTGCCAAGATCAAAAGGGGATTGTGGCGCGAGTGGCGAGTTTCCTCCATGACTTCGGGGGAAACATCGTGGACTCCGACCACCACACCGATCGTGAGACGGGTGATTTCTTGATGCGTATGGTTTTTGATCTAGCGCACTTTCAACTTTCTCGTGAGGACATTCACGCCTCGTTTGCTCCCATTGCCAAAATTTTTGGGATGACCTCGACCCTGCATTTTTCAGATTCCCGGCCACGCATGGCCTTGATGGTGTCCAAATACGAACATTGCTTAGTCGATCTATTGCAACGGCAGCGTCGAGGGGAATTGGCCGTCGATATTCCCATGATCATTTCGAATCATTCCGAATGCCAGTTTTGGGCTGATCGTTTTGAAGTGCCCTATTGCCATTTTCCCGTGACACCCGGAAAAAAACCTGAACAGGAACAACAAGTGCTGGAAGTGTTGCATCGGCATCAGGTGGATGTCGTGGTCATGGCCAGGTATATGCAGATTTTGAGCAATAACTTTTTAGATACCGTGGGATGTCCCGTCATCAATATTCATCATTCTTTTTTGCCGGCGTTTATTGGCGCAAAGCCCTATCACCAAGCCTATGAGCGGGGGGTGAAAATCATTGGGGCGACCGCGCATTATGCCACACAGGATCTTGATGAAGGCCCCATCATTGAGCAGGACGTCATGCGCATTGGCCATCGAGATACGATCGATGATTTGGTTAGGAAAGGACGAGATCTGGAAACCTTCGTTCTGGCCAGGGCCGTGCGGAATCACATCGAGCATCGAGTGTTAGTATATGGCAAAAAGACCGTCATTTTTGATTGAGATTTCCATTCAGTCTTCCCCGTTCAACGATCTGGACTGTTGCCAAGCTGGTTGTCAGATGATGGTGTATTTTTCTTTTTAGTTCCCCCAAATATTCCTCTGCCCATTCTCCTCGGCCATGATTTCCAGAGACAGCGTAAACCTGCTATAACAGAGCGCGATGCGGATCTTTAAAATTCTCAGAATCCTGGTGCTTATTGCTCTCGGGCTGGTGGGGCTCTATGCCGCGATAGGATTTCTTGGTGTGCCCTGGGCAGTAAAGAAATATGGAGTTCCGGAGGTTTCAAAGATTCTTGAACGTCCTGTGATGTTGCGGGATATGAGTTTTGATCCCTTTGCCTTCAATCTCAAGCTCGAAGGATTTGAAATTCGTGATACCGATGGCTCGCCTCTCGTGGGTTTTGAACAATTGTTTGTGAACTTCGAGGCCACTTCCCTCCTTTCTGATGCCTATCGATTTGATATCATTCGCCTGAGCCTCCCTTTTGGGTTGGTGAAAATCCTGAAAGATGGACGGCTGAATCTTGCGGAGGTCGGGGGAATTTCCGGTGAGCCCTCGGCTCCAGAGCAGGAGTCATCAACCAGTCTTTCCGCAGACGAGAAGCCATTCTTGGTAGACATTGGCCTCTTGTCCATCGAACAAGGGGCTCTGGAGTTTCGTGATGAATCAAAATCTCCCACATTTATTGCTGACATCGTACCGCTTCAAGTGACCTTGA
Organism: Candidatus Nitronereus thalassa; assembly: GCF_032191465.1. Classification (NCBI taxonomy): domain Bacteria; kingdom Pseudomonadati; phylum Nitrospirota; class Nitrospiria; order Nitrospirales; family Nitrospiraceae; genus Candidatus Nitronereus; species Candidatus Nitronereus thalassa. Next base: position 1,674,374 of record NZ_JAQOUE010000001.1, on the reverse strand, counting down.
GAAATTTTAGTACGCGTCCCGGGAATCAAAATTCCTACTTTCTGGCGGCTGAGTTGAGCGAGGGAGAACGTGTGCAATGGCAGGGTAATGTGTCCATGGATCCTCTTCGCTCCCAAGGTCAGGTGGAAATCTCCAGTCTGAGAGCGGGATCCCTTTGGGAATATGTTGAAGACCAATTTCGTTTTGAAATTTCTCAAGGGCTCCTAGACTTGCAAGTGATCTATGATGTGGATATGGCCCAAGATCCAGTGGGAGTGGTGTTGAATAAGGGCACGATGACCTTGCGAAATTTTGCTCTTCGTCAAAAAGGACATACTGATGAGCTCATCGTGGTGCCTTCGTTTTCCATTAGGGGAATTGAGGCCGATGTCGGGGCACGGCAGGTGTTTATCGATTCGATTCAATCCCGTGGCGCCGATGTCCAAGGGTGGATCAACCCGGATGGGACCGTGAATTTCCAAAATTTATTTGCGAGCCAAGAGAATTCTGAAGTTCCCGAAGAAGTGGAAACCAGTTCTCCCCAGAATGTTGATTCGGAAGGCCCGCCGTGGTCAGCCACGATTAAAACTATTTCTCTGGAGGAATACGCCGTACGATTTGAGGATCGGCAACCGTCAAAGCGGGTGCCTCTCAATATCAAAGGGTTGAGTCTACAGGCGCAAAATGTGACTACGGATTTACAGAAACCGATTGCTCTAGAATTGGGCCTTACCTTCAACCAGTCCGGGAAATTGTCCGTCAGCGGACAAGTGACGCCGGATCCGCCTAGAGGGGATTTGACGCTTGCACTGTCTGGAGTATCGTTTGCGCCTTTTCAACCTTATTTGGAGCCGTATGGCCAATTTCAATTGGTGCGTGGATCGCTCGGGTTGAAGGGACGTACGACCTTTACGTCCCAATCGGGACAAGACGCAAATGTGAGTTTTTCAGGGGATATCACCATTGGTGATGTGGCTCTTGTTGATCCTGTGGCGTCGGAAGAATTTTTGAAATGGGAACAACTTGCGTTCCAAGGTATGGCCGTGGAATCCCAGCCTCCCCGTGTATCATTGGAAGAAGTAATGGTGACCCTTCCCTATGCCAAAGTGGTGAAGAATTCTGAAGGTACGCTGAATGTGGAGCGATTGTTCTCTCCGGTGGAGCCCGCAGCTGGGTCATCTAAGGAAGAGGGGAAGACAATGGACGGAAAATCCTTAACTTCTGAGAATAAGGCGGCGACGCCTTCGCCGTTGATTACGATCAATACCGTCCGAATTCAAAATGCTGGTGTGGATTTTATGGATCAGGCAATTGATCCTCAGGTTGTGACGGGGATCCAAAGCCTGACGGGAACAATTCAGGGACTTTCTTCTCAGGAATTATCGAAAGCTAACGTGTCGCTAGAAGGACGAGTCGATGACGTCGCTTCACTGAAGATTCAAGGGCAAGTCAATCCTTTACAAGAAGATCTGTACACGGACGTCAAAGTGCTATTTCAAAATCTGGATCTCACCACGGTGTCTCCCTATGCCGGGAAATATATTGGGTATCCTATTGATAAGGGAAAATTATCCTTAGATTTGGATTATAGTCTGTCAGAAAACGTCTTGATTGGTGAGAATAAGGTACAAGTCGAACAATTGGCCTTGGGAGAGGCGACGGGTAGTCCCGATGCACCTTCATTGCCGGTTCCTTTGGCGGTGGCATTACTCAAGGATCGTGACGGGCGCATTGATATTGATTTGCCCGTACGTGGTGACTTAAATGATCCAGAGTTCAGTTACGGTCAATTGGTACTGCAAACCTTAGTCAATCTTATCACCAAAGCCGCGACTTCTCCGTTTTCCCTAGTTGGCGGTTTGTTAGGAGGGAGCGGCGAGGATTTATCCTTTGTTCAATTTTCTCCTGGGCAGGCGATTTTGACTGAACGGGAAAATGAAAAACTTTCAACGTTGGCCATGGCTCTTTCGGAGCGTCCAGGGTTGCGACTGGAAATTACTAGCAGTGTGGAACCGACCCTAGATGGTCCAGCTCTTTCTGCAGCAAAACTTGAAGACCAAATCATACAACTTCGACAACAGGAATTGGCTACATCGGCCAAGGGCGAATTGCCGTCGGCAACGGAAGTGGCACTTTCTTCGTTGGATCAAGAGCGATTGCTCAAGAAGCTGTATATGGAGAAGTTTGGTGAAGAACTGGGCAAGGAGTCAGTGACGGATAATGCGTCCACAAAGAATGCTCCCGGTGTTTCGGAGGAATCCTTAAAAGGAAGTGGGCCAGGTACTACTCCCAAGCCAGGTTTCAACGAAAATATGCCTACCACGGAGAAGATGCGGTTGCGATTGCTCAAAACCATCCAAGTTTCGGATGATGAATTGCGGCTTCTCGGGCAAGACCGCGCGAAAAGTATTCGGGATCACTTGGTGGAGCAAGAAAATATTCCGGAAGAACGTATTTTTCTGGTTGAGCCCAATCTGACCTCTGAAGCGGAAGGCCAATCGATTCGCACCAATCTTACTCTCACGGCACAGTAACCCTCTTGTGAAGATCCCATGCGTATCGGAGTCGATGTCGGAGGGACAAAAATCGAAGCCATTCTCTTGGATTCAACGGGAGAGGAACTCGCGCGGCGCCGAAGGGATTCACCGCAGGGAAACTACGAGGCGACCCTTGTCTTGATTGATGAACTGGTCGAGGAATTGGAACGAGATTTTGGCGTCACCGCGACCGTGGGAGTTGGTATTCCCGGAACGATATCGCCAGCTACCGGCTTGGTAAAAAATGCCAATTCCACATGGCTCACAGGACACCCTTTTCAACACGATTTAGCGCGATGCCTGAATCGCACGATTAAAGCAGCCAATGATGCGGATTGTTTTGTGGTATCTGAGTCGACTGATGGGGCGGCTCAGGGAGCCCGATCCGTCTTTGGGGTGATTTTGGGCACAGGGGTTGGTGGGGGATTGTGTTGGGAAGGCCGGCCCATTGTTGGTCCGAATGCCATTGCTGGGGAATGGGGGCATAACCCGCTCCCTTGGCCTAAAGATGATGAACGCCCAGGGCCTGAGTGTTACTGTGGTTTGCGCGGGTGCCTAGAAACCTTCCTGTCTGGGCCGGGGATGATCAACGATCATTTTCAGCGAACAGGAGAGCATGTGACACCTCAAGAAATCTATTCACGTGCGCTGGGGCATGACTTTGAATGCCTGAAGACCTTGGAGCGATACGAACACCGGCTGGCGCGAGGTTTGGCGAGTGTTATCAATATCTTTGATCCAGAGGTGATTGTGTTGGGGGGAGGAATGTCGAATATTGATCGTTGGTATCATACCGTTCCGACCTTGTGGGGGGCTTGGGTCTTTTCCGATCGTGTGGATACTCGTTTGGAAACCCCACGGTTTGGCGATTCGAGCGGAGTCCGAGGGGCAGCCTGGCTTTGGCCTCTTGAGTAATTTCCTAAAGTAAGATTGCCGAATTCACAGTGCTGCATTAAAGTGAACAACTTTTATTTAAAGAAATCGGTAAATATTATCTGATGACAGTGGTCGAGTAAGTCTTGACCAGTCGGCTGAGGTGTGAATTCCATGGAAGAATTGAAAGCGGATTCCCCAAAAGATTTTATTCGTACCATCGTCGCTCATGATGTTGAGACCAAAAAGTTCGATGCCGAGGTAAGAACTCGGTTTCCCCCGGAACCAAACGGCTATCTCCATATTGGACATGCCAAATCCATGTGTCTGAATTTTGGGGTAGCGGAAGAGTTTCCAGGTGGCCTCTGCAATTTACGGTTTGATGACACCAATCCCACCAAAGAGAATGTGGAATATGTCGCATCCATTCAAGCGGATGTTCAATGGCTCGGGTTTGATTGGGGTAGTCGTTTGTACTACGCCTCGGATTATTTCGAGCGCTTGTATGATTACGCGGTGTTCTTAATCAAACAAGGTCAAGCCTATGTGGACAGCTTGAATGCCGACCAAATTCGAGAACATCGGGGCACGTTAACGGAGCCGGGAACGCCCAGTCCGTTTCGCACCCGTTCGATTGAAGAAAATCTCGACTTGTTTGCCCGAATGCGCGCTGGCGAGTTTCCCGATGGCGCGCATGTACTCCGGGCAAAAATTGATATGGCCTCCCCCAATATTAATCTTCGAGATCCGATTTTGTATCGTATTCGCCGTGCTCATCATCATCGAACCGGAGATGCATGGTGTATGTATCCCAATTACGACTTTGCTCATCCACTATCTGATTCCATCGAAAGCATTACACATTCGTTATGTACCTTGGAGTTTGAAGATCATCGACCTTTGTACGATTGGGTCCTTAATGCCTGTCAGGTCGAGCGGCATTCGCAACAAATTGAATTTGCTCGATTGAATCTCACCTATACGCTTATGAGTAAACGCAAATTATTAGAATTGGTGGAAGAGGGCCATGTTTCAGGATGGGATGATCCACGTTTGCCCACCCTGATGGGACTTCGAAGACGAGGGTATACTCCGGAATCCATTCGAGCCTTTTGTGACCATATCGGTGTGGCGAAGCGGGACAGCACGACTGAAATGAAATTGCTTGAGCATTTCATCCGTGAGGATTTGAATAGACGCGCCATGCGAGTCATGGCGGTGCTACGCCCGCTACGATTGGTGATTGAAAATTATCCAGAAGGACAGGTTGAAGAATTGATGGCAGTGAATAATCCTGAAGATCCTACTATGGGGAAGCGCACCGTTCCCTTTTCCAGGGTTTTGTATATTGAGCAGGATGATTTCCGGGAGGATCCACCCAAAAAGTTTTTTCGTTTGGCCCCAGGACAGGAGGTTCGGCTTCGATATGCATATATCATTAAATGTACTCAGGTGATCAAAGATAGTGCGACGGGGGAGATTCAAGAGGTGCATTGCACCTATGACCCCGAAACTCGAAGCGGTGGGCCTCAGGCTTCGCGAAAAGTAAAGGGAACCTTGCATTGGGTTTCCGCCGAGCACGCCATTCAGGCCGAGGTTCGTCTTTATGATCATCTCTTCCTTGTTCCGGACCCTGGAAATGACAAAGGGGGTAAGGATTATCGGGATCATTTGAATCCCCATTCCATGGAGCGGTTATCTCAATGCTATGTGGAACCCAGCCTGGGCCAGGCAAAAGCGGATCAACATTTCCAATTTGAGCGGCAGGGATATTTTTGTGCGGATAGCGTAGATTCGTCAGAGGGCCGCTTGGTGTTTAACCGGACTGTAGCTTTACGGGATTCGTGGAGTAAAATTGAAAAAGAAAAATGAGGGGTTCGAGGGAATCAATTTGCCTCAGAGCCCGAGGAGGCTATTGTGTGCCTGGGCTATCTTCGGGGAGACTATCTAGGGGGCTGTCTGAAGGATGTGGGGAGTTTGGATGGCCTTCTTTTTGTGTGGAAATGGCCTGATTCGAAAGAAACTCTTCCATGTCATGGACATATTGGTTCCCAAATAATTGGATGACCCATTCCCGTTGTTGTTCCAACGGCACATCCCATGCTTCCCAGGCATCTAACAACCGAAGTTGATCGTAGGGCATGCAATCGAGCTTAATAGTAAAGAGAGGTACAGGCATAAAGAATTTATCGGTTGACTTTGGCCAGAACTCAAATGGAATCTGATGGCAGGTCTGCCGCTTGAGGGGATGACGATAACGCTGAACAGGCTGGAGATTTCGTAGAAACGAGGGTGACAAACCGAATCATAGGTCGCAATGGATGGGGATGTAATTCTTTAGGGGAGAAAAGTTACTCATCTCGCAATTGTCTTCGACGTTTGAAAATAACCATGTGTCCTTCTTCCATATCAATCCCTTCGGCGTTGTCGCAGATGGCTCCGGGATAGACGGAATCCACCTCCCATCCTTCCCCGTATCGTTTGACCAATTGTTTGTGGAGTGTGGCCAAGGCGGAATCCCCAGGCCCTCGCCCTTGAATTTCTGCCGGCACGGCAACTCCCCGTTTTTCATAATGTCGTCGATCAGAGTTTTCCTGTGCGTTCTCCATACAATCCCTTTTTTTGGTGAGCTTCACGCAAAAATTCTTGTTTTGGACTAGTGCCGAGGGGTGGTGAATTCAAATTTTCAATGTCTCCTTACCCTCTTTTTGTCCCTTCGGGATTTTTGGGGGGCTACTTAAGACCTGCCAAGATCTTGACTAAGCGCTTTTGTATTGCCTTCCCCAAACCTACAAAGGGGAAAATTTAAAATGGATGGTTGGTAAGCGATATTACTTGGGATCCTGATTGTGCGGTTGTTTTGAAAGTTTTAAGGCTTGAGAAGAGATCGTTACGGAGTCAGTGCGGGCTAGAGGCCCGTCTGCAGGAACTGGTTGAGATTGTTCAATAGGTGTTCCCAGACCTTGATTTACCTGAAAGGCGGAGCTACCAAGTGATTCAGTCGACACATTGAGGGGAATGCCACTAGTGTCCATGATTGCATGCTCCTTTTATGGTGTAATCTCCAAGGGCTTGCTCTCCGTTTTGGGCGGAGAAGGGGTCATGGTTGTTATATCGGCAGATGCTAAGAAAGGAAGAGATTCTTTTTTTGTGTGCACTGGATAAAGGCCAACATCATGCACCAAAAGGATTCTGGGGAAATGAAACAGCAGAAATATACCTGTTGAAGGAGATCTCGAAATGATCTTGGAAGCACACGGATTTTAAAAAGGTTTGGAATGCTGGAAGGGTGAGATGAACAAGGTTCCTGAGATTTGCTCAGGTGATCCTTTCACTCTGATCTACAGGAAAGTGCTTAGGATGCCATTTGTACATGAAAACAATGAAAGAAGTTCTTGCTTTGACGATCACCCTACTGGAGCGGTGGGCGTGGATTGATTTTCATTGGCTTGACCCTCAGGCTTTAATTCAGCAGGTTTCATGTCTTCAGGAAAAAGGTGTCCTAGTTTCTGTATGATGCTTTCCTGGGAAAAGGGTTTCATGATGTATCCCTGGGCTCCTGCCTGAATGGCTGCTACGATCTGTGCCTGTCGAGATTCCACTGTCACTAAATAGACAAGAGTATCTTTGAGGGATGCTTCCCCCCGAATGGCTTTGAGGAGGTCCAAGCCCGTAAGGCCTGGCATATGCCAATCGGCCATGACTAAATCGGCAGGTTGTTCTTTCAGAAGTTTAAGGGCTTCATCGCCCTGCTCTGCCTCTCGAATTTGTCCAAATCCCAGACGCTGGAAAATCCGAACCAATTTTTTTCTGGACACGGCATCGTCGTCTACGAGAAATATTGATTGAATTGTCTTGTCCTTCATGAAAAGAGTTCCTCTCACCAACAAATAGAAAAATTTGTTTTTGTAAGAATGGTAATAGAATTTGGATAATAAGGAAGTTTCGGAATCCTCCGAGCTCGATGCTGGTATATCATCAGCTCATACTGCCTATTCGGAATATCCAATAGAAACTTTATCACCCCAAAATGAGTCGGCGTATTTATTTCCGGAATTATATGTTTGAGGGGTTGCGCAAGGATGAAAAGGAGAAACAAGAGGGTACTTATTGAAAAGACAGCACAGATTAGGATAAGCCGTTACTTTCGTAGCATGTCGAAATTTTGAATGCCCAGTGCGTCATATATTTGAAGGGAGGCTTTGGATTTATTCAGGGTATAGAAATGAATTCCTTGGACTTCGTGGTCAAGTAAATCCAAAACCTGCTCTGTAGCCCAATGAATACCAATTTGTTCGGCTTCTCCAGGCAAAGCTGTTTCATTCATGGCTCGGAGTAATTTGGCTGGAAACCGTGCCCCAAGCGCGAGTTCAGACATGCGAGTCATACCCTTCTTCGAGGTGATAGGCATGATCCCAGCGATAATCGGGACGTTAATATGTGCCAGCTCACATCGTTCACGGAAATCGTAAAAATCACGATTGTCAAAAAATAACTGGGTGCAAATATAATCCGCCCCAGCGTCGATTTTATTCTTTAAGTAATCGATTTCCTTAAGGCGGTTAGGTGTATCCGGGTGCCCTTCCGGAAACCCAGCCACCCCAACTCCCATGGAAGGGAAATGTTTTTTGATGAAACGGACCAATTCCACTGCATGGTGGAAATCCTGATGGGGTGCGAGGTCTATGTGAGTCGTTTGAGGTGGATCCCCTCGCAGCGCCATGATATTTTTTATCCCTCGATCCTGATACGTTTGAAGAATCTGGCGAATTTCCTCCTGGCCGGATCCTACACATGTCAAATGCGAAACGATTGTCAGGTTGGTTTCTTCGCGAAGCTTGACTACTAAATCGTGCGTTAAGGTTCGCGTGGAACCTCCTGCCCCGTATGTTACACTTACATATGCAGGCTTGAGGGGGACAAGTTGTGAAATCGTCTGAAACAATTCCTGGGAGGCCGCTTCAGTTTTCGGTGGAAAAAACTCAAAGCTGATGGCTGGTTGATGCTGTTTTAAGACTTGGGCGATATGCATGTTGGTTTGAAGGGGCTGGCTTTCGGTTCCGCGTACGTTTGGTTTGTCGGCCGACTATGTCAATAAATAATGGAATCTTGTTTCATAATCTTTTAAATACTCAGGAAAAACAAGGTCAAATAATAGGCATTGAGAAAAAATTCAAAAAAGTTCCCAATTTTTTCGGAGAAACCGTGGAATGTTGTCACCTGGTTTGGAGTTACTTTGGGCTGAAATAGTGAAAATCCTTGGGTTTAGCAAGTGCCCATAGGGGTTGCCGATAACCAGATTAGGCTAGGCAAAGCAAAGGGAATTATTCTTTCATCGGCTGTAGCAGAGAGTACATTAATGGGAGACGCTCCAAATCTTGCCTCTTTGTTTCAATCCAATAATGAAGAATTTTTCATCATCTTACTTGTGTTTGTACTTCCCGGATATTACCTGGCAGAAGGGTAAATTCTGTCTGAGCCCAGGAGCATTGTCCCATTTTGTTCCTCGGATAAACAACGAGGTGTCAGGGTATAACCAAAAAGGTTGAATTCGATTCAGGGCCCCGACATGTTCCACTCCTTGTGTCTATGTCCTTCGAGCGTGACCATGCCCCACCCGGTGCGGCCTGGCACCCTCACCGGAGCATGTCGGCTCTTTTTCCTTCGGTGAGCGGCCCACAAGGGGGCTGGGACCCATCAGAACAAGATGCTCCTCGGGTTTAATTCCTCTCCACAAAAATATTCCACTGTTTATTGTTATACCTTAGACTCCCATCTACTTCGGCCCGAAAACTTAGAGTCCGGGTGTTATCCCTGTTTTCCTTATCAGCCTAGATCCTTTTGGTATCAGGAAAATAGGCAAAGTGGTGTCAATATTTCCGACATGTCAGTTTTTTGACGTCGAAAAGGAAAAAATTTCCTCCTTTCAATTCTTACTCTTTGAACTTATTTTTCCTAATTTTTCAATGGCTTATGGAATAATAGCCCTCTTTTTGTACATTTGAGGTGAAGGCAGAATAGTTCGGTATTAATCTTGCTCACAAATTCTCCTAAGACGCAAAGTGATGTCTGTTGTGGTTTTTGGCATGTCATATTAGCATTTGAGTGTAAGAGACCTTTGGTTTTGAAGAAGGTTGGGAAAAGCCAACGAGCGAAGGGGGCTGAAATGGAGAACAGCCAAGTGCGAGTGCTTCTGGTTAATCAACGAGAAGAGGATTGCATTTCGACTAAAAAATTATTGGAGGATGCTCGAGACCCGAAGTTTGTCCTGGAATGGGTATCTGGGTATGAGGCCGCACTTGAGACAATTCGACGTAATGCTCATGACGTGTACTTGTTGGATTATAAGTTGGGAGAACGGTCGGGGCTCGATTTGATTCGTGAAGCAATTTACAACGGGTGTACGGCTCCCCTTATCATGCTCACCGAGGAACCTGATCATGGTATAGATACAGAAGCTATTAAGGCCGGAGCAGCGGACTCCTTGGTTAAAGAGCAAATAAATTCGAACTTGTTGGAGCGATCCATTTGCTATGCCATCGAGCGTAAACGTGCCGAGGAACGAATGGCGTATTTGGCTCAATATGATTCGCTAACAGGATTGGCGAATCGCAGTCTTTTCAAGGAACTGTTGTCACTTGCGTTGGCGCGTGCTGAACGAAATGGGAAGCATGTGGCGCTCATGTTCCTTGATCTTGATCGATTTAAGGTGATTAATGATTCCTTAGGGCATGATGGCGGTGATCAGGTATTGAAGGTAATTGCCGAGCGCCTTCGTTCCCGCATGCGAAAAAGTGACACGGTTGCCAGATTGGGCGGCGATGAATTTACCGTGATCCTCGAAGACATTGGGACGGTACAGGACGCCTCCAATGTTGCGCAAGAACTTCTCCAAATTGTGGCACAACCAGTCATGGTTCAAGACCAGGAACTGTTTGTGACACCAAGTATCGGGATTGCCATTTATCCTCAATATGGGAAAGATCCCGAGACGCTGATTAAGAATGCGGATATGGCCATGTACCGAGCGAAGCGACAAGGAAGAAATGCCTATCGATTTTATACGACCACCATGGAATCCAATGGAAAGGCTTCGCAACATCTGGCCATGGAAACGCGGCTGCGCCATGCGCTGGATCGTGAAGAATTTCTTCTGCACTATCAGCCGCTGATTGATATGAAAAGTGGACGAGTGATTTCTCTCGAGGCGTTGTTGCGATGGTGTCATCCTGAACGGGGCATTATTTTGCCAGACGAATTTATTCCTATGGCTGAAGAAAATGGAATGATCGTGCCAATTGGTGAGTGGGTGTTGTCCACAGCATGTCGACAAAACAAAGAATGGCAGGAATCCGGGCTTCCTCTGACGAGTGTGAGTGTGAATTTATCAGCTCGGCAATTCCGACAGAAATTATTTGTGGGGAAAGTGGCCAGTATCCTTGCGGAAAGCAGATTAGACCCTCAATTCCTCGAGCTCGAATTGACGGAGAGTTTGCTCTTTGAAAGCAATGGCGCTTCGACCAATCGGTTGAAAGAGCTGAAGGCCTTGGGAATCAAAATTTCAATTGATGATTTTGGAACGGGCTATTCATCACTCAGTTACTTAAAATGTTTTCCTATCGATACCCTAAAAATTGATCGGTCATTTGTTGGGGATATACCCTCCAATGAAGGCGATTCGGCTATCGCCAGCGGGATGATTGCCCTCGCACACGGGTTACATATGAAAGTCACGGCCGAGGGGGTAGAAACGCAGGCCCAATGGGACTTTTTACACGAACGTGGGTGCGATGCCATCCAGGGGTTTCTCATGAGCCCGGCAGTGGCTCCAGAAGAGGTGACCTCTGGTTTCCAAAATCGATGGTTAGAACCGGTTGGTACAGGTGCGGAGGGGGGATCCTTTTCATGGAATCTGTCATCTCTCGCCAAACGGTGGACAGGGTAAATGCCCTACGAATAGACTAAATTTTCGTTGTGCGGCCCAATGAGTATATTGGGCGCAGGCGAAGAGTAGCGAGATTTTGAGGCTCATGGTAAGGTGAGGACCATGGGCTTTTTTTATGCCCAATCGAAATGAGGAGCGACGGAGTTTCCATGGTTCATGAAGCTGCACGGTCGTTAGACATCAAGGTCATGCAAGGGAGTATTCTCGATGCTGAGACGCAAGTGATCGTGAATGCGGCAAATAGTCATGGCTTGATGGGCGGCGGGGTGGCCGGAGTCATTCGTCGTGAGGCCGGGTTCCAAGTGGAGGAAGAAGCTCGGAAACAAGCCCCTATTCCGGTGGGGATGGCCGTGCTCACCTCTGGTGGGCGTACGAAGTTTCGCGGGATCATCCATGCGCCAACAATGCCGGAGCCTGCCATGCGAATTCCACCAACGAATGTGGGTGCAGCGACCCGGGCCGCCTTGGTTCTTGCTGATGAACAAGGGTTTCAATCCCTGGCCCTTCCGGGTTTGGGGACAGGCGTTGGAAAAGTCTCCCCGCAAGAATGCGCGCGCGAAATGATTGAAGAAATTCGCCGATTCCAGCCAGAATTCTTGCAATCGGTGGTGTTGATTGATATTGACTCGGTGATGGTGCAAGCCTGGCAAAATCTCCTATGATGAATTAGGCGGTGCGACCGAATTCAGGTTTTTAAGGAGACAAGAGGAATTCAAGGAATAACCTATGCCGCTTGAAGACGAATTTTGCGATATTGTGAAAAAAGCCAGATCCGGACTTGCGTATTCGGTGGAGCAGGTGTCGGAACACGCTACCTTGTCGCGCACCGATTGGGAAAGTCTTGAAAAAGGTGTGCGCATGCCTTCGGCCGCTGAGGTTGAGGCTACCGCCAACGTATTGTCCTTAAAATCCAGGGCGTTGAATGCTGTTGCGATTGAGCTGTGGGAACCCATTCCATCGCCGAGCTGGCTTGAAACCGCCGTTATTACCGTGAGGGGAGAAATTGGCGGTTATGAGGTTAAAGGCTATGTGCTTTTCGATGCCGGAACCAAAGAGGCAGTCTTTATTGATACGGCGTACAATGCCAAGGCCATGTTGGCCGAAGTAAAAAGCCGAGGGTTCAAGCTCGTTGGAGTGTGTTTAACCCATGGACATACCGATCATGCCGGTGGGCTCGATAGCATTTTGAAGGAATGGCCGGTTCCTGTGTATTTGGGGAATGGTGATTTTCCATTGTTACCCTGGAAACCAGAGAAAGAGAAGCTTGTTGTCCCGCATAACGGGCAAAAAATTTCTGTGGGTTCCCTTACGGTAACCTGCTTGGCGACGCCTGGGCATACCCCCGGCGGGTTCTGTTTCCAGGTGTCCCTCGTCGATCATAAGATTTGCTTTGTGGGTGATACGCTCTTTGCTGGGTCGATTGGACGATCGAACCCCTTCTCCCTTTACCCGGAGCATTTGCAATCTGTGCGTGGATGCGTGTTACAGCTTCCTGACGAGACGGTATTGCTGCCTGGACATGGTCCCGCGACCACGGTAAAAGAAGAAAAAATTCATAATCCATTTGGATGATTATCTCCTGCCTCGCTCAGAATCAAAACGTTCATGGATGACCACAAAGTTCCCCCCGGCAGAATTGGTGATCGCCCAGAAGAAAATCCTCAAGAAGATTTACCTTCCGACACTTATGAATGGCCTCCGGAATGGGAGGCCCATGTTCCTGAGGCCCCAAGCATCTTTTCAATTCTCTACCTCCCGATTCTTCTTTTTGTCGTCACGGTTTTTACCACTCTTTGGGCTGGGGCTTATCAGGTCAATACTCACCCAGTGAAAGGCGCCTGGGATTTTTTAATACGGTATCCCGAGAATTTGTTTCAAGGGTGGCCATTTGCCGCCACACTTCTGGGAATTCTTGTGACTCATGAATTTGGCCACTTTTGGCTTTCGCGGATCCATCGGGTTCCAGCATCCCTTCCCATGTTCATTCCAGGGCCTCCCCAATTCATTGGAACGTTTGGGGCTATTATTCGGATGCGCTCGCCCATCATGAATCGTCGGGCTTTATTTGATATCGGAGTGGCGGGGCCTATTGCAGGATTTGTGGTGGCGGTGGTGGCTTTGATTATCGGATTGTCGCTGTCCACGGTGGTGCCCAAACTGGGTTTGTATGGGCTACAATTGGGAGAGCCTCTGCTTCTTCAGTTTTTCGCATGGTTAGTCTTTGGTCCTATTCCCGAAACTTATGATATTGTGTTGCACCCTGTTGGGTTCGCGGCCTGGTTTGGTCTCTTTGTTACCGCCTTAAATCTGTTGCCAGTAGGGCAGCTCGATGGAGGGCATGTGGCCTTTGCCTTATTCGGACGGCGTCAACGGACGTTGGCATATGCAGTGCTTCCAATCTTAGTGGTGCTGGGTATTTGGGGATGGCCCGGATGGTTGTTGTGGGCGGGATTGACGGTGTTGGTGGGAATTGCTCACCCACCTGTTATTGATCCTTCCGCCGAATTAGGTCGAGGACGGGTGTGGGTTGGATGGTTGGCGATTGCCATATTTGTTCTGAGTTTTTCCCCAGTTCCTTTTTACTTTGGATAGTAGAAATGTTGACTATAGGATAAGAGTTATCCATGACGAAACGAAACGCGCATTTGGAATCCTATATCCGATCATCACGGTCTCACTTTGAAGACCTCTTGTCTCAGATGGTGGAAACACCATCCATTAGTTCTGACCCTGACCGGGTCAAAGATATTAATCGAATGGCCACTCTTGGGATGCAATCTCTGAAAAGCTTTGGGGCCCAGGCTCGTCTCGTCAAAACGGGTGGGTACCCAGCGGTGTCTGGCGGCTGGCAGGTTGGTAAACAGTATCCCACTCTGACGATATATAACCATCTGGATGTGCAGCCAGCACAGGAACCGGAGTGGCGGCAAGAACCATTTCAGTTTTGTAAGGAAGGTAATCGTTATCGAGGTCGAGGAACCACGGATGATAAAGGTCCGGCGTTAACAGCGCTGTTTGCTGCTCGGTATGCGGTTGAGCAGGGCGTACCCTTAAACATTCGGTTTCTGTGGGAACTGGAAGAAGAAATCGGGAGCCCGAATTTTCAAGATGCCTTGGATCAAAAAACACTAGTGCCTCGTCCAGACTCCGTCTTGATTTCCGATACGATCTGGGTCTCGCGCCAACGCCCTGCCGTGCCGACAGGGCTTCGCGGATTGCTTGCGGCTCAACTGACCTTGCGTACTGGTACGACCGATGTTCATTCAGGTTTAACCGGGGGTGGGGCGAGAAACCCACTTGCCGAATTATGCGAGGCTGTCCATGCCTGTGTAGATGCTCAAACGGGTCGGGTAAAAATCCCTGGGTTTTACGATCACGTCGTGCCTCCTTCTCCTCGTGATATGAAGGAGTTTTTATCGTCAGGGTTTGAGGTGGCCAGATTTAAAAAAGCCTATGGATTGCGATCGATTCGGACCGAGGATCGGGCCAACCTTGTGAAAAGAATTTGGGCTGCGCCCACGTTCGAAGTGCACGGCCTTGTGGGTGGGTATAGTGGCCCTGGAGTCAAAACCGCTGTGCCACCATGTGGCAGACTCAAAATCAGCATGAGACTCGTGCCTAATCAACAGCCTCAAAAAATTTTCTCGCAGCTTCAGGCTTTTATTAAAAAACATAATCCTGACATTCACGTGGAGTGCGATGAACAACTTGAGCCATTTCAGGGGATTACGAGTGGTCCCTATGCGGAGGCCTTGCGAAAGGCGGTGCACGTTGGGTTCAGCATAACCCCATCCTTTGTTCGGGAAGGTGGCTCAATCGGGGCAGTGAAGCTCATGGAGCGAGCCTGGAAGGTGCCGATTCTTTTCATGGGTCTCAGTTTGCCAGAGCATGGCTACCATGCGCCCAATGAATTCTTTGATTGGGCCCAAGCCTCTGGCGGCATCCGGGCGTTCGTGGAATATTTTTCTCAGATTGCGCATATGCGTGATGGGTAAATCGTGAACCCCATCTTTGGGGAAAATGCTTATCCGCCCCTCACCAGATTTACCTCTAATTTCCAAATCCAATTCTACTCCGCCCACTCTCATTATCCTTATTTGTATATGCAGGGTTTCGCCCCTGCAGACGACCTCCTTTTGTTTCGGCAAAAGGAGGCAAAACCATTCTTGCCTGTGCGCAGAACAACGGGGAACTGGGCCGCCACCCCGAATCAAGATGACGCGGAAACTCACTCCGAGGTTAAAGCCTCCTCTCCGTTCAGACAGTCCGCGCCGAGAGGTAGGATTCGGTGCGGCGGCCCAGCCGCGCCCAACGCAGGAGAAAGGCAAAGACCTGAATGACAATCGAAGAAAATGGTAAGGTGAGTTTTTGAAGCAAAGAAGTAAGAGAAAAGGGGACGGATTAATTTAATTTTTTGTGAGTTTATTCAAATAGGTGGCATTATCCTGATCTTCATAAGATGCCAAAATAACTGGAATTGTGGGCGTAACAAATTGAATATACAACGATTCTGGCGTATTGTTCAGAAGACTCGATGCGTGTTATCCGGACAGAATCTCCAAGACCCGTCCTCTTACACGGGTCCATCTAAGCATTGTTAGGTTGCCTGTGCCATTTAACGAGGTTATCCCGCGTTAGCGCACGGAGAATACTGTGGAAATCAGTCTGCTCGCTCTTTTTGCAGTAGTCCTAATAGCAGTACTGATCGCACTCTTTTCATATACTGGTGAAGATGAACATGCGACTCAATATTGCGAAATAACAGCAAGCGATCTGCCAAAATTTAGGGTGCGATACATCATTGACGGCGACACCGTAATCGTATCGAAGTCGCGGAGGGAAATGCGTATTCGCTTATACGCCATTGACTGCTCGGAAGATGGGCAACATTGGGGCAATATCGCGAAGGCTGGAATCATCAAGCTGATCGGTGGTCGGAATGTGCTCATAGAGGAACATGGTATTGACAAACACGGACGTACGCTCGCGACGATATATGTACAGTGTGAGCATAGATCTGAGTGGATTAACGTTAATGAGCGTATGGTCATGCTGGGACACGCTTGGGTCATGCGGAAGTACTATGGTCATCTACCGACGGTGAGGCAACATCAGCTGACTCGACTCGAGAGATGGGCGAGATCTAAGCGAGTTGGATTATGGGGTACCGACTATCCGGTCCCACCCTGGCAGTGGCGTAACCAAGGGTGATTTATGCTGTGGCAAACTCTGCCTGAGAAATTTCAGGGGTTCCGAGTACACAGCTTGCAGAAAAGGGGACGCTTCCATTTTTAGATGTGTTTCTTAAGTGTCTCCCGCCTTTGGCTGCGGCGGAGCCGGAGGCCCGAATCGACTTTTTGGCGAGAGCTGTTTGAGCGCAGCGAGTTCTCTCGCCATCTTATTCGGGGCGTAGGCGGAGGGACCTGGAAGAGAATGGAGAGGTTTTCCTCCATTCTCTGGAAGGCCGCAGACGGGCGGAAATGGTTTTGGGTCCTTTTGCCGAAACAAAAGGACCTCGTCATGCAGGGGCGAAACCCTGCTAGAAATAATTCTTGCAAATAATCTAGCGAGAAAGTTTGACCCCAAACTGCCGCTTCTAGATTGTCAATTATCTCTGCCTCACCAATATTCTAATCGGTGTCCCTTCGAATCCGAAGGTGTCCCTCAATCGATTTTCCAGAAATCGAAGGTAAAACGTCTGGACTTCCACAGATTTCCCGACAAACAAGGCAAAGGTCGGTGGCTTCGTGGCGACTTGAGTCATAAACATGGACTTCAAGGGGCTGCGCCGCTTGCTTGGAAGGGGATTATCTTCGAGGGCCTTTTGGAGAAATTGATTGAGCCGGGCCGTGGGCACGCGATAACAAAAGGCTTCCATCACGCTCTGGATTGTGGATAAAAGGGGATCTATTGATGATCCCTTGAGTGCCGACCCGAAAATGGTGGGCACAAACGTGAAAAATGGAAAACGGCGATGCAGTTCTTTGGAAAATTGGGTTTGCGCGGTTGGGTCATCTTGTCGAAGATCCCATTTGTTAATAAACAAGACGCAGCCGCGTCCTTGCTTCAACAATAGTCCGGCAATTTTAGTGTCTTGTTCAGTGGCGCCTTCGACTCCGTCTAAAATCAAAATGGCGATGTCGGAGCGGCCGAGGGCTTTAAGTGTCCTAGCCAAGCTATACCCTTCGATGCCTCGTTCAATTTTTCCGCGACGCCGTATACCAGCGGTATCCGTAAAGATGATGGGTGTGCCCTGATACTCGATATGTGTATCCACGGGATCACGGGTGGTGCCAGGAATATCACTGACGACCACGCGTTCTGCGCCAAACAGGGTATTGATCAAGGTAGATTTGCCGACATTCGGACGACCCACCACGGCGACCCGTGGGAATGGTACGCGTTCGCCATCGTCGGGATCTACTGGGAGCAGTGGCAAAAATGCTTCGAGCAATTCATCCACTCCGGTACCATGCTCAGCAGAAATGGGAAATAGCTGATCCTTGCCTAATTGGTAAAAGTCTGCGAGCAAGGGTTCGGCTTGGGGTGTGTCTATTTTGTTGATGGCGTAAAACGTGGGTTTGTTTACATCTCGAAGGAGTGTGGCTATTTCTTGGTCAAGCGGGGTGAGTCCCGCCCGTCCGTCCATGATGACCACCAAGATATCGGCTTCGGCAATGGCGGTTTGGGATTGGACGCGAATAAGTTGGCCCATGCTCTCTGAAGTGCTGAGGTCCAAACCGCCTGTGTCGACGAGCTGAAGTCGTCGGCCTTGATAGGTGCATTCTGCAGTGATGCGATCACGAGTGACACCCGGCATGTCATCGACAATAGCACTTCGGGTTCCGAGGACTCGATTAAAAAATGTCGATTTGCCAACATTGGGTCGTCCAATGATGGCCACAATGGGAACCTGGGCTTCTGATATTCCCGGTAAAGCGGGTTGATGAATGGATTTAGAGCGTTTCTTGCGCATGGAGTGGAAAAGGTTGCTGGGGTATGTGATGCCGCTACTTGACGGATTGAGACAGTATCACGGTGTACTAGGTGTGGACAAGAAAGTGTGAAATTCAAATCCGAATCTGGGAACACATTCTAAATTCAAGGTTCGAATTGTCCTTCAAAGTCATTTTTGTTTATTTCGGATCTCCATGTTTGAGAGTCGGATTTCTCTCGTGAGCAGAGAGAGTCGGCGAGAATTGAAATAGCCGTTGTGGTGAGGGTTGAAGGCGGGAGCCGATTAGTAATGAAGATGTTTCAAGGCAGCGGCGCAGAGAATGATAAAGACTCCCATCCACAAGGCTCCTCGCTGAAAGGGGATGGGTTCTATCCGTTGTTCCTCTTTTTCTTCGGCGGTTTCTTCTCCAGTAGGTTCGATGCGGAAGATCACGGTATAGAGGTACAGGGTGAGAATTCCTAATACCAAGGATAGCTTGATAAAAAAGATGGTCAAATAGTGGGCATTGTGCGAAATGCCTTCGCCGGTTTGCCTGATCATCAGTTCACTGACGTAATGAAGATTGAGTCCCCCGGTGAACAAAATTACGATTAAGAGCATGCCGACTACTTTGCGGTATTGCTTATAAAACGTATCGCAAATTGGCTTGATGTATTCCCTGGGAACGGCGGTTTTAAGGCCTGGGGTAACTGCCATGACCAAAAATGCCAGTCCGCCAATCCAAACGATGGCGGATAGCAGATGCAGCCAGTGATTGAGAATCGGAATGACTTTATTGAGATCGAGAAAAACGTCTTGGAGGGCGTCCATTAGAACTTGAAGACTGGCTTTTCATTTCCGAATCGTTTTTGCCGAAGTTCTTCCATCAATTCAATGGTGATGATGGGGATATTGTTTTCACTGGCATGGCGTTCCACACCTTTTTTCACCATGGCACGGAGGAAATAGGGAATCCGGTTGAGCCGGGTCTCTGCTGCGGAATCCCATTCGATGGACGTTTCCTCTTGTGTATTAAATGCGACTTGGATTTTTTCTCCGCCCTTGGGGGTATAGAGACACCATTCATCTTCGTCCATATGGTCGCCGTGGTCCACGTAGGGTCGTGCACGGCAGCCGCCACAGATTTCGCTATACTCACAATCTCCGCATTTCCCCTTTAAGTGAGGGTATCGGAAAGAATCAAATACCTCAGATTTTTCCCACAAATCGACAAAGCTGGTATCGCGAATATTTCCAGCGGAAAGCGGCATGTAAGGGCAAGGTGTGAGATCGCCATTGGGCGTCACCCGCGCGTAGTTGGTTCCTGCCAAACATCCTCCACCCATATAGCCTTGGGCTTTCGTGATGGGAGAGTTAGGATCTTTCTCATAGGCCAGCCGCTTGAAATGGGGAGCGCAACGTGCTCGAACAAGCATATCTTGGTATTTGTCTTGGGAGTCAATTAAGAAACTCAAGACTTCTTCATATTGCTCAGGCGAAATATCGGTGAGTTCTTCACCACGACCGGTGCAGACCATGAAAAACACGTTCAACACACGTGCACCCAGTTCATGCGCCCAGTCGATGACATCCGGCAACTCCTTATAATTCATGGGTTGCGCACTGAAATGCACTTGGAATTGAAGGCCATTGCGCTTACAGGCTTCAATGCCTGCCACTGCTGCTTCCCAAGCTCCGGGTACTCCCCGGAAGGCGTTGTGTGTTTGAGGATCAAGGGAGTCTATGCTAATGCCCATGCCCATGACGCCGATTTCCACCAATTCCTTGGCTAGCTTATCATTGATCAGCATCCCATTGGTTCCAAAGACCACCATGAATCCCAGGCTTACGGCATGGCGAGCAATATCCAAGATGTCAGGTCGAACGAGTGGCTCGCCGCCGGTAATCACTAACAAGCAGCCTTTGTTGACCTCGGCAATTTGATCAATTAAACGGAAGCATTCTTCAGTGGAAAGTTCATCAGAGCCGCCCCCGGCCTTGGTGGTAGCATCGAGGTAGCAATGTTCGCATTTAAGATTGCAGCGCTTGGTCAGATTTAAGGCGACAAGGTAGGGTTTGAAGTCATCGACTGTTCGCCCATCATTTGGGGCCGAGGCCGTAGAAAAGGAGGTTACCTGACTTTTTAATAAGCCAAGCTTTTGGCCAAGTTGATCAAAATTGAAAACTGGAAGTGATTTACCCATAAGTGGCTGGCTCCCTTACTGGGCGCCGGCGCCAGTGAGTTTGGCGATGATATCCTTGACGTTCCCGGACTTCATGGCTTCTTCCATCGTATGTTTGGCCTGCTCAATTCCTTCGTTTGCCACATCCAGCGTAATCATGGTCGTGCCCATTTTTTCGGCATGCTTAATGATGAGTGCCTTGGTGCAATCTCTCATAAACCCTTCGGGCGCGCGTTCTAGGCGTTTCAGGGCCTCTGGGTCCCATGTATAGGGGGATGATTCTTCCATGAGTTTATTCTCTCCGTTCGCACCTGAAGATGTTTTTGAATCCGCCTCTGGCGCTTTATTTGCAAAAATTGGCGTGTATTCCTCATCTGCGGCTTCCTGAATCATGGTGCCAGCGTATTCGAGGGTAATGGTGGTCATTCCAAGCTTACGAGCTGTTTTTTCAATTTTTGCCTTGGCTCGGCGACGTTGGAATCCGGCAGGGACTGCCCGAATGGCTTCTTTGGCATCTTTGGTCCATTGCATGGGGATATCATCATACGCCACTTGCGTTTCTAATCCCCCTTCAGCTTTGGCTGCAGCATCAAAAATCGTTTTATCCACGGCCTTGAAATCTTTCCCATCCCCGCCACACACGGGGCATTTAACTGGCTCGGCGCCTTTCCCAATATACCCGCATCCATTACATACATAATATTGACGGGACATACGATCAATATAGGATTGGTTGCCGGGACTCAAGGCCGGCGAGATTGTGGCTGGCTTTTCTTCCACCACTTGATTGACCATTCCACTCAGGGTTGACCCCATGAGGTCGGTGGCAACGGCATCATCCGCTTGCATCTTGTTGCGATCGATTCCGGCCTCATCCAATTGTCCTCCCAAAGCTTTCATGGCATCCATGGCACCCTTGGGAAGAATATCTCCGACGGCCTCATCCACGACAGAATTGCTAATGATAGTGTGTCCCTTTTCAATGGCATAACGATGAATGGCGGTTTTGGCGACTCCTCTAGCAAAGACGGGTATCTTTTCCATTCGGAACAAGGCTTCTTCAGTCCATGCCATGGTGTATTCCGCCTGGGTGTCAATGGGAGGAACAAACTTTTGATTGGAGATGAGGACATTACATCCTGTGGCTCTCAGAAGATTTTCCGTGTTGCTTCCAATGTCCATGTCATCGTCGCTATGTACACCGATACGGCCAACAATGAGAAGCCAGGGTTGCTCCTTTCGCACGTATTGCAGGACTTTTTCGAATGCCTTCCCATCAAGCAACGTTGTTTTAATATCGAACCCTTCTTCTTGTGCCACTTCTCGGGAAATATCCAGATGCGATTGGTAGATCTTGGCTAAACCGCTATCAATGACTTCTTCATGAAGCTTTTCTTGTTCTTTGAACCGAAAGACTTTACCGGCCTCTTCATTTAACACTCCTGAAATACTGTGGAATGCGGCATAGTGAAAGTAGGGGTCGAAGGCTGAAATGGCTTCAACGGGTTTATTTAAGGCTTTCCCTAAGGCCAATCCGGTTTTGAGGCCGCCAAACGAGTAGGGACTACCATCAACGGCGACTACGATTTTCCCCCCATTCATGGGCTTCAGGTCTTTCACGATAAACATGTCTGAATTCCGAACACGCCTCAATACACGTTCGGTATTACTGCCAATCACCGAATCTTTGACGGCTCCCACTCCCAGTCCACCCATAATGGTGAGATCATAGTTATTCGTATTGATATCTTCGGCCAGGACTTTCCAATTGCGTCCTTCAAGGGAGCGACGTTCCAGGGGCAAATTGGCTTCAGAACATTTCTGGTCGATGTAGTCGAGGTAGGAGTCGGTAATGATTTGGAGGCCACGGGTGATTAAGGAATCATGGATTTGCCGTTGGCGATCCAGTTCTTTCTCATCATGGTATTCTTCTGGAAGACCGGCTTCCATTTGCTTAAATCGTTTGTCATGCATTTTTGCCGCATACACATGGCTTCCAACGATTTTTGACCCAAATTCTTTGGCAAGACTCACACCCAGATCGACGGCCATATTGGAATGGTCTGAATTGTCAACCGGGATGTATATAGTTTTATACATCAAACGCCTCCTTGCGAAGCATGACGTTTCCAAGTCACATGTTTAGGTTTGTCGTTAATTCGTCTTCCTACCTAAGTAAACCCCAATAGGGTACACCTAGAGCCCAGGAAGTAAGCGCGGATCTTAGCACCTGCTCTTTGGCGAATGCAACCCGATGATCTTGAATTAAATACGTCGAAGTCCGTGTGTCTCCTGGGTTAGTCCAATGGACTAAAAAAGTGACATTACAATGAAGTATGTATTTTAAAAATTAAACAAGGCGAGGGTGAGGCATATCTTCTTTTCGATGTGATTATCTGTTGGGACTTTGATGTGACGTATGTTCAAGGTGGTAAACTTATTTACCCATTTGTTTTTTGAATACTAGGAAGGATCAGAAATCGTTAAGTATTAAGGTGTCATTAACAGTTCAAATTTCGGTATTTGTCTATATTGCCCAATAATTGCTAAAACCCAACACAGAATGTCCTGGTAAAACAACTAGGTAATTATACTTTTTTTTGATATTTTTGCTTTTAATAAGGAAAATGCTGAAGTAAAATTCGAGGATGTTTAATGACCTAAACTCTATCTAAATTCTAAATTGTGTAAATGCCAGTTGAGTTTTCCTCCAGTAATATGTTTTTTCGTTGAACACCTTTTGCCAACTTTCACCGTTATGGGCTTCCTCCTCTGATCTCAGGCATACAGGGGAAGGGGACCTTTTTGCTTTTACAACGAAGGGATGGGTATATGAGCCAAAAGAATTTTCTATTTACGTCTGAGTCAGTCACCGAAGGACATCCTGACAAAATTGCCGACCAAATTTCTGATGGCATTTTAGATGCCATAATGGCCAAGGATAAAAACTGTCGGGTCGCATGCGAGACTCTTGTGACCACCGGGTTGGCGTTTGTGGCTGGAGAAATTTCCACCAAGGCATATGTGGAAATTCCTGACATCATCCGGGCGACGATTCGTGATGTTGGATATGCCGATGCTACCTGGGGATTTGATTTTCGGACTTGCTCGGTCGTGACTTCTATCGATGCGCAATCGGGGGATATCGCGATGGGGGTGGATACGGGGGGAGCTGGCGATCAGGGTTTGATGTTTGGATATGCTTCCAATGAAACGGCAGAACTCATGCCCATGCCGATTGTGTTAGCGCATCGATTGACAAAACGGTTAGCCGAGGTTCGGAAAAAGAACATTTTGCCTTGGGTGCGTCCCGATGGGAAAGCTCAGGTCACAGTAGAATATAAAAATGGAAAACCAGTCAAGGTCGACACAGTGGTCGTGTCCACCCAGCATAGTGACAATGTGACATCGAAAAAAATCGAAAAAGATATTAAAGAAAAAGTCATCATGCCGATGATGCCCAAATCCATTTTTGACCCCAAGAAAGTAAAGTTTCACATTAACCCCACGGGCCGTTTTGTGATGGGGGGGCCCATGGGGGATACAGGATTAACCGGTAGGAAAATTATTGTGGATACTTATGGTGGAGTCGGAAGTCATGGTGGCGGAGCCTTTTCCGGAAAAGATCCCAGCAAAGTTGACCGATCAGCCTCGTATATGGCCCGCTACATTGCGAAAAACATCATTGCGGCCAAGCTCGCTGAAAAGTGTGAAGTCCAATTGGCTTATGCCATTGGAGTTCCAGAGCCAGTCTCTGTTTTAGTCGATGCCAAAGGTACCGAAAAGGTGGATACCACCTTGCTTGATCGATTGGTCCGAAAGCATTTTCCCATGACGCCGAAAGGAATTATTGATCATCTGAAACTTCGACGACCCATCTATAAAGAGACCGCGGCCTATGGGCATTTCGGCCGGACTGGGCCTGGGTTTACCTGGGAGAAAACGGATCTTGCATCCGTATTGAGGCGAGACGCTGGCAAATAATTTTCACGATCGATCTTTTATGTACTTTTCACGATGAGGTTTATGTTATGAGCACTGCCACGAAAGTTGGGACAAACGTGACTGATTATAAAGTCGCGGATATTAATCTTGCGGACTATGGACGCAAGGAGATTCAGATTGCTGAAACGGAAATGCCAGCCTTGATGGCGCTTCGGGATAAATTCCGAAATTCTCAGCCTCTGAAGGGTGCAAAAATTCTTGGATGTATTCATATGACCATCCAAACTGCCGTGCTTATTGAAACGTTGATTGAATTGGGTGCTGAGGTGCGATGGGCGTCCTGTAATATTTTTTCGACCCAAGATCATGCAGCAGCGGCCATCGCGGCGCGAGGTATTCCTGTGTATGCCTGGAAAGGGGAAACACTTGAGGAGTATGACTGGTGTATTGAGCAAACCATTTTAAAGGACGGGCAACCGTGGGATGCCAATATGGTGTTGGATGATGGCGGGGATTTGACCATGATGCTTCACCAAAAATATCCATCGATGTTGGACAAAATCCATGGGATCACGGAGGAAACCACCACGGGGGTCCATCGCCTGCAGGAGATGCTTCAAAAAGGCACCTTACGGGTTCCGGCCATTAACGTTAACGATTCGGTGACCAAATCAAAAAATGATAACAAATATGGGTGTCGGCACAGTTTGAGCGATGCCATCAAACGGGGGACCGATCATCTCTTGTCCGGGAAAAAAGCCCTGGTGATCGGGTATGGTGATGTGGGAAAGGGGTCAGCGCAATCTCTCCGTCAGGAAGGGATGATTGTGAAGATTTCTGAAATCGATCCCATTTGTGCCATGCAGGCCTGTATGGATGGGTTTGAAGTCGTGTCTCCCTACAATGACGGAATTAACACTGGACGAGTCGAAAATATAAATGTGGAATTGTTAAGCAAAACCGACTTGCTCGTCACCACGACAGGGAATTTGAATGTATGCGATTCAGCAATGTTGCGGTCACTGAAAAATGGGGCGGTCGTTTGCAATATTGGGCATTTTGATAATGAAATCGATACTGTGTACATGCGGGAAAATTGGGAATGGGAAGAAGTGAAACCTCAGGTCCACAAAATTTATCGCAACCGTGGTCAGAATGATCATTTGATTCTATTGTCAGAAGGGCGATTGGTAAATCTCGGCAATGGCACCGGCCATCCTTCCCGGGTGATGGATGGATCATTTACCAATCAAGTTTTGGCTCAAATTCATCTTTACGAAAAGAAATTTGCCGATACTCCTGGGGCGACGGTCACGTTGGAAGTATTGCCGAAAAAGCTTGATGAAGAAGTGGCCGCTCATATGGTCCGTGGATTTGGTGGCGTCATTACGAAACTCACAAAAACTCAGGCTGACTATATTAATGTGCCTGTGGATGGACCGTTTAAGGTGGATAGCTACAAGTATTGATTTTCTCTCTTTTTTGCCGGGCCTTCTGTACCAGACAGAGGCCCGGCCATCATTTCCTAAAATCCTTCATTCATCATTCCAGATTTCGCCTGCTCCAAAAACTATGTTGGGTAATATCCAGAGGGTATGTTTAAAGCTGCCCTTCCTGTTATCGTTTTCTCCACTGGTGTTTGAAAATATTTTGTTTAGGGGTTGGTGTTGAGAAGAGCTGGAATCTGGCTCAGCAAGGCATCCTGTTGGCTGCGACGTTTCTGGGCCAATTGAATGGGGTGAGGAAATAAATGGTCTGAGGGTGAAGGAGGCAAGGCCCTGAGAGCTTTGAATTCGGGAATATATTTCTGCAAATCAGGCAGTGCGGCTAATGCCTGTCCTTTCCATGGATTATAGAGTGGATCACCAAACAAAACCATACGCCAACTCAAATGACGAGTGGAGAGGTAGTACGCTTCAACTAAGGTATACCGGCCGGTTAACATCAAGCCAAAAAATTCTGAGGGTTTTGGAAAGGCATCGACATAGGGTTCGCCCGTCGGTCCAATCGTAACAGTAATGCCGCGTTCAAGGGCATTTTTACACCACCCTTTCTCCTGAGGGTTATGAATGCTGATCGCCTCGCCAGAGGCGATGTGGTAGCCAATGGCTCCAGGGTTGAACGAAAAAGCGTCTTCATATTCCCGATACTGATACCACCCGGCATACAATCCAACTTGAGGGGCCTCGCCTTTTTCCTGAAAACGTTTTTGAGTGTTTTCTAAAATTACGCGATAAGACGTCTGGTTTCTCATGAAGGCCGATAAATTTCTCAGGCTTTGATCGTAGTCTCCGTAGCTCAGAGGGCCATCGGACTTCATGCCTCTGGCATCGAAATAGGCTTTTCCCGACACGCCCGTTTGTTCAGCCATAATGGCGCGGTCAATCATGAGCTTGGACAATTTTGGAGTTGGCGCATCGATTCGACTGACCATGAGCACGGGAAATTGAAAGTCTTTATCCTTCTTGGTGGATTTGGTATTGGACGGGTACCAGGCATAAAAGGGATTGGGTATTCTACCGTTTAAGGAATACTGGTCCTGCCCAAACCATAAAATACTCAGCTCACTGTCGACGCTGGCTTCTGTGTCTTTTGTGACAAGGTTTTGTTGTTCGCTCGCGGCCAATTGAAACACGCCGCGAATGCCAAAAAACCGTTGCGCCAATTGATAGGATACCTTCCGGTTTTGGGTCGATGGTGTGTGGACTAATATGGATAGAGCTAGACGGGCGAGTTGAATGTGCGTTTTTAGCTGATCAGGAGTCAACTGGCTGTGTGTTGGCATTTTGAAATTCGGGTATTTGGTGTATGCGGATAGACCATCGAGTTGAAGTAAGTATTTGAAAAAATCCAAGTGTTGATCCATGGGCTTTTTCGGGGAGGAAGGCGTTTGAATTTCGGAGGTGATCGTGGCTATGGCGTGATCAATATGCCTGAGAATCTGTTCGGCTTTGACGGGGTTTGAGGCCGAAAATGCTGACGAGAGCGAGGGAGATGGAGGAGCCCCTTTTTGAAAATTTAAAAGGGTGCGGCTAAGTGCGGTATCGATGGTGTGGGCAAACTCGATTGCAGCGTCGTACCATTCCGTGGCGTCCGCTTGCCATTCGTGTACCTCATCGTTTGGGAGTGGGGCATTTACGCGGAGAGGCACCCCAAACGTTGTCACGAGAACTCTTGTCGTGGAAGCAAGACCCCTGGATTCCAAAGCGACCTTAAGTGGCTTTGTCAGATATTCTTCAAAATCCTCCCGACTTATGGTTTCCTCATAAGGCAAATTCAATCTAACAAGGTTGGAAAGGGGGATTCCTCTTTGTTTGGCATAATACCTAGCCACATCCATGCCATCGAGATCGTTCTCATTGGCTACAATCACAACTTGATCAGGTTGAATGGCCCCAAAGGCTAAAGGATCTAAGGGTATTGAATTTATTATGACAAACAAAAAAATGGTCCATGGAGAAATATTTCTGGAGGTTGCAGGTTTCAGCAAATTAGGCGTGGGTCGGGAAATTGACCTAAAATAAGAAGCCATAGAAATGAAAAATGGAACCAAACCCTTTCCCTTGAGAAGGTTAGGGCTATGAATTTGAGTGAGAAAGGAAAGGTGGAATTTGGGGGTGCCCACAATCCTTTGTCTCGGAGTCGTTCGATATAGACTTTACTGCAGGGCCCATTGGTTAGGTAACTTTAGGCGACTACCTTTAATATTGCTTAGGAGTTCCGTGATCGGTGGGGGAGGGTAAAGGGGCAAATTAAAACTTTTAGGCAGGAAAAAACTGTAGGAAGCTATAGTGCGGTTAAAGTTGTTTGGGAAGAGTCGCCAAAAATTGACAGGATCTAGAGGAAATTCCTATAGTAATCAATCTTAAAAGATTTATGTGGGATTCTGGGCCAAAAGGCTCATCCCTCTCTAGAGCTTTAGCCTAAATATTTGTGTTATTGGGCCTTTTTCATGGTTGCGAAAAGTCACGGACCAGCATAAAGTGAGTGGACGGCGTACTTTGAATGTAAGCAAGTTATCGCAGATATAATACCAACCGGAATGCGGAGAGTTTACTAATGTCGACAACATATCAGGTTTTACGTGGCCCTGAACACTTTCTCCCACCGGCGGCAGCCAGTATGGGAATTCGGTTGCCAGATCCAGGTCAAGCACATATTCATGGAAAAATCGTGAATGAAGACGAGGCGATGGAGGCTGCGGCTCGTCAATTCTTATCTGCAAAAGTTCCAACAATTTTTCCCGGCCCCCTTGTCCTATGGGCATGGAATGAAAAAGCGGCTCATAAAGCTACGGCTATTAGGCATCTGTATGAGACGCTTAAATCGTCGGTCACTTCTACCCAGCAGGCCATGCTGATTCCTATGCCGGACTATCGTCCCAAGTATCCAAAAATTAATCCTGAAATCGAAATTAATCCTAACCATCCCAATCTCACAATTTGGCACAATAAAATTGATGCCTGCATGTTTGTAGGCGTACATTGTCATCAAGCCAATTTATCGCTCAAAATCATTCGGGGAGGCACAGATTGCTATACGATTGCCATGTGTGCTCAGGCTGGCCATGAGGACGCAATGCTCTCGTTTCGTGATGCAACGGCCGAAAAGATCTTGAAACTTGCTGATTGGGTAAAGAAATTGAAGGGGTCAGTCGAGCCCCCCAAATGTTAAGCTAGGAGATTCAAAATGCGGGGGGTAAGGCAAGTTCCGCATATTAATACACCAAAATACGTATTACAATACGTCAAAGCCATTAGCCCTAACTTGAAGGAGGCGCAATCATGGCAACTCAATCGTTAGTAGGAACAAAAAATAAAGCCGGTCAAACCATTACCGATCCATGGCAGATGATGCACGATGCCGAACGTACCCCCTGTTTCTTTACGGGCAGTGAGGTTATTAAGGAAGCTCTTCGTCGAGCCAATTGTGACATTATGATTGCCTATCCAATCACACCACAAAGTGAAGCGGCGGCCCTCATTGGGGAGTTGTTCGCAGAGGGATTTATCGGTGATTACTTCCGAGGAGAAAGTGAATTCGCGGTGATGTCGCAATGCGCGGGTGCGGCTTTTGGTGGCGCTCGTGTGTTTACCACCACAGCTGGTCCCGGAACGATGCGTGCGATGGAAAACTTTCCGATGTGGGCTGGTGCACGACTCCCTATTCAGATGATTGTCACTTGTCGTGGAATTAACTCACCATTGTCCATTCAGCCAGATACCTTAGAAATTTCCTACCTTTTAAATACCGGCATGTTGGTGTGGCATGCTGAAACTGCCCAAGACTTTTATGATTGGATTTTGAAAGGATACATTGTTTCTGAGGAGCCAGATGTGCATTTGCCGTTGGCCTTGTGTTGCGATGGATTTTTCGTGACGCATACCAAAGATATGGTGAATCTCACTCCAGCTGAAATGTGCCTCCCACCCTATGATCCATATCGATCCCCAGTGCCATGTATGGATATGGAATGTCCTCCGGTTCGGATGATGCGTGATCCGTTTGTCATGAAAAGTAACTACATCAGCTATGCGACCCATGCCAGTTGGCAGCAAGAAGTGTGGGCGGCTGTTGAACGCTCTCGCAAACATACTGTTCGGTGGCTTGATGGTTTGATTGAAGTCGACAACCCGGATGCGGATATCCTCATCGTCTCTTCGGGGACGGCCGTATCACAAGGGCGCGAGGCGAAGATCCTCCTGGAAGAGGAGGGAATTGATGTTGGGATCGTGAAAATTAAATCATTGCGTCCTTGGCCAGGAGAGGAAATTCGAGAGGTCACCAAGAACGCGAAGCATATTATTGTGCCAGAGTTTAATGTTACTGGCTGGATGGCAAGAGAAATTAAGTCAACTATTACGAATAGTGAAAGAGTGTATGCAGGCCCCCACGTGTGTGGCGGTATGACTCTGCCTCCAGAGATTATTGCGGCTGATATTAAAAGTCTTCTCGGCATTAAAACGGCGGCGTTGGCTGGTCGGGGAAGCTGAACCTTAATGCCACAATGTTATTCGATACTTAGATAAATTACTGAAAGTTAAGATAAATAGAGGAGGCCGATATGAGTAAAGAGCGAATTAAAATAGCTCCGGAAATGTTTGAGATTATGCCATCGGAATATCAAGATTTAGTAGAGCGGGCGACCTATGGAAATGAGACTCGC
Source organism: Candidatus Nitronereus thalassa (assembly GCF_032191465.1). Taxonomy (NCBI): domain Bacteria; kingdom Pseudomonadati; phylum Nitrospirota; class Nitrospiria; order Nitrospirales; family Nitrospiraceae; genus Candidatus Nitronereus; species Candidatus Nitronereus thalassa. Next base: position 1,643,809 of record NZ_JAQOUE010000001.1, on the reverse strand, counting down.
GGATGGAAGGATATCGGGACTTCTAAGGAGCTAATTGAAGAACATTCATTGTGTGCTGGTTGTCCAGAGTCCATGGCGTTTCGCTATATTTTGGCCTCTCTTCCCGCACCAGAAGATACAGTCATGGTGGGGTCTACGGGCTGTACTAGTTTAGTATTTCCCCATGTAGGCGTGCATAATATTCACTCACTGTTTGGGAACCAAAACGCCATTGCTTCTGGACTCAAGCGTGCCCTGACTGTGCGGTTTCCTGGTCGAACCAAGGATGTTGTGGTTTTGGCTGGTGATGGGGCAACTGTGGACATTGGGCTCGATATGACATTGCAGGCTTGGTTCCGCCAAGAAAAATTTACCACCATATGTTTTGATAATGAGCTGTATGCCAATACTGGTGGCCAAGAAAGTGGATTGATGCAAAAAGGGTTTGTGGCCAAAATGGCGCCAGTGGGCAAGACATTTGAGAAGGTCCGGTTGCCAGAAATTGCTCGTGAGTCGGGCTGCCACTATGTGGTGAATTGTACGGTCAGCAAACCAAACCTTGTAGAAAAAGTCATTAAAAACGCGATTCATGTGGCTCGCGAAATTGGTCCGACCTATCTACAGCTGTATACCCCCTGCATTTTGGAAATTGGGAAAAACAGCATGGAAGGTCTCCAAGAAATGCGGGATTCCGAAAAACCGACTGAACGCTTTGCATACAGAGAATATATTAGTGATCAAGCCAAAGAGCTGTTGACCGAAATGGCGGCCAAAGAAAAAGAGCGAAAGGCTGAGGCGAAAAGACAGCTGGCAGCGGCAAAAGCTTAACCAGTCGTCAGGTTGGTCCAGGAGGAACATTATGATTAAGACTAGAATCAATATTCGAATGTCAGGCCTTGGAGGGCAAGGTGCGGTGACCGCAGCCCATGTGATGGCGATGGCCGCCTCCCGTGACGGGAAGTATGCGATCTCTAATCCATTTTTTGGTGCTGAAAAGCGTATGGCACCAGCCGAGAGTTATTGTCGGATCGGTGTGAAACGAATTTATGATCGTGGGGAGCTGGTGTTTCCTGATGTGATTGAGGTGTTCCATCCGCAGGTGATTACGTTAGGGAAAAGCTACACCATGCCGTTTTACTCAGGAATTAAAGAAGGCGGAGTCGTAATCATTAACTCTGACATGCCGCTTCTTTCAGATGAAGATGTGAAGACATTAAAAGATTTGAACGTTTCGGTGTTTTATATTGCTGGGACTCAGGTCGCTTTGGAAGTCGCGGGAACCGAGCTTTCGACCAATATGACTATGATTGGGTCTGTGGCGGGAATCACGAAATGTGTATCTTTGGAAGCGTTAGATGGCGCACTTCAAGAACGGTTTGGGAAAAAGTTTGTAGCTTCAGGTGGAACGGCGACGTTAGATGAAGCCATCAAAAAGAAGTTTGCCAAAAAAGAAATGCTGTTAAAGAAAAATTTAGACACTGTCATACGTGCCTACGAGATGGGCAGTGAATGGGCAGCGAAAAATAATGTTGAACTGGCCGTCGCAGCGGCATAAATAATGGGAAAAGGTAGTCATTCATGTATAATGTAGCGCAAGTAACCGAAGAAAAGTGCGTAGCTAAAAAGGGCTGCCGGTTGTGTATTATGTATTGCCCGGAAGCCAATTGTTTAGATCTCAATACTGAAAGAATGGTGGCAGAGGTCGTCATTAATCGATGTAAGGGCTGCGAGCTGTGTAAGGTAGTATGTGATGCGGCTAAACACGAAGCGATTGAAATGCTCGCCGTCGGTGCCGATGGTATTCTTATGAACAAAGCTGGTGAAGCTGCTGAATTAGGGCAGGCCTATCAAGGTTAAGCGGCGAATACGTTAGATAAGGTCTAAAGCCCTGCGCCATTGATTTTTTCAATTGTCGCAGGGCTTTGTTATGTAAGCCTGGCGGCCAAGTGAAGTGTAAGGTGTTAGAAAGGTGGTAGATACTATAATGAGCCAAGACCTCAGGCAACTTATGAATGGTATTAGCGAGCAAATGGGCCTATTCCATCAAATGTTGGAAAGTCGCGCTCAAGAAATTCAGCTTACCGGTGGAGATCCGGACGTATCGAAAAAGTTAACCATGGGTGCAGATGCTATGAAAGACAGCGGGAATATTTATTTATCCTGGGCCCGTCATTATGTAGCACTGTCTGAAGGTGGGGCTGCGGAAGCCGAAGAGGGTGAGGAAGATTCTGATGACTTTCAGTTTTAATTTCTGGAATACCGTGTTTCCAGCCTTTTCCTGAAATTGATTTTTCCCCTTTCCTCCTATTGATCCTATGGCGAGCTCGGTATATTATGGGTTTCTTAAGCATTAGCCTATTTAAGTATAGAGATATTCTTAGCCATTCTGTTCCTCGGTAGCTCAGTTGGTAGAGCGATCGGCTGTTAACCGATTGGTCGCAAGTTCGAGTCTTGCCCGAGGAGCCAAATTCAAAAGGCCATGAGATAGTCACTATCTCATGGCCTTTTGTTTTAGAAAAAGAGACGAATTTACAGAAAAATATTTATATATTAATGACTTTCTTTTACGAGGTTTTTATTCCATTCCGGGATTTCCACAAGCAAATTTTGTGACCCGTCAGGGACGCATTGGCAGGCAAGGCGAGATTGCAGCGTAATGGCCGGTGCTTCATCTAATTGATCCAACTCATCGTCAGTGGCTTCATTACAGGTATCCAAGCCTTCTTTCACAATTACATGACAGGTGGAACAAGCGCATACTCCCCCACAGGCATGTTCCACATCGATTCCAGCTCCCATGGCAATGTCTAGGATGCTTCCTGGTTGCCCAGTTGGACCGTACGGGATTCTACTTGGATCTACATTCACGACAGTATTTTGATCATGGCATTTAAAGGTCACGGTATATGCCTCGGTTGCGACTTTAGCCTCGAACTGTTCTATGTAGGGATTGCTTCCACCCATTAGTTTCTCCTTAATCTTTGCTCAAATGAACATGGTACATAGGTTACAAAAATAGTTTATTTTCAATAGTTTATATTTTACATTCAGAATCGACGACTTTTTTTATCTCCGACTAAATTACTCTTGACTAGATGTGAAAGTCAATGCTATTATTGCCGATATATTTGGTCGGAGACTTTTTATGTCTGTGATTATTCTTATCGTAGAGGTTGGTGAGTGCTGAAGTTTTCGAAAAAAGCTGATTATGCTCTCTTGGCATTACAGTATATGGCGTCCGTCCAAGGTGGCGGGGAGGTGCAGCCACGCGTCGTGAATACCAAGGAAATTGCGGAAGAACATTTCATGCCCGTGGAATTATTAGCCAAGGTTCTTCAAACTTTGGCGCGGCAACAAATTATTGAAAGTCATCACAATGGACCAAAAGGGGGGTATGTATTGGGCCGAGAGGCTAAGGACATCACCATCGCTCAGGTATTAGAAGCCATCGAAGGACCATTAGGCATTACTGACTGTTACCACGAAAAAGACCAGTCGTCCTGTGACCAAATGGATCGCTGTAACATTCGAACCCCCTTGCTCAAAATTCAAGAAAGTATTTATGCCTTACTAAATGGCATGTCGATTGAAGATATGTTGCTAGACGAATCGCCTTTAATCATCGTCGAATCTTTAAAGCCACAAGGAGTGAACTCATGAAGTTACCTATCTATATGGACAACAATTCAACTACTCGTTGTGATCCTCGAGTGGTCGAGGCGATGGTTCCATTTTTTACAGAAAAATATGGCAATGCGGCCAGTCGAAACCATTCCTTTGGGTGGGATGCGGAAGAGGGAGTAGACCATGCGCGCAAGCAAATTGCCAAGGTTATTAATTCCGATTCAAAAGAAATCGTGTTTACCAGCGGTGCCACAGAATCAAATAATTTGGCGCTCAAGGGTGTGGCCGAAATGTATAAAGAAAAAGGCGATCATATCATTACCAGCTCGACTGAGCATCGAGCCGTCATTGATACGGCCAAAGCCCTCGAAAAGAAGGGATTCAAGGTCACCTATCTTCCTGTAGATAAAGCCGGGATGATTAATCCTGAAGATGTTCGCAATGCCATTACTGACAAGACGATTTTAATCTCAATCATGTTTGCGAATAATGAAATCGGTACCATCCACCCAGTTAAGGAAATTGGTAAAATTGCCAAGGAAAAGGGCGTACTGTTTCATTGCGATGCCACGCAGGCCGTGGGAAAAATTCCTGTTGATGTTCAAGAAACAGGAATTGATCTTATGTCATTTACAGGGCATAAAATTTATGGCCCCAAAGGTATTGGGGCCTTGTATGTTCGGCGTAAAGCCCCTCGTGTTCGCATAGTTCCACTGATTGATGGGGGGGGGCATGAGCGGGGCATGAGGTCTGGAACTCTGCCTGTCCCTCTGATTGTGGGTTTTGGAAGAGCGATTGAATTATGTTCCCAAGAAATGGAAGAAGAGACGATTAGAATAAAGGCACTTCGCGATCGTCTGCAAGATGGAATCATGAGTGCTATGGAAGAAGTGTATCTCAATGGCCATCCCACTGAGCGATTGCCGGGAAATCTTAATATTAGCTTTGCCTATGTCGAGGGAGAGGCTTTACTCATGGGGGTTAAGGAAATTGCCCTATCCTCAGGATCAGCATGCACGTCAGCAACCCTGGAACCTTCTTATGTACTTCGGGCGCTTGGGGTGGGGTCGGACTTAGCGCATTCTTCCATTCGATTTGGCCTTGGGCGATTTACCACAGCGGAAGAAGTGGAATATACCATTGATCGAATGTTAAAAGCGGTGAATCATCTGCGAGAAATGTCGCCATTATATGAAATGGCCAAGGAAGGCATTGACTTAAAGTCGGTCCAATGGGCCGCGCATTAACAAAAATAAAAGGCCTCGGAATGTAACGATTTGATGTTTATAATGTTTTGGAGAGGGAGGATTGAATCATGGCATACAGTGAAAAAGTGATTGATCACTACAACAATCCCCGTAATATGGGGAGCTTTAAAAAAGAAGAAGATGGCGTGGGCACAGGAATTGTGGGTGCACCAGAATGTGGTGATGTTATGAAGCTCCAAATCAAAGTAGAAAATGACACCATTGTCGATGCAAAGTTTAAAACCTTTGGTTGTGGGTCGGCGATTGCGAGTTCGAGTCTGGCCACGGAATGGTTAAAAGGGAAAACGGTTGATCAGGCCGGTCAAATCAAGAATACGGAAATTGTGCAGGAACTTAATCTACCGCCAGTGAAAATCCACTGTTCTGTGTTGGCGGAAGATGCGATTAAGGCCGCCTTAAATGACTACAAGAAGAAAACAGGTACGGAAACCGCACCCGAGGAAGCAGCAACCTCTTCGGGTTCATGAATGCCTGAGTTTGGAGTAAGGGAGCAGAAATATGGATTCGACACAAACCACTGAAACGACACAAACCACTGAAACCCCGATCATCACCTTGACGGATGCCGCCGTTCAAGAGGTTAGACGCCTGATGGATGTTCAAGATCTCACGGAAGGAGGTCTTCGTTTGGGTGTGAAAGGTGGCGGATGTTCTGGCCTCAGTTACACCATTAACTTCGATGACAAAATTGGTGAATTCGATACCATTTGCGAAAAGGATGGTGTGAAAATTATTGTGGATGCCAAAAGTGCGATTTACCTTGAAGGCATGCAACTCGATTATCAAAAAGATTTGGTCAGTGGAGGTTTTAAATTCATCAATCCGAATGCAACCAAAACCTGTGGATGTGGAGAATCTTTCTCGGCGTAACGTCAATCCCCAAGTAAGGGGAAAATAACAACGATTCGATGGAACGGGCATGGTGCAGTCGGACCGTGCCCGTTTTGCGAGAGCCGCTCATGAGTATGGAACCGACCACATTGAAGCCAGCGTCCCGCGAACTGCCTATGGCGCGTAGTATGTGCTGGCATTGCCAGTCTGAAGTGTGCGGAGAATATTTTTGTGGACGTTGTGTCAAAGTGCAGCCTCTGTCAAAAGAGTTGGACTATTTTACCTGCATGAATCTTCCTCGTTTACTCAACATTGATGAAAAATCCTTAGAGGAAATGTTTTATTCCTTGAGTCGCACCTTTCATCCTGATTTCTATGCCAATAAAGATGAAGCCGAGAAAGCCGTCAGCCTTGGAAATACCGCCTTGCTCAATACGGCGTATCGCACTCTCAAAGATCCACTTCAGCGTGCAGAATATCTGATCCGATTAGAAGCCGGTTCGGCCAAGGATATTCGCTCCGCCCCACCAGCTGATTTATTTGATGAGATTCTGGAACTCCAGGAAGACTTGGAAGAATACCGTTCGATGTCCGAAGGTGCCGAGTCGGAGCGAGGGCGTGAATTGCGGGTAAAACTTCAGGCCGAACGGGAGACGTTGGAAACTCGGCAGCAGCAACTCAAGGCTCGGCTGTTCGAAAAATTTGATGACTGGGATAAGCTGCAGGGCCTTTCGGAGGATTCAGCCGAAATTCGTGACAAGAAATCCGCGGTACTCAAAGAGATGCAGGAAATTCTTTCCAATCGTACATATATTCGCAATATCGTAAATGATCTTGTTTCTGCCACGAGTTAACGACCATTAAGACATTGATAGGAAACCTATGGCAACAATTGTCGGAATAGACCTGGGAACCACCAATTCATTGGTGGCTTATATGGATGGAGATGTGCCCCGCGTAATTTCAGGGAAGCATGGTGGCGTCAAAGTCCCTTCAATTGTGGGCCTGACGGATAACGGCATACTTGTGGGAGAGCCGGCCAAGGAACATTTAGTTCGCGACCCTTCCAGGACGATTTATTCCGTGAAACGTTTCATGGGCAAGGCATTGGCGGATGTATCGGAGGAGCTAAAATATTTTCCTTATAAGCTTCAAGAAAAAGGCGGAGTAATTCGTATTCAGGTGGGAGACAAGACCTATTCTCCTCCTCAAGTTTCTGCCATGATTTTGAAGGAATTAAAATTGCGTGCGGAAGCCCATTTGGGCGAGGACATTACCAAAGCCGTCATTACGGTTCCAGCGTATTTCAATGATAGCCAGCGCCAAGCGACGAAGGATGCGGGGCTCATTGCCGGACTTGAAGTGCTGAGAATAATTAATGAGCCGACCGCCGCGTCTCTTGCTTATGGGTTGCAAAAGAAAACTCAAGGAGTGATTGCGGTCTACGATCTTGGCGGTGGAACCTTTGACATTTCACTTCTTAAACTCAAAGACGGCATATTTGAAGTTCTGGCCACGAACGGGAATACCCATCTCGGTGGGGATGATATAGATCGACGGATTGTCGAAGGTGTGATGAAGGATATTGAAGCTAAGTATGGGCTGAAGGTTGAAGAGTTTCCAGATCTCATGCAGACCGTTCGTCTTGAGTCCGAGCGTGTCAAGATTCTTTTGTCGACGGAAGATAGGGTCGCGATGTCCCTTCCCCTCCCTGAGGGAAAGGGAGCCTATACTCGGGAATGGTCTCGAGATGAATTGGAAGCTCTTGTGCTGGATTTGGTGCAGCAAACGCTGACTCCTTGTCGATTGGCGTTGCAAGATGCTGGATTACAAGCTCAGGATGTGGATGAAGTGGTGTTAGTGGGTGGCAGTACGCGCATGCCTCTGGTGAGCCGCTTAGTCGAAGACCTGTTTGGGACTACCCCGCATTGCGAAATGAATCCCGATGAGGTAGTGGCGCTGGGAGCGGCGGTCCAAGCAGGTATTCTCGCTGGGGACAACAAGGACATGCTCTTGCTTGATGTCACCCCATTGTCTTTGGGTATTGAAACTATGGGCGGGGTGATGAGCACGTTAATTCGAAGGAATACGACTATTCCTACGAGTGCGAAGGAAATGTTTACCACCTATGTGGATGGTCAAACCTCCGTGGACATCCATATTTTGCAGGGCGAACGCGAACTGGTGAAAGATAACCGGAGCCTGGCTCGGTTTCAACTCAAGGTGCCTCCCTTGCCTGCGGCTGTTCCCCGAGTTGAGGTGACGTTTCTCATTGATGCCAACGGTATTCTGAATGTGACGGCAGCGGATATTCGCACAAGAGAATCGCAAACCGTGCAAGTGAAACCCTCCCATGGCCTGACCGATAATGAAGTTGAAGGAATGATTCGAGAATCATTCCAGTTTGCTGCCGAGGATATCAAAGCTCGACAGGTCATTGAGGCAAGAACCGAGGCTGACGCCATCCTTGTTGCCACGGAAAAAGCATTAAAACGAGGAACGGATCTCATTAAATTAGAAGAGGTTCAAACTATTCACCAAGTGCTTGATGAGCTTCGGAAGGTCAAAGACCAAGATGACCACCGAGTGATTCGAGCCAAGATCGCTGAGGTGGAAAAAGTCACACATCATCTTGCTGAAGAGTTAATGGATTCCACGCTCAAAGAAGCGCTGCAAAGCAAAAAACTTTCTGAAGTGACGGATTAAGGGAATTATCCTGTTTTTAGGAGACTGTGATGACCGAAGATTTAATGTGGGATTCGGTGGAAGATATCGCGATTCGGTTACATGAAGAGCATCCAGACTTGGACCCTCTGACGGTTCGATTTACGGACATGCATACGTGGATTGTGGCTTGGCCAGAATTCAAGGACGACCCCAAGGGGTCAAACGAAAAAAAACTTGAAGCGATACAAATGGCGTGGCACGAGGAGTACCAGGACTCATAGTAGTTGAGTGTAGAAATTCCGCTTATTGGGTGGCCCCACCTTCATCGAGTTGATCAAACTCATAGAAATCTAATGGATCGGCTGTGGTGCGTGCAGGACGTTGAGGCACCGTTCCTTCGGCAAATACTTCGGTCGTCGTGGTTTTTGTGGGTTCACTGACCAAAGTGCCCGTGGCTTGGTCTATTTCGGCAAATTGAATGCCATCGGGAATGGCAAAGGTTTGAACCGGTAAGGATTGAAGCGCCTCCCCGACAAATTGAGTCCAAATAGGCAAGGCGGCATGTGCACCTGATTCTATTTTTCCTAACGTTTCCACTCCATCGAATCCCACCCAAACCCCCACAGTCAAATTCGGCGCATATCCGACAAACCAGGCATCGCGGTAGCTGTTGGTTGTGCCGGTTTTTCCAGCCAAGGGGCGGCCTATGGATCGTGCGCGTTTTCCTGTGCCACTTTGAATGACATCCATCATCATGTGAGTAATCAAATAAGCCGTTTCTGGAGAGACCACTTGTTGAGGGTTAAATAAATGCTGCTCAATAATTTTTTCGTCCTGGTCTTTAACCATGGAAATGGTGTAGGGCTTGAGCGCTAGTCCTTGATTGGCGAATACGCCATAGGCAGCGGTGATTTCTTCTAAGGTGATGCCGGAAGATCCAAGGGCTAAGGAGAGGTCTTGGCTCAGCGGGCTGCGGATTCCGAGGCTACGCGAAAATTCCGTCACTCGACGGACGCCTAGTTGTTCGAGGAGCCGTACCGTGGCTGCATTACGGGAATGCCGCAAGGCCTCGCGCAAGGTGATAGGGCCAAAGAATCGTTTTTCATAATTTTCGGGCTTCCAGGTTTTTCCAGGGTCTTCCTGTTCATAGACCACTGGGGCATCGAGCACGAGCGTCGCTGGGGTCATTCCACTATCGAGCGCGGTGGCATAAATAATGGGCTTAAAGGCGGATCCAGGTTGGCGTACCGAGAGGAGGGCTCGGTTAAATTGGCTCCGTTCAAAATCATATCCCCCCACCATGGCACGAATAGCTCCTGTTCGTGGGTCGATAGCCATGATCGCGCCTTCGACCAGTGGAGTTTGTTCAAGGCTGAATTGCAGCTGGTCTTTTTTCGTGGATTTGATGGTGACTTCAATTACATCTCCAGGTCGCAACAATTGCTTAGCCGAGGTAATGGGGATATTTTTGGCTTCCGTGACGAGGTCATCTTGAGCGAGGCGGCGTTTCGCCCATAACATATCTTTTAATAAGATTTTACCAACGAGGCCACGGGCCAAAATCGTGACTTCTTCCTTGGCGACCTTCGTGACAATACCTTCAAGGATTTCGCCTGGTTCAGGAAGTTCGTCGGGAGGATCTTCAGGAAGCATGGCCAGGGGATCTTCATGGCGAAGAGGACCTCTCCATCCTTGGCGTTTATCTAGTTGCCGTAAGCCGGTCTGAATGGCATTTTCTGCCATGCGTTGCATATCAATGTTCAAGGTGGTGAACACTTGGAGCCCCCCCTTGTAGACCATGGATTCTCCATACTCATTGACCAGGTGTTGCCGGACATCTTCCAAGAAATACGGGGCGACTCGTTCGATGGATCGGCGTTGAAACGTCAGTTTGGTTTCGATGGCTTCTTGAGCAACTTCTGCGGAGATAAAATTGGCCTGGGCCATGCGTCCCAGCACATGTTCTTGACGTTTTTTGGCGAGGTCATAATTTTTATATGGGGAATACGTACTTGGGGCTTTGGGCAATCCAGCCAAAAAAGCAGATTCCGGAAGGTTCAGCTCCGAGAGGCCTTTCCCAAAATAGGTAAGAGCCGCACTCCCAATACCGTACGCCCCATGCCCAAAGTAAATTTGATTCAGATACATTTCCAGAATTTGGTCTTTCGTCAACACCACTTCCATTTTTAAGGCCAGGATTAACTCCCGAATTTTTCGACGAAAGGTGCGCTCGGAAGAAAGAAACAAAGTACGGGCCAATTGCTGGGTAATAGTACTGGCCCCTTCGAATTTCCCCCCACGTTTGAGATTGGTCCAGGTGGCGCGAAAGATGCCCCAGATATCCAGTCCTGGATGTTCGAAAAACCGGGTATCTTCCACCGCAATCACGGCATTTATTAAATGTTGAGGGACTTCGTTGAGGGGAGCCAAAATTCTCCGTTCAACATAAAACTGTCCCATGACCTGGCCATTGTCAGCATGCACCTTCGTGATGAGACTGGGTTGGTATTCATGAAGGATCGCCAGCGTCGGCAAGCCTGTTGCCGCATACCACGCCAGGGCAATTGTTCCTCCAATGCCAAGTCCCGTGATCGAAAGGACGGCAATCAGGAGAAACCGAGGCCAACGTCGGGATTGGGGGTTGAGGGACAGGATTTCCGATGGTTTCATGGATTACAGGGTTAAAGCTGTTGGCTTTTGTACATCTGTGAGGATTTTCGTGTAATGAATTGACCCTATTAAGGAATACGATAACCCTGGATTGCCACAAACACAAGAAAGGAATTTGAGGAAAGTTTATTTTTCCTTTACCTTGATGTGAGTAGTTTCGTTTCGTTGTGCGGTGTGGTTCCGACCATTTTGCCGGTTGACAAAGATTCCGACCGCATGATACGAAAAAACCCTTGAAATCAGCGAGGTTAGATTATTTAAACCATTTTTCCATAAGGAGGCCGTTTCATGTCCGATGTTGCACCAGAAATAAAAGTAGGTGATGTTGCCCCAGATTTTACGTTAAAAGATCAGGACCAAAAAGATGTCACCCTCAGTTCTTTTAAAGGGAAGAAAAACGTTGTGCTCGCGTTTTACCCTTTAGACTGGAGCCCCGTGTGTGAAGGGGAAAATAAATGTCTGACGGATGATTTTCCAAATTTTTCTGATGCCAATGCAGAAATTTTTGGAATTAGCACGGATAGCTTTTTTTCGCATAAAGCCTGGGCCGATGCGTTGGATTTGAAACACCGGTTGTTGGCGGATATGCATCGTACGGTGTGTAAATCTTATGGCCTCTATTTCGATGCCCTTAATTGTGCCAAACGAGCCACGGTGATTGTGGGTAAAGATGGCAAGGTGGCCTATGCGAAAGTGCAAGAAATTAAGACGGCACGGGATGACAAGGAAATCCTGGAAGCCCTGAAAAAATTGAACTAAACTATCCGATGATTTGAACAGAAAAAGGGGATTCCTGGAAAACGGGAATCCCCTTTCTTCCGATGGAGTAAAGCAGAATGGCTGGAACGGTAATCAATGTTTCTGATGAGAATTATGAAGAAATGACTCAAGCCCCAGCGGCCATGGTGGCCTATGGCATTGGGTCGTGTCAGCCCTGTGCTGAGTATGATCCGATCTTAGAGTCAGCAGCGGCCAAGCATGAGCATATTAAAATTGGCAAGGCCAAAATGCACGTTCCTGGCCGTTGTCGAGGAATAAAAAAACAGCACACCTTTGAGACCTATCCCACCACTCATTTCTTTTCCAATGGTCAATTGCTCTTGACGCGAGAAGGGAAGATTGAAGAGTCGGAACTTGCGGCTCTTTTTGAAGAGCACTTTCCTAATCCGTAACGGTTCTTCCTCCCATTTGGCTGCACGACCTTATCGTGCCTTCTTTAAATCCCAGACTTTTAGCCAAAGATGAATTGTCTATATTATGCGGGCTTTCGCGCCCGCGCGGCGAGTCACTTTTGTTTCGGCAAAAGTGACCAAAACCATTCTTGCCTGTGCTCGGCCCCTCCGATCCTGCTCAGAAGCAAGCTCTCCGGGGTCCCTGGTCCACCGCCCCGAATCAGGATGGCTCGGAAACTCGCTACGAGGTGCAAGGCCACCTCTCCACTCAAACAGTCCTCGCCGAATAGTCGGATTCGGGCCGCTGGCCCAGCCGCGCCCAACGCAGTGAAATGCAAACCCCTAAAAAACTAATATCAATAAATGGTACAGTGGCATTTCTCATAGATTAGCAAGTATTATTGTCCGGTAAAAGTCGTTGAGTATTACGAGAATTCACAAACCCTCGACGAGAAATCCCGAGGCGTGTTATTCGGACAGGAACACAAAGATCCGCATCTTATGCGGATCCATCTAAACATTGTTATCCCACACAAAAGGCCAGGACAGAATGGACGCCGCGCAATTTCTGAAGGAGTTCCATGATCATGCCGCACTGCTCTTGGACACCTACGAACAGTCGATCTACCTTTACATCGTGCGCCATAGCCGCCTCGAGGGCCGTGAGGAAGTCACAATCGGCTTTAAATCCGCGCGTAAAGTAATCGCCATGGGACAAGGGAAGAGCAGGTACATCTCGGACAAAGTCTGCTACACAAAGCTGCAATCTCTCCAAGACAAGCAATTCATCAGCGTCCTAGGCACTGAGTGGGAGGGGACTCGCGTCCGAGCTTCTTTGCCGAGTGAAATACCAGGACTTCTTTCGATTGAGCCCGATCCCACAACCCTTCCGCTCGAGGAATTGGATTTCTTCAATGTTGTTCAGAACCGTCCACTCCTTCGTGAGCGGGAAAACAATCGTTGCTTCTACTGTTTAGCTGGGCTCAACGACAAGAACTGGGTTGTAGAGCATGTTGTCTCGCGTCCAGAGGGCGACAGCACGTACCGCAATGTCGTCGCTGCTTGTTGCCGTTGCAATAATCGCAAAGGTGCTTCTGTTGCTGACGACTTCTTGCGCGCCCTGTACCGAGATGGTTACCTCAACGCCGACGACCTTCAGGGTCGTTTGTCACACTTGGAGCGACTCCGTTTAGGGGAACTCAAACCGAGAATCGCGCGCTAACAAGGCATTCAACCTGGCCCGGTGCTGCCGGGCAGGTTAGCTTTGTCGTTAGGTGATAGACCAAAAACTGTGAGATCAAGCCAGAAAATGTAAACGAATACCCACCCAATAGTGTTAAATGGAATCTGACATTTCCTCGTAATAGCCTCTTACGCATTGGCTATTGAGTTTTAATTGGATTTGCCTTTCACGGATCTAGTTTACTTAATTTTTTTCTTAGATATTTCTCCGCCTTCGGGCGCGGCGGAGCCGGCTTGCCGAATCCTACCTCTTTGGCGAAGACTGTTTGAGTGGAGAGGTGGCCTTGCACCTCGTAGCGAGTTTCCGAGCCATCCTGATTTGGGAAGGGGGCGGAGTTTACCCGCAGGGTCGCGCACGGGCGAATATGGTTTTGGTCCCTTTTGCCGAAACAAATGGGACTCGTCATGCAGGGGCGAAACCCTGCATACAATATTTCTTAAAACTACAGATTTTTCCCAAGGGTCGAAATGAGTGAAGGTAAAGGAGGGTTAGGATACGACGACAGGAGTCCCTGTATACTCCACACGGGTGTCCTGTTGATTTTGAATGGTAATTTTGGTCAGTTGGCCTCCAGCTACTGGTTCAAGCAAAGGCCAAAGTGTTTGTGCCAGGGTGGAAAGTGTGATTGGGTTGGATTCAAAGGCTGGATCTTGGGATACGTCTTTCCCATTGAAACGTTGCAAGAGATGAGTGTTGACCAATTTGTCCATGACGGTAATATCAGTGACCCTTCCTGTGGATGAATCAATCGTTCCACTGACTGACAAATCGATGAGGAGATGAGATCCTAGGGTGTGCATGACATCATTTGAGGAATTGATATTCAAGGAATAGCGGCGGCTAATTTGTGCTTCCGATGGCTCTGAATAATCCTCGAGGGAAGTGGGAGCGTCTGAATTCATTGGTGTCGTGAGTTCTGCCCACAAATCTTCCCCTTCGAAAAGACGAATCGAGCGTAAATCTTGTGTTTCCTTGCGAGCACGAAATTTTCGCCATAGCACGAGGGCTAAATTTTCTGTAGTTGGTATAACATGATCAAAGTAGGGGGTGTCGAGGTTAAGGTGTTTGTGATCGAATTCTTCCAAGACGTCAGTTACAATTTGTTTCAAGTCGTACAGGTTAATAATCATCCCGGTGACGGAATCGACCCGCCCGCCGACGGTGACTTCAAGAAGATAATTATGGCCATGTTCTTGATAGCATGGGCCAAACGTTTTCAAATTCTTTTCGGTGTCCCATGCGGGATTCCGATAAAAATGGGAGGCGGAAAACTCTATCCGTTTGGTCAGTGTGGATGTGGTCATGAGAAGAAATGGGTGTCAAAGAAAAAGGGCCAGGAATTTTGCCAATTTGACGGCAAGAGACCCGGCCCTTTTCGAATATAATCGATGTGGTTCGTTTAGGTGCTGAATGAACTGCCGCAACCGCAGGTGCTTTTGGCTTGGGGGTTTTTAATCGCAAAGCCGGAACCCTGAAGGCTGTCTACATAATCCACTTCCGCGCCATTGAGCATGGGAGCGCTTTGAGAATCGACAATGACTTTCACGCCGCCTTTTTCAATGACCGTGTCGTCCTCATCCATTTTTGATTCGAATGACATGCCATATTGATAGCCACTGCAACCTCCGCCTTTCACGTAGATCCGCAGCCCAATAATTTCTTCTTCCGACTCTTCAGACACCAATTCTTTAATCTTTTCTTCAGCTGTGGGTGTGATGGTAACCATAATTTCCTCCGCTCAATATGTGTGAGTGAATTCCTCAGTCTCTTTCCCTCTTTTCAAGTCAAATCGAGGGAAAACCCCTATGAGAATCAATGATAACCACCCCCTGGGTGGTTGTCAATTTTTTATAGGAAAATTCGTGAAAAAACGTAGAAAAATCAGGACGCAAGGTCTTTTAGCCATTCGTCTTTCATTTCCTCCGGTACTTTGGCCTCAGCGACGTAGTGCTCATGGGCGACCTGAATGGAGACATTCGCCCTAGGGTTTTGAAGGAGTTGGGTAAAGGCTGGAGGAACTGAAAAACGAATAAAATGAACCGCGCTGATTTTGTCCTCTTTGCTATGCCCGGCTTCAAATTGTGCATACACTGCTTCATTGTCTACTCTGATGGAGAGGCTCTCTGAGCGGTCGAATCCTTGAAAGGAATCGAGAACGGTCTTGATACGATCGTCCTCGGTAATTTCAATCATAAGCGTGGCACTCAATTCTCCAGGTTGAGGCAGAATGGCGTTGTATACATCCAGTTCATCCTGAATTTTGGACTCCTCAAAGATACGTTCCGCACGCACCATCTCTTGAATCTGAGATTTGAGAGTTTCCCGGTTTTCAAAAAGCAACGTCACGAGGGGGCCAACTTCAATGCGCCGCCGCTTCTTCAAAGCAATAATTTGTTGCCGATAAGTCGGGCGCTGAGCCTCATAGTCAGCATGGGATAGAAGGTCGGATTGAGTCAGCGGTTTCATGAGGGTAACCCGTAGGCATCCCGAACGATCTGAATGGGATGTTGGGTTGGGCTTTTGATACTGGGAGGTGTTGCGCCGGCCTGATCAAGCTGGAGCGCCGAAAGCGGGCAATCCGAAGCTACCAGATTTGGTTCGCTGTTGAGAATAGGCCGGACTGCTTTTTTCGCGATTTTCATGGACAGGTCAAAAAATTCTGTTTTGGCTCCCCAGGAGCCGTCATGTCCTGAACATTTCTCAATGAGTTCAACCTGAGCCCCGGTGAGCTCCATGAGTTCTTTGGATTTAAACCCGATGTTTTGATCGCGCAAATGGCAAGGTACTTGATACGCGATACGTTGCTTGGTTTGCGTGAATTCAAGCGAAAGGGTCCCATCTTTTTTGAGAAACATCAAATACTCACAGATATCAAAGGTCCGTTCCGCAAGCTTGGTCATCGCTGGGGACGAGACCAAATAGGGATATTCCCGTTTAAACATTAAGCTGCAACTGGGGGTGGGAACTACCAAGTCATAGCCCTGCTCAAGATACGGTTGAAAAATCTTTAAGTGGTGTTGAGCCGTCTGCACCATGGTATCGGTGTCGCCGATATCGAAGGAGGGCATGCTGCAGCACCGTTGTCCTTCGGGGACTACGACTTCTACGCCATTTTTTTCTAAGACCTGCACAGTGGCTTTCCCAATATCGGTGGCTTGGTAATTCACCATGCAACTGGGAAAGAGGACGACTTTACGTGCGGCTGAAGATTGGGAGGTAGTGGCAGTCCGTTTTCTCCACCATTGAGGGAAACTTTCCTTGGAAAAAAATAGAACCTGTCGCTCACGATGAAGCCCGATCATGGTTTCGATCAATCCGCGCAGCCAGGGGGTTGAAAGTGCCCAATTCGTGAGCGAGGCGGTCATTCCCCCGAGTCGGCCAATCAAGTCGGTCTTGATTAGCAGTCGATCGCGCCAGGAAGCGCCCTGCTCCTGAACCCGTTGCTTTTTCCAGGCTGCCATCAGGCGGGGAAAGTCGATCTCATATTCATGAGGGGGCGTATACGGACAATGATTAAAGCAGAGCTTGCAGTAATAGCATTCCTTCTCAACTTGTTCGTAGTCAGCCGCAGTGATTTTCGAAATGTCACTCTGGTATTCGTCAATCCGATCAAGGAGCGTATTGAATGATGGGCACAGGTTAAAACATCGGCGGCATCCATCGCAGATGTCAAAAATACGATTGGTTTCTTGTTCGAGGTCCGAACGCGTCCAATCCGTAGAGATAAGATGTATGCCTTTCACAATGCCTTCAAGCTTTAAGTGAAGAAAAGGAAAAAAGAGAAGCGGAGCAGCATCGCTGCTCCGCTTCACCTAACAAAAACGATTACGCGTTTTTCAACGAGTCCAATCCTTTGGTGAACCGGTTGGCATGGGACCGCTCGGCCTTGGCCAAGGTTTCAAACCATTCGGCTAATTCCTCGAATCCTTCTTCCCGTGCGGTTTTAGCCATTCCAGGATACATCTGCGTGTATTCGTAGGTTTCCCCTTCAATCGCCGCTTTAAGGTTGGCTTCGGTGTTGCCAATCGGAACATCAGTGGCGGGATCACCGACTTCCTTAAGAAAATCTAAATGGCCAAACGCATGGCCAGTTTCGGCTTCTGATGTATCACGAAATAATCCGCCGACATCAGGGTAACCTTCGATGTCCGCCCGACGCGCGAAATACAGATACCGTCGGTTCGCTTGAGATTCACCGGCAAATGCCGCTTTGAGATTGTCATGGCTTTTGGTTCCTTTAAGACCGCCCATAGGATCCTCCTTGTAAAAGATAGTGACGATAACGAGTGAACTTACTTCTTGTGTGGGAGCTGTGCCTTTTGGCATGAGGCACAGTATCCATAAAATTCCACTTGATGACTCAAAACCTGAAAGTGTTTGGGAAGCTTCGCTTTGTGTTGGATTTGATTTAACACTCGATCCTCAATGTCGAAAATGGCGCGGCAACCCAAGCAAATCAAATGATGGTGAGGCGTGACGTTGGCATCGAATCGAGCGCCGTCGTGCCAATAATTTACCTCTTTGACTAATCCCGCGCCTTTTAACGTGGAGAGGGTATAGTACACGGTATTTGGCGAAATCATCGGATAGTCTTTGGAGACCTGCTGAAAAAGAGTTTCGGCAGTCGGATGGCTTGTGGTCTCAGCGAGAGCCTTGTAAATCGCAGCCCGTTGCGGGGTCACCTTCAAGCCATGCGATTTAAATCGTGTCCGAATGTCTTCCTGCGAAATAGTCATAATGTTCCTTGTTAGGAATAATTACTATTTAACAGGCAGCCTAAAAAAGGTCAAGGGTTTGGTGTGGGAACGCAACGACATTGGTGAGGCTGTTAAAAAATAAAAAGAAGAAAAGGGGCCGGAATTGCTCCGGCCCCTTTCAGCGGTATGGCTTAGTTAAAATAGCCCTGAAGCATGCCCAGAGTTGGCCATGAAAAACAGCATAGGAATGGAGAGCATGGTGTTGGTGCGAGACGCCATCAGCGCGACGCGTCCAGCGGCTTTTTTCTCATCGGCTGTGGCTTCTTTGATACCCAGCACTTTTTTCTGATTGGGCCAAATAATTCCCCAAACATTGAAAAGCATAATGGTTCCTAACCACGCGCCCATGCCAATCACAGCATCTTGGCCTTGTAATGCAAAGGCGGACCCAAAGCGGCCTTGGTTCATTAAAAGAATCGCGCCAAATAGCCAGGTCCCCAGAGCCCCCCAACGAAACCACCAAAGTGCGTTAGGAACTAAATGTTTGAAGGCTTCGCCTTTCGTTTCTGGGGTGACCTTCCCCAGAAATGGCACTTGGATAAAATTAAAATAGTACAAAATTCCGATCCACGTGATGCCCGTGAGATAGTGTCCCCATGCTAACAAGCTTTCCATATCGTATCCTCTTTCGTTGGAATCAAATCAATAATATAGCGTCGTGAATCAGACGAGCATTTTGACGACAAAATATAACACGACCGTTAGCACGAACCCTGCCGTGATCGTTCCAGGGATCGAGTCGAGTGGATTCATGGTTGCCTCCTTTTATGTTGTACAGCATGCATCATTGTGTTCTGGTATTGAGCGTTCCGATTGACCGGCCTAGGGTCGTCTTGGAAATGACGTGGACACGCCCACTCAAACTGGTTAGGAAAATACCCTATCCTATTCCAGGGGGTGACTGCAAGAGATTCCTAAACCCTGGGCAGAGTCAATTGGAAACTCGAATGTCGAATTTCGAAACAAATCCAAAATTCTAAATTCAAATTTTCAATTTTGGTCATTCCTACTATTTTAGGATTTCGATATTCGGATTTCGAATTTTTGGAATGGCCTAGAAATGCCCATTTGAACAGAGCGGCAAGGGTAATTAGGGGTCTTGATCGTCATAGGGTGGCAATGTTGTGAGACGATGATCCTCTACAGGGCCACCAACGGTAAAGTGGTACAAGGATTGAAATTGGGTTTTGGGATACCACCCAAGGACTCGATGGACGGGATCGTCAAAAAAACAGCCGATGCCGGTGGCACGAACACCCACAGCTTCGGCCTCTAAGTAGAGCACTTGTCCAATAAGCCCGGATTCCCAAAACAAGCGTTTATAAAACCACGGTCCATGTTTTTCTAATGAAGGATCGAACTCAGCAATCATGCCCAAAGAAAACGCGCTGGCGCCAGCAATCTCTTGCGTGCAGCTCAATTGGATGGCGATGCGTTGGGCATTGCCTTCTTCTAACAAATAGAGCGGAAGATGGGTTGGACAATTTTCTGGAGTGGTCCATTCGAACTGCTCGTGCATGGATTCCCGAAAGGTATCTTTGAGTGTCGGATTGGCATGTCGAAGAAACAAGTACATTCCTGGAGCCAAGCCATCCACTCGATGCACAAAGAGGGCAAGGTGAATGGTGGGATCCCAAGGAATTGAATCCCACGGCATGGGTCGTTGAGAAATGAGTCGGTCTGAGTTGGGAAATACTCGGTCGAGCATCGAAAAAAACTGGTCCGCAGAAATCGATGTCACGCCATCAAATGCTACAGCACTGCGTCGCTGATGAACGATTTGGTGTGCCGAAACTTGGGGGCGCTCAGTATTGCTAGTAGGCTCTGTGGTGTGAAAGGAGGGGGGGAGAGGGAGAAGGCTTTGTTCTGAAGCATATTTCCACGAAGCCTTCGTGACCTCATCAATAATTTCCCACGGAATCGGATTGTCACGACTCAACCGATTGGCTTTGCCCTGCCAGTCGTCTTGCACACAGTTCTCGACAGCGGATTCATTAAGGGTCAGCGGCATTAATTCTAGATGAGGATCGAGTGTAGGGCAGACCACACAAATCAGTTCAGGCAGTTCCGGTTCGGCTCGCTCAAATTCATCCAACCGATTCAATCCGAGAAGCCTCCCGACCGTAGGATCATCAAGACCAGAAAGCAAAAAGACGCGCCAGCCTAATGTAGCTGCGGCGATGCGCAGTGTTCCAATGGCATGGCCGATGTCATGTTGGCAGTAACGAAACGCGCGCTCGCCATACTTCCAGGCTTCACGCCAATGAATTGAACTGAGCCCGATGAGAAAGGTTTGCGGTGGAAACGGCTGGAGCAATTCCTCAAGACACTCATTCGATGCCCGCATTCGATATTCAAGGCCATGTTCTTTGGGTGCATAGTGATACAGCCCTGGTTCCAACGAAAGATTTTTCTCGTCTCGAATCAGTAGATAGCCTTCCGTCGGATGCAAATTACCGCTGGAAGGATTGCTGCGTAAGGCCCAGCGATTTCCACCATATTCTTTCCATGCCGTAAGCGAGAGGCTGTATTCAAACAATCGGGAAAGGCTGTTCAGATTTAAAGGCTGAGGAGAAATCGTTTCTGGTGAATAGAGCGATTCATAAGAAGGAGCCACTGGGGCGTCATCCGCAGTGAGCAATGGGAGCTTAAAAAGTGCTGCGCCTTCATATCGTCGGAAGGGGTCAGGCTGGTTTGCCCAATCCATGTAGCCAAGAGATCTCGCATAGCGATTAAACTCATGCTTGGTTTGCTCATGATACTGTTTGACAATTTCAATGGGTTCCATAGATGTGAGATTCTACAGGCCATAGGCTAGGCTGACAAAGAGAGAAGTAGGTGAGGTTTGTCATTCCCGACATTTTTAATCGAGAATCCAAGATTAACTTAGGGGGGTGCCCCTTGCATATAAAATTAACTATAAAACCAATTGAACACTGACGGAGACTATACGTCGAGGTTGTCCGCGAGCGTGGCATTGGCCATCAAAAATTCGTAGCGTGCCTCTGTGCGTTTGCCCATGAGGTCGTGGAAGGTGCGGTCAGTGTGGAGTTCATCTTG
This sequence comes from Candidatus Nitronereus thalassa, assembly GCF_032191465.1. NCBI lineage: Bacteria > Pseudomonadati > Nitrospirota > Nitrospiria > Nitrospirales > Nitrospiraceae > Candidatus Nitronereus > Candidatus Nitronereus thalassa. The sequence goes on along the minus strand of NZ_JAQOUE010000001.1, from coordinate 1,622,538 downwards.
AAGCTCAACTTTGAGGAGTCGGCGGGTAGCGGGGTTGAGTGTGGTTTCTTTCAATTGTTGAGGGAACATTTCACCGAGTCCTTTGAATCGACTAATAGTTGGTTTGGCGTTGGAGCGAGCCTCAGAAAGAACACGTTCCTTTTCTTCATCCGACCCTGCCCAAAGCACTTCCTTGCCGATGTCGATGCGATACAACGGTGGTTGGGCAATAAACACGTGGCCATGTTTGATCAATTCTGACATATGCCGGAAAAAGAACGTGAGGAGTAAGGTGCTGATGTGATAGCCATCGATATCCGCATCCATGAGCAACACTATTTTGTGATAGCGTAGTTTCTTCAGATCAAAGTCTTTCCCAATCCCACAGCCCAGGACTTTGACCAAATCCGCGAGTTCTTTATTTTCGACGACTTTGCCGAGTGTGAGTTCTTCAGTGTTCAGGACTTTTCCTCTGATGGGGAAAATCGCTTGGGTTTTTAAATCGCGGCCTTGTTTGGCGGTGCCTCCGGCGGAGTCTCCTTCGACCACAAACAATTCGCTGATGCCGGGGTCTGTGCTTTGGCAATCGGTGAGTTTTCCTGGCAAGTTTAGTCGATGGCTCACGGCAGACTTCCGCATCACGGCTTTTGACGCTTCCCGTGAGGCCTCGCGCGCGCGCGCCGCAAGAATCATGCGTCCGACGAGTGTTTCAGCAATCGTTTTATTCACGTTTAAAAAATTTTCTAACGCCGGTCGAATCGTATTGTCCACGAGGCTCTGTACTTCAGGGTTATTGAGGCGTTCTTTGGTTTGGCCCTGGAATTGAGGATTCAAAATCAGCACACTCAAGACGACAGCCAAGCCTTCACGAATATCTTCCGCTTGGATGCTGAGGCCCTTTGGCGTGAGATTGTGCGTGTCCATATAATTGCGTACCGCTTTGACGATTCCTGCGCGCAACCCCAACTCATGGGTTCCGCCGCTTACCGTGGCCACACCATTCACATAGCTCCGAATGAATTCCGCCGGTTCATCCGTCCATTGCAAAGCGACTTCCATGGCAAAGCCGTCTCCATTACCCACGTTGTTTTGTAATTTTTTATCCAAATAAAACACAAAGTCCGCCGTCGGTCGTTTGCCACGGTCTTTGACGAGTTTGGTCAGGTATTCCTCAATGCCTTGTTCATGCACGAAGTGGTGAGTTTCTCCAGTGGTCCCATCTTTAAACGTAATTTTGAGACCTTTGTGCAGATAGGATTTGGCTTCGAGGGTATCTTTTAAAAGTGTTGGGTCAAACGCCGTGTGCTTTCCAAAAATGGCGGGGTCAGGACGAAAATATACCGATGTGCCGGTACCACGCACGGCGGCTCCCTTTTTCACCGAGCCTTGAGGTTTGCCCGCCTTGTAGGATTGTGTCCATTCCCGACCGTCGCGTTTCACAGTAACCTCTAGGTGGACCGAGAGGGCATTCACCACTGATGCGCCGACTCCATGTAATCCACCGGAATGAATATAGCTACCGGTTTCAAATTTCCCGCCCGCGTGCAGCGTAGTCATAATAATTTCCAAAGCAGACTTTTTGTGTTTCTTGTGCAGGTCGACGGGGATGCCGCGCCCATTATCCGTGAGGCGAATCCCATTCCGATTTTTATCGAGTTCAACCATAATGGTGGTGGCGTATCCGTTAATGACCTCATCGATTCCGTTATCCAAAATTTCCCACACGAGGTGGTGCAGTCCAGTCTTGTCCGTCCCGCCGATATACATCGCCGGCCGCTTCCGCACCGGCTCAATGCCTTCGAGAACAACTATGTCACTCGCGTCATACTTCTTGGCCATGTACGTTCCTTACAGGTCTTTGAAAATGTTTCATGAGAATTTTTTTTCAAGCGGCTGTTTCCCGGGGAGGTAATGTAGCGACTTTGTGATGGTTGTCAAGGAGAGGGTGTATTTATGCGGGTTTTGGCCCCGCTAAACCAAATCAAGAATCAAAAATAGAAATATCGGGAAAATTAAAAGTCGGATACTGACTCATTTGCCGTTCTTACCATTCTCTGAGTCAAGGACGGGAAGTTCGACGGGTAAGGTTTGGACGCCTTTGAGGCTGCCGCGTTTGAACAGGGCATGCCCTTTCCCGCCGCGGCCCACAGGTTGATACTTTCTGATGGAAATGGGGAGTTTTGCGCCTTCTTGTTTAAGGGCGATGAGTTGATCGTCTTTTTCATAAAGCAGGCGAGATGCCAAGAGACGATCGGAAGAATCGAGTTTCATCACAGTCACGCCCCGGCCCGGGCCGGAGAGCACGCCTACTTCCTCGGCCTTGCACAACAGCACGCGGCCTTTTTGCGACACCACACTGAGGATGGGTGTTTTTGAGGTGAGGCTGATGGCTTCGACATGCACGACTTCTTCCCTCTCACGCACCTTCATGAATTTTCGGCCGAGTCGTGTGGACGGCTCCTTGAAGGGTGCCAAGTCGAAACGCACACCCATTCCGGTAGAGGAAACGCCGATGACTTGCCCCAGGGATACCGGTTCGTCTGGTCCTGTAGCCGCGCCATCAAAGAGTGGGAGGACTGGGGCTTTCTTTTTCTTGAGTTCTTGGGGAATGATATAGAACCGAGGATCTAAGCTCAGGGCGGCGATGATACGTTCCCCGTCCTTAAACTTAAACAGTTTTTGTGCGGGGTCACCGTAGCCGCTTCGCGCAGGGGGGATGTCTCCGATACGAAGGGTGTACGCGCTCCCAAAATTCGAAAAGCAGACGATGGTATCGACCGTGCTGCCGATGAGGGCGGCTAAGAGAGCGTCGCCTTCGCGAAGCCGGGCTTTGGATAAATCCTTCACCATGCCCACGCGACGAATCCAGCCGTCGGTAGAAATGGTAATGACCGCATCTTCCTTGACGATATAGGCTTCGGGATCAAATTCCAATTCCTCGGTTTGGCGGCGACCGATTTTGCTCCTCCGTTTGTCGCCATATGTACTGGACACCTCTTCCAATTCTTTTTTGACTTCGTTCCAGAGTTTGGTTTTTGAAGCCAGAAGCGTTTGCAGATCTTTGGCTTGTTTCTTTTTGTCTGCCAATTCATTCAACATTTTTTTGATTTCGGTGCGGGAGAGTTTGTAAATCGGCGTTTCCAAAATGGCGTTCGTTTGGATGTCATCAAGATTAAACCGGCGTTTGAGTTTTTCCGCCGAGTCTGCCTTGCCCTCGCTTTGCCGAATAATTTTAAGAACTTGGTCTAACGCATCAAAGATAGTTTTGAAGCCTGCCAGAATATGAATGCGTTGTTCCAAAATGCGCAGGTCATACGAAAATCGACGCTTGACGGTTTCAAAGCGAAAGTCGATGAATTGTTCGAGGAAATCTTTCAGGTTCAAACATTGTGGACGGGTGGTCGTCGTTCCTGTCGTGGGGATCAAACAGGTAAGGTTGACGGAGAAATTATTTTGAAGCGGCGTATTCTTAAACAAATAGGCCATGGCCAATTGTGGGTCTGCCCCTTTTTGAACTTCGAGGACAATGCGGACATCGGTGGTGGATTCATCTCGGACATCGACCAGTTGCGGCACTTTTCTGGTTACGATGAGTTCGCCGATGCGTTCAAGGATGGTGGATTTATCCACGGCAAAGGGTATCGATGTCAGCAATATCTCAGCTTGGCCATTGGCTTTTTCTTGAACTGTATATTCTCCACGCAAGCGGATGGATCCTTGGCCGGTTTCATAAATCTCCCGTAGCTCGGTGCGATTGTTAAGGATTTCGCCGCCCGTGGGAAAGTCTGGACCTTTGATCGATTTCATTAAATCAGAAACTGAAAGGTTGCGATCATCTATCAAGGCAATGGCGCCTTCAATGACTTCGCTTAGATTATGTGGGGGAATGTTGGTGGCCATGCCCACGGCAATGCCGGTGGAGCCGTTGACTAGGAGATTGGGAAATCGAGACGGCAGGACAAGCGGCTCTTCATCCTTGCCATCATAGTTAGCCTGAAAATTAACTGTGTCTTTGTTGAGTTCGCTCAGGAGTTCAATGGCAATTGGTGTGAGTTTAGCCTCGGTGTAACGATAGGCGGCTGGAGGATCGCCATCCAAACTTCCGAAGTTGCCATGTCCATCAACCAGTGGAGCGCGAAGTGACCACCATTGAGCCATTCGCGCCATGGCATCGTAGACTGCCGAGTCGCCATGGGGATGCCATTCACCGATGACCGATCCGACCACTTTGGCGCTTTTGATCGGCGGGCGTTCCGGCACAAGCCGATGGTTGTGAAACATCGAAAATAAAATTCGGCGTTGGACGGGCTTGAGGCCATCCCTCACGTCAGGCAGCGCGCGTGAGGTGATGACGGACAGGGCATAGTTCAGGTATCGCTGTCGCGTGGTTTCGTCGAGCGGGACCGTGGTGACGTGTTCACTCACGGTGTTTCCATCTTTGGGTGTGCGAGGTTTTCGTGCCATGACCCGGCTTTTCTAAAATTTGGGCGGGGGCGCATAGGGAAAGGGCGAAGGGGGAAGCTGCCCTGGGAGTAACTTCGCGGGATCGACAGGATCATTTTTTCGCAGATGTTCACTGATGTGTGATTGCACCCAGGCCGGGTCCCACCACTCAATAGGATTGGTCTGGATGCCATGTACTAGCAAGCTGAAATGCAGGTGATCGCCGGCTGCCAATCCGGTCATTCCTGAGCGGGCAATCATTTGTCCTTTGCGGACATAATCTCCCTTTTTGACATCAAATGAGGACAAATGGGCATACAATGATTGCAGTCCATACCCGTGGTCAATGACAATGGTGTTGCCATAAATGCCGAAGTAGTCGGCCATGACGACCATGCCATCATTGGCGGCTTCGACGGGATATTGCCTGGTGACGGCAAGGTCAAATCCCAAATGGTATTGGGTGTCCACGACTTTTCCTTGATACACATACCTGCGATGATCGGCGAATGCGGCCTCGACTTGGGAGTTGGACAATTGCACAAACCCCCCATTCCACATGAATTCAGGTTTGCTGGAAGTGGCCAACTCTTTAAGCTGGTTCGCATTGGTGGTCCGTAAACCATTATTCACTTGCAGGAAGTTTTCAAGGGGGTCGCCACGGTCCTCTAGTCCCTCGGTGTTGGCAATTATCGGGAGGACGGTCTGTTGAATAAATCGATCGGAAATGTTGATATTTCGGGACCGCCATTTTTTCGGCAGGATCTTGATGGCAATGTCTTGGGTGGCATTGTTCCCGAGCCCATCATCTGCGATAAGCTGAACGGGTGTTTTGGCTGGAAGGTCGTGGGGAAAGACGATCAGCGAAAAATAATTAAATTCATCCCCAGGTATGGAATAGCCAGGAAAAAAGGCCTCCCCGATTTGGACCCCAAAATGTTTGGCATCGTCGGAAACCCGGAAGAACACTACGCCAGCTCCACCTTGGGCAATGGGTAATGGTGGGGAGAGTACCCCTAATTTTGGAGGCGTAAATTTAACGGTAAAGTCTTGATTAACCTGTGTCCAGTTTCCCTCAAAGAATCCACGCCAAGAATAATCTCTTGCGGTAATAACCAGTGAAGCCACGCCACGGCGTTTAGGAAGGCGGTCATCACCAAATGGGATAATATCCAGGTTGTAACTATGCTGCGTGCCACCCTCCAAAGACAAGGCGCCATGGGAAGGAAAGCGTTCTTCGGCTAACGTGAAAGTTTCCAGATTTTGAACAAGCCGAACGGAAATCTCTTGAAGCCCGGTTCCCTCATCTTCAATGTGTATCTTCAGGGGTGTGGTGGGACCGACAAGTTCCAGAGGACGCTCTAGGGTAATGGTGGGAGGAATGTCATCTCCCCACCGAATAGAGCCAACCAGCGCGAGGTAGGCCGCGACGATGGCCAGTGCTAACAGATAAAATACGATTTTTTTATTCACGTGTATGGGGAATATCAAGATATGATAATTCCGTCAACAGAAAATCATTCGTCCTCTTTTTTTATACGAGGAACAGGAAGTCAATTCCCGAGGTTGACGACAAGGTACGAGGAGGAGAATTCCCTCAATCCCGAATTTCCTCCTTGACTTAATTGGAAATTCGGCGAGAATGGGTTTCATGGTGCCCGAAGGCGCCAGAGGCTATGAACCCGGTATTTTTCTTGAGTCTTTTTCGAATTTGTCGGCTTTCAATACAACTAGGAAAAAAAACGAACCCCATTTTCCAAAGGAGCAACCGTGGGCTTTGCTGGTGACCTGTTAGGCTGGTTTTCAAGTGATTTGGCCATTGATCTCGGAACCGCGACGACGCTCGTGTACGTTCGTGGGCGAGGGATTATCTTAAGCGAACCTTCGGTGGTCGCCATAGAAAAACAAACCAATTCTGTCTTAGCGGTTGGGGTTGAAGCCAAGCGGATGGTTGGCCGAACTCCAGGAAATATTGTCGCGATTCGCCCAATTAAAGAAGGGGTGATTGCCGACTTTGCCATGACCGAAAAGATGCTGAAGTATTTTATTACCAAGGCACACAATCGTAATTCGTTTGTCCGGCCACGATGTATTATTGGCGTGCCCTCGCGAATTACCGAGGTCGAGCAACGAGCCGTTCGAGAATCCGCGACCCATGCCGGGGCTCGCGAAGTCTATTTGATTGAAGAACCTGTGGCTGCCGCCATTGGCGCGGGACTGCCGATTACGGAGCCGTCGGGGAACATGGTGGTGGATATTGGTGGCGGGACGACGGATATCGCTGTTATTTCCTTGGGCGGTATCGTGTGTAGTGAATCCGTCAAAGTGGCCGGCGACCAAATGGATGACGCCATTATGGGGTATATCAAACGTCGATATAATTTATTGATTGGCGATCATATGGCCGAGAAAGTCAAAATGGAAGTCGGGTCGGCTTATCCCCTGGAAGAACGAAAAACCATGATGGTGAAGGGGCGTGATATGATTTCCGGAATCCCTCGCACGGTTGTCGTGAACGATTCGGAAATTCGCGAGGCGTTAGAAGAACCGATTCACGCAATTATCAACGCGCTTCGAACGTCGTTGGAAAATACCCCGCCAGAATTGGCGGGAGATATTATCGATCGGGGGGTGGTGATTACCGGCGGTGGATCTTTGCTTCCGGGCTTGGCAACACGATTTCAAGAAGAAACGAATCTGCCTATTATTACGGTGGATGATCCCCTGACGTCGGTGGTATTAGGGGTAGGAAAAGTTCTGGATGAAATCGAGCTTTTCAAGAAGGTCGCTTTACTCTCATCGGAGAGGGATAACGCATATTCATAACTGGCCGTTTCTGCATGAGCACCGAATTACTTCGTGAGTAGTCTGGGAGTAATCTGATATATACCTCCCCGGTGGTCAACGGCATATAATTCTCCTTCTGCATCTTCTCCAAATGAAGAAATGTTGAGTCCCGTCGAAAGTAAGACGGTGACTTGGTGATCCACCAAGCCCAAGATTTCCCCGCTACAATAGTCCCCAAAAATATAGGTGCCTGCTAAGGTTGGAATTTTCTGGCCACGGTAGACGTACCCGCCAGTGATCGAGCATCTCCCAGATTCATGGGCATATTCGGCTACCGGAAGAACGAGTCCTCGTTGGGAGCAGCCTTGCGAGGGGTTGAAGCAATGGGCGCCCTCCATGATTCGCCATCCGTAGTTTTTTCCTTTTTCCACACGGTCAATTTCTTCCCAACGATTCTGCCCAACATCCGCGACCCAGAGATCTCCTGTGGTGCGGTCAAACGAAAACCGCCAGGGATTCCGAAATCCCAAAGCAAAAATTTCCTTCCCCTTAGGCTGGTCGACGAACGGGTTGTCTTTGGGGATGGAATAGGACCCTTCGGGGGATATATCGATTCGAAGGATTTTCCCTAATAAGGTTTGAAAATTTTGTCCTCGATTTTCCGGGTCTCCACCGGCGCCTCCATCTCCGGTGGCGATATAGAGAAATTTATCAGGACCAAAGTCAATCATTCCACCATTATGGTTACTGTAGGGTTGTGGGATGGTTAAAAGAACTCGTTCCGTGGAATTTACCTGATTGGGTTTGTCGATAGTGTGGAATTCCGAGATGACGGTGGCTCCGTCAGCGGATCTGGAATAGTTCACAAAAAAACGACCATTTTTTTGAAAGTGTGGGTGAAAGGCTAGCCCGAGAAGTCCACGTTCTCCACCAAAATTCACGCGGTCAGTGATATCGAGAAACGGAGTAGGCAGAAGCGTTCCATTCTGGAGAATGAGAATTTTGCCGGCTTGTTCCACAATGAACAGGCGGTGGCTATGATCTCCATCATGGGTGAGAAAGACGGGTTGCTCCAGGTTCTTGGTCACAACAGGAGTGAGGTTGATCGGCGTTAAAGGAGAAGGGAGAGTCGCAAATGAGAAGGCTGTATTGTCTAAGGCCATAAGGAACAATAGGACTAACCCCAATTCATTGAGTCCTGGGGCTTTGAGGTTGAAGGGTTTCATGAATTGGTGCTTTGCCGAGATTGCGAAAGATTTCTTTCGCTTGTTATAAACGGTCTTGTTAAGAGACTAACCGTAGGGAGTGTCATTATGATATTAAAGTTTGAAAATGATCCACTGGATTCCGAGCATTCTGGAGGACATTATTACCATGTTTGCCAGGGACGTATCCAGAATACGGAATTATCGATTCCTCCCCCCGACCAGCCCTATGAATGTCCAGATTGTGGTATTGACCTCGAAACCGAGGATTTTTTACTGGCCCAACAACGGGGGTGGTCGTAAAACGTAATGCGGGACGAGAAAAACGTATCGGGGAGACATGTTTCATGAGATCGACAGGTTTTTTCATATTTACGTATCTAAACTTACGTATATTGAAAATGAGAGGTGACTTATGGCGGGAAGTCAAAGCCGGAAAACTGTTTCTGTGATGCGAGGCCTCATGATATTGTGTGAGACCTGCTATCAAGAAGTTCACGAGGAAAACTTAGTTGATGAAAAGAATTATGTTGCCGACCACGAGGCTCTCTTTGATACGATTTGTATCGGGTGTGAAGATCTCAATCGGCCCTTGGTAGATGATATGCTCGGTAGCTCAGAGTAGCCCGTTTTTGCTATTACCTTCCTGAAACATCTACAGTAGCCAGACCTATCTGTTTTTGGTAAAGTTCGTCCGGTTTTCGGCGTTTTTGCCTTCTAGCACTCGAATTTGCCCAACTGGTTGTATGGAATGAGGGAGGAATTCATGGCCACGTTTCACCAGAAATTTTGGAGATCCCTGTCTTTCTCGATGAGGACCTTTCTTGTCATCGGGGTGTTCTTTTCGATTCAGGGTTGGTTGCCTGTGGCCAACGTGAGTGCGCAGATCGGAACTGCAGGGACCTTTCCAATTGGGCAGCCTCCGTTGCCTCCCAGCCCCAGTCTCGATTCGAACCTGCAATATTTTGGGACGGACAATGAAGTCATGGATTCTAGTTCCCCCTCAGTGACAAGCCAAGAAAAACCCTCTCCTTCAAGCTCCTCGACTGACACCCCATATGTTGGAGACGAAGGAATTCCGGTAATGGCAGAGACGGTGGTGGAAGGTTCTTCCGTTGAAACCTACAGGGACCCCTTTGATGAGGGGCCTCAAATAGTGGTGCATGATCCCTGGGAATCCTTCAATGCCAATGTTTTTCAATTCAACTATGATGTAGATCGTTATTTCCTCAAGCCGGTCGCTCGGGGATATAATGCCATCGTGCCCCCGGACGTTCAGGGGTCCATGGCAAATGCCTTTCACAACATGGGCTATATGACGAGATTTTTAAACAGCCTGTTTCAAGGGAAGTATGGCCGTGCGGGTATTGAAACAAAACGGTTTTTGATTAACTCGACCATCGGGGTCGCCGGTCTGTTTGATGTCGCGAAATATGTCTTTGATACGGAGGCGCCTCCGAGCGAGGATACAGGGCAAACGTTGGCGATATATGGTATGAACTCCGGTCCCTTTCTGGTACTTCCGTTTTTGCCGCCATTAACGGTTCGTGATGCGGTAGGTTATGCCGGAGATATCGCAGTAAACCCCCTCAATTACTTTATTCCGTTTTTCCCAAACCTTGGGTTAAACGTGGAAGATACCGTAAATGAGCGGTCTCTCAATCTCGAAACGTTTGAAGGGGTTGAAGAGTCAACAGTTGATTTGTATGGTGCTGTACGGTCAGGATATTTTCAGCGTCGCGCTAAAGATATTAGTCAGTAGGGGCTACTCCAGGCAAAGCCTTTGACCATTTTTAGGAAAAGGTCCCTGCCTTCGCTACTGACCCATTACTAGGTATCCTGTATTCTCCTAATCCATTGAGCAGGCTCCAGGTCCTCTGGGGTCGCCACAGGTTCCACAGCCTCCTGGATCTCCCTCAAACCCAAAATTTCCATCCCCCCCACTGACGGCAAACGCCGAGAGTTGTTTGTCGAGGTTTTGTGTTTGGCATTGTGGACAGGCGGGAATCGTAGACCCATGGACAATCAGTTCAAAATGATGCGAACATTCCTTACAAATGTATTCGTATAGTGGCATGGTGGATGTGCTCCTTTAAGTAGCAGAATTCTTTCTTAATCAGCGTGCCCCATTATAAAAAAGTACGTCTTCATCTGACAATATATGTTCGTGAGTGGGACGTGAACAAAAATTTACGGAAAGGTTCCCTATGTACCAAGAAGAAAAAACGTTCAATCTTCGGTTCCAATTAGAAGCCCAATTCCCTGAGGAGTATAATGGGGAAGAAGATGCCCATGCTTGGGAAAATGATTGGGAAACCCGTATTAAGCCAGAAATCATCAAGGCCGTGTTCAATGCCTTGCGAAATGCTCCCTCTTGGTCGGCCCATATTCGAAACCGGGGAATGTCGGCCCTGGATGAAGTAGAAATCGCCATGACGAAGGTGTTTGGAGATGATCAGACACTCAACGGAAGTTAGAGGAAATTGAATGAAACACAGTTTGGACCAACTCCGACAAAGATTGAGATTGACGTTGTGGGTCAGTGTCGCTCTTTTGGTTTCAGGGCCGGCGGGTGCACAAAACCTGGTATTGACTCCCGTATTGCCGGCAGATGTTGGCAAGAATCCAGAGGCCTTGACTGTCGGAGATTTTAATACCGATGGGTGGCAGGATATCGCCACGGTCAATAGTGGGTCGGATGATGTCACCATGTTGTTTGGCAATGGCAATGGCACGTTTCGCTCAGGCATTTCCTTTGGTGTGGGTCGGAGTCCCATGTTTCTCACCTCAGGTGAGTTCAATCAAGATGGAAAATTAGATTTGATCGTTGCTGAGACTGGGTCTGATGGAATTCTGGTGTTGTTTGGAAAAGGCAATGGATTTTTCGAGCCACCTGTGTTTTATCCCTCAGGCAAAGGTCCCACCTTTGTGAGTGTTGGGGATGTCGATGGTGATGGCGATGCTGATGTGGTGGCCACAAATAGTGGCCGATTTGGGAATTATCCACCGTATAGTCTATCCGTGATGTTGAACGATGGGCAGGGGCGATTGAGTGCGGCGAAACAGTATGAAGTCCAAGATCAGCATGGATTGTTTCCAACCGGCGTGTCGATTGCTGATCTAGATGGCGATGGTCTTCCTGAATTAACGGTGACTTGGAGCCAACCGAGTTGGCGCACACCAAATGGTATGGTGTCGGTCTTGAAAAACCAAGGCCAGGGAGATTTCGTCCGCAGTCAAGATATTGAAGTAGGGTTTACCCTGAGTGCTGTGACGCAGGTAGATCTTGACGCTGATGGGCATCTCGATCTGATAGCCGCGAGCTTGTTTACCGACAGTTTGAAAGTACTCCTACAGGAAGCCCCAGGGAAATACACAAAGCCGGCAAATTTGGATGTTGGATTTAGTCCCATGTCCCTCGCCTTTCATGATCTCAATGCCGACGGGAACTGGGATTTAATCGCCTCGAATCGCGCATCCAATAGCGCATCCATATTTTTGGGAAGAGGGGATGGTTCTTTTCAGTCAGCCGGCCATTTTGCCGTTGGGGCAACCCCCACTTCGGTGGGCGTGGAAGATTTCAATGGCGATGGTCTGCCCGATGTCGTGACCACCAATGGTGATTCCGATGATGTGTCTGTGCTCCTCAGTGGGAAGGCGATGATTCCTTCGATCAATCTGAGTACGGATGCCGTGCAATTTGCGAGTACTGTGCTATCCTCTGATGAATCCGAAAAACTACTTACCGTTTCCAATGTGGGGTTAGGTGCCTTAAAGATTTATGATGTGGTACTCGAAGGCCCGGATTCTCAATCGTTCTCCATCCAAGATGGCGCATGTTCGGGAATGACCTTAGCCACGGGAAATCTGTGTTCCCTGCATATTCGTTTTGCCGGATCTGAATCTCGCCCCCATCATGCCCAATTGACCATTTGGGACAATGCGCCTGGTGGCCCTCGCATCGTTTCCCTTAGTGGAGAGGTAAAGGGTTAGCCATTTTCCCCTCGACTCCACACCTGAACTTCCTGTAAATTTGTTCAAAACTAAAGTGCCTGCGAGTCCGTCCCTTCTTGCTCTTGTCTGCGAATTTCGTTAGGAAGAACGAATCATGCCTGCAGGCAATCACCCACAGCGATTATATATCGGTATCGACATCGGCGGAACATTTACGGATTTTGTGGTGTTCGACCAAACCGTGGACCAGGTCGCCACCTTTAAAATTCTTTCGACTCCTTCGAATCCCGCAACTTCGGTGTTGCAAGGCTTAGCACGAATTACCAGTGAGTTGCCACTGACGATTATCCATGGATCCACCGTGGCGACCAACGCGTTACTCGAACGAAAGGGCGCAAGGACGGCCTTTGTGACGACCAAGGGATTTCGAGATATGCTTCGTTTGGGACGTCAAAATCGGCGAGCCTTATATGATTGGTTCAGTGGAGGGGTAGAACCACTCGTTCCTTCGGAGCAGTGTTTTGAAATTTCAGAGCGAGTGGACCATCAAGGCCACGTTCTCATTCCACTCAATGAAACCGAAATTCCTCCCCTTGTAGAGTTTCTCAACGTCAACCATATCCAATCTGTTGCCGTCAGTTGTCTGTTTTCTTTTGCGCATCCTATTCATGAGCAACAAGTCGCTGAACGGCTTCGGCGAGCCGGATTTTTTGTGACGCCCTCGCACGAATTGCTTCCGGAGTTTCGCGAATACGAACGGGCCTCGACTACGGTCGTTAATGCCTATGTTTCTCCGGTGCTGGATCAGTACCTCGGCGAGCTTGAGGACAAATTGAGTGTCCATTCGTTTCACATTATGCAATCCAATGGCGGGCGGATTCAGGCTGCCCAAGCCCGTGAACAAGGTGTACGCTCGATTCTTTCCGGTCCGGCCGGTGGTGTTGTAGGAGCCCTGCATGTGGCCAAATTGGCTGGACATGACAAATTGATCACCTTTGATATGGGCGGCACCTCTACGGATGTATCTCTCGTGGATGGAGATTTGGAAACTACATCGGAAACGGAAGTTGGGGGATTTCCCATTCGGGTTCCCGTGATTGATATTCATACCGTCGGAGCCGGCGGTGGATCCTTGGCGCGAATTGATGAGGGGGGTGCGCTTCGTGTGGGACCTGAAAGTGCAGGAGCAGATCCCGGTCCAGCATGTTATGGGCGAAGAGGACAGATTCCAACAGTGACTGACGCTAATCTGCTATTAGGTCGATTGCCACCCACAGGGTTGTTGGGTGGCGAGTTACCGCTTGATGTTCAAGCTTCAATCAATGCGATGAAAGGATTGACGGTAGGCCTGGCGATAAACCCCATTGCCGGATGTTCTGAGTTGGAAGTTGCGGCTTTGGGCATCGTGCAGGTGGTGAATACTCAGATGGAACGAGCCATTCGCGTCATCTCCATGGAACGCGGGCATGATCCTAGAGACTATGTGTTGGTCTCGTTCGGCGGTGCTGGTGGGGTACATGCCTGTGACTTGGCTAGAGGCATAGGAATTCGTCGAGTGCTGGTCCCTCCTTCGGCCTCAACGTTATCCGCGTATGGCATGCTGACGGCCCATGTGCGGGTGGATGCCGTTCAAACTATAATGAGAGACGATGAACCGTCTCATGAGGAATTGCACAAATCATTTTCGCCAATGATTCAGAAATGTGAGGCTGACCTGAAGTCTCAGCATGTCAAACCTGAGGATATAGAGATAAACTGTGAGCTGGATGTTCGGTATTTGGGGCAGTCGTTTGAATTGACCGTTCCCTTTTCAGCCTCCTACTGCGCCAGCTTTGAAGCATTGCACCAGCAACGCTATGGATATCATCAAGATCATGCCGCCATAGAAATCGTGAATCTGCGCGTGCGTGGAATCAGTCGAACCAAGTCGCCTACGCCTTCCCGCCTTCCCCTTGTGCTAACTTCAGATGCCTCTCAGGCGATCATTGGATCCCATCGATTTATCTTGTCCGATGGGCCGGTCACTGCGCCGCATTTTGCCAGGGCGCAGTTGCAGCCGGGCCATGAAATCAAAGGGCCAGCCTTGCTCATTCAAGATGACACGACCCTCATGGTGGGCATGAAAGACCAGGCACGAATAGATGAATATGGCAATGTCCACATTGAAATAGGACCAGGAGCATCATGAGCAACGATGCCATCCAACTCGAGGTGTTTAAGCATCTCTTTGCCTCCGTGGCTGAGGAAATGGGAGTTCGGCTCAAACGATCGGCTTTTTCTCCCAATATCAAAGAACGTTGTGATTACTCCTGTGCCGTGTTTAACGCCCAGGGGGTCCTCATTGCCCAGGCTGAGCATATTCCTGTGCATCTGGGGGCCATGCCCTTATCAGTTCAGGCCTGCTTAAAGCGATTGACGTTTGCCTCAGGGGATGTCGCCATTGTTAATGATCCGTATGAAGGTGGGACCCATTTGCCGGATATCACGCTGGTGTCGCCGGTGTTTTCTGTTTCCGATGGGCAGGAGGTTCTGCTTGGATTTGTTGCGAATCGTGCGCATCATTCCGATGTTGGCGGCATGTCGCCAGGGTCTATGCCGTTGTCTCGAGAACTCTATCAGGAAGGGATCATCATTCCGGCGGTCAAACTTGTTTCAGCGGGACAACGTAATCAAGGCTTGTGGGACTTCTTTTTGGCGAATGTACGCACTCCAATTGAGCGTGCTGGAGATTTGCACGCGCAATTAGCTGCCAATCGCACGGGGATCGAACGGCTTCAATCCCTTGTCGAACGGTACGGCCAAGAGGTTGTCTCAATGCACATGGAAGGTCTCCTTACGTACAGTGAACGAATGACCAGAAAATTAATTGTCACATTGCCTGATGGAACGTATCGCTATGAGGACTATCTGGATAATGATGGGATCGACTCCGACCCTATTAAGATTGCTGTTGCCATCACAATTCAGGGCGAAGAAATGGTGGTTGATTTTGAGGGGTCTGCTCCACAATGCAAAGGGAGCGTGAATGCCGTGTATGCGATTACGGTGTCCGCAACCGCCTATGTCCTTCGTTGTTTATTGGGATTGGATATTCCAGGAAATAGTGGGTGCATGGCACCGGTGACCGTACTGGCTCCCGAAGGTTCGGTCATCAAGGCCATACGTCCAGCGGCCGTGGCCGCAGGCAATGTCGAAACCGCACAACGGATTGTCGATGTGCTCATTGGTGCACTGGCGCAGGCCTGTCCCGATCGCGTTCCGGCAGCCAGTCAGGGGACCATGAACAATGTGACCATCGGGGGATGGGACCCAGAACGCCAACGAACCTTTGCTTATTATGAAACGCTGGGCGGAGGCATGGGGGCTGGTCATCACCATCACGGAGCGAGTGGGGTGCATTCTCATATGACCAATACGCTCAATACACCGGTTGAGGCGTTGGAATATGCCTATCCCTTTCGCATCATCCACTATGGCATACGTGAAGGAACCGGTGGGGATGGAGTTTACCGTGGGGGAGAAGGTGTGACTCGAGAAATCGAATTTCTTCATGAGGCTCAAGTCACGATTCTTTCCGATCGCAGGCAGACGAAACCTTACGGACTGGCTGGGGGAATTCCTGGAATGACTGGTCGGAATGTTTTGATTCGTAATGGGGAGGAGAGGGTTTTGCCGGGGAAGATTCAGTTGGATGTTTGTGCGGGTGATCGTTTGCGAATTGAGACCCCTGGGGGAGGGGGGTATGGGCGTGAAAAGGGGTAAGATACTTGAGTTCCACTTGCAGGTTTTGACCATGGGAATAATGACGATAGTGAACCTTGTCCCATTGACGGCAGTGGCATATCTTATCTAGTCTCGCAGCTGTCTGAGAGAATAAGAGCGTCACCCATAGAAGGAGTTTTGGAGCATGAAAGAAACAGATCCTGAGCGTTTGGAAATGTTATATGATCGATTTTGTGATGTGTGTTTGGTGGAAAAAGAGGTATGGACGGAGATCTATATGCCTCGGCGGGTGGAAAAAGGGTTAGTCATGACGAATGTACAGGAAAAGTATGATGTGGTCATTGATAGCGAAGACATTGAAGATACCTTGGAAGCCAATATCCCACGGGGCAAGGCCGCATTAAAGGCTGCGGTGCAAGAGTATAAGGACCACATCAGTTTTTTTAAGAAATAACCTTAGCCCAGTTTTTTGTGACCTGTCTTTGAAGCCTCTGCCCTTGGCAGGGGTTTTTTGTTTTTTGGTGTTGGTCAGAATTCGTTTGGCTTGATTATTCAAGGGTTAGGTTCATTAATCCGACATGATGAATAGGACTAGTTTTTTTCATGTGTCCTGAAAATTTTTTAAAAATATTTGTGAGCGAGATGCCCCGGAGATGAGAACAAAACGTGAATATACGAAGGCCTGGCCGCCCATTGAACCCCCTGAACTAAAGGGAGCGTATGTGGGATTTTGGGCGAGGTTTATGGCTTCCTTATTGGATACGGTATTGCTCACCATCGTGACGTACCCATTGCTCCTTGTGGTATATGGTTGGGGATATTTGGAGTCTTGGGCGTTAGTGGAAGGCTCCGTGGATTTACTTCTTTCCTGGATGTTTCCGGCTGCCGCGGTTGTGATGTTTTGGATTTATTGTTCGGCGACTCCAGGAAAAATGGCCATTGGTGCACGTCTGGTGGATTCCACCACTGGCGGACAACCGACGCAGCGGCAATTGGTAAAACGATACATTGGGTATTTTGTTTCCTCGATCCCTCTTTGTTGGGGATTTATCCATGCCGCCTTTGATCCCAGAAAACAAGGCTGGCACGATAAGTTGGCTGGGACGGTGGTGGTCTATACCAAAAAAATTCGGCAACCCCAAGAAGAATCAAAAGTCAGGGCCCCGATCCCTGGACAATTCGAATATGCCACGTCATCGTCTCAGTTATATCCCTCGTTAGGTGAACCCCACAAGGAGAAGATAGTTGTTGGTGTACCTTGAGGAGTTTTTCCCTGACCATATCGCCCTTGGTGCTTACCTCAGATTGAAAACTTTTTCACTTGATGTATTGATGATCAAATCCATGTTTAACCTAACAGTCGCCATCCCAATTCAGGCAAGGAAATATTTGAGTATTTTTTTACTCATTGTTGGAGGGTTCTTGGTGAGCCCTACACTTGGATGGGGGGAATCGGGAAAAAATGAACTCGCCAAAGAATTTTTTGCCAAAGGTCTCGGCTATTATTGGGCGCAAGATGTTTCCCAGCATTATGAGGAAGCGTTTGTGTGGTTGTCGAAAGCTGCGGAGTATGATCATCCCCGCGCTCAAGCCATCCTCGCGGATATGTTGAGCAATGGGTTGGGAACCGGAACCCACCTACAGAAAAGTTTGGCCTACGCTTTGGCTTCAGCACAGCAAGGGGATGTCTTTGGTCAATTTTTGATGGGCATGGCTTTTTATAAAGGTCTGGGAGTGCCGGCTGATCAAGGCAAGGGCATCCAGGTGTTTGCCCAGATATTGGATGACCTTGAGACCGAAGCAGAATCAGGGGATGGGCATGCCCAAGCCGGTCTTGCCTGGATCTATTACAACTTGAGTTCCGCCAATAGAGATTTTCAAAAAGCACATAACTGGTATGAAAAGTCAGCGGTGCAAGGTTATTCCGTAGCTCAAAGTATGTTGGGTCTGATGTTTGGGCGTGGGGATGGGGTACGGCAAAATGCTAAAGCGGAGATTGTGTGGTATCGTCGCGCCGCAGAACAGGGATCACCCATTGGTCAATTCAATTTGGCCCTGGCGCTTGGCGATCAAGGAGATTTCGAAGGGGAATATACTTGGGCACGCCGGGCCGCAGATCTGCGGTATGCTGAGGCGGAATATTTGATGGGGCAGATGTTTGAAAATGGTGATGGGCGACCGGTTGACCTTCAGGAAAGTTTCACTTGGTATCAGAAGGCGGCCGAACAAGGCTATGCTCTTGCACAATTGAAACTCGGTGAGTTTTATCAATATGGAAATGGCCGGGAGGAAAATTTCCAAGAAGCCAAGAAATGGTATGAAGCCGCCGCGGAAAATGGCGAAGGTGAGGCAATGGCGAATCTTGGACATTTCTACGAACACGGGGTTGGGATCGAGAAAGACTATGCTCAAGCTCGGATGTGGTATGAACGCGGTGCGGCGCTCGCCAACAGCTATTCCCAGTCTCGTCTTGGCTATTTGCATATGCAAGGGCATGGCGTGGAGAAGGATTTTGATAAGGCCCACGAATGGTTGCGGCGAGCGGCAAGGGGAGGAGATGAATGGGCGTATTATGGAATCGGTCTGATCTATGAAGAAAAGCAGGAGTACTCGAAGGCGATTGGATGGTACCTGTTATCCGCAATCAATGGCTATGATTTTGGGTTTAAACGCGCGGTGTACCTGTTAGTTGTATATCCCGTGATTTCCTTTCAGACTTAGTGTCGTTTTCCCCGACCAACTTTTTTCCTGGGGTTGGTGATCTCCCGTTCATGACAAAGATTGGTGATCTGTTGCCAATCGTCCAATGGAAACAGGCTATGGACGGGCTGGTTGGCCTTGTGGACTTGCGCTTGAAGTTTGGCAACTCGGTCGCCTGCCGGGGGATGTGTTGAAAGATAGCGCCATAGAGAGTCCTGGTACCCCCCCCCACGTTGTTCTCGTAAATATTCGAAAAAGCTAAGCATACCTTCTGGGTTGATTCCTGCCGCAAGAAGCAAGGCCATCCCTTTGCGATCGGCTTCTTCCTCCGCGCCTCGACTATAGGATAATGATTGCAGCACGTGAGCGCCTTCGAAGACAAAAGCCATGATGCCGCTGACGTCTCCCGTTAATGCGCCGATTAATAACCCCAGCGTCATATTTTGTACGAGAAGACGCATGCCGTGCCGCTGGAGAACATGTTGGATTTCGTGGGCCAACACGCCGGTGAGTTCTTCTGGGGTCTCCGTGTTTTCAAGCAATCCTCGAAAGATAATGATATATCCACCTGGAAGCGCCAGCGCATTGAGAATCGGTTTGTCCACGATGACAGTGCGAAATGTGTAAGGCACGGAGCCTACGGTCGATACTAATGCGTGGACCAGGGCATTGGTTTTTTCGACGAGGCGTGGGTCGGAACATCGTTCATCTACCGGGGCAATTTCTTCGACGAGGGCTCCTCCGAGTTGTTGTTCCCAAGAGTATGGAATGAGGTTGGTCAAAGGCCCTGCCAAAGCCGGGACTCCCTTGGCATATACCAACCAAATGAGTGGAATGGCGAGGATCCCTGCGGCTGCGGTGAGCCAAATGCGGCGGCTGCGTGTATTAGGGTTATGTAAATGACTGACCTTACCGGGCGCGAGAAAATGGAGGGCAGTTAAAAATTCTGCATTGTCCAAGACCAGGAGCTCATGGTAGGAACCTCGTCGTTCCAACCGAACTTCCTCCCCTTGATAGCCGCCTTGAGTTTGCTGAAGATCTTTATACGGCCACAGAATGGCCTGACTGGAAATTCCCTGAATTGTGAGCCCTGTGGCCGTGATGTCAATCGACACTGGATGGGCCATGGGACTGTGACCATCAAAATATTGCCCGTGCCAAGTTGAGGTTTTCGACATGAGTGAACCTGGAGCTGGTAGTTTCGGCAAACAGGGTTGCCTTGTAACCCGTGGAGGGCTATCTGAAAAGGGGGAGAATGGTTATCCGAGATCAAATCCCGTGTCAAAGAATCCGGCGAGTTCTTCTCCCATGGGTGACGCCGTACCGGCTTCTTGAACGATATTCTGAAGATTCAAGGGACCTTGGAGTCCAACATGATAATACAAAAATTGTAAGTTTCGCGTTTGGACCCAAGGCCAAGCCAGTCCTAGGGAAAAGAGTAGTAGGAGCAAATTCGTCACTTTCAGTTCGAAGACATCTTTTCCCTTCATGGTCGCTCGAAAACGGGCGCCACCAAAGGTAGTATGACTCCACATATAACGTTGCTTGGTCGCTTGAAACCAAAACCACAATCCAATGATAAACGGTACGACCATGGAGACCATACCCACCGTGGCCCAAAAGACAATGTCTATCATCTGATCTGGGTGGGTCCGACCGGTAAGAAATGAGGTAGCCAATAGGACAACTTCTGCAGTCACTAAAGTTAACACTAGAATTCGAAAGGCCTTGAAATAGATTGATCCTAGGGTCTTGGCATTTCCATCAAAATCAAACGTGCGACTGCCAAATTGTGTCCCTGAAACTAAAAAGGTTCGTTTGGCATTCTCAAACACTGGGTAATAGATACCCAATGTGAAAACCGAGAGGAAGGTGCCTTTAAGGTAGAGCCTAAAGAAATCTTTGGCCGAGTGGCGGAAGGAAAAGTATATGCCACGCCAAGAAGTCCTGGTCATACGGTAGCGGTGCGATCCCACAATCGCAATGGGAATAAAGCAAAAAATCAATAGACCTGCGATGATATTGACTCCCCACTGAAACGTTGCCTCGGTTTGGAGTGTACTGACCACGTTGAGTGCCGCGTAGGGAATCCCGAAAACCAAAACCGCCTTCATCCATCCTCTAAAGAGTTCTTCCCCGGTTCCATGGAAGGCAAGTCGTGCTCCGGCAAACTTCGTTTGACTGTGAAGATATCGCCGAATTTTCGTACGACCCCAAAATGAATACACGCCAAAGGTCAGGAGCGTGAGCAACGTATTAATGGTGAACATGCCAAAGAGTGTGCTGCCATTACCCGTAAAGAAAGGACGTCGAAATCGATCAGGCGCTTCTCCAGTGCTTTGAGGTTCTAAGTCTGGAGGTGGTGGGGTTGGATTGGGTGGAGCGGGATCCACCTCTTTGGCGTTTGGGGCGTTGGCGACGGTTGGTGTTTCTGATCCTGCCTGGTCTGCCAGCTCTTTTGTTGGGTTGGTTTGCAGAATTGCCGTAATTTCATCCGCGCCTAATATGGCTGCATCAATAGATGTTTGTGCAGCGGCGGCGGCTAATGACAATTCTGATGGAGGTTCAGTCGCAACGAGTTGTTCTTCTTTTTGGGGGGTTGAGGGCTCAGGGGTTTTGGAGGAGGCTTCCACGGCTGCGAGCATTTCTTCCGGTGATGGTAATTCAGTTGCCGTAGCACTTTCAGGTTTGGCTGAGAGTGTTTTGGGTTTCCACTCACTGGAAGCGGGTTGTGGTGAAGGTTGGGCCGAACCTGATCCAGGCCAATTCATGACGACTTGGTCGGAATCCTCCGCAACAGCATCTTGTGCTGGGGGTGGCGTTTCCTTCTCCTGACTTTTCTGAGTTTGTTCCTCAAGAACCTCAGCCCAATCATTTTCTAAATCTTCATCCTCGGTAGAAGAAGAATCTGCGGGATCTCCCAAGGGCGAGGCAGAGACTTCATCCTGAATTTGGGGTGAATTCTCTGCTTTAGTAGGTTCTTCTTGTGCGGGAAGAGAATCTGGTTGCCCTTGTTCCGCCAGGGCCGCGGCCCATTCATCTTCCAGTGAAGGTTCGGGTGCGGCTGTTTCCTTTGTGGTCGTGGCTTGAGAATCGGAGGCTGCCGGCGTGGGGTCGCCTTGCTCTTGTTCGGCCAGGGCCGCCGCCCATTCATCATCGAGCGAGGGTTCGGGCGCGGGCGTTTCGGGTGTGGTCGTGGCTTGAGGATCGGAGGCTGCCGGCGTGGGGTCGCCTTGCTCTTGTTCGGCCAGGGCCGCCGCCCATTCATCATCGAGCGAGGGTTCGGGCGCGGGCGTTTCGGGTGTGGCCGTGGCTTGAGAATCGGAGGCTGCCGGCGTGGGGTCGCCTTGTTCTTGTTCCGCCAGGGCTGCGGCCCATTCATCGTCGAGTGAAGGTTCGGGCGCGGGCGTTTCCGTTGTGGTCGTGGTTTGAGGATCGGGGGCTGCCGGCGTGGGGTCGCCTTGTTCTTGTTCCGCCAAAGCTGCGGCCCATTCATCGTCGAGCGAGATTCCGGCTGAAGCAGGTTGGTCTTCTCCTGCTTGATTTGTAGATTCAAGATTGGAGGATGATGGGGCGTCCTGATCTTCTTTTTTCATACTCATTATCGTTTTTTCCAACGGATGGGTCTATATTTATTCGCAAAAAAATTTATAAACCCTCTGGACTCTCACCATTCTCTTTTTTTGGTTTCGATTGGGAGTTAATTCTAACTTTTCTCCAAGTTTTGTCGGTGGTTTTAGAAAAAATCTAAAGGGAATTGCGTAGGATTTGAAAAGAATACTTTTTTAAACGGATGGTCTGGTTATCTTAATAACTCGTCTTTTCCCTCAATGCCGATATCCGCGGCGCGAGGCTTTTTTCTATGAACAAATTTTCATGTGTCTATGGGTGAATTTTGAAAGGAGAGTGACAGGCTCATCGTGTTGAAAATTTATCCCCCATTCGTGGGATGTCGCGGGATTTAACATTGTCGAGCAGATTGTTTTGTACAGGGTTTGTGCTTAACATTTACTAGAAATCCTGAATAGGTTCTGGGAAGTTAGGTTTGCCCCCAATTTGGGCGTCATGAAATTTTACAGTTAATAAATAAGCTCTAACGTGTTGAAAGGTTTCTATTATTCCTTTCCTGCCCTCCATTCATCACAAACTCCGTCGGACTATTTTCCAATAGGCCAATAGGGTCAGTGGAATATTGATCAAACGGGTTGTGCCAAATTTGGACAATCATCTCATCTGAATCTTGTTTCTTCGAGTTGCCGCGGGTTGTTTTTTCAGTAGGTTCACGGCACGAGCTTTGCTCAATGATCCCTCATGCGTTGGAATGTGTTTCCCGCTTGGAAACGATTATCTTCGGCCACTGGCCTACACATCTCATAAGGAGGGCAATGCCATGAACACAACATCACGATCAACACGACCCTTGACCTATGACGAAAAAAAAGCAGCCGAAGCCGCATTTCGCGGATCTGCCTTTGATCCAAGCTGGTCTGAAGGTGCCCTGAAAATTTATGAAGGGCTGCGTTTGGCCATGGCTCGGCGCAAGCAACAAGGCGCTGCAGAGTTTGATGTCTCACGAAACTAGGCTGACCCTTTTGTGAATTTCCTTTTTGACCCTAGATTGATGCTGGTCGTTAGGGGAGGTTCCTTCCACGATTAGCCTAAATCTGATAGGCTACATCCAGAATTTGGAAGCGTGAGTGAGAGACCCTTGTTTTACTCAGCCTTCCTTTAGCGAGACGATCTGGGATTTAGTTCAGTTGCGGAGGTCCAAGGTGGGTGCTCCTGAATCATTTATCAAGGCTTTGCAACATGAACCCATAGCTTGTGGAACTTCCTCGTGTGCTGGGCAGGTGGAATGCGTGGAGGTCTCTCATCCTCACGACCGAGTAAAGACCTTTCAGGTGCATTGCCTTCTTTGTGGGTGGGAAGACCACTTACGAGGATTTGAAGAAATCGGGAAGTCCTGGGAAGAGGCGGAACTTGAAGCTATAATCGATGAGCACTTGCTTCATCTTCAACCCATTTGTCCGCACGATTCCGCACCCATTGTTTTTACGTCCTTGCCGAATCCTCGGCGCCGTGCTCGGTACCGCATTGCCTGTTACTACTGCGGATGCCAGGCCGAAATTGACTGGCCCCCCCCACAGACCAAGTGGTGAATTCTTCAAATCATTATTGCAAGGAAATGTCTGCCTTTTTCCTCTCAAATCTTCTGTGCTTAGAGTATTGCCCCCTAAAAATTTCTAAAATCTCCGCTACTCGCTTTGGGCATCGTACTCAGAGAAAGAAAATGGTTGAGTGAAAAAAATTAAACGCAAATCCAAGACGTCTCCTAGGAGACGCCCAAGCTTTGTTGTAGGATTTTCAGGAGATGAGTATCCGCCCCCAGGATTCTTTGCAGGCTGGTTTGATCAACAGTACGGAGGTCCGCTTCATATACGTTTTCTGGATTCCGATTCCCATGATGCCATAGAAGCTCGTCATGTGGACTGGCAAGCGAAGATCACCCTGGTCCGTTCTGACGAGGAAGTTTCGCGATGGCAGGATCAAGTGGGCTGGGAGCATGCCCAAGTCGTGGAAGTCGTGTCTACTTCACCAGTAGGAAGTATGAAGCAGGATGTCGTGCTTTTTCTCTCAAGACTGGCCAGAGGCTTAACGTTGCTTACTGACGGAACAGCCTACGATGTGATTGCAGGAAGGCATTTCAATCCTTCCGACTGGAGCGATTGCTCCCTCAATGATTTCCACATTGGGGACCATGTCTGTATCAAGGAGGAAGAGCATATGCTTGATGGACGTCAATGGTTACACACCCGCGGGCTGGCAAAATTTGGACTGGAAGAATTTGAAGTGTTTCTTCCACGCGGGCTATCAAGTAGTGCGGCTATTGATCGGTTATTAGATTTGTCCGTCCACTGTATTAGCCAGGGAAAAAGTCCAAAAGTCGGTGAGCGGGTTTACCTCGTTTCAAATGCTTTGGATATACAAGTCGTCCACCATCGAACCCATCCGTGCTCTGATGGACAACTCAATCTCCGTCAAGTGGAATGGGATCATTAACCCCACGCCTTGTTCCTTTAATTTTCCTAAAAACTAAATGAAACCAGGAAAGAATGCTTGGATTCCTGAGAGACTATTCTTCTGTTTCTTTTCCCCCACTCCATCAATTAAGAAATCTCATGCACTGCCGATAACATAATCAGGTAATGGGCAGAAAATATCAGAAATTGAGAGAAAGTCTTTTTAAGGGGCATACGTCATGAGGGAATGTCCTGATGTTTAAAATGTGGTCGGGCCAAAATGACTCACCGGAATCTGAGCGTTCCCCTGTTTCCTCTGGAAGGGAAAAAGGCGGATCGGATGCCTCTTTGTCGAAGAGTCAAGATTCCGCGATTGAGGCTGTCGCCAAAATTCTTCGGACCTGGGGACGGCATACGTTTGATCTCGACAATGGCGATGCGGAAACTTTTGAAAAGGACTTTGAGCGCTGGGCACGTCATGTGTTGTTAGGAACAACGACTTCCGACGATCCTGATGCGCGGGAGGAATATCCGGATGGCCGACGAAATTGGGGTGGCCTGAATCAGTTTGTAAATCGTCATCGGCAAAATGAAAAGAATTATGTCGTCAAAGGGTTTCATGCCCTGCGCGATGTGATTTGGACATTTACGAGTACCGTGAGTCAGGCGTTTATTCAAGAGCAGGGGGTGGATGGACATATGCAGGCGCACATTGGTCGCCTCAGAAACGCGGTCGCAAGCCGAAGTCCAGAAGATATTAAGCGTGAGGTGTTGGCTGCTGCGGAGGACCTCAGTAAGCTCGTGGAGGATCGGAGTCAGCAGGCACGGCTTCGAGTTGAAAAACTTGGAGAAAAGCTCAAGCAAGTGGAAGCCGAACTGGGTCAAACACGTCAGCAAATGACTTTGGATGGTCTTACGCAGTTATACAATCGTGCGGCACTGGATCAGCATCTTGAACAAGTGAGTGCCTTGAGTATTCTCTCGGATTCTCCAGCTTGCCTGATGATGATCGATATTGACCATTTCAAACGGGTCAATGATTCCTATGGCCATCGGGCCGGGGATTCCGTCATCTGTGAAGTCGCGAAACGGACAGTATTAACGTTTCCCCGGAAGACGGATTTTGTCGCAAGGTATGGCGGTGAGGAATTTGCGGTGGTGATCCAGGGTGTTGGTCTCGAGGCGGCGCGGGTGCTTGGGGAACGATTATTAGCCACGGTGAGACAAACTTTATTTGAACATGAAGACTTGCAGTTGTCGGTCACGGTTTCTATTGGACTGGCGGAATATCTTATGGGAGGTACTCCAGCCAATTGGATCGAGCGGGCAGATCAAGCGCTCTATCGAGCCAAGCAAAGCGGCCGCAATCAGCTCTGCGCCGCAGGAGATCCTCAGCCCGAACTTGTAGGAGTTTAGAAAAATGTAGACTAGACCACTGCTCGACCGTAATCAATCAAGTTAGTCCCCCACCTGACATTCCAATCCAAATCGACCCCATACCCCCGGTGCTTCGAATCCTAAAAATTCCTCGTATTGCACATTGGTCAGGTTTTCCCCTGCAACGAAAATTTTCCAAGAGTCATTGACTCTCAATGTGGCAGTGAGATCCACGCGATAATAGCTGGGAACAGTGGTCTCGGTGGTAGGGATTTGGATGTCGAATCGTTTTCCTACGGCTTTTAGCTCACTCCGAATATGGAGGCGAGAATTTGGGCGAATATTCAGAATGAATCCACCAAAGGTGTTTGGTCGGTTTCGTAAAGAATCAGTGAGTCCAAGAATGTCGGTATTCAGATAAGTGAAAAAGGCTTGGACCTCGAGCCAGGGATAGGGCAGGGTGGTGAGTTCAAATTCAACCCCATTGGTGATCACCGTGCTCAAATTCACGAGAGAAAAGACATTTTGCTTTGCAAGTATGGGATCAAGGTCGATTACATTCGAAAAGCGATTGTGAAAATAAGTCAGATCAAGCTGGATCTTTTTGTTAAACAACTCCTGGTGCACATTGATGTCCCATCCTTGGCTCTTTTCCGGTGCTAATGACGGGTTTCCAATAAGAGGATCACCTAGCGCATTGAAGCTGGGGAGTTTAAATCCTTCACTATAACTGCTCCGAACAAAGGTTTCCGGGAGTAATTGAATGCTCATGGCTACGCGAGGAGTGACTTCAGGAGAAAACTCTTGGGGGTCATCAATACGAAGACCGGAGGTTACAGTGGTATGGGAAAATGGCTTCCAGACACTTTCGAGAAATCCCGCGGGGGTGGTGCGCGTTTTGGCAAAATCGTTGCGTTGATCCGTCGGTAAACCTAGGGCGGTAAGTTGTTGAGTGCCGGTTCGTTGTCCGTCTTCATAAATGAGTTGGAAGCCGCCGGATAGTTTCCAATTTTCAGCGAATGCCTGAGTCAAGGTCCAGAGAAATCGGTATCGAGAAAAATCGGTTGTAAACATGGTTGGAGGGTTGCGAAACGTACGGGCGGTATCCAGGACACCTGGATTATTGACATCCTCTTGTCGATAAAACAGATTGCTTGAGAACTGTTGTTTCCAGGTCTGGGACAACTGGTGGGTCAGGGTGATCCCAACAAGAAATTCCTTCGTCAGTCGTTGTTCCGTGGCTCTTAAAATAGAGAGCCGCGATCCCCCACTACCTTCAGGGAACGCCCGAATGTCGGATTGAGTGAATTGGCCTGTCATCTGGACATTCACTGACGAATCATATGTCCAAGCTAGATTACCCCCTGTGTTAATGTTCTGAAAACGATCGCCTTCAACCTGTTCATCGTTACGAGTAAAAGCTACCGAGCCGCTGTACAGAACATCCTTGGCTGACCCTTGAGCGAGAATGGTGCTCCGTCCATATCCAAATTGGCCACCTTCGACCGTGGCTTGGTAGTTGGAATGGCTCTGCCCTTTTCTGGTAATGATATTAATGGCTCCCGCCATGGCATCGGACCCGTAGACGATTGAGGCAGGACCTCGAACAATTTCAATGCGTTCAATACGCTCGGGTGTGAGGATGGAAAGATTTACTGAACCGCCTCGTTGATTACTGGGATCGTTGAGGGGAATGCCATCAATCATGATAAGGGTGAAATTAGGGTCTCCTCCCCTGAGGTACACTGAACTGAGACCTCCTCGTCCTCCCATTTCATCCACAATAATTCCGGGAACTTGTTGCAAGATACTGCTAAGTCGGTTGGCCTGTTGCTGTACGATCTTTTCTCTGGTGATGATTGTCACCGACGCAGGGACTTGAGAGAGGGTAGTGGGGCTCGCTGTGGCAGTAATCACGATAGGGTCAAGGACTTCGATAGGTTCTTTCTCCGATGCCAGTACATTGCAAGAGGAATGTATGGCAAGCGTCCAGAAGCTAATAAACCAAAATATAGCGGTCGGCCAATAAAGCATAGTTGGCTGCCACCATACCGATAGGAGGCCGGAGGTTCAAAGGTTCAGGAAGACCCACGGTCGGAAGAAGGCTTCTAAAAGAAATGTAGGCCCTTCTTGCCCCAAGCCCATTGTCAGAGGCTACCGGTTTGAAAACCCTGGATGGCTTTAAAAGGTTGTCACTGTGAAAAGTGGCAAGGAGGAGGGTGGCTTATTTTCGGATTTAAGTTTTGGAAGAAACAACCGATAGTAATATTATAGTAAGTAAAAGAAAAACTAAAGAATGGGGGTGAACCACTAGTATGCCCTGGTGGGGAAAATAGGGAATATGGAGTATTTCGTTCCAACAGTTCAATTGACGAATGGCTTGCGGGAGGAAGCGTTTTTAGATTGTCTTCCTCTAGGGGTATGCCTGCTGAAATCGGACTGGACTGTAGTCTTTTGGAATCGGCGCCTCGAAGAGTGGAGTCAGATTCACCGGACTCAAATACTAGGAAAGTCTCTTTTTGCGCAGTTACCTTGGCTGGCGAATTCGGACTATGAACGGTCTTTGCAACTAGTTTTTCAAAGGGGAGAAGCTTCGAGTCTTTCGTCCGAACAAGATGATCCGTTTTCGATGTTTGTCGGAGGGCTGCGTGACGAACGGCACTACCGTGCGCATTTCACAGCGGTTCCATCCGAGGAATTTGGGTGTAGTCTTGCCTTGATGAGCATTGAAGATGTTTCGGATTGGCACCGTCAGATCAAACTCCAAAAAGAATCGCAGTTGAGGGCGAATCAGGATTTGAGGGCACGACGAATGGCTGAAACGGCATTCGATCGTCTGGGTCGGTTACATGAACTTATTCTTCAATCGGCGGGAAATGGAATTGTTGGACTGGATCATGATGGGAATACATTATTTGCCAACCCGGCAGCCGCAAAAATGTTGGGCTGGGAAATTGAGGAATTGGTAGGGAGATCCATGCATGCCAATTTTGGTGGTTGTTGCCCAAAAGGGAATGACGCTTTGGGACAAGGGTGTTTTTCTTCGTCGCCCATTCATGGGGGTGCTCGGCAATTCGTGAGAGAGGACTGGTTTCAGAAAAAAGATGGCACGCGCTTTCCCGTGGAATATCTCAGAATGCCCATCGTGGAGGATGGAGCCATCGTGGGGGCAGTCGTGACCTTTAGCGATATTTCTGATCGGCGGCTTTTGGAGCAAGAAGTTATGCGGTATACGGAAAAACTCGAAGAGGAAGTTGACCGAAGAGCTGCCAGGATTCGAGAACTAGAACAGCGCCGGATGGAAGTAGAGAAATTAGCCGCCTTAGCGCAGGTGGCGGCCGGTGTGGCTCATGAAATAAATAATCCGTTGGCGGGGATCAAAAATGCATTCCGTCTTGTGAAGGGAAGCATCCCTGATACTCATCCAAGAGCAAGGTACGTGGGCTTAATTGAAAATGAGATTGATCGTATCTCAGGCATAACAAAGCGAATGTACCAACTCTATCAACCGGATCCGGCTGTCCTCCGTGCGGTGAATCTCCATGAAATATTACACGATGTCTCGTTAATGATTGGACCGGCGTTAAAAGATTCCAATTCTCATTTAGAGATTGTGGCTCCCCAGTCTATGCCGTTGGTGCGATTGCCCGTTCGGGATATTACCCAAGTCCTCTGTAATCTTGTGCACAATGCGATTCAGGCAAGTTCCGGCCATCAGAACATTTGCCTTACGGCCGAGACGGATGATCAGGGCATTCGGTTAGTGGTCACTGATCAGGCAGGGGGTATTGCAAATGACGTTCTGCCCCATATCTTTGAACCATTTTTTACAACCAAGTCTGGAGCGGGTCAGGGTGGCATGGGGCTGGGGTTATCGGTCTCACGCAGTCTGATTGAATCGTTAGGTGGGCGAATTGATGTGCAAACGGTTCCGACCGTAGGGACCACATTCATTATCCATTTGCCGTATACGATTGAAGCCATACGCGAATCTTGCGAACCAGCAATTGTGATGAAGGGGGAAGGCCATGGCTAGTTCGGCCAAAATTTTACTGGCTGATGATGAAAAGACGTTTTTGCATTCCACCGCGGATTTATTGCGAGATCAAGGGTATGAATGTGATTGCGCGATGGATGCCAATGAAGCCAGGGCATTATTGCAACAGAACGAATATGACTTGGTAATCAGTGATATCAATATGCCGGGAAATGGACAATTGGAATTCCTGAATGCAGTCCATGATAAATACCTGGGATTGCCCATTATTGTGATTACGGGCTATCCTTCCGTGGACACGGCGGTGCATTCCTTTCGGATGGCAGTCTTTGATTACCTTCAAAAGCCTATTAATTTTGATGAGTTATTGGGGTTAATCGACTCGGCTGTAAAAAAAGGGCAATTCGTTCGGAGGGTTCGAAAAACCAAAGAGGAGATGACGGCTCTGATTGGCACCCTCGAAGCTATTGAGAATGTGGAGACAACGAGAGGCACAAGTCCTCGTGAGGATTTCCGCCCGTTGGCGATCAGCAAATATTTGGATCATGCCGTTGGGTATTTGGCTTCTGTATCTACAGGGCTCAAAACTACTATTGATTTCATCAAACAGGGTGATGATAGGGAACACACTGATTTCAACGTCCAGGGGATTTGTCCTCATTGCCAGCGTTATAGAGAAGTGATGTATCAAACCATTCAAGTATTAACGAAGACCAAAGATGCCTTTAAGTCGAAGTTGTTAGGAGATTTACGACGACAAGTGGAATCGGTCTTAGAAAATCATTCAACCCTGACGAAAAAGGCTTAAGTCTACCAGGCTAAGACCGAAAAGAGTTAACAGGCGGTAAATCCGACGATAAATTAACGATGTGCCTAATGAATGGCTTCGGGCCGCGAGTTGAGGCGCATGACAGGGCTTCCAGCCAAGCACGCAGGATACATGGCCTGTTGGTTGATGGCATGAGGGAAGGCCATTCACAAAATTGGTGAAGGTCTTGCTTTGTGCTTTTTTTTTGCACAGCAAGAATGGTCGCTGGCGCCGATTCTTGGCACTCTATTCTGGATGGCTCACGGGACATTCAGAAAACCCACGGCTCCTCAATCAGGACCTTCTCCAATATCCCGTAAGGATAAGGAGGCTCCCATGTTAAACGACGGAATCTTGACTATTTCCGACGTGGCCAATTTTTTAAAAATCCCTAAGTCATCGGTCTATAAACTCATTCATGATGGGGGATTGCCAGCTCATAAAGTGGGGAAACACTTTCGTTTGGTCCAGGACGAAGTGAAGGAATGGCTCCATCAGGGTGGGCTGACTTCCAATAAAATTTAGTTCCAAGACAGTTTGCATGGCATTTTCGATTCTCACTGCATTCGTGTGTCCACAGGTGGGTTGTCATGAGTTCTACGAAGCGACTCTCATTTCTTAATTAAAGGCTGCAATGGTCCTTATCACCCTCACCGGATATTTCTCATTATCCCGTGAGGGTTTGTCTGGATTCTGTCTTTATGACTGATTCATTTCCGAACAAAATTTCCCACGAGGCTGCTTCGGTATCTGGCGAGTCACAGAACTTTGCAGGTCTTCAGGCCCTCCTCATTATTGAACAAGCCCTAGACGCCATTGTCACCTTTGATGACAATGGGCTGATTACCCATTGGAATCCCCAAGCCGAACGGTTGTTTGGATGGAAGGAGCACGAGGTGAAAGGGCAAGTGTTCACGGAGGTCGTCTTGGGCTCCCAATATCGCGAGAGTTATGGCCGTGGCATCCAACGTTTTTTAGATGCTGGAGACGGAACGTTACTGAACAGGCGAGCGGAGGCCTTGGCCATGAACCGCGAAGGCACAGAGTTTCCAGTGGAGATGTCCCTCTGTCCGCTACGAATGGGGGATACTCATTGCTTCAGCGCCTTCCTCAGGGATATCCGTGAACGTCGCCAATCGGAACGAGCCCTATTGCAAGAGACGATGCTTGTCCAGCTTCATCAAGGCGTGGCCTCTGCAGCCAACGAGGCCCCTACCGTGGAGTTGGCGTTGGAGTCGAGCTTGAATTGGGTATGTTCCTTGTTGGGATGGCCGGTGGGGCATGTGTGGTTGTATAACAGGGAAGAATACCGGCTGACTTCTACGAATATTTGGTTC
The DNA here is from genome assembly GCF_032191465.1 of Candidatus Nitronereus thalassa. Lineage (NCBI taxonomy): Bacteria > Pseudomonadati > Nitrospirota > Nitrospiria > Nitrospirales > Nitrospiraceae > Candidatus Nitronereus > Candidatus Nitronereus thalassa. The sequence continues at coordinate 1,590,208 of NZ_JAQOUE010000001.1, read as the reverse complement.
CTGGATCATCCTACTCGGTATGGGGAGTTTCGTTCGGCAACGGACAGGCTCTCGCTGGCTTCGGGAGAATGCCTTCCCGGCCAGGTTCATCAAAGTCGTCAAGCCATCGTAACGCATGATGTGGGCAAAGACTTGATCTCGACTCGCTCATCCCTTGCCCAATCTGTGGGTTTCGTATCAAGTTTTGCATCGCCCATTGTCGTAGGAGTGGATGTGGTGGCGGTGATGGAGTTTTTCTCAGATAAACATAATGAAGTTGATGATCGGCTTTTGGATTCGATGGTATCCGTGGGCGTGCAATTGGGCCGCGTCATCGAACGTAAAGAGGTCCAAGAGGAATTGGTGCGAGCCAAAGAAGCTTCGGAAGCGGCCGCCAGGACCAAATCGGAGTTTCTGGCTAACATGAGCCATGAAATCCGCACGCCGATGAATGGCGTGATTGGCATGACCGGATTGCTGCTTGACACTCCCTTGTCCACCGAACAACGGGAATTTGCTGAAACGGTGAGAAATTCTGCGGAAGCGTTGCTCACTATTCTTAATGACATCCTAGATTTTTCCAAGATTGAAGCGGGCAAGCTTGATTTGGAAATTATTGATTTTGATCTTCGAGTTGCCGTGGAAGAAGTGGTGGAATTGCTAGCAGAGAAAGCAGAAGCCAAAGGCATTGAACTTGCCTGCCTTTTGCATTCGGATATACCACACGAATTGAAGGGAGATCCTGGGCGGCTTCGCCAAGTGTTGATTAATTTAGTGGGGAATGCCGTGAAGTTTACGGAAGAAGGTGAAGTGGTGGTTCGTGTCAATAAGGTCCACGATAGCCAAAGAGGAATCGTACTTCGAGTGGAGGTGGCTGATACAGGAATTGGTATTCCAATGGAACACCAAGCCCGATTATTTCAATCGTTCACCCAGGCCGATAGCTCAACGACCCGAAAGTATGGTGGAACAGGATTAGGGTTGGCGATTTGTAAGCAATTAGTGGAGTTAATGGGCGGACAAATCGGATTTACGAGCGAGGCAGGGAAGGGCACGACATTTTGGTTTACAGTATGTTTGGAACCAGTAGCTCATGTGGGTGATCCGACCAATGACGGGGGACGAGGGAATTTAAAAGGTCTGCGCGTCTTAATTGTCGATGATAACGTCACCAACCAGAAAATTTTGGAATATTATGTCAAAGCCTGGGACATGCAGAGTGTGAGTGTGCTGGATGGGCCATCAGCCCTGCAGGTTCTTCGGCAGGCCGCGGAAGATGGGAACAAGTTTGATCTTGCTCTGCTGGATATGCAGATGCCACACATGGATGGGCTTGCGTTAGCCCAATCTATTCAACGGGATCCTGTTTTATCCTCGGTGAAACTGGTCATGCTCACCTCCTTGGGGCGACGGGGAGATGCGGAGAAAGCCAAACAAGTGGGCATTGCAGCCTATTTAACCAAGCCAATTCGCCAGGTGGTGCTGTTTAACAGTTTAATGATGTTGATGGGGGCCGAAGGAAAGACCGATGCCGCAAAGCTGGTCACTCAACATACAGTCAAGGAAGTCCAACGAAGAGAAGCGGTCCATATTTTATTAGCAGAAGATAATCTAGTGAACCAAAAAGTTGCGGTGCGAATGCTGGAACGCCTGGGCTTTCGCCCGGATGTCGTGAAAAATGGCCTTGAAGCAGTGAACGCTTGGGAGCAGGGACAGTATCATATGATTCTCATGGATTGTCAGATGCCTGAAATGGATGGATTTGAAGCGACGCAAGCCATTCGAAGGCGTGAGGCGAATATGGACAATCCAGGGGGAAGGGAAATGGCGGACTTTCCGCATTTGACTCATATTCCTATCATTGCCATGACCGCAAATGCGATGAAAGGCGACCGCGAGAAATGTTTGGAACAAGGTATGGATGACTATATTGCGAAACCTGTGAAGCCAGCGACTCTCGAAGAGGTTGTACTTCGGTGGCTTCCCAAGACTCCTGCAGGAAATTTTCTCACTGGCCAGGAGGAGTCTTGGGGAGGGTGTCTCGATGAACAGGTTCTCAAGGAACTCGAGTCCCTTGGTGATGCCGAGCAGCCAGATTTTCTCCAATCGGTCATTCAACAGTTTTTGACAGACCAACCCAAACATGTGGCAGCTATTGAGTCTGCCATTCAAGATCGAGATCTCATGGCTCTTCGCAAGGCGGCTCATGCCGTGAGAGGAAGTAGTTTTAATATCGGAGCGCGGGCCTTAGCTGCCAGTGCTATGGAATTAGAAAAATTAGGCGAAACTGGCACTCTTGAGGGTATTGATAAACTCATTACTGTGTTTCAAAAAGAATGTAGTCGGGCCTGCCGGGCCCTTGAAAAACGATTGGCCGCACAATCTGTTGGCTCATCCTAAGTCCTCTCTCAATTTACCTCCACCCAACTTGTTCAATAGTATTCTACCTTCTCAAGCCCTACTCTCTGTGCTATACACTGATTTGGGTTGAGAGTGGTCTAAGTCCTAGGGGCATCAACTTTACCAGCTATTTTTTCTAATTTTTCTAATCCTGAAAATGACATCTTACCGAACAACTCCCCTGCCAACTGACCGGATGCCATCGGCTATTCCTTTTTTGGTAATGAATGAGGCCGCAGAGCGTTTTAGTTATTATGGCATGCGGGCCATTTTGGTCGTGTTTATGACCGAGTACTTACTGAACCATGATGGTAGCATTGATGTAATGGGAGAAGCCGAAGCAAGAAAGTATTTTCATCTCTTTGCCTCAGCCGTATATTTTTTCCCGATCCTGGGATCGTTGGTTGCGGATGTTTATTGGGGAAAATTTCGAACTATTGTTGTGCTGTCAATTGTCTATTGTATTGGCCACCTGGCCTTGGCTGTGGATCAAACCCGACTCGGTCTGGCAGTGGGGTTAACCCTGATTGCCATCGGTTCTGGGGGCATTAAGCCTTGCGTCTCTGCCAATCTTGGTGATCAGTTTGGTTTTGCCAATCGACATTTACTCTCGAAGGCATTTTATTGGTTTTATTTTTCCATTAACCTTGGGGCGGGTATCTCGACTTTGTTGACGCCTTGGCTCTTGTACCACGTCGGGCCTCATATGGCTTTTGGGGTACCCGGGCTATTGATGTTGTTGGCCACCTGGGTGTTTTGGATTGGACGGTGGGAGTATGCACACATTCCGCCAAAGGGGAAGGAATTTCTTAGTGAGTTGAGGACTTCAGAGAATCTCCACGCCATCTGGCGGCTAATTCCCATTTTTATTTTTTCGGCGTTCTTTTGGTCACTCTATGACCAAACGGGCTCCGCATGGGTATTGCAAGCTAAGCACATGGACTTATTCTGGCTAGGTATTGAATGGTTGCCTTCCCAGATTCAGGTGGTCAATCCTTTTCTCATTATGATATTGATCCCGATATTTTCCTATGCGGTATACCCTTGGGTGGAAAGATTTTATCCCCTCACGCCGTTACGAAAAATTGCCATAGGGTTTTTTATCACAGTCGTGGCGTTTGTTCTGTCGGCACAAATTGAAATGCAAATTGCGGAAGGCCTTCGACCGAATATCGTATGGCAACTGCTGGCTTTTGTAGTCATGACTTCTGCTGAAGTGATGGTGTCGATTACGTGTTTGGAGTTTTCCTATACACAGGCCCCACGAGCAATGAAGTCTATCGTCATGGCGTTATTCCTCTTGTCTGTATCTCTTGGGAATGCCTTTACGTCATTAGTGAATTTTTTTATCCAAAATGAGGATGGGAGTTCCATGCTTGAAGGGGCCTCCTATTATTGGTTTTTCGCTGGAGTGATGCTTGGGGCTTCTATGCTGTTTGTTTGGATAGCCCAGCGCTATCAGGGCCAGACCTATCTTCAAGAAGAGGAATCTGAGGAGAAGTAAAGGTCTGTACTTGTGGATAACCTGCTTCCTTTCTTAATTGCTAAGTTTTGTGGGCGTATTTTCGTCTTTACTAGAGTTTTTCCTTTTGACACAATGGAAATGCTATTGGTACGTCCAAAATACCTTGTCAATACAGGGTTTTAAGATTCTTAAGCCATTCTAGGCCTTTGGGATGAACGGGGCGAACGATTTTTGATACTTGACTCCAAGCATGCCCTGTGAGCGATTGTGAATCCGTTGGGGATAATCGTAAGTCTTGACGGGCAGGAAAAAGAGATTCAGGCGTGCGTAGGCCTCTTCTCAGCTTTTTGGCTTTTGACTCAAATAGATGATCTGGTTAACCCGAAAGGCTTCAGTATATTGTTCGGGAAAGATGTATTGGGAATGAAAGCATCTCCCGTCGAAAATGATCAGTCGGTTTGTTTTCATTTTAATGAGTTTCAGTAATTCCCAGTATTCGTTCCCTTCGTTGATATAGGTGTTGTCGCGATTCGCGAAGAGTGGGTTGAATATCATACTGTTCTGAAAGTTTTCATAGCCTTCCGCACTGGTCAAAAATTCATCACTAAGTTCTAATCTATCGGCAAGGTTCCGGATTTCTTGGTCTGGTGTGATAGGCACTCGTTCCAGGCCTGTAGGCCGGTGTCTATAGAGCCCAGTCCCTCCAACACAAGACTCCTCCGGGTTTAAATACACCATGGCGGTAATGTCTTGGTCGATGTGAGGCTGTCGTTGCCCAATGTTAAGGAGATAATTTTTGTTGGTGATCCCCTGGAAGACCACGGGTTGGGGATCAAAAAATTGATAAAGGGGGATACCCCAGAGTTCGCTGATTTTTTGAAAGATGGGCTGAATCTCGAGGTTGATTGAGGCTCGAACACCAGGAAAATTACCGACGATCTCAAACCTATCGGTATATGGCAATTCCAGGGCCAATTGTAGCACTTTTTCGGGATGTTGGTAAAAGTCATCTGCAATGACGATTTTGTGGCGTCCCTGCCCTAAGTATTCGATGTTGACCTGGCAATGAGGGTTGATGATAAGGGGATTGGAAGGCATGTTCATGACTAGTTCCCTGAGTAGTTTGACTAAAAAGGCATGGTGCACTTAATGGGAATGTCCAGTCAATTCGGGTTTATACCGGTAGGGGGGTCTGAAAGCTGGAAGGTGACTCGAGGCGATGGATCTTGAGTGTCTCTTTAGGAAGAGTTGGGCTTCTTACATGTTCCTGATTTTCCATAGCCACAATCTTTAGGTGTGCTAAAATAATCGGGAAAGTACGTTTTTCCTGCCCCCGTGTCGATTCTTTCACCGTTGAAGGAGGAAGAATTTCATGGCTATACCCTACCGCAATATTTTAGAGAACATTCGCCTGGCGTTTCCTCAACCCATTTCGGATCGCGTCCATGATTCCTACCTTGTCCATAGTGTCATGCGAGCGATGGATGAAGTGGATGCACTAAAAAGCCAACGACCGATTTTGGGCGAGCGAAAACCGTTGGACTATGACCTCGCGCGTCAATCTGTTGTCCCGGAACAAGGAATGACTATCGAAGCCGTGACGAGTGATTTGGTTTCTTATTGTGCTGGGCTAACGATTCCCGGGCATCCCCAAACGCAACAGAACGTTGTGCCGCCTCCGACCATTTCCTCCCTCATCGGTGTGCTTCTCGCGTCCCTTTATAATCCTAATTTGTCATGGGATGAATATAGTCACCGGTTGTCCCTGGCTGAGGTGGAGATGGTGGCTATGACCGCGCACTTGTTGGGTTATGACCCTAACAGCGCTAGGGGGTTTTTTACGTTTGGCGGGACAGGTACCACCTTGTATGGTGTCAAAACGGGATTGGAAAAAGCTCTTCCCGGCACGATGGAACATGGTGTGCGCGAAGAGGCGGTAATTTTCGCCAGTGATGCGAGTCACTATTGCCGTTACAATATCGCCGGATGGCTGGGTTTGGGATCCAAACGTTTAATCACGATTCCCACGGATACCCGCAATGCCATGGATGTCGGTGTGCTTGGTGAACAGGCGCGCTCGGCGCTCCGCAGTGGGAAACGCATTGCCGCGATAATTGCGACGTTAGGGACGACTGATGCCTTTGGATTAGATGATATTGCGGGGATTATTGCTCTACGTGATGAACTCGTGGAAGAGTTTCAACTTTCTTATCGGCCTCATGTCCATGCCGATGCCGTGATTGGGTGGGCGTGGTCTGTATTTAATGATTATGATTTTGAGGCAAATCCTATGGGGTTTCGTCCACGGACGATTCGAGCCTTAGCAGGGGTGCGTCACCATATTCAGCATGTGAATCTTGCGGACAGTATTGGAATCGATTTTCATAAACCTGGTTTTGTTCCGTATATTTCCAGCCTAGTCCTATTTCGCCATGGAGAAGATATTAAATTATTGCAAAGACCCCAGGAGCAAATGCCGTATTTGTATCAATTCGGGAGTCATCGGCCCGGAATGTTTACGATAGAAACATCTCGACCCGGTACAGGAATTTTAGCGGCTTTGGCCAATATGAAGTTATTTGGCAAGCAAGGGTTGCAGGTCATTATTGGGCATATTGTGGAAATGACACAGCTCCTGCGGGAGCATCTAGAGGGCCATGCCTGTACGACCGTCCTGAACCGCGATAATTTTGGAACGGTGACAGTATTTCGGGCCTATCCTCCAGGTGTGGATACATTTCGGATCAAGGAAAAGGAACTACACGAGAGTTTGCATCGGGAGCAGCTTCTCGCCCATAACGAATATAATCGGCAGGTGTTTCACTATGTTCATGAGGAGGCGATGGCTGGCCGAGGGGCGGTGCTCTCATTAACCGATTGTTATCGACATACTGATTATGGTGAACCGATTGTGGCCTTGAAGTCGTTTATTCTCTCGCCGTTTGTCGATGAGGAGATTATCGAGGTGATTGTAAAAAAAGTGTTAGAGGCGCGAGAGGAAATTGAAGGGTAAGCGGGTGTACTCAAACCTCACTATTTGTTTGGCTGGTCAATGCGAATGTTCGGAGACCATTTCCATAAATTTTGGGGCAAGAATTCGGCTTTGAATCAAAATAAATCCTTGTTCTCCATGTCCTCGGTAGTTGAGATTTATTTCGGTGTCGTTCCCCCGCCAAGTATTTTCCTGATTTAATCCCCGTACCATTGATCCACGTTGGCGTTGTATTTTCCCGTATTGAGCAGAAAGATATTTAATAATGGTCTGGTGAGTGTTTTCGCCATGGTAACGAATCATGACTCGAGCAAATTTTCCGTCAATGGTGAGAAGTCGAAGTGTTTCAACTTTGGTGTCGGCAAATTGTAGCGAATCTTCTTTGAATTGATACTCCTGGATTCGATCGTCCGGGTCTACCAAGGTTAGATGATTGAGGGTATGAAGTGCCGTTCCCCATTTAATTCCTTTAAACCCCTGAGGGTCGTGAGTCATGGGACTAATGGCTTGGGAAGGATCCGTGAAAAGGAGGAGGAAACTCAGAGCAGCCAGGCCAATGAAAATGGAGAGGTCTCGGTTATTCATAAGGGTGAGGCCGACCCTAACATGTGGCGGAACCGAACGCAATTATGGGTGGGAAAGAGGAGATTCTTGGGAAAGTAGAGAAGGGAACGATTGGCTGGCTAGGCAGCGGAATTAGCGGAAAGTGAAACCGAATGGGCCATGTCATTTTCATTCGAGTACCCATCGGAACTGTTATCCCATCCTGGATGATGGGAACCAACCAAAATCCAAGCATCGGAATTATCAAGAATCATTTGGATGAGTTGATTGTGCAAAAAGTGTCCAGATCGATCAGCGATAATATGTCCTATGATTGGAAGTCCTAATAAGGCCAAGTCCCCAATGAGATCGAGAACCTTGTGCCGAACACATTCATCAGGAAACCTCAGACCCTGGTCATTGAGAATGCCAGATTCTGAAAATACGATGGTATTATCCAACGATCCACCTTGACCAAGTCCTCGGGCCCATAACGCTTCGACTTCATGGGAAAAGGCAAATGTTCTGGCCTCGGCAATTCTATCTTGAAAGCTTGCCGGCGACCATTCGTATTCATAGGTTTGTTGTTGGATAAGTGCGTGGTTGTAATCAATCGAATAGGTAATTTTAGGAGTGACTGAGGGGAGGACTGAGACTCCACGACGATGATCCCCAATATGAAGGGGTTTAATGATTTTTAGGAAGGACCTCGGACGTTCCTGAGAAACGATCCCTGCGGTGTGAATCATTTCTACAAAGGGGGAGGCACTGCCATCCATGGCCGGTACTTCTTCCGAATTAATATCAATATAGGCATTGTCAATTTGCATGCCCCAAAGAGCTGACAAGACGTGCTCGGTCGTTTGAATTTGAAATCCGTTAGATCCAATAGTGGTGCACAATTCCATAGGGCGAAGATTTCGGATTGAGGCTTGACATGACTCAAGGTGCCCATTCGTTTTCCGTCGAAATACAATCCCTGAGTCTACCGGGGCTGGTGACAGAGTTACCTTGGACGGTTTTCCAGAATGCAGTCCGATTCCTTCTAGTGCTGTTGGCTGCCTCAATGTTCTCTGCACGTGCATTTCTCCTCTAATCGAAATTTCTAAATCCCTAAAGTGAAATGCAAAACATGGGCCATAATAAAAATCAAATAATATTTCATAACGTATTGAAATTGTGAATAATTGATATTGATAGTTGATTTAGATGATGTGAAAAATCAATAGAAGTGTTGCAAAAATAATACATTTTAAGGTGATGAAGATTAGTCTATTTTTGTGCCAAAAATGGTTCTTGCAGGTATCGTTGGGTTTCAGGAATGAAATCTGGGCCTTGCGAACGAAGTAATCCCACAATAATCCCTCGATGTTTTTTATGGAGTCCCGATTCGACAACGGCTTCCTGAAAAAGTTTCCATTTGAATGTTTGGTCATGAGCCATTTGATCTTGTTCATCGGTCGATTGGTTGCTAAGCCTGCGGGAGAGGCATATTAGGGCCTTTTCGACGCTGTCATAAGGGGGAGCGAGTTGCAGGTGCTTGTAAAACAATTCTAGTTCTTGCCGAAATTCCATGAGCAAGATTTGGATTCCAGGCAAAGTCATAAGCCGTTCCTTTCATGAAAGCGGTCGGATTATAGCAAAAGGTTGGCCCGATGTCCCTTATCAACTTAACTTTAAATAAAATAGATATATTTATATGATTTTTTACTTAATGAAGGGGGCCAAGGGCGAGATGAATTGAACTGAAGGGGGTTATCAACAAAAGCCTACAGGGATTTCCAAGGAAGGCCCTGGATTAGGGAGGAAAGGATAGAAGAGAAAATGTGTGGGAAACCAGCTTATTCAGCGTCGCTGAAACGATCCAAATCGTTTTCTTTTCCAATCATTACCAGCACATCCCCTTTTTCGATGAGATCAGTGGACGCTGGGGTGAAATTAAAAGATTCTTCCTTCATAAGCCGGCCTTTTACCATCCGCTTCACTTGTTTCTTAATGCCAATCACATTGAGATTGTGCAGTTCACGGATTTTTGATTCTTGGATGCTTAAGCCCGCGAAACGGTCGGGAACCGCAATTTCCTCAATGCTATAACCCGGAGCCAGCTCGAGGTATTCCAATACCTTAGGCGAAATCAAGCGGTGGGCTAGTCGATTTGCCGCATCGCGTTCGGGGTAGATCACTTCCGAAACCCCGAGGTTACTGAGGATTTTCCCATGGGTGTTGGTGACGGCCTTGGCAATGATGGATTTCACGCCCATTTCAGCCAAGGCTTGAACGATGAGAATACTGGCTTCAATATTTTCCCCAATACTAACAATTGCCACGTCGACATTCTGGGTGCTCACCGCCTTCAGTGCACGTTCATCTGTGGCGTCACATTGAACTGCAAATGTGGCGATATCGCTGATGGCCTGGATTTTAGATTCCTCCGTATCAATGGCCAAAACCTCGCACCCTTTCTGAAGAAGGGATTCTGCGACATGAAAACCAAACCGACCCAAACCAATAACTGCAAACAAACGCTTCATAACAATCCTTCGTGGTAACCCAGGAAATTCAGGTTGTGGATGTTAACTTTGCAGGGGCTTCAAGGCGATTCCAAAAACCAGGGTAGTCTTTCTTTCTTCAGGCATGGTGGATTTAGAAAAAAGGGAATGGTAAAAATTTAATTGAGATGAGAAAAACCTCCTAGACAAATGATCTTACGTCGCTCCCCGAGGGGTGTCAAGAAATCTTCCCCTTGAAAAATATCTCAACAAATTGGCTTAAACCAGGTTCCTTGCAACCTATGAAATTGGTACCTAAAATGGCCTCTTATGAAGATATTCGAATCAGGCCAGCGAGTTCACCTTGTTGACAAAAAGGGACGTCAATATGCCTTAACTCTTAAGGCAGGAGAAACTTTTCAGTTTAGTGGTGACACGATTTCCCATGATGAGCTGATTGGGAAATCTGATGGCTCGATTGTTACTCTGTCTCGGGGAAAAAAGATGCTGGCTCTTTCCCCGACAGTCGCCGAATATACTCTCAAAATGCCACGAGGCGCTCAGGTCCTGTATCCGAAAGACCTGGCGTTAATCACAATGTGGGCAGATATTTATCCCGGCGCAAGAGTATTCGAGGCCGGCGTTGGGTCGGGAGCCCTCACCATTGCTTTGTTGCAGGCCGTTGGTGAACGCGGGTCTGTCACCAGCTATGAACGACGCGATGATTTTGCAAGAACCGCCATGCGAAATATTGAGCGGTTTCTTGGTCCGGTGCCCAATTTTCAACTTCTCCAACGTGATGCGCATGAAGGGATTGATTGTCAGACAGGGGATGGCGAAACCTTGTATGACCGTGTAGTGCTTGATCTTCCAGAACCCTGGCATGTGGTGCCTCATGCAGCGAAGGCCCTTCGGTTAGGTGGGATTTATTTGAGTTTTGTTCCGACGGTGCCGCAAATCACGCAAACGGTTGATGCCCTCAATCACACACGAGCCTTTGGTATGATCGAAACCTTTGAGTCATTTACGCGCAATTGGAATATTCAAGGTCGTAGTGTGCGGCCAGATCTTCGCATGATTGCGCATTCAGGATTTATTACGGTTGCTCGACGCGTGGAACAGGTCATGGAGGTCCAGTCCCTGTCGAGCGAGATGACGGACCCTTCAATTCAGGAGAATGGCGATACTGCACCTGACTGGGATGGCGGGTAAGCACCACGGCAGAGACGATAAAAGATTAATGCATATCTGTGGTGGTCATGCCATCAAGGTATATGAAAACCATTCTTATCGCTGATGATGAAGAAGATCTCCGTGCCCTTCTTCTCATGACCTTAGAAGATCCCGCTTATCGGTTGGTGGAAGCCTCGGATGGCGAATCTGCCCTTCAGCTTATTCAGACAGAACATCCTGATGTCGTAATCCTGGATTGGATGATGCCCAAGAAGAATGGCATCGAAGTCGCCAGGGCCATGCAAGCTCACCCCCAACTCTCATACATTCCAATTATTATGCTGACCGCCAAAGATCAAACTGATGACCAGGATCAAGGACAGGAAGCTGGAGTATGCGCGTATTTGGTAAAGCCCTTCAGTCCGTTGCAATTATTGGATTTGGTGCAACAGCTGATGGGGGAATCCTCAGCCAGATTTGCGGGGTAACCATCTATGAAACTTTCTCCTCCTTCAGTCCCCGATCATGATTTGAACAAACAACTTCGCGCGGCCAAATCACAGCTCGCTATTTACGCCAAGGATCTCAAGGAGTTGCTAGTTCGTGAGAAAAAGAAAGCGAAAAAGCTGGAGGCCGTCAATAAACAAATGCAAGCCTATGCCCAAGATCTAAAAGCTGCCTACCATGCTGAGCGACAGAAAACTATGGAATTGGAAAAAGCCTATGCAGATACGGTAGTCAGGCTTACACTGGCTTCACGATATAAAGACGAAGAAACGGGCACGCATATTCAACGATTAAGTCATTATGCCAAAACCCTTGGGCTCAGTATTGGGCTTAGTGAAGATGAGGCTCAACTAATATTCGATGCCGCACCCATGCATGATGTGGGCAAAGTGAGTATTCCGGATATGATTATGCAGAAACGGGGTCCGTTGGATGAACAAGAATGGGATATCGTGAAACAGCACCCGGTATTTGGCGCCAATCTGTTAACCGGTTCCCCGTCGCAACTATTAGAGACCGCGCGCGAGATCGCATTGACGCATCATGAGCGCTGGGACGGGACGGGTTATCCGCAGGGTTTACAAAAAACTGAAATTCCCCTTGGCGGCCGCATGGTCATGTTGGTGGATACCTATGATGCGTTGCGAAGTCAAAGGCCATATAAGCCAGCATTTTCCCATGCCAAGGTCTGTGACATTATGCTGCACGGAGATCATCGAACCCGGCCTTCGCATTTCGATCCACAACTTCTTGATGCATTTCGAGAGATTCACGAACAGTTTGATATCATTTTTTCTGAGATCGTAGAGGAGGGTCCCTCAACCTCTGTTGTTGATTGAGAAACAAAATCCCAAGTTCAAAACGCAAATATCGAAATCCGAAAAATGAAATTTCCAAAATTGAAAATTTCGCATTTTTTATTTGGGCGTTGTTTGGAAATTCGGCTTTCGTATTTGGTGTTTATAGAATTTGTAGAAATGTATAAAAAGAAATTTTACATAGTTTATCGGTTGACTGTCTGAATGGGATATCCAGCCTCGGCCCAAGCATTCATGCTGCCGGCTACGTTATAGACGTGGGTATACCCAAGACTGGCTAAGGTTTCAGCGGCAATGTTACTGCGGTGTCCAGATTGGCAGTAGACTACAATATGGTCGTCCAATCGTGCGCCTATCTCCCGGTGACGAGCACCAATTTCGCGAAAATCAATATTCAGGTCGGTCCCGGGAATAAATCCTGTGCTATGTTCTTCCGGAGCACGGACATCGATAAGGGTGAATCCTTTTTGTGCGAGACTGGGTGCCTTGTTTAATCCCCCGTTTAATTCATGGACGCTCAGCACATAAAAATCTTCCGCGGCCACAGCAGGGGACCCGATGGCGATCATGAATAGACTGCAAAAACCCAACAACGGGAAATATACTTTTAAGTTCCTCATAGCGGTCTCCTTAATGTTGAAACGGAATAACCCGTTTTTTTTGAGAAACCTCGATGCATGAAAAGACATCCCTTGTAAGATATCGTATGCCCAGCCTTTCCCTCTGGTCAAGAGTTGGTCTTTTCTGCGGATTTGCCCTTTTAGCTGGATGCGGTGGTGGGTTACAGATGGTCCCTGAAGGTAAGGGGCGTGGTGTGATGATGTATCTCTATAAAGGGACGGATGGTCAAATGCTGACTCCCAAACGAGGGGAAGCCTTTGAATCCATTCGGGAATTTTGCCGGGGGCCATTTGATATTGTAAAGGAAGGACCAACGAAGGGTCGTCAACGCGTGGTAGAAGGAGTAGGAGGATCAGATATCATTGTTGAAAACTGGTGGGGAGTTCGATTTCAGTGTGAAAATTCTTGATCTAAGCAGAGAGTGAGGATGTCATTAAGGTTTGGCTGCTTTTAAATCTTCCAAATTTAACAAGCTAATCAAGGAGACCCCTGCCGCTTCGACTTTGTTTTTGCCGTCTTGTTCTTGGCGGTCCACAAGGACGAGAGCATGGGAGGCGTGGAGGTTTGCTTCCTCTACGGCCCGAAGGGCTTGAAGAATAGAGCCCCCGCTTGTCAGTACGTCATCCACTACGAGCACGCGATCGTTTGCATTGGCTGCTCCCTCAATCCGTTTTCCTAACCCATGATCTTTTGCTTGTTTTCGAACAACAAAGGTGCGGTAGGTTCGTGAAGGTTGAGTCGCGAAGGCATAATCGGATATAGCTGTGGCCAGTGGGATGGCCCCAATTTCCAAACCGCCAATGGCTTCGAAAGGGAGTTGTTGGATGGAGGCACAGGCCAAGTTGGCTACTAGCCATCGGGCATCTGGGTGAGCAAGCAACGCGCGGCAGTCGACGTAAAAGGGACTCTTTTTTCCTGAGGCCAAGAGGAAGCCATCATGTGAGTCCCATTTAAAGGCTTCGTACTTCCAAAATAATGCCGCGAGTTGTGCTTTGTACATGGGAAAGGATACTCCTCAAAAAGGCCGGTGTCTGTTCTATCATTCAAAGATAAATAATGGCAACGGTGGTCTGATTTTCTTTAAGTCATGTGAGTAGGGAGTAATGAAAAGATGTTTAAGCTCAAAAAGCGGCCATTAAAACCGGAGAAGGAACCTGAGCTGTATAACATTCTGGAGAATTACACGGATTTCGACCCGCCCGGGAATGTGATGGTTTGTGCCATGACCCGAGAGGAAGATATTCAGCATCATGCCAAAATTCTTGGGGCAAGTTACGAAATCCCTATTGAGGAAATGCAGACCTTATTGGCCGAAGGTGGGATCTATTCTTACCCACAAACAGGTGGCGTGGTAACTCGGGGAATGTTTGTGTGCAGGATAGATTCGACAGGAGAAACTCCTAAATCCACCTGGATTCTAGATTTAGCCCAAACCGCGGAGGCGGAACAACTTAGTCGGTATTCCGATATTCCGCTGACGGATGCGGCGGAACGGATATTTTTTCGAGGGCTTCCTGAGGAATTACAAGACCGGCTTAAACAAAAAAATCTTGGGCTTGATTATTCGAAACTTGATAGGTCTGTGGCCAAGGGTGGCGATATTAAATATATCGATTTCCGAAAAGATTGGTCACCCTACTTTAAACGCAAATGCACGATGCCCGATGGGTCCATGGTGGAGACTGGTGGCATCCAAGAGTTTGCCACGTTGCATGGCATCACCATTTCCCAGGCGCAAGAGTTGATTGATCAAGGGGGCACACTCGAAATCGAAGATGGAGTGTTAGCGTGCCAAGTGATTAACAACCAACCCACCGTGGCGCGGTTTAATGCCAAGCAATACGCCAAAGCCAAAGAGTTGATGGAAGCTCAAGGTTTGCACATCATGGATGCGCTGAGTGAGATGGCCCTCAATGACAAGGCACTGATGCGGAGTTTACGCCGCACGGAACGCGAAAATTAGTGAGTCGTGAAGGGCCGTTACTGGCGAGAACCAAAAAGGCCGTCTTCGTCTATTCCCACCCAATTGGCTTATACCCTCGTTCTTTGAGGCAGGTGTTCACAAAATTCTTGTAGGTCTGGCTTGGGCCAGATCCTCGCAACATAGACCTTAGAAATCCGCCGGTGGCGCCAGCCGCGGCGCCCACAGCCGCGCCCTTTCCTGCCGATCCTTGAATGGCCCCAATAACTGCGCCGGACGTGGCTCCGACTCCGGCCCCAACCGCAGTGCCTTGGGCGATTTCTTGGCCTTGGTTCGGGGAGGACGTATGCGCATCCGCTAGTTCTCGACATTCAGCAATATCCCGTTCGGCCTGTTCTTGTCCAACGCCCTCATAGTGAGCATTGGGGTAAAGGACAGGCTGTGGCCCTGCGCAACCCCAAAGGAGTAACGCCAATAAGGCGATCAATAACTTTTGTCTGAATGTGCTCTTCGTGAAGGTCGATAACATAGCCTTTTACTCCTTCGGGACTCGGTTAGGGCACCTTATGTCATTGAAGGTGGTCGAGTGCGTCGGGCGGTTTGCTTCGTGAGAATTGTCCTTGGCACCCATGTGGCCAGAAAAGAGGAAAGCTTGCCTGGCCATCCTACGGTCACAACGGTTTGTTTTTTATCGATGGCAGCCAAAGAAGCTTGAACGACTTGTGATGCTGTTTGTATGGGGATAGGACTTGAAGGTCGAAATCCTGCGGAAGCATGAAAGTCCGTTTCTGTTTGACCGGGGCAGCAAGCCTGAATGGTGACTCCGCTGGATTTGACCTCTTCCGCCAGTGCTTCAGAAAAGGAAATGAGAAAGGCTTTCGTGGCGGCATATTCTGCGAAGTAGGGAATCGGGAGCATGCCAGCAATCGATGCGACATTAATAATTGTACCCGAGGCTTGCTCCATCATTCCCGGCAAAAACAAACGAATGCTTTCTACGACCGATTGAATGTGGAGATGGAGCATTTGTTGGATTTTGGGTAAGGGGTGGGAGACGAATTCCCCGTATAGTCCAAAACCTGCGTTATTAATCAGCAGGTCTGGTGTTTGTCGATATTCCCGGGCCCTTACAAACAATTGATGGGCTGAATTGGGTTGGGCTAAATCCAAGACGCACATATGGGCATGAATAGTATGGGCGGTTTCCAATTCTTGGGAAAGTTCTCGCAAGCGTGCTTTATCTCGTGCCACTATAAGGAGGTCGTGGTTTTGGCGAGCCAATCCTCGGGCATATTCCGCGCCGATGCCTCTTGAGGCACCTGTAATAATAGCAAAGGGACGTTTCGAATTCGTCATCTCGGGTGCACTATTCCCTGCCCATGAGCAGTGGCCTGGGGGGGCAGAGCAAAGATGAAAAGAAAGTCGGACTAATGTCCAGAAACCTCTCTCTTACATCCTAGCGTGTCTTTAGGAAACGTCAAGGTAGCCGAGAAAGAAGTCTAATCCCTATATGGGGCCTCAGTCTCCATGGCCTTTTTGGAAACCGCGTGATGATTGAACAACAAGTGCGAACAAATCTCGAACAAACCTTGGCCAAAATCGAAAAAGATTCAGATCTACTGGTGAGAACCGTTGCTGAGGCGGCGACTGCGGTGAAAAAAATTCGGACGGCGGCCAGTGTTGGTGACTTCCAAAAGCTTCGCCATGCTCTCAATGAAGCCAATCAGTTCACCGCGCAATTACAACAGGAACTGGCCTCAACGACCCAGAGTTGGAATTTTGATGAAGAGGATTATTTGGGCGGATTAGGCTTCCAGCAGGACTTGTTATCCATGGCCGAACAAATGGGCGTGGATTTGATTGAACATGAGGGAACGTTGTTTGCCTATCCGGCGTTGGTTCGAGTTCACCCTAAAGAGATGGCTGTGACGATTGACCGCGTTCGAGAAACTCGATTGCGCCCATCCTTACTGGTGAAACGCTTAAAGGATTTGCAAACCAGGCCGTATCGATTTAAACCTCACGAATTTTTGGCCATCTTGTATTCTGCCTATTCTATCGCCGTCGGGATTCGTGGAAAGCATCTGCTCGGAACAGGCATCGTCATTCCGTTAATGGAAATTTATGAATTGCTCACCATGTTGCCACGCCCAACGTTTGAATATACTCGACAAGAATTTGCACGAGATCTCTACTTTCTCGATAAAAGTGGAGTGAATCAAACAAAAAAGGGTCACCTGCTTCATTTCCATGCCAGTACTGGCATCAAAGACGCCACCAAAGTCTTGAGTGTCATTGCGCAAGGGGGCCGACTGCGGACGTATTACGGCACCTCCTTTACGTCTGCAGCGTAACCATCCTTCTTTCTCAGCCATCCTGACCAGACCAGTTGATTTCTGACCCATACGGTTGCGTATGGTGACTAAACATCCTGCCAACATGATGTTCGTTTTTGTTGTTCCCTCTCACCTCGTCTTTCTGTGCAAGGAAATTTTGATGCTTCCGATAGTAATAGTAATAGAGGTAGGAGGCGAAAGGGCAAACTGCCTGAGAGGGCAGGACGCAAAGCCAAGAGACCTGAGGAGAAGGGGAACCTTAAATTTCCTTTCAGGGTTGGTCTGGTTGCAACGTTCGACTATTCGATAGCATTGCCCCTCTGTGCCCACTTGTGGGCTCTTCGATTTTTTCTCCTCCCAACGAGTCTCGATCCAACTGATACCGCAAGGGGGCAAACTAATGATTGCATTGGCCTACATCATGTGGACGTATTTCAAGGGAAAGAGAGGATCGTCATGAACATGTCATCTCTGGATTGGTTGGAGGTCATGAGGAAAGAGTATTTCCAAAGTTATCTCCGCCAGGGAGGATCTGCGGTAAAATTTGTCGTGAGCGCCGAGGAAGAGGTTCGTCGTGCCTTGCCGCAGCTATTCAGCAAAATGGCGAAAAACGATGCCTACGTATTTGCTAAGGCCGATGCGCAATATACCAAGATTCATATGGTGGATCGTTTATTTCATAAAATTGCGAAACAAATTGATTGGGATGGATTAGCGCATTTATTCCTATCCCGGCTGTTAGTTGAAAACGGATATCAGGTGCCAGATGATCGTGCAGCGTTTAGCCTTCAAGCCATTGCTGAGCTCAATGATCGTGAAGAAATGCTACTTCGGCGTGAGCTCCGGAGTTGGTTAGAAAAAGCCATTTATCGTGATTCGGGCATGTGCCAAGAATTTCGAATGGCTATGGTCCGTCTGTGTCTGGCCCAACTTGATAGTGGTGACCCAAACCCGTTTTTGGCGAATGCCGTGAAAGAATGGCTTTGTGGGGAACTGCGTTTGATTTCCGCACTCAAAGATGCACTGATTTTCCAAAAAGTCGCGCGACACAATGCCAGGGATATGCTGGCCTCGCTGGTCTACTGGGTGAGATTGGTGGGCAAAGGTGGGTTAATCCTTACGTTAGATATTAGTCAGTATATGGTAGTGAAACGGTCAAAAGAACCTGATGCAGCCTTGAGTTATACGGCAGCGGCGGCCATGGACGCCTATGAAGTTTTGCGTCAATTTGTTGATGGAACGGATGAACTCGAAGGTTGCTTGATTGTGGTGATTGCCCCAGAGGAGTTTGTGAAAGATGAGCGGCGCGGACTCAATCGTTATGAGGCACTCAAGCTTCGGATTTGGGACGATGTCCGAGATAAGCGTCGGCAAAACCCCTTTGCACCCTTGGTCAGGATTTCAAAGGACTCGGCATCTCCCGGGGTTGCCGCGAGCGGGTTTACCCAAGGAACGCCGGTCGCTAATGGGGAGGAGATGTTGCATCGCCGGGCGATCGAAGCCTTACGGGCCGGAGTGCCCAATCGAGATGCCGTCCAAGTGTTGGGGTGCGCTCAACCTGAAATTGAAGGACAATTCCGGCGCATGCTTGAGAACGCCCAGCGAAGCGTGACCGAAGGTACGACAACGAAAGGTATCTTGTTGGATGGGGGATTCGGGACTGGAAAATCTCATACCTTGGAATATCTTCAAGAGTTGGCATTGGAGAAGAATTTTGCCTGTAGCCGTATTGTGATTAGTAAAGAAACCCCGTTGTACAGCCTGGTCAAAATCTACCGTGCCTCAATTGAAACGATCTTGATCCCTGGGAAGCGCGGTGGGACATTGGCTGAAGTTGCAGGAGAGCTGAATTTTCAGGGTCCCCAATACGCAGACTTCTATGAGTGGGTGCATGGACCCAGTGGCGAGTTGGATAGCCGATTTGCCGCCACATTATTCTTGTATGAACGAATGGCCAATGATCGAGAATTGAGCCACCGTCTTGTCCGCTTCTGGTCCGGAGACCCAATTGGTGTCGTCGAACTCAAGCGGTATCTCCAGGCCTGTAGTGCGTCGAATCCCTACACATTTGAAAAAATTTCTCAAACGGATTTGGCCTTGCAACGATTTAAATTCGCCTCCCGATTGATGGTGGCTTCGGGATATTCAGGATGGATTTTACTCATTGACGAGGCAGAAATTATTGGGCGTTACTCTCTCAAGCAACGAGCAAAGTCCTATGCCGAGCTCGCGCGATGGATGGGTGGATTGGATGCATCGAGCTATGCGGATCTTGGATATAAATCAGGTCTCGCGTCAGTCATTGCGCTGACGGATGATTTTCAAAGTGCGATTTTGGAAGACAAGGGCGACCGGGAAAAAATTCCAAACAAACTACGAGAAGGACGATCGGAAACCGATGTGCTGTTGGCCGATCAAGCAGAGGCTGGAATGCGGTTGATTGAAAGTGAACGGGCCCGTTTGGTCGGTCCCTACGATCGAATGATTGAAGAAACCCAAGAAAAAGTTCGGACGATTCATGCCTCTGCTTATCATTGGGCTCCGCCAACGATTCCCTCTGTTGAGCGGTTGTCCAGCACTCGCATGCGGGAATATGTGAAAGGATGGATCACGGAATGGGATCTCAAGCGATTGGCTCCTGAAGAAACGGTTGATCTCGAAGTGACGCCCCTGCGACCCAGTTATATGGAAGATGCTGAATTCGAAACTCCCGCCGAAGAGGATCAGGCTGGTGTTGGTACTGAGGACGTTGCGTCCCCGACGGAGTTGGTCGGGGCGCAGGTCGGATAAATTGCGGCCACTGGCTTTGAGAACATGGGAACCCTCCGTGAACGTGTGTTGGAAATCGGTCAAGTTATGAATCATGCATTCACTCGATTTATGGATCCGCTGTATGAGCGCATGGTGCTGGTGCTCACGGTGGTGTTTTGTTCGAGCTTGGCCCTCATGCTGCTGCAGGTATCCCAGCTTCAGGGCGATTTGATTCAGTCGATGGCTGTGGCAGATGTTCAGGTGTATTCAAAAGCGTTGGATGAACTCGAGGGCCTGTATTCCAGCGATATCGTTCAACGGGTCCGATTTCAGGATTGGTACAACCTGTATGGATGGACTGCCTTATTGATTGTGATTTGGTTAGGTGGGTTAGGCCTGGTTATTAGTAAGCTTCGTCGCACATCCATGGAGTTGGAACAGCGGGTCATGGAACGTACGTCAGCCCTGAGGGAGGCCAATCTTGAGCTGCAGCGTCAAATGGGTGAGCGTTTAAGAGTCGAAGAAGAATTGCGTCAGGCTCATTTGGATCTTGAACATCGAGTACATGAACGAACTGCCAAGCTTGAAGAGGCCAATGCTGGCCTGACTCGGGAAATTACTGAGCGTCAACGAGTCGAAGAGCATATGCGCAAGCTCAATGCGGATCTATTGGATCGTACGACTCAATTGGAGGCTTCTAATAAAGAGTTGGAAGCATTCAGCTACTCAGTTTCCCACGATTTGCGGGCACCATTGCGAGGAATCGATGGATTTAGTCAGGCCGTCTTGGACGACTATCACGACAAACTTGATGAGACCGGCAAGCAGTATTTACGACGGGTACGTGAGGCAAGCCAGCGCATGGCGAAGCTCATTGATGCCATGCTGAATCTGGCTCGGCTCATTCGTGCTGAATTAACTTTTGAATCAGTGGATCTCTCAGCGATCGGGCGTTCGATTGCCATGGACCTGAGTAAAGCCGATCCGGACCGTCAGGTGGAGGTGGTGGTGGTGGACAATCTTCGTACGACGGCCGACCCGGACTTAACCCGAGTGATCTTGGAAAATTTATTGGGGAATGCATGGAAATTCACGAGTCATGAAGAGTTCCCTCGCATTGAACTGGGAATGACGTATCACTATGCCCAGCCTGTGTTTTTTGTCAGGGACAATGGGGTGGGCTTTGATATGACGTATGCGGATAAATTGTTTGGGGCGTTTCAGCGATTACATGCCGTCAGTGAGTTCCAGGGTATCGGAATCGGCCTTGCGACCGTGCATAGAATTATTCAGCGTCATGGGGGCCGTATTTGGGCCGAGGCGTCTGTAGGAAAAGGGGCCACCTTTTTCTTTACCTTGGAAAATGAGGGAGGCAAGATATGAGTGAAAAAGTCATTTTGTTGGTTGAAGATCACCCGGATGATGAGGAACTGACCATGAGGGCATTAGGAAAAAATAATATTCTCAACCAGGTGGTTATTGCGCGGGACGGGGTTCAAGCCTTGGAATATTTGTTTGGTACCGGGGTTCATGCTGGACGGGATTTAAGTGTGATGCCTCAGCTTATTCTTCTCGATTTAAAACTTCCTAAAATCGATGGGTTGGAAGTTTTGCGACGATTGCGGGCTGACGATCGCACGAGATTTTTGCCGGTGGTGATTTTGACCTCGTCCAAAGAGGAACAGGACTTGATGAAAAGTTATAAACTTGGGGCCAATAGTTATGTTCGAAAACCCGTGGATTTCGTAGAATTTACTCAGGCTGTTCAGCAGCTTGGTCTGTACTGGCTTATCCTCAATGAATCAGCGCCTGGTGCGAAAGTGCGATAGCCTACCTGTGACTCGAAAATTTTCTGATTACCTGGTTTTTTTCATTGAGGTTTCTGAAGCGCAACGAAGAATGTCTGCAGGATTTTTGTTTTAGCTTCATGCCTTCCAACCGTTGAATCTTTTTCAATAAGCCTGTCCCCACGTCTGACAGCCTGTCAAAAAATCCCATATTCCAAACTTCCTAACTTCCCTCATGGGGTCAATGGACATGTGTGGAAATTGTTATATACATTCGAAAACTTCCATACTTTACAATATGTTGCGACTGGAAATTCTTAAAATATCAGTTTTGGCACCTCCTTTGCTCATTCTGTGAGAATAATTTAAGGAATGCATTGGTGAATACGTATTGATACTGAATTGGTTGGTGCCCCTGATGCATCACCCAGAACGACACGGAGGTTGCCATGGCCCGTTTGGCTATTTCATATCCGATGATGGATTGCCAATCAGAAGATTATGGATTGATGTTTTCACTCTGGGAAGATGAGTCCTTTTCTCATTCGAAGAGGGTAAGGGAATTCAAAAGTCATGCAGGAGGCCTATGCAAATGTTCTCAATGTGGCACGGATGTTAAAATTCATGTGTCTCCTAAACGAAATCCACATTCAGGAAAGCTTGGAAGGACCGTGAGTTTGAAAGATCATGATCTATGTCGTCGATGCTGGAGGCAGGTTATTCGAGGCGCCCGTGAGGCCGAGGCTTCGAATGAATATTACTTCCTTGAATCTGATGAAAATCGTCAGGTTGCCTAAAACAGGCGATCAACCGAAAACGAATTTTTTTAGCGCCTTCTTTTACTCAACCCATTTTCTTACTTACAATAGCGCACAGACGGACTTCACCTCAGTATACAGATCGATGGCCTCGTGGCCCATTTCCCTCCCCCATCCTGATTGTTTGTAGCCGCCGAAGGGCAGTGCCGCATCGAAAATATTGTGACAGTTGATCCACACGGTTCCCGCGCGAAGCTGGGCGGCAATGCGGTGGGCTTTGCCGATATCCTTGGTCCAAATGGCTGAAGCCAATCCGTAGATGCTGTCATTCGCTTTCGTGACAACCTCCTCCAAATCTGTAAACGGTTCGGCGCAAACTACGGGACCAAAAATTTCTTCCTGAATGACTTTCATCTTTTGGTTTGTGTTGACAAGGACGGTCGGTTCAATAAAATATCCTTTAGTCCCAACCCGTCCGCCTCCCACCATGGCTTTGGCGCCTTCGTTCATCCCTGACTCTAAATATCCTAAGACTCGTTGTTGTTGCTCATCGGAGACCAGCGGGCCCATGTCGGTTTGGGCGTCCATGCCAGGACCGACTTTTATCTTCTTAGCTTGCTCCGCCACCCCAGAGACGACTTTGTCAAAAATAGATTTGTCTACATACAGACGTGACCCGGCGCAACAACATTGTCCATGATTAAAAAAGATGGCATTGGCCACACCCGGAATGGTGCTCTCGATGTTGGCATCGGGCAATACGAGACTGGGAGATTTTCCGCCTAATTCGAGGGAGACTTTTTTGAGATTGCCGGTAGCGGCCTTGGCGATTAATTTCCCGACTTCTGTGGATCCTGTGAATGCCACTTTATCCACATCAGGGTGAGCAGCCAGGCCTGCTCCGGCTGTTTCGCCAAAGCCTGTCACGATATTTAAGACCCCTGGAGGAAATCCGGCTTCACAAAACAATTCTCCAAGAAGCAGGGCCGACAATGGTGTTTGTTCAGCGGGTTTCAGCACAATGGTACAACCGGCAGCAAGGGCTGGACCTAATTTCCACGCGGCCATGAGGAGAGGAAAATTCCAGGGAATGATTTGTCCGACTACGCCAACGGGTTCGCGAAGTGTGTAAGCATGAAATTGAGCCCCAGGGGCATAGGGCACGGAAATCGGAATCGTGTTGCCTTCGATCTTAGTGGTCCATCCTGCCATATACCGAAACAAATCGATGGCTAGGGGTACATCAGCCACTCGGGCCACAGCCACGGGTTTTCCATTATCCAAAGATTCCAATTGGGCAAAGTCTTCTAGTCGGGCTTCCATGAGGTCAGCCAATTTCCAAATCATTTTTCCACGTTCTGACGCGGTCAGTTTTCGCCACGGACCTTTATCAAAAGCCCGTCGAGCAGCCTTCACGGCGAGATCGATATCGCCCTTTTGTCCTTCAGCCACTTGGCACATGGGTTCTCCTGTGGCGGGGTTGAAAGTGGAAAACGTCTTCCCTGAAAGAGCTGGGATCCAGGTTCCATCAATAAGCAGTTTGCCTTCTGTGGCGAGAAATTTTTGCACGGAGGGTAAGAGCGGAGTTTCGGTCACAGTGGCACTCATGGCAGACCTCCTCTGGTAAAGAGTGGTGATCAATATTATCAGGAACACACTAGTAATCGAGGTGTCCTTAAGAAATTATGACCCCGATTCTTCCTTGCCTGCAACTATTTGAAAGTATGAAGAGGATTGGTTCAAATGTGGTTTGGAGGGTAACAATAGGAGGAGTGTATACCGCAGTTTTCGAGGGATTAACGGATCTAGTCCCAGGAATTTTCGCGAGCGGGAGTTAATGATATAGGGGTAGAGAAAAAATTTGTCGCTTTAAGGCTTCTTCGAGCGAACGATAAATAGGAATGATACGGGGAAATTTCATGGAGTGAAGTTTGTTTGCCAAATGGTTTGGGGGATGAAGTAAACTTAAGCGTCGGCATTGTTGGATAAGCTTTTGATGGGCGATTACGAGCAAACTCATGGCCGCTTCATCAGCGCAAGTTATCCCTTGAAGATCAACAATGATATGTGGCTGATTACTATGAAAGGTCTGTTGAATGGCATCCATAAATTCCTTTCGTGATGAAAAATCGAGCTCCCCCTGCAATTCCAATAGAATAGCGCCCTGAATTGTATGTTCCATAACCTTCATGAGGGTTCCCTTCGCCTTAGTACTTAAGCTGAAGAATAAGCAATATTCATGCTTAGTCTATATGCTTGAATTTCTTGAAAATGCTAAAGGAATTGAAAAAACCAAGGCAATTTTTGACACACTGGTGAAGGGTGGAGTGGACAGTATGAGTGGAAGGGGAGAAAGAAGAAAAAGAGTGATCCTTTTACTCGCGATTCTGTTCCCAATGATTTCGTTGGGCCTTGGCGGCTACCTCGTCCTGATACACGACCCGAAGAATCGTATTCCCGAATTTGCGACGAACAATTTTGAGCAACACGGATCCATCGGCGAACCCAATAATTAACTCCTGATCTTTTCCACTTTGGAAATGGTCGTCCTCTTGCTCCGTGGGTATATGACTTAGGGGATATTGGGAAACCAGAACCTCGTACAATTCCCCAAACCATTCTTTGGTATGGCTTCCCATGTCGATATCGATATGGGTCAACGTACCATTTTGCGAATGAGAATCGTCCGGGGTGCTGGAGGGCCCTGATCTTCCATAACTCAATGTAAAATAGCGATTTTTCCCTAAAATGTCATAGAGGCATTCGTATTCGCTGGAACAGCCATCCAAGGCCTCGACCGCACTGGGCTTCATGCCAAATTTCAATTGGCCAACACCGTCAATCGGTTTGGCCTGTGCAAGGGGGATTCCTGCCCCAGTGGTCCAACCCTGGATCAGGAGGAGGAATGAAATGATTTTCAGTATGGGAAAACAGGATATCACCATGATTTTTTGGCCCTTCCAAAGAGAAAGAATTGGCTTGAGGAGAAATCTTTCATCAATCGCGATGTAAATTTGTTGTCCTGAATGCACACTACCAGATCTTGTGGTGGTGGTACCATCCCATACGGGAAAAAATTTTGGCATTGGTGACTAAGGTTTTTAGGAGGCGGAAGGGAAAAAAGTATCAAGAAATGGTAGGAAAAACCGATAAAGTTCCATAAGCCCTATGAACCTGGCAAAACCCTTGGTAATGGGTGATTGTGACACCAAACCGTGAACTTAAAAATGATCTATTTTCCAAATCAGAGGCTTATGAATCCCTGGAAAGGATGAACATTGGCATGAGTGAGATTGTGGAAGCGCTAAACCGCATTCAGGCGGCAAGGTCCGGGGAAGGCTCGAGGGGCGAAGCGCCTCAGGCTGTAGCCGAAATTCCTGACGAATCTGTGGTCGAAGTAGCTCAAAGACGTCCCGCGGATTTGCGCGACTTTTTTGCCCCTTCTGTCTCTATGCCCAAACCGACTGCCCCTTCAGCCTTGGCTGAATCTTCAGAGCCAGCGGAACCCGAATTGGATGAAATGTTGGTGGAGGATTGGTTGCGAATTCTCAAGCAAGAATACGTGCGGTCATATATTCGGGATGGGGGAAGCTCGGTCAAATTTGCGATTGGGTCATGCCAAGAGACCCGTCCGGCGCTTCAGTCTGGATTGAGTGCTCTGGGAAAAGAGGAAGGCCTACTCTTTG
This sequence comes from Candidatus Nitronereus thalassa, assembly GCF_032191465.1. Classification (NCBI taxonomy): domain Bacteria; kingdom Pseudomonadati; phylum Nitrospirota; class Nitrospiria; order Nitrospirales; family Nitrospiraceae; genus Candidatus Nitronereus; species Candidatus Nitronereus thalassa. The sequence goes on along the minus strand of NZ_JAQOUE010000001.1, from coordinate 1,563,982 downwards.
CCAGAGTCGACGCCCGGTTTACCAAGATGCATATGGTGGATCGATTGTTTTTCAAGGTTGCGAAGCAAATAGATTGGGATGAACTTGCCTATAATTTTTTGGTCGACCTCGTTCGTGAAAAAGGGTATCAGGTTCCTGATAAATGGGAAGATTTCAGTCTGACAAAACTTGCCCAACTCAATGATCGTAAAGAGGCCCTGCTCTGGAAAGACATGCAAACGTGGATTGAGCGTACGATTGAAGCTGATTTGAATCTTTGCCAGGAATTCCGGATGGCCATGATCAGTCTGTGTACGGCCCAATTACAATCCAGTGACGCGGATCTCCATGTCGCTCAATCGGTCAAGGAATGGTTGCGAGGGGAATTGCGACTAATTTCCAGCGTGAAGCACGCGTTAATCTTTCAAAAGATCTCTCGTCACAATGGTCGACACATGTTGACGTCCCTCACGCATTGGTTGCGGCGGGCGAAAAAGACTGGGCTTCTGTTGACATTGGATTTGTCGCGATACTTGGTTGCAAAGAAACCCGCTGAAATCGATTCCACATTTTATTACAGTTCGGCGGCCGTACTCGATCTGTATGACACTTTGCGCCAATTCATCGATAGCGTGGATGACCATGCGGGATGTTTGATTGTGGTATTGGCACCAAAGGAGTTTTTGAGTGATCGTCGTCGAGGGCTGGATCGCTATGAAGCGTTGAAGCTACGCATTTGGGATGATGTTCGTGATAAATATCAACAAAACCCTCTCGCACCCATGGTGCGACTGTCCGCATCTCCGGCGAATGTCCGTCACCATAGCATTGGGATTGGAGCAACTCCTCTTCACCAGGGGGCTGCATCTTTGCGGGATCGTCGAGTTATCGAAGGATTGCGAGCAGGGGTGCCCAACCTTGATGTGATTCGAGTCATGGGGTGTTATCAACCGGAAGTCGAAGGTCGGTTCGAGCGGATGTTAACGGCAGTAGATCAGCAAGCGGCGGAGGGCCAATCGACTCGAGGCATGATCGTGGAGGGAGGCTTCGGCACGGGGAAGTCTCATGTACTGGCCTATTTGCAACATCTTGCCCTAGAGCAACAATGTATTTGTAGCCGCGTCATCATCAGTAAGGAAACGCCGTTATATCATCCATTGAAAGTATTTCAGGCTGCCGTGGAAAGCGCGGTCATGCCAGGGCAAACCGGTCAAGTATTGGTGGAACTAGCCAATCGACTCGATGTGTGGAGTCCGGGGTATCAAGAATTATCTGATTGGGTACATGATTATCGCAATGGCATGGATCAGCGATTTGCCGCGACTATGTTTTTATTTCAACGTATGAGCACCGAACCTGAAATGTGTCATCGTGTCACGCGATTTTGGAGTGGTGAACCACTGGCCATGAATGAGATTCGGGCCTGCCTTCGGCAATGTGGCGTGTTCCAAAACTACTCGTTTGCAAGAATCCGTGAGGTGGATTTGGCGATCCAACGGTTTCGTTTCGCGGCCAGACTGATGCGCCTGGCCGGGTATCGTGGATGGGTCGTGTGTCTGGATGAGGCTGAATTGATAGGGCGATATTCGTTTGTGCAACGGCTCAAAGCCTATGCGGAGTTATCGCGAATGCTAGGGGCCTCTCCAGAGGTGGGGATTCCAGGGCTGGCCGCCGTCGTCGCATTGACGGATGATTTTCAATCCGAAATTCTTGAATCCAAGGGAGATCGGGCTCGCGTGCTCGCTGCGTTGGGGAAAGTCGGAACCACGGCTCAACTTGAAAAGCAGGCTGAGCAAGGGGTGCGATTTATCGAATGGGATACTACTCCTCTTCGAGAATTGACTGAAGTCCGGGTGGAGGAAGCGTATCATAAGATTCGACAACTTCATCATTCCGTCTATGGTGATGATCGGCATGCCTCAATGCAGATTCAGGAATCGACTCCCGCCCATTTCAAAGGCAAACGCATGCGTGAGTGGGTCAAGAGCTGGGTGACCGAGTGGGATTTAAAACGGTTGCTGGCTTGTGAAGATGTGGATATCCAGATTCGTTCAGTCAAACAAGCGTATGAAGAAGATCAAACTTTGAACAATTCGGTGGAAGAAGAAACAGAACCCTCTGCACCGGGTGACGTAGAACGGTCAAACACGCCAGAGGTTTCAGTCCAACCTGTACCCATTGAGAAGAAGCCCAACCCATTTGCGGTGCATCTTTCAGCATCTTCTGAATCGACAACGTAACAGATCTGCTAAAACACCCATCTAGCGAGTGTCCTTCTGACCCCAAGCGTGCAGTGCGGAAGAACTGCCGAACTCTTTTTCCCCACGTTCCACGCACGACGCTTCACGTTTCACGAAACCTGTCACGATCTCGATAGGCCCAGAATGGTTTAGTATCGATCAATGTCTGATTGAGCAGGGGAGAGAGTGAAGTGGCGTCGAAGGTGGGGTTGAACCCGCATACCCTGAGGGTACTAGAACCTGAATGTCTATCCGACCATTGCCCGCCTTGATTCCTATTGTACGGTGCATAGATAGCTCAGGAGTGATGCTTGTTGCTTGTCACACCGAACACCGGGAATCCATTACTTCTTACAATAGCCACTTGCCAAAAAGCTTGACAATTACCGTGCATCTTGGATGTCACGACTTACTGTGTCAAAAAACTCTTGGATAAAAGACGTATTCACTTTCCCCTAACCCTTCACGTATTCTGCATACATAGCTCTGACATATCTGCAGGAAACTAATAATTCTACTTTATGAGTGAGGAGTCCCCTATTTTTCCATCGACTCAATTCCTACACACTGAGCGATCTGATTAGCGATGGATGAGAAAAATAGATTTATGACTCCATCTCACATTCTGAATATTTTTTAGGTCTGCAATTTTTAATATTAAGAAAGACAACGAAAGAACTTACTTTATGTTGAATAGTGCTCTACAGCTTGTCCGGCTTAACTCGTATGCTTTATTAAATTCTGCCAATAAGCGCCTCGTAACCAATCCCTTTGTACCCTTCAGGGTCTTCGCACCGAACGTGTTGCTTGTCGCATTGAAGGGCAGCCTATGATGGACGAAGGACTGCTGGTGCAGGAGCGCATCTTGCCCTCATTCCCTAGCACACAAGGATTGACGACGTTAGATAATTCGACCCAGTGGTGCTGGGTTTGTAAATCTTCCTCGATGACATTGGTCAAGAGGGGAGCGATTCCCGAAAACATGTCGGGACACGACTATCGGATCACCGACGCGACCTATGGGTTGACAGCGGACATCTTCCAGTGTGGCCAGTGCGGCTTTCGGCAGTGCTCGGATCTCGTCAACGTTCTCCAGTACTACGAGGAGATGGAGGATGACGAGTACGAAGCGACCCGCGCTGAACGTGCGATCCAGGCTAACACCTTGCTTAAGATCGTCGAAAGGTTCAAGCCGAGGGGCCGCCTGCTCGACGTGGGGGCAGGTAGCGGAATCTTCGTGGAGCAGGCGCAAAAAGCAGGCTTCACCGCCTGTGGAGTGGAACCGTCTCGGTCCTTACACGCGCAGGCGCGCCAGCGTGGTCTTCCGGTCACTCTCGGGGCTCTTCCTCACGACAACGTGACGGGGCCATTTGATGTGGTGACTCTGGTGGACGTTATCGAGCACGTGCCGAACCCGATCGAAGTGACCCAGTCGCTTGGAAACGTGTTGGCCGATGATGGAGTGTGCCTCATCGCTACTCCCGACATCGGCTCGGTGGCGGCGAGGCTCATGGGGTGGCGATGGTGGCATTATCGGCTGGCCCATATTGGCTACTTCAATCGTTCAACGCTTCGGCTTGCCATGAAAAGCGCGGGTATGGACATCATCCACATATCTCGCCCGACCTGGTATTTTACCGTGAGCTATCTTGCCACGAGGGTTCTCCAGTATGTTCCGGCCTGGCTGCGACCACCAATCCCAAAATTCTTCGACCGGATTATGATGCCTCTGAACCTGTTCGACTCGTGGCTGATAGTCTGTCGGAAGTCCTGCTGACTCTGATGTGGCATGGCACACCTCCAACAGATCTCTTCGTTTAAGCATAGAGAATTAGAAGATCAAAGCTTGGAAGACTCAGCAGAAGAAGAAACAGAACCCTCTGCATCGGGTGAAGTGAAAATGGCCAAAACGCCGGAGGCTTTAGTCCCGCCTGCACCTACTGAAAAGGACCCCAATCCTTTTGCCGCGCATATTACGGCAAATTCTGAATCATTTACCTAACTGACTTGGTGATATGGGTACCTGCTGCTTTTCTTTCCTCACGCAAAATTTGAGGCGTAATCGGCGAATCGTCAAACGTGAAAGAACGTCCCTGCCCTTTTCCTAGCTCACGCTTCGCGCATTTGCCTTCACGAACCCTGTATAGCCATTTTTCTTTTTGTTCATACACTCCATTTTTAATCGCGCATGAGTTCTGACTCTTTTGGCCAGACAACAAAAGTGTAGCTTCGGCATCTTATGCCGACTCTTTTTTGGCCTCCCCGACCCATGACAAGGTTCGAAGAATGCACGATGAGATCGTGCAGCTACAAAAGAAATGCACCAGTGGGGACCACTTGAAGGGGAAGTAAAAGTGGTGCCGAAGGCGGGAGTTGAACCCGCACACCCGTGAGGGCACTAGAACCTGAATCTAGCGCGTCTGCCATTCCGCCACTTCGGCACAAGAAGAGTTAGAATTATCAGCTTTTCAGGGGAGAGCGTCAAGGCAGATGCGTTGATCGTGTGAAGGCAGTTGAAAACTCCTGCTCTTAGAATGCCGAAGGTCATGAAGAAATTTTTCCTTGAGTTGTGAAGCGTAAAGAGAGTGACCCGAGAGGAAAGAGAAAGAGACGCAGTCTTCTCGCATGACGCTTCATCCATCATGCTTAACGAATCATCCTCTTTACGATGATGATGCCGTCTTCGACGGTGCGGGATTGGGCTCAAGGCACGATTGTCGCCAGAGACCACTGATTGCTGAAGCTCCGTGGGTCGACGTGAGGTCTTGGGTATTGCCGGCGATGATGATTTGTTCCCGAATCAATCCTGCGGCACCTAATAAGAGTGGTGCAGGAATATTAGGGGCGTCTTCGGCAATCAGCACGTCAAAGCGTACTCGTTTAAATAGTGGATCGCATACTATTCGCGCCGGGGTGGCTGCCACAAGTTTTTTGTTTTGAATAAAGGCTTGTCGATTGGTACCTTCCCCTGCCGAGAGCATTTCGCGAATTTTTTTCGTGCCGCCAAGGCGCGAAATATCATCCTTTAGTTCTTCGTATTCCGGCCTCATCTCTTTCGGGATGGCAGCTTCGGGTACGAGTTCGCGAATGCGGGCTTGGGCAATCTCGACTTCTTTCATCAGCCCCGCGATTTTTTCCGTGTAGATCACTCGATATTCAGCAAGTGTTTGTATGTTCTTCCCAATCGCTTGCATGCCGAGTCGTTTCCAAATTGGCAGTTTTTCATAGTCGGCTAAGATTTTGTCGATGTCTTTGATCTTACCTTGAAACCCACTCACTTCCGCGAGTAATCGCCATTCCAGTAATTTGACCTCATTGAGGTCGCGTTGTTTCTGACCCTTATAGGCCAGGATGGGGGTGAGTTCACGAAAACGATCATACTTTTGTTGCAGGGCCGTTTTATGCGATCGGGATGCGGCGAAAAAGGAATGCATTTGGGATTCATATCCCAATTCTTGCAAGGAGATGCCCGACCCATGAGAAAGCACGGGGATTTCATAGCAACTCAGCAAACTTTTATACGGCAGCGGGGCATCCCGAAACGTTTTTGCAAAAAATCCTAATAAATCACTCACCATGTGATGACTTGGCGCAATCAGCAATACGCGTTTATTTTTGCGCATGAGATCCACCGCTATCGTGGCAAGTTTCTTCCACCGGGCAGAGGCGTCATCACTCCAAACCGTGGACAGGACTGCTGTGGAAGCCCCGGTTCGCGCGGACCCATCACCGCCGGCCTGTTCAGGGTCAAGCCAGGGGGTCAACCGTTCGGCAGGGCCCAGCGAATAGGACTCGGGTTTCGCGGCCATCTCCTCTAGTCGTTTTGTCGCCGTCAAAAAAAACCCCGAAGTGTCGGGCACAATGGTGTTGTCGTCGAGAGATTGCCCCAAGGAATCAACGGTTTGGATCAGAATTTCTCCACCAAGGTGACGGAGTGAATAGCCTTCTGTGGGTTCAAGATCACCGGGTGGAACAATTGTGAGAGGGATATCTTCCAGCACGGTCATTCGGGAAGGGAGCGTAAGAGAATAAAGATGTAAATTGCCCGCTTTCCCCAGCTTGTTCGCGAGAGGAGATTCGATGGGGTCGTCCAAACCCTGGGCAATCGCCTCCTCTTTTTCCTCGGTTAATTGTTTGGCGTAATGCTGAAGGAGATCAAGCAATTTCATGGCGCCACTTCGTGCTCAGGGTCAAGGGCTTGTTGCACACAGATGGCCACGCAGGCCAGCCCCCCGGTGACGGGTTGGCGGTTAAAAGCACAGCCACGTTGGTCGGCGCAGGCGGCAATGAAAGGAATTTTTTGAGAAAAGTCGAGATCTTCTAGCACTTGCGCATGAATCTGTCCCTCCTCGGATGCCGAAAGAATCACCACGCGATGGTGATTGTCATCTTCGAGGATTGCGGCTTTGGGGGTTGGCGCGATCATTGATCGCGCGGCGCGAACTCCCGGTAAATCCATGCTTTCTTTCACTAACCCTTCTGGAGCCTCAATAGCTTGATGACTCATGCGGACATTGAGCGACGTGAGATTCGGAGTGTCAGGATCAACCTTCGCTGCTCCTTTATAGGAAGAATGGAGGAGATTCTCGGCGAGGCTAGTGTTTCCGAGCAACATGACAAGGGGCAAGATGCAGAGGAGAAAAGAGATTGTGATCCTTGGTGTTAGCATAAAAGCATTGTAGTAAACAGTGAATTAGAGTGTCTAGGAAGATTGGAATTATTATTTATATTGTGGGGTGGGCATCGCCCACCATTAATTTTTACTCGGGATTTCGCCCACACACTAAAATTCTTTACAAACACCCTTTCCCATAGGACCTTCGAAGAACGAGCTGGCCGAATGGTCACGGTTAGTCTTCCCTTACCTCTCAGATTTTTCCAAGTTGATCTTATCCTGCTTGCCGACTGCCAAAATTGACATTTCTCCTGGCGGTCCTTAATATCCTTTCTTTCGTCAAGAACCTAAGGGAGGAGTAAGCACGATGAAGGTGATCCTTCAAGAAAATGTCGACAATTTAGGCTATGTAGGTGATATCCTTGATGTGGCCGACGGGTACGCTCGGAACTTTTTATTGCCTCGAAAAAAAGCGGCGGAAGCCAACCCCCGGAATGTGAAAGCTTTGGAACATGCCAAGCGGGTGACGGGGCATAAGGCCAAGCAAGTGGAAGAGGGAATGAAAGGGGAAGCGGAGAAATTGAGCGGAGTCTCGCTGACCTTTGAGGTGAAAGCTGGGAAAGACGGTAAGCTCTTTGGGTCCATCACCTCGAAAGATATTGAGGAACGGTTACTCGCTGATGGGTTTGAGGTCGACCGGCGGAAAATTCAGCTGGGACAGCCTTTGAAGGAATTGGGCACTTCTGCGGTTGCGATTAAGTTGTTTCGGGAAATCTCGGCGCAAATTTCCGTGACCTTGGTCAAACAGGGCGGTGATGAGGCTGCCGCCAAAAATGAAGACTCAGAATCAGCCGAAGAGAATGAATCGACTGAAACCCCAGATTCAGACACCGAATCCTCCCAAACATAAGGAAACCTCAATCTCACCATGGGACATGCTGTTGGTACATTAAAAGCGATTCAGTCGACCGATCCGGAAGTGTTTGCGGCCATTCGGGCAGAGGAGAAGCGTCAGCGTGATAAACTCGTGCTGATTGCGTCGGAGAATTATGCCAGTCCGGCTGTTCTTGCGGCGCAAGGGTCGCTTATGACCAATAAGTATGCCGAAGGGTATTCAGGACGGCGATATTATGGTGGCTGTGAGCATGTGGATACGGTGGAAGACCTTGCCATTGGGCGTGCCAAACAGTTGTTTGGCTGTGAACATGTGAATGTGCAACCGCATTCCGGTTCCACTGCCAACATGGCGGCCTATCTTTCGGTTCTCAAGCCAGGGGATACCATTTTGGGGATGGCTCTTTCCCAGGGCGGACATCTTACCCATGGCAGCAAAGTCAATTTTTCAGGAAAGCTCTTTCAGTCCTATTCCTATGGGCTGAATCCCGAAACAGAACTGATTGATTATGATGCCGTCCAGCGTGCAGCAGAGGAATGTCGCCCACGAATGTTAGTGGTAGGGGCGAGTGCTTATTCTCGCATTATCGATTTTGCGCGTTGTAAGCAAATTGCTGATTCGGTTGGTGCCTATCTGTTAGTGGATATTGCCCATATTTCCGGCTTGGTGGCCACGGGGTTGCATCCAAGCCCTGTGCCCTATGCCGATTTTGTGACCACCACCACCCATAAAACCTTGCGCGGTCCTCGGGCTGGAATGGTCATGTGCAAGGAGGAACATGCGAAGGCGGTTGACAAAATCGTGTTCCCTGGTCTCCAAGGTGGGCCGTTGATGCATGTGATTGCAGCCAAGGCGATCGCGTTTCAAGAAGCCTTGGCCCCGGAGTTCAAAGTGTATCAACAGAACATTTTGGATAATGCCAAGGCCTTAGCCAACGGGTTTACGGAGCGTGGGTACCACGTTGTTTCAGGCGGGACGGACACCCATTTGTTCCTCATGAACCTGACATCTAAAGGTGTGACTGGCAAAGATGCCGAATCCGCCTTAGAGACGGCGGGTATTATTCTGAACAAAAATGCTGTGCCCAATGATGAGCGGCCTCCGGCCATTACGAGTGGAGTCCGCATCGGCACTCCAGTGGTGACAACCAGAGGCATGGGCCTCAGGGAAATGTCACAGATCGTCGCCTGGATCGATGAGGTTCTGCAGCAGAGTGATAAGCGTCGTGTGCATCGACGAATCGCCAAAGAGGTGAAAGCCCTCTGTAGCCGGTTTCCAATCTTTCAAACCTCACAATGACGGCATCGTCATCTGAGTCCTGTTTATTCATGCCCAAAACCCGACCCACTTTTCTCTCTGCAAGCGCAGGGAGCCACATAAAAAGAGTCTGGTTTTTCCCACTTTCAATGAGCCAGGTGATGCTATTCGACGTGGGGCATAGTAAATGTGCCAAGTCATGCATTTGATTCTACACTGAGGTTATTCAGACGTGCGATGCCCCTTTTGCAATCGAATTGATGATAAAGTTATTGATTCTCGAACGGCTCGTGAAGGCGAAGTGATCCGCCGAAGGCGCGAATGCTTGGAGTGTAAGCGTCGATTCACCACGTATGAGCGTATTGAAGAAAGCCTGCCGGTGCTCGTCAAAAAGGATAATCGCCGTGAAACCTTCGATCGCAATAAAGTCATGGCGGGAATCAAAAAAGCCTGTGAAAAACGTCCGGTAAGCAGCGCGGCCCTTGAAGCCGCCGTCGAGCGTATTGAAAAGCGTCTTCAAGAATATGGTGAATCCGAGGTGCCGGCTCGCGTGGTGGGTGAAGAGGTGATGCGGGAACTTCACCAGCTTGATCAAGTGGCGTATGTTCGATTTGCCTCTGTGTATAAAGAGTTTAAAGACATTGATCAATTCATGGATACGATTAAATCTTTGGCCCAAGAACGTGGTGGGTTGTAAGCAAGACTTTATGTCTAACAACAGAAAGGTTAAACGCATCGTCCCTCGATTGTAGCCTCTCATGCCTCCTTCAGCTATTACGGCAAAACGTCCCTTGAGTAAGAAGGCCGTTCCTCGATCTCTTTCTCCACAACCATCCTCAAAATCAAAAGGTGTGCGTTCCAGGTCGGGCCATCCTACCCGCGTTGCCATTATTGGTGGCGGGAAAGGCGGAAAAGCCCTCATGGAAATCTTTGCTCAAGACCCATTGGCCCGCATCGTGGGTCTAGCCGAAAGTAAACCACGGACGTCAGGGACCAAATTAGCTCAACAATTTGGAGTGCCGGTGATCAAGGACTATCGGGATTTGCTCAAGCGCAAAGACGTGGATCTGATCATTGATGTCACCGGAAACCCAAAGGTGGAGTTGGCGTTACTCAAGGTGAGGAGGCCGAATTTGGCCGTGATCGGAGGAGCCAGTGCCAAATTTATGTGGCAACTCATAGAAGCCCGTATTCGGGCCACCACGGAAATTGAAAAAACTCTCACTCGGTATCAGTCTTTATTTCAACGTTTTGTGAAAGAAGAGGCGGAACGAGCGGTGCATGAAGAGCGAACGCGAATTGCCTGTGAAATTCATGATGGCTTGGTGCAAACGTTGGTCGGCGTGAATTTTAAAATGGAACTCTGTGCGGAGTTGGTGGCTCAAAATCCCACGAAGTCGTCGGATTTGATGCGGGAAGCCAAAGCCCAATTGAAACATGGAATTCAGGAAACGCGTCAGGTGGTGTTTAACTTACGCCCCGGGCAAGAAGAAAAACTTGATTTATTCTCAGCGTTGTCGAATTTCTTGAAATCGTTTGAAGAGCAACATCGCGTAAAAGTGGAGTTTGATTTTCAGGGGGATGATTTGTCTTTACCTCCTAAAACGAAAGTATTCCTCTTTCGAATCGTCCAGGAAGCTCTCCAGAATTCATCCAAACATGCCAAGGCATCTCAAGCGTTTGTACACATCGTAGTGAATCATGATATGCTCACGGCCTCGATTCGTGACAATGGGGTGGGGTTTGATGTGCAAGCCGTATCCCGAGATCCGGAAAAGTGGGACCATTTTGGGCTTCGAGGCATGAAGGAGCGCGCTAAATTGCTCGGCGGTGAAGCCCGGTTGCAATCCAGTAAAGGGAAAGGCACTACGATTACGGTGCGCATTCCTTTAGGAAGAAAGGATGTGCTTCAGCATGACCAAGAAAATTAAGGTATTAATCACGGATGATCATCGTGTCGTGCGGGAAGGCTTATCCGCCATATTGGAGACCAAAGAAGAAATTGAAATTGTCGGGGAAGCCAAGGATGGCGGCGAGGCCGTGGAAAAAGCCAGGCAATTATTGCCTGATGTCATTGTTATGGATGTGAGCATGCCGGGGATGACCGGGGTGGAAGCCACGCGCATCATTAAACGCGAAATGCCTCATATTGGCATTATTGCTCTCACCATGTATGAAGATCAGCAGTATATTTTTGATTTAGTGCGAGCCGGGGCCACGGGGTATCTATTGAAAGATTCCGATTCCACGGAAATCCTGGCTGCGATTCGCGCCATTTCCAGGGGGGAATCCCTGATTCACCCCTCTGTCGCCAGTAAAATCTTGGCCGAGTTTTCCCTGTTATCTGAAGGGAAAGGTAAGAGAAAGTCCTTACTCGAACATGATCTGACGGAGCGCGAGATTACGGTGCTTCGTCTGGTAGCCGATGGTAAGACCAACAAGGAAATTGCCAATGTTCTGGATCTGAGTGAGAAAACCGTGAAGAACCACGTCAGAAATATCTTCCACAAACTTCATGTCTACGACCGTACGCAAGCCGCCATTCTCGCCATTCGCAAAGGGATCATTGAGTTAGAGCCTCATCCCTAGGCCTAGTGAGGCTTCTTTGCTTCTCTCCCGTTGTCTAGCTCCTAAGCCAGGGTTCCCATGGAGGTCCTATTTTCTCTTCATGGCTTCGGCCCACTTTCCGCTCAAAAAATCGACCAAATGCCTTTAGTTCATTCGTATTAATGCCGAATTATTAACCATGGATTTCCAAAGAGCGGGAATAAATCCGAAAAATAGATAGGAGACATCTATGAAAATGACGGAACGTGTGGTTGGTCAAACGGTCATTATTTCATTAAGCGGAAAATTAGTCTTTGATGTCAGAAAAGATTTCCAAGATGCGTTGGCGAAGGCCCGCGAGAAAAATCCCAGGAAAATTGTGCTGAATATTGAAGAATTGGCCTATCTGGATAGCGCCGGATTAGGGCTATTGGCGTTGGGATTTGAACAAGCTAAAGTCAAAAATATTGAATTTTGTATACTCAAACCTAGTGGGACCGTGATGCGAATTCTAGAAATGACCCAACTTCCCAAAATTATCCCGGTGTTTGATTCCGAGGAACACGCTCTCCGGTCGGCCAAGCCTGTGTTGGCATAGAATCCCGGCCTCTTTCCCCTGTACTCCCGCACTTAGGAGCACTGGTTGCGGCTCCATTTCCTGCAGTGTTATCATTAGCTCTCTAGTTCTTAAAGGAGAGTTTTCCTATGGCCAATGTGACCTTGCTCGTGTCTTCTACCTGTTCAGCTTGTCCATCGGCAAAAAGTCTTTGGAAGCAAATGCGTGTGAAGCACAGCTTCAGTTATCGCGAGATTGATATCAGTACCCCTGACGGACAAGAACTTGCCGATCGCCATTCAGTTCGTGCCGTCCCTGCCTCCATTATCAATGGTCGATTGACCTTTGTGGGCGTTCCGACCCGTCAAAGTATCGAGAAAGCTCTGGCTGGGCGGAGTGGGTAGTTCCCCTTCCATACTCTTATGAGCAACGATCGCCCATTTGGCATGGATGAGGATGAGCTGGATATTGAACTTCCCGTTCTTCCACCGATGGCCAGTGGTCCCGCCCCCGAATGTCCCTTTTGTGGCGAACCCATGAAATTTATCGATGCGGAGTGGGGATGTACCGATTGCAATGGGGAATTGATTGGCCCCGAAACTGGATAAACTCCTTCCCCAAAATTACCTCCTTGACAACGCGAAGATAGGCTGCCTATCCCCCGATGCTTCATGTTGTAACAGGCCCGCTGTATTCCGACCTTGAAGACGCGTTAGCTGAACACCTCCACTCCTTTCGTTCTCATGCTCCTACCATTCCTCTGACGATTGTCGTGCCTTCGGAATATGTTAGGTTTCGTCTGCAATGGGCTTTGTGCGCAGAACGAGAGCTCTCACTATTCAACGTCCATCTCCTGACATTTTTCCAACTCTCCCTTCGTGTCGTCGAAGAGCAGGGTCACACGTTTGCCAATGGTTTTCGATCGAATAATTTTTTTCACGAATGGATTCATTATCTTCTACGAAGGCGAAGTGCTGCTTTGCCGCAATTAGCAAGATTATCGGATATGCCAGGAGGATGGGCTGCCCTCTGGAGCACGATCAAAGATTTGAAAAATGGGGCCGTTGATGCTGTCTTGGCACGGGACGCCCTCTTTCAAAGTGGGAGCGAGGTTGATCCAATCAGTCCCACTGTGTTGAAGCTGTATGATGGGTTTGGCCAGGAACAACAACAGAGTCGGAATTTTGATTGTGATGATGTGGCGGGGATGGCGACGGCCAGTGTGTCCACTTCACCCTTTCTTTCCCAACAGGGGCATATCTGGTATTACGGATTTTATGATCTGACGCAGGTCCAGTTGGACCTTCTTCATGCGATTGCCCAGACCTTTCCCACATCAGTGTTGTTTCCGCTCGATCTGCATCATCCCGCTTATCATTTTGCTCAACAATTTTTTGATCGTCATCTTCTTGGTTTGAGTGGAGGAAGGGTTCAACATATTCCAGGATCGGCAGAGCGGACAATGCTGCGTACAGTCTTTGGCCATAAGGGAAAGGATGATGCAGGCCGTTTCCAGCCATCGTATGACTCGGTGTCCTCGCCCAGCCAGTTAATTGACGATGAAGTTCTTGGAAGCAAATCATTTCCTGAATCTTCCATGCCGGAGTGTCGGGTCATTCAGACCTCTGGAACTGAAGATGAAATTCGGTTCGTGGCCAAAGAAATTTTACGCTACACAGAGGAGTGCCAAATTCCTTTGCGAGACATTGGTGTGGTGGGACGGACCTTATCGGGATATGAACATATTCTTCCTCGTGTCTTCGCGGAACATGGAATTACCTTCAATAGTACCATGCAGCGGTCACTTGCGGAGTTTCCGTATGTCCAGTCCTTGTTACGGTTTCTGAGGATTCCCGTTTCCGATTTTCAGCGAGATCCGATCATGGAGGTGTTAACCTCGCCCTACTTTCGATGGAACGTCCCTCATCGGAAGATGCAAGATCCTCAACCCGATCTTTGGGATCGAGCAAGTCGCCGCTTAGGGATCATCAAGGGAGTCGAGGAGTGGAAACGATTTGTCCAGGTGTTGGAAAAAGAATCTGGAAAAAATGGACAGCCAGAGGCTCGGGGGAACTCTCATGCTATGCCCCCTCCTCAGGTAAGGATGTGCCGTGATGTGCTGCGAGAATTATTCGATAGGGTGACTCTTTTACCTCCGCAGGCCACTTACGAGGTCTTTGTCGATCGGACTTTTCAGTTATTGGAAGAATTTTTAACACCTAACCAACCAGAGGATGGCAAAACCTCAACGGTCCAGAACGTTTGGGGGAACGGAGATCTAAACGATCAAGGTTTCATCAGTGATTCACTTCTCCATCAAGCGGTCTGTGATCAACTTGATGAGATTCGTCGGCTCGTTCAAGTGTCCGGGGAGGTGTCCCTTTCAGACTTTGTCGAAACCGTGGAGCGGTATATGCATGGGGCCACGGTGCCTCTCCATCCTCTGGACCCTTTTGTTGATGGGGTATGGGTTCTCAATGCGATGGCCGCACGAGGTTTTTCTTTTCGAGCGTTGTTTGTATTGGGGTTACAGGAGCATGTCTTTCCGCGACATATTCAAGAGGACGCGTTTTTACGAGATCCCGTACGTCGAATCTTTGATGCCACCTTAGGATTTAAGGTTCCGGAAAAGGCTGCGGGGTATGAAGAGGAGCAACTCTTATTTTATTTATTGGTCAATTCAACCAGCGAAATTCTCACCTTATGCACGCAACGCATGGATCAAAACGGAGGAGTGTTGATTCCGTCTTGGTATATTACGGAAGTACAGCGGTGTATCCCGGATCTTCCTGTCACAGTGGTTCCCAAGCGGAATAACGACAAGCGCCGTGATCTGCCTCAATATTTTCAACGCTGGCTTACCCCACAGGAAATTCGAGAACAATGGATGTTGGATCGATGTGTGCCAAGTGGCCCCTTCCTCGGAGATACTCTGGGTTGGTCTGTGGTTCAACAAGGTGTAGCTTCCTTGGCCTGCCATGAATCTTCTTCCCCTCGGTTGAATCGATTTGATGGAGTCTCTGGTGCCTTGCCTGAGTTTTGGAATCGGATGCAACAGCGAGGACTCTCACCAACTGCACTGGAACACTATGCGCTCTGTCCGTTTAAATTTTTTTCTCGACAAGTACTCAAATTAGAATCCCAAGAGCTTCCGGAGCTGGATTCGAGTATCGGGCCACGAGAATACGGGAATTTGTTGCATCATGTATTGCGGGATTGTGTGGAGACGCTTATTGAGCAAGGTGTAATTTCACGCGACAGGAAATGTTCGTTCGCTGACATGGTCAAGTTGGTGAAGCCTATCGCAGACCGAAACTTTAGAAATTATGAGCGGTGGTCGCCTACTGGATACTCAGTGCTATGGGAACTACAGCAAGAACAGCTAGTGCGAATCGTCAGTCAGGTGATTATTCAAGACCTATTCGGAGAAGATCGTGATTGGATACCAGTGGTTTTTGAAGAAACCATGACTGGGGAGATCGATGTCATATTGCAGAATACACCAACTCGGGTCCGCCTCTTGGGGCGAACAGATCGAGTGGATTGGTCTTCCTCGCAGCATCAGTTTCGGATCATTGATTACAAATTTAAGATGTCGACACGGTCAATTCCCAGCACGCAACAGCTGGTTCGAGAGGTGATCCGAGGAACGCAGCTACAACCGCCATTGTATTTAATGTTGGCAGAAAGTGGAAATGGGGAATTTCGGCGGAAGATCACACCTGATTCCGACGAAAACCTCTTTTGTGCTGGCATGTGGTTGTATTGCATTTCACCCGACTCTTTGGACTCAGCTGCTTCATTCACTCGTGTACCTTTCACCCAAGAGATATGGCAGTCGTTGAAGCCGCAATTCGCTGCGACGATGAATGTCATTCTTGGCGGCATTGATCGTGGTGAATTTTTCATCGTTCCAGGATCGCATTGTTCGATGTGCGAGTTCCGTACCATTTGCCATCGCACACATCAAATGAGTCGGTGGCGCGCGACCATGGATCGCGGGCTGACCAAGGATCATCGTTTTATCCGTTTCAGTAAGCCCAATCTTTCTGTGGGTTTAGAGAAGGGCTCCACAGAATCATGAGACCACCACTCGCCGATCAAGCCGTCCGAGAGCGAGCAGCATCAGCTGCCGATGTGAATATCGTGGTTACGGCGGGTGCCGGAACCGGAAAAACCACGCTTCTTATCGATCGCCTGACACATCTCTTATTGCGTCCCCGCCAACGTGTGACCATCAATCAGATTGTGGCGCTCACCTTTACCAACAAGGCAGCCAGTGAAATGAAGTTGCGGCTCCGGCAACGCCTACTCGTCATGCAAGATTTGGCTCGTGGCGCGTCGAGTCAGGTTGATCCGTCTAGTTACGAAGCCAGGGTCCTGCGAGATCTTCAGGCCTTGTATGGCGTGCCGGATCAGCATGTGGCGGAAATCGCTGAACAAACCCTTCATGATTTAGAGCGGGCTCGCATGGAAACCATTCATAGTTTTGCCGCATATGTACTTCGGTTGTTTCCGATAGAGGCGGGTGTCGATCCTTCGTTCCAAGAGGATGACGGAACACAATTCGAGGCGCATTTTCATCAAAAATGGACTCAATGGTTGGATCGGGAATTGGGAAAGGGGAGTATCCATCGGGCTCAATGGCGAACCATTTTACAATTGGTGAGTCTGGATGAGTTGCGTGTGTTTACGCACGCATTGATGGATGAATTGGTGCCTCTCGTGGGTCTCTCCCACTTCGAGGCGGTGAATGGTCTTTCAGATTCGATCCAACATTGGCTTGTGGGGTTGGTCACGACAGGCCGGGCTTTACGAACGGTGTATGCCAAAGATCAAAAACTCGAGACGTTGCTGGACGAGGCCATTCGACAACTTGAAGCATTGTCTCGGGGATGTGCCGCCGATAGTGAAGAAATTCTCACGCATCGGTCAATTCCCCCGCAAACCAAGTCCTGGTCTGATGAGGATTATGAAAAAGCCCAATGCATCATCAAAGTGGCGAAGGCCAGTCGGCGTCTTATGCCAAAAGAGCTGGGAGAATTTTTGGGCTTGGTGCTTCCGTTTGCCGAAAAGTGCCAACAGAGTTTTGTTAAGGAAGGCTGGGTTTCCTTCAACGGGTTGTTGGCGAAAGTGCGAAACCTTCTTCGCGATTCGCCGAAGGTTCGACGGGAGATCAAATCCCAATTTCACGCGATCCTGGTGGATGAGTTTCAAGATACTGATCCTGTGCAATACGAACTTATTTTATACCTGGCGGAAGAAATTCATCGAGAGGTGCGGGAATGGTCTCATGTGCGGTTGGAACCAGGAAAATTATTCATCGTGGGCGACCCCAAACAATCGATTTATGCGTTTCGCCGCGCGGATATCGAAGCCTATGATTCTGTGATCCAAGATTTTGTGCTGGGCTCAGGTTCTGGGGGAGAGCAGCTGACTTTGCGCAGTAATTTTCGTTCGCATTCGAATGTATTGGTTCCAGTCAACGCCTGTTGTCGTGAGTGGTTTCCTCATGTGGCCGTCAAAGGAGTGCAGCCTCAATATGAAGACCTGTTGCCGGTGGACTCGGAGTTGGCTGCCTCGGCGGAGGAAGGCGTTCAGGTACGAATCGTGCGGTCTTGTGAGGAGGTGGTTGATGCCGATGCGGCTACTCGTGCCGAGGCTCAGGAGTTAGCCAGGTGGCTTGCCGAGGAGGTGTTCGATCGTCAGCAGCTACATATCAAACAAGTTTCTGTCTCTATTCAACCACGACATGTGGCGATTTTGTTTCGTACGTTAACTCATCTGCGTACGTATGTCGATGCGCTCAGGCAGTATGGCATTCCCTATGTAACCGAAGGGGAGAAGCATTTTTATGAACGTCAAGAAATTGTGGATTGTATCCATCTGCTACGGGTATTGGCCGATCCCCATGATCGTCTCGCCCTTGTGGGTGTGCTCCGTTCGCCCATAGGGGGGTGTTCTGATGATGTGGTCGCAACACTGTTGAGTAAGGGGCACCTTGATGATTGGCACCGAAAACCTGTGAGCTCGGATTTGCCGTTGATTTTTCATTGTCTACAAGATTTGCGTAGTGAGATATTGCGAAGGCCCGTAGCCGATGCTCTGGATTTAATAATCAGAAGCACCCCATTGATCGAATTGACGGCTGCGTCCATGGATGGAGAGCAAGCTGTCGCAAACGTGAGAAAACTGGAAGCCATTGCCAATGAATATGCTCAGCGATCCGGTGGGGGATTTCGACAGGTAGTTGAAACGCTTACGCAATGGATTCATGACCCTCCGCCTGAAGCGGAAAGTTCCTTGGTGGATGACGATGCCCATTCTCTCCCATCCACTGGTGCCGTTCGGCTCATGAGTATTCATAAGGCCAAGGGGTTGGAATTTCCCATGGTCATTCTCGCCGGCTTGCATCGAGGGGCTGATCCCAAAGGGAAATCGATTTGGGTTAACCACGACTGGCTCTCTGATTGTCTGGGCATGCGCCTAGGCTCGTATTATTCCTTGGGAGGAGTATTTCTTGAAACCAAAATGGAAGCGCGGCAACGGGCGGAACAGATTCGATTATTATATGTGGCCATGACCCGCGCGCAACGCCGTTTGGTGCTGTCTGCCGGGTTGCCCACGACCTCGGGCGCAAGTTCTCGGGGGATGCTGGGCATGATTGTGAAGGGTCTGGGAATTGATGTGGAGGTCTTCAATTCACCCCAACAGGATTCTGCTCAATGCACCCTGAAGGTTGGAACGGCATCCGTGATGCTCGAGGTGGTGACGGCCTCAAAAGAGATAAAGTTTGGTCGTCAACAAAATTCTTACCCATGGCGAAAACTTCATGCTGAAGACATCCAAGATCCTTCGCCATGGTTTGAACGATATGCGCAAATGGCCGAGGGATATGGGCGACACCTGATCGTCACTCCCACACGGTTGGGAGAAAGAAAGGGTGAGCCAATGAGTGAGTTTGAACCGGAGCCGGTCCATGTCTCTGCGCCGCCTTCGCATGGGCCGGCTGGTCCCTTTTTTCGAGATCGCCAAGCACTGGTGGGGACATTGGCGCATAGAGTGTTGCAAACCTGGAACTTTCAGGATGACCCAGAAAAACTTCCTGGTTGGATTAGCAACATCTGTACCCTAGGCGTACCAGAAAATTGGCAACATGATGTGCAGGGTGTAACCAAAGAATTGCGTGACCTTTTCAATGCCTTTGTCTGTACGGCACCCTACGTTATTCTTCGTCAAGCAGAGATTCTTGGACGGGAGGTGCCGATCACTGTTCCCTGGTCACGAACCGATTTTTCCGAAGCAACACCGGGAAACGGGTCTCCAAGGGTGCTGCATGGCGTGATTGATGTGGTGTATCGGTGGCAGAATCAAGTGTGGGTGGGAGATTATAAAACCACGGCGATGAGCGTGGACTCGATGAATCGGATAGTTGCCAATTATCGTGGCCAAGCGATAGCCTATCGAGAGGCGCTTCAGGGGGTTTTTGGTGAGATGCCAGTACGAGCGCACCTCATTTTTTTGCGAAGTGGTTCTTCTGTTGAGGTGTAAGAAAAATTTTTTCGTAGCTGCGCCGTCTTATGGCGTTCCTCATGTGGAGCAGTATAGGATATTGCGACAGCATAGAAACACGGATTTCTAAAAGTCAGAGAAAGGAGAGGGGTGATGGGCCTTGGGAGATGGTTTTTGAGCGGTGTCTTTTTGTGGATCATCGTATTAGGTGCTTGCACCACTGCGCCGAAAGAGGTCAAGCAACCAACATTGCATGCGCCGACTAATGCAAATCCGATGGCCAGTTCGGCCATCAGCGAAGGTAACGAACTCTTTGCGTCGGGGCGGTGGCAGGCGGCCAGAGAACAATATGAAAAGGCTATAGCCGTTCAGCACACCGTAGCCGAGGCGCATTACAATTTAGCGTTAACCCTGGATCAAATGGGGAACCGGGAAGAGGCTCGTGCTCATTATATGGAAGCCGCAAATTTGGCCCCAGGGCATCAGGTGATTTGGAATTCTCCGGTGTTGCGTCGATATGGAGATGTCCCGGTTGATAGTAAGAAAGGCAATGCTTCCGCGCCAGTTCTTCCGTCATTAGGTGGTGCCGGAGGTTTGTTGGGTGGTGGGGGCGGTGGTGCTCCTGGAGGTTACTAAGGGGGGCTACCGAGTTTTCAGGGCACGGTTTCGGTATCCGATCAGGATCATCAAAAGACCAAGAAGGACCATGGGAAAGCTTAACAGTTGTCCCATGGTTAGCGGACCAAGGAGCAACCCGAGGTGGGCATCGGGTTCCCGAAACAATTCTACAAAACTTCGGAATATCCCATAACCGCAAATAAAGGTCCAAAAGACGGTCCCGGGCGGTGTGTCGCGCCGTCCGATGATCCAAAGTAAAAGAAATAAAGCCACCCCTTCGAGTCCAGCCTCATACAATTGCGAGGGGTGACGGCAGGCATCTCCGCCTCGCGGAAAAACCATGCACCAATCGACATCCGTGGGTCGGCCATAGAGTTCTCCATTAATAAAATTGCCAATCCTTCCAAATCCTAGTCCTATCGGCACCGCCTGCGCGGCCAGGTCGGCGATGGTATAGGGAGCAAATCCTTTTCGTCGGCAAAAGATCCATAAAGCGATACATGTTCCGATCAGTCCGCCGTGGAAGGACATACCACCTTCCCATACCGCCAAGATGCTTAAGGGATGCTCGACGTAATAGGCCGCATTGTAAAACAGTGTGTAGCCGATTCGCCCGCCGAGAAACACGCCCAAGGCGGCATAGACAATCAGGTCATAAAGCTGTTCCTGGCTCAGTGAAATGTTTTTGGCCCTTGCACGGGATCGAATCAGAAAATAGGCCCCTGAGAGGCCCAACAAATACATGAGCCCATACCAGCGAAACTTCAAAGGCCCGAGACTAAAAAAAACCGGATCTATTTCAGGGAAAGGCAGGGCGGCGAGAAGGAAAAGGTCAAAGGGAAATAACATTAAAATTTTTCCAGTTAGAATTCAAAATGTTGCTGAAGTTTTAGTCTCCTGCAGTTTTGGAAGCCCGTGCATCCTAGGGATGAGTCAGTAGTTTTTCAAGGGAGAGAAAATCTGCTCTTTAGAAATAAATTGGTCTTTGGCGATCACTACCATCGGGAATGACTTCAAAAAGGTCCAAATAAAACTCGGCTTCTCCCTTTCCCCCCTTCCATCATCATCACAATGTGTTATAAATGACTGTTTGGGCTTTTTTTTAATTTGGGTTGTTCCCGGAATTCCGGGGTGAGGCTTGGGTCCATATGCTGAATTACCTGAAGGCACTGCCGCCGAATATTGTCTATACCTTGGCGCCCAAGGACTATGTGGTGCGGGGGTATGACTATTTCCATCAGGAACGACTGGAGTCGTTGAGATGGGAGCATGATCGGACTCTGCTTACCGCAGTGGTGCGGGGTACCAAGCGATATGGGGTCAGTATTTCGATTGTGGATAATGATCTGAATTATGTGTGCAATTGTCCCGTCTGGACTCCGGCGAGGCAATGTAAACACGTCATTTGCGCGCTGCTCACGATCATTAATCTTCTGGCTCCTATTCACTTTAAAGTGGCGCGGCATCAACCTCGTCGGTTGGAGAAACTCAGGGCGGCGTTGTTGTTCGATAAAAGTGGCACGTTTCAAAAACTACGCGGGTCCTTGCCCCTCAAACCTGCCACCCCCGCGCAACCTGATAATTTTGAACTGGTGATCCATCTTCGAGATCGCCAACCCGAGCTGTCCGTCCGCAACCACGGACAACGGCTGTACACGCTTCGTGGCGTGCCCGAGACATTGGCGTATTTTATTGGCGATTTTTACCATTCGTTTCCCGTGCATCGCGATCGATTCGCACAGCATTTACAAGCCGAGGGAAACAACTATCCCATCCTTTTTGAAGCAGATGGCGAACAGATGACGCTTAAATGGGAACCGTTTCACCGCTGTGAGACCCATACCGAGTTGAATGTGGTGGATGGGGAAGTCACCCTCAAGCCGTTGTACGTCTTGGATCGTGCGGTGAAACCTCGCGTGAAGTTGTTTTGGGATTATGCGGTGGATCTCGACCGGCAAGTCTTGGTCAGGGTCGAAGAACCCAACGAATGGGATCCGCAAGCCATGCTCTATGACGAATGGATGTATGGTCTCGAAGCGTTGGATGATGACCAGGTGTTTTCCCTCTCTCGGGAATATCGAGGGTGGGAACGGCTCATGAATCGGACAGAACAGTCGTATACTCCAAGGAAATCGGCCATTTTCGAGCGTCGCCCCATGACGCTGCCGTTGCGCCGTGTGCAGGCCATGCCCATGCAGATTCCTCGTCCCCATCTTGAAGCCACGCAGCAACGGCTCGTGCTAAAAGTCAATGGCCTTGTGACCAGGCTCCCCCACGAAACTGGTGAGCCGGTTTGTGAAAAGCCGCGATTTCGGTTAGTGGCGTATCCCATTAAAGACGCTTCGGGATCCACAGATGGTATGCCTTCCGTGGCAGCGCTTCGGGCGGAATGTTGGTGGGGGGAATGTTATGCGCCTCCTCATGCGGCGACATTTAGTTTTTTCACCTATCTGGAACGATACCGCAGTTTGCCGGTGCCCCTTCGAACTCAACGACGGAAAAAGATTCTCCGGGAAACGTTTTTAAAACTCCTGACCCTGTCTCAGCCGTCCGAAGTTGAGAGTCTTCTCCGCACTGAACTTTCGGGTTCAGATTTTCAGCGCTTGGATACGAAGCGGGCAGGCAAGCACCTACTCAAGCAGTTTTTCTCCGCGTATCGTGACCCCGAGGTTCGGCTTCAATTTCATCAAGGACAGTGGAAACTCCTGTCGATTGAAAAATCCAAAGAGGCCTTGATGTATCTGTTGCCCTACCAGCAGTTTGGTATGAAGGTGTTTGAATCCATGGGGCGGCACGATGAAATGCGGTTGCCGCTCAATGTCCTGCATCAAGGCCTGCCCCATCTATATGACCTGTGCCGAGCGGCGGGCATTGAACTGTTTTACCATACGAAGCCGGTAGCCCTCCCGCAGTGGGAACTGTCTCTGGAGGCGCAACGTCCAGCGGGAATTGATTGGTTTGAGCTCCGCCCGGAAATCCGGTGTGACGGCCAATCGATGACCGAAGCCGCAGTCAAGGAAGTCATGCAAGGAAATGGCATTATTGAAAAGGACGACGTGGTGCACATTTTTCCTGTGCAGACGCAGGAGGCCATTCAGGCGTTTTCATCGTTTTATCAACAGGAGCAAGCTGCTCAGGGAAAGAAACGAGAATGGGTGCGCGTACCCCGGTTGCAGATTTTTGATTGGATCGCGCTTCGGAAACAAGGGGTGAAGATTTCCTTGCCACCTGAGGATGAAGCGATGATCGATCGTTTGATGCATTTAGAGCATATTGAGATGCCTCCATTGCCTCAACGGTTGAATGCGACACTCAGGGCTTATCAAAAAAATGGCTATGGATGGTTGGCGTTTCTCTATCAACATCGTTTTGGCGCGTGTTTGGCGGATGACATGGGCCTGGGGAAAACCGTTCAAGCCATCAGCTTATTTGGGGGAATCAAGGAAGGCATTATCCCGGCCATCACGAATCAGCCAGCGCCACATTTGGTCGTGCTGCCTCCAAGCCTGTTGTTTAATTGGGAACAAGAGATACAAAAGTTTTATCCCTCGTTGCGGGTCCACATGTACGCCGGTCCTGATCGTTCACCAAACTTTACAGCTTGCGATGTCGTGCTCACGACGTACGGGGTGGTTCGGCGGGATATTACCATGTTGGAAACCATTCCCTTCCATTTGATTGTGTTTGATGAAGCCCAAACGGTCAAAAATATTTATGCCGAGACCACGAGCGCCGTTCGCCGATTACAAGGGGCGTTTAAAATGGTGATGACGGGCACGCCCTTGGAAAATCATATTGGTGAATATTTTTCACTGATCGATTTGAGTGTCCCAGGGTTGTTAGGCGACTATGACAAAATGAAATCAAAAATTACTTCCGCATCATCATCCGTCCTTGGCGTGCTCACACAGCGCACCAAGCCATTCGTATTACGTCGAACCAAAGAGCAAATTCTCAAAGAGCTGCCGCCGAAAACTGAAACCGATGTCTATTTGGATCTGACAGAGAAACAGAAGTCACTCTATCAACACACCATTGCCCAAATTCGTCCGACGATTGACGATGCCTACCGGTCGAAAACGCAGGCGCAGGCACGCATCATTGCGCTCACCGCCATTTTGAAGCTCCGTCAACTCTGTTTGTCCCCAAGGTTGCTTCAAGATGACTCGCATGACTCATCGCCCAAGATTACGTTTATCATTGAGCGATTAGCCGAACTCATGGAAGCTGGTCATAGTGCGCTGGTATTTTCGCAGTTTACGTCGTTTCTGGATTTAGTCGAAGCCAGCTTGGTGAGTCATCATATTCCGTATGCTCGCTTAGATGGATCCACGCCGACCGCGAAACGCCGAACGCTTGTGAAAAAATTTCAAGAAGGAGAGGGGGCTTCGGTGTTCTTGCTCAGCTTAAAAGCTGGCGGGCAAGGGCTGAATCTTACTAAGGCTTCTTATGTGTTTCACCTGGACCCGTGGTGGAATCCTGCCGTGGAAAATCAAGCCTCTGATCGTGCCCACCGCATTGGCCAAACCCAAAAGGTTTCGATTTTGCGGATTCTCATGCGCCATTCGGTGGAAGAAAAAATGATGGCACTGAAAGACCAAAAATCGGCCCTTTATCAAGCCGTCCTCGAAGGCACCACCCATCGAGGCACAGGGGCGTCGATTACCAAAGAAGATTTTGATTTTCTGTTGACATAGTGTGCGTTCGTGGCCTGTTGAAAAAAAATCTCTTCATTCCCGCAGTAGCAAGCGGGAAACTAGTATTTTACTTTGTCATCCTGATCCGAGTGAAGGATCTGCTTTTATCTTTGTGGGGTGTCGTCCCCGCACGGCGAGGCACTTTTGTTTCGGCAAAAGGGACTAAAACCATTTTTGCCTGTGCGCGGAACTATGGGTGCCTGGTCCACCACCCCGAATCAAGATGGCTCAGAAACTCGCTACGAGGTGCAAAGCCACCTCTCCACTCAAACAGCCTGAGCCGAAAAGCCGATTCGAGACTCCAGCTCCGCCGCGCCCAACGCAGGGGTCGCTGTGTTAAACAAAGCCACGGACAGTACCGATTGAAAAGACCACGGTTCCGGCGTATTCTTTAGAAATGACGATACGGTGTTATCCAGAAAGAAAACCGAAAATCCTTCTCTTGTCCAGAGGTTGAGAAGAGGTGTGGATTCGGGAGCAAAAGAAATTGAAAAAGATGTCTCCCAACGTCGTGGGAGCAGGACTGCAGATTAAAGGGCAAAAAGAGTATGCCAACAATTTCCATGTTTTACGGGATTCTGATCAGGATGTTTTTTCGAGATATTGAGAAACATCACGTACCCCATATTCATGCCGATTACCAAGGCGATGTGGCCGTATATTCAATCCCTGACGGAACACTTCTGGCCGGAAATCTTCCTCCGAATAAGCACAAATTGGTTGTCGCATGGATCGAAATTCATCAAGAAGATTTACTGGCGGACTGGGATTTGGCTGTCAATGGTAAGAAACCATTTCCAATCAAAGGACTTGACCAATGAGAATTACAGAACTTCAGGCACAATCAAACTGGGTTTTATCTATCGTTGCGGATGATGGTCGCGTTGGCCAATTTGATGTCAGCCCGTATCTTCAATATGAGGCATTCGAGGCCCTTCGAGACCAGAAAGAATTTGTGAAGGTTATCAATGGCGGGTACTTTGTCGAATGGGATTGTGGTGCTGATTTGTCAACCGACACCATTGAGGCAGGATGGCAGGTTGTTGGAAATACAGCCAGCCAGAAAACCGCCTAGCAAATCGTTCTTGCGAATTCCGCTAATTCTTTCCCCTGAAACCTCGCAGTTGGTAGTAAAAATCCAAGATTGGTGCGTTAGGGGGAGAAAAGTAAACATGACCCTTTCGTCATTTTTGGGCCGAAGTATTCGCGGGAATATCTAGGTTTCTATGTGTATAAGAAACGATTTCTGACAACCTAATCTTTGCAGAATTATTATAGTGGGGTTTCGCCCCCACACGACGAGTCCCTTTTGTTTCGGCAAAAGGGACCAAAACCATTTCTGCCCGTGCGCGGCCCCTCCGATCCTACTCAGAAGCAGGTTCTCCGGGGTGCCTGGTCCACCACCCCGAATCAAGAAGTCTCAGAAACTCGCTGCGCTCAGACAATCTTCGCCAGAGAAGTAGGATTCGGGGTGCTCGCCCAGCCGCGCCCAACGCAGGAGACTCCGTGATAAATGAAGCTAAAAGTACTCCAATTGAAAAGCCGACGACCTCGGCGTATTCTTCTTTAGAAATAACGAAGGCGTGAAATCCTGACAGAAACCCGGGGATCCTTCTCATACTCGGATCCATCTAAACATTGTTATGCATATCTAAGGTAGGCAATGTGCGTGAGGTCCCTGAAGTCGGTGGTCCTTAGTTTGAGCTGTGCTTTCGTTGTTGTCGGATACGTAACAAATGACTTCATGGTTGTAGATGCTTTATCCAAGGGAATGACCAGGGAGCAGGCTGACGAGACAATCGAATCGTACGGATTTCAGCGTGAGCTTAGCCTGAACCGACCTGACAAAGGCTGGCCTGACACAGATGAGTCGTTCGAGAACCTTCCTTGGCGGGCAAAGCTGGTCGAAGATGAACGGAACACTACTATCGCGCATGCAGAGCCCTATCCCGTGTCTCATGGCCTGCTTAGCTTTGGGCAGTTGTTTCTATTCTATTATGAATCAGGTTGTTTGGTGAAGTACTACCAGAGGCAGATCAATTAGACGACGATTGCAAAGCAACGATTGCAAAACAACGACCTGAACCAGATGGACCTGAGTTTAAGGCAATAGTATATTTATGTAGGAGGAATTAAATTGGAATTGGAGGTCTATCAATTTATATCTAGGAAGAATGTTGAAAATAGATCTCTTGGGGGAATAAACACGAGTCCAAAGCAACGGCCAGATTTAAAATTCCAAATCCAGTTTGAAATTATTGATAAATCATTTGAAGTTAACTTTGCTCAGCTTATCCCAAGTTCCCCAAGTGCAGGAGCATATGAATATATTGATCCATATGTGGATGTGTATATGAAAGAACGATGGCCTAAATGTATCAAGGGGAAGGCCAATTTAAATATAGCAAGCAGTGAACAATTAGATAACGAAATTTTGAAAATGGTCCTTCCTTATTTGAGATTTGCATGTTGGCACCTAAAAGAACATGTAGCAGATCTAAAGAAAGATAAGGACCAATTTTCTACCCAAAAAGCGTACAGGAGAGAATATCTTGGCCACCAAATGTTCGATTTTGATGGAAATAGACGACCTAGTGCTAGCGAAAAATTTTGCTTAACAGATATAGGTGAATATATAGGCCCTGGTGTGGCATCCATAGTTGGTCATACACCATTTGGTCAATTAAATGAGTTTGTATGGAGCCAGATAATGCCAATTGAAAACCCAACTGATGTAGCAACGGATTTGCCGAGAATACGTGAAAAACTTAATGAGATCCGAAAGCACTATAACACCTATAATGAGTTAAATGATGCTCGACGTCTCCTGTCTAATGGGGAATTAAGATCTGCAATTAGAGCAGCTGCATCGTCTATCGATGCAATTCTTCGTTATTATTGCGTTATCTGGGGAGCTGTATTTCCCGCCCAAGGATTACAGTTCCACGATAAGATAGAAAAAGTCCTGCAGGAGGCATCTAAACCTTCATTCAAGAAACTGGATCCCGCTAATAGCCAAAAACTACTTTACCTATACAGAGCAAGAAATTCTATGCACGAGGGAGACTGCTATTATAAAGATAATTCCGGCAAAACAGTAAATATCAACAAAAGGGATCAAGTTGGCGAACTCGTAAGGGCAGCAGAGGAATTTACTTTATGGATGGATTCACTTGTTTAACGTGCATATATAGATCTAGCAAATGCCTCAACATGGTTAGCACAAAATTAAGTGCTGCCCAATAAGCAAAATGTGAGGTTTCGAAGAGGACCGGCTAGTTGGGAAAGGGGGCGGTTCACTTTTTTAAAACGTATGAATTGAGATTAGGCCTGAGTGTCGAATTTTGGTAGGGTTTGTCTTCCCCATCTTCAGTTTGGAAAATTGATTTAATTATTGGGTATTCGCGTTGTGCGTAGGCGGAGGCCCCCCGGAGAGCTTGCTTCTGAGCAAGATCGGAGGGGACGCGCACGGGCGAAAGTGGTTTTGGGTCCTTTTGCCGAAACAAAAGGACCTCGTCGCGCGGGGACGACAACCCGCATAAAATAAACTTGGATCCCCGATAAAGGATGTCGGGGATGACTGCATGGGGAATTTGAGCCGCGGGTAATCGCACGTGACTCGTCGTGTGGGGCTGAAACCCCGCATAAAAATCTTCATCAAAATTAACTCCTTTCATCTTTCTATAATTTCTATAGTCAATTCGACCTACAAAAACTCATTAATAGTTCTCTTGGCAAAAGATTTTTCTGGTTTATGGTGATAAATCTATCGGAGCATTTGCTTAGCTTCTTTCTTGCAAGGTAGAGTTTAACAGGTGAAGCCGAATGCCTTGCATTGATTTCAGTCAAAGGCCTTTGGTTTTTTTAAGTTTTTTTGTAAATCAATTCAACAGTGTTATCCGAAAAAAACAGAGGTATAAGGTGATACCTCTGACTATAGAAAGGACAATTTTTATGAGTGATGAACAAGCACAACAACCTGCTCCACCCCCGCAACCCGAACCCGAGAAGTTGCTGCCGGGGGTAAAATATATTGTCGCGATCAGTAGTGGAAAGGGTGGAGTCGGGAAGTCCACGGTGTCGACGAATTTGGCTGTGGCGTTGGCGCAATCTGGTGCAAAAGTTGGGTTGATGGATGCGGACATTTATGGCCCCAATATCCCCATGATGATGGGCGTCTCCGGTCCTGGAGGTAAGGAGGGGGAAAAGATTTTGCCGGGTGAGGCTCACGGAGTGAAGGTGATTTCCATGGCCTTTTTTGTGCCGGAGGAAACCGCAGTGGTGTGGCGGGGGCCGATGGTGCATACGGCTGTCACGCAGTTTTTCCGGGATGTGTTGTGGGGTGACCTCGATTACTTGTTAATTGATTTGCCCCCGGGTACCGGCGATGCGCAGCTGAGTTTGTCGCAATTGGTCCCAATGACCGGGGCGATTGCAGTGACGACCCCGCAAGAAGTCTCGCTCTATGATGTGCGGAAGGGCTTACGCATGTTTCAAAAGGTGAATGTGCCACTCTTGGGCGTGATTGAAAACATGAGTAGCTTCATCTGTGGGCATTGTGGTCATCAGACAGATATTTTCTCACATGGTGGTGGGGAACAGGCTGCGAAAAAATTTGAGATTCCTTTCCTTGGCCGGGTGCCCTTGGATCCTGCGATTCGTGAATGTGGAGATGCTGGGACGCCGATTGTGGTGGCCAATCCTGAGTCTCCGCAGTCCAAAGCCTTTGCAGAAATTGCGGAAGCGTTACGTAAGCAAATTGAGGGGGAAGGTGGGGCGAAGTCCGGTGCTTCCATTGGGGACATGCTGAAAAAGTTGAAGGAGCCGATGGGGCTCAATTAGTTATTTTGGAAATTATCATTGCCAATACTCTGATACGAGGAGGTTCAGATGTCGGAACAGGTAACTGTGGCGAACACCAATGAAGTCGCCCCGGGGACGGGAATTGTGGCTGAAGTAAACGGAAAAAGTCTGGCGGTGTTCAATGTCGATGGCACCTTTCATGTCATCGATAATACATGTGTCCATCGAGGGGGGCCGTTAGGTGAGGGTGATCTTGAAGGGGAGGTAGTAACCTGCCCCTGGCATAATTGGGAATTCAATGTGAAGACCGGTGTGTCGGTCAATAATCCTTCTGCTTGTGTGGCGACTTATCCGGTGGTTATCGAGGGGACTGAAGTGAAAGTTTCTTTGTAGGGGTGTGAGGGGAAATCCTCATGTGTGAAGGGTGACTTGAGAGAGGAGCCAATGTGGGATAAGGGTCCCTCTTCGAAGAAAAAAGTTTTTCCAACGGATTACTGATCACTCTTCACGTTTGGACAACACTTGATACAGGCTTTCACTTAATTCGTCCAAACGAAACGGTTTGGCCACCATGCCTTGAAACCCATAGGAATGAAAATGGGAGAGAACGGGGTCATTGGAGTATCCACTGGAGACAATGGCCTTTACCTGTGGGTCGAGAAGCCGCAGTCGTTGGATCGTATCTTTTCCGCCCAGTCCTCCGGGTATCGTCAAATCAAGAATCACGGCTAGAAATGGTTGCCCCAACTCTTGGGCTTTCACGTAGCGCTCAACGGCTTCTTCGCCATTTTGCGTGACTTCCACTGTATATCCTAAGTGCATCAGCATTTGTTCAAGAAGCAAGCGGATGGCTTCTTCGTCGTCCATAACCAAGATTTTTCCTTGTCCTAGGCGGAGGGCAGAGGTGGGTGGGGACGGTGTTGTGGCGCGTACCGATGAGGCTGGTAGATAAATCGTGAATGCGGTTCCCTGGCCTACCGTAGATGCAACCTCCATGTGACCATTGTGACTCGTAAAGATGGAGTAGGTCGTCGCCAATCCCAATCCACTTCCATAAGACTTGGTCGTAAAATAGGGATCAAAAATGCGTGAAAGATTTTCATGAGGAATTCCGCATCCTGAATCTTTGATCCGAATTCGGACATGAGGATGGTTTTCTAATGGCAGGCCTGGAGTATTCTGTCGTTCAGTGGTGGGGAAATTTGCTGCTTCAATTTCCAAGGTTCCGCCTTGGGGCATGGCTTGCTGTGCGTTCAAAATCAAATTGTGAAACGCCTGATTGAGTTGGCTTTCATCGGCAAAGAGGTCCCAGAGATCATTGGGAAACCGAAACGCACTTTGAATGCGGCCTCCCCGCAAAATGAGTTGTGTTGCATTTTCCAGAATGGGAACCAGGCGGACAGGCTTTTTGACCGGTTGCCCACCCTTGGCAAACGTCAGGAGTTGTTGAGTGAGGCCTTTGGCGAGCAAGGACGCTTTTTCCGCTTCGAGTAATTGCGAAAAGGCTCTTGTTTCAGGGGAAAGGGATAATTTCGCCAGCGAAATATTTCCCAAAATTGACATGAGGAGATTGTTGAAGTCGTGGGCGATCCCACCGGCCAAGGTGCCCACAGATTCTAGCTTGCTGGCCTTCTGGAGTTCATGTTCAATTTTAATGCGTTCGGACATGTCACGGATGACCACGACCGCGCCTAACACGGCTCCATTCTGATGACAGATGGGCGAGGCACTACACATGACCATAGTTTCCGTGCCATTTCTACTGATCAGGCGACGATAGTATAGGGGTTTCATCACTTGCCCGTGGGCGAGTACCGTTTTGACAAGAGGATCTTCCTGTTCTGGGTGATCGGGGTGGACTAATTCAAAGACCTCGTCAATCGGACGGCCCAGGACCTGGGTCAAATCATGGCCGACGAGATGAAGGGCTACAGGATTGATCGAGTAGACGATCCCGTGGATGTCGGTCGTGATGACACCGTCCGCAATGCAGGCGAGGGTGACCAAGGATCGTTCTTGTTCTGCCGCCAGGGCCTCCTCAGCTTGGGTGAGTCGTTGCTCTTGTTCAAGTTTCTGAATATTGTGGAGGACGACTGACGGAAGGAGTTCGAGTGCTTTATCGTCTTTGGTAATGTAGTCCCGAGCTCCGCTTTTGAGCATTTTGACCGCAAGAAGCTCATCCCCATACCCCGTGACGACGATGAACGGTATGGCTGGATGTTGTGTTTTGACTGCCTGGATCAACTCGTCGCCTTGCATATCCGGAAGATGCAGGTCGAGGAGCATCAACGTGACGCGCTGGGTGGACAATTGTTGAAGTGCTTCTGCCCCCGTTGTCGCGACCAGTGAATCAAAACCGTCACGGTGTAAATAGCGTTGAATAAGACGGCATAACGCAGGATCATCGTCAACGATGAGGATTGTATGGCTAGAGCCTGATGCCTTCATGGCAAGCATGCGAAGGGACAATGAATGGACGAAAATGTTCCCAATTAGGAATATAAATAATTGTCAGGATGCAATTGGCGTAATACGTGCCGCAAATCATTGATCTCCACAGGCTTTTTCAGATGGTGCGTACATCCTAGGGCTTGGAAGGATTCGAGCTCGTGTGAATCATCGGTGGTCGAGACGATAGTCAGGGGTAGTGCCTTTAAAATACGATGATTTTGTATTTGCCTCAGGACTTCCTGTCCACTCATCTTTGGCATGCGACCATCTAAAAACAGAATGTGGGGATTTTGTGGTACCGAGGTGATACTTTTACTCACTTTCAGCAAAAAGTCCAGGGTTTCTTGTCCATCTCGAAATCGGTGGCACGTCTCCGCAATCTCGCATCGTTGTAAATTTCGTTCGATTAACGATGCATGTCCATCGTCGTCTTCTGCAATCAGAACCACCAGGGATAGTGCGGATTGATCCTGTTGAGGGGGGGCGGATTTCATGTTCTGTGTGAGCACCTCTAGGCCGCTACCTTCATGAAAATAAAAAAAGCCATGCTTTTGATTTTATTATTGAACGTGAGAATAAATTCAGCGAAGTTCCACCTAGTGGTTTCTCTGTGCAGGTGAACGGTAGCAGAGGTTCTAAAAAATGTAAATCGGTATATTTAAACCCGCCAATAAAGAATTCTTTAAAGCAAATTTCTTCTGAGTCGGATTAATAGGAAAATCACGGTGATTTTTGAGTAACGACCGTTTTTTTCCGGTGTTGTGGTTCTTTTTCACCTTTAGCATAATGCCAAGGGTTCCGTTCGGTAACAATGGAGTCATTTTTCTTAACTAGGATTACGAATATGAATCTAGTCCCCATTGCAACGATTAAACATCGAAACGACCAAGGGCCTCTCGATGGAGCCAAGAAACGATTGCCCTCCTGGTTTAAAGTGAAGCTTCAGCCGGGAAGGCATTATCAGGAAATGCGGCGTCTGGTGGAGGCTCATGGACTTCACACGATTTGTGAGGAAGCGCGATGTCCCAATATCTGGGAATGTTGGAATCATCGGACGGCTACCTTTTTATTGCTAGGCGATATCTGTACGCGCCGCTGTCATTACTGTTCTGTGGAAACAGGAAAGCCGGGTGCGGTCGATACCCAGGAACCCGATCGGGTGGCCAAAGCCGTGCAGGCGCTACAGTTGCGTCATGCCGTGCTAACATCAGTGAATCGGGACGACCTGGAAGATGGTGGGGCATCGATTTTTGCAGAGACGGTTTATGCCATTCGTCATGTTATTCCAACCTGTAAGGTCGAAGTCTTAATCCCGGATTTTCAAGGAAGTGA
This sequence comes from Candidatus Nitronereus thalassa, assembly GCF_032191465.1. Taxonomy (NCBI): domain Bacteria; kingdom Pseudomonadati; phylum Nitrospirota; class Nitrospiria; order Nitrospirales; family Nitrospiraceae; genus Candidatus Nitronereus; species Candidatus Nitronereus thalassa. The sequence goes on along the minus strand of NZ_JAQOUE010000001.1, from coordinate 1,530,480 downwards.
AGGGGCCCTCGCTCGCATGATGGAGGCGGCGCCAGATATTTTGAATCATAATGTCGAAACGGTACCTCGACTATTTCCTTCAGTACGGCCTCAAGGGAAATACCCCCGTTCCCTAGAGTTACTCCATCGAGCCAAAGCTTATGGGGGTAAGACGAAGTCTGGATTGATGGTCGGCATGGGAGAAACGCCGGAGGAAATTCACGGAGTACTCCGGGATTTGCGGTCGGTGGAGTGTGATATCGTGTCCATTGGTCAGTACCTTCAGCCCACCAAAGACCACAGAGCAGTTGATCGGTATTACACCCCCCAAGAGTTCGATGAATGGAAACAAGTGGGACTCCGTTTGGGGTTCCGACATGTCGAATCCGGGCCACTGGTGCGTAGTTCCTACCATGCAGAGCAACAAGTCGAAGGCATGGCCTTGTAAGGGAGGGCCTTTCATGGTTCGACTTAATCGTGCATAAAGCCTATAATTAAGCAGCCAAACATTTTCTCGACAAAAAGTTTTTCTCTGCCGTCCTCATGCGCCTTAAACGCTGGCTCCTTCTTGCCCCACTTCTCTTAACGATTTTCCTGCTGCAATCCTATTTTTGGGTACCCACGTACGAAAATCAGGCGACTGGCAACCCCAAGCGTCTCGTGACCTACATTGAAGGGTCTTCCGGGGATGCTAAAATCCTCAATCCCATCTTAAACGCCGATTCGTCGAGTTCCACAATCGTCGGATACGTATTTGAGGGCCTACTGGATTTAGATGAAAATTTGAACTTGCGCGGTCGTTTGGCCACAGATTGGACGATCTCCGAAAAAGCTTATTTATTGGTCAGTCCCTCAAACCGATTCCCGGACGGTACCGAAGTCACGGGTAGTGAGTTATTGACACGCATTCAAGCCGCCCTCAATCAGAAATCCTTTTCCGGACTCGCCCGCAATATCAAATCCCTAGAAGTGCTAACGCCAACCATTCGAACTCAAATGGTATCCATTCAAGAAACCGGAGAAGATGGAAAATCCAAACGTGGGGAAGTTGAGGTGACATTCCGTGTTCCGGAACGTGTGGCTTTTTCCTTGCGAGAGGTGGATCAAGACTTTTTCAAGAAGCTGGTGCCAGTCATTGGGGATCGCTATTTGGAGAACTTTCCCTATGAGCAGTTTATCGAGGTTCCTGATGGGACATCTCCTGATGCGAGAACACAGGTCTTTGATCAGTTACCTGTCTTCTTTCCCGTGGCCGAGCACAATCCCATTATCGATTTTCGCTTGCGAAAAGGCGTCAGGTTTCATGATGGTCATGAGTTTGATGCGGGTGATGTGAAGTTTACCTATGAGTCCATCATGAACCCCAAAAACCTTTCACCTCGTACTTCGGATTTTGAACCCATAAAGATGGTGCAGGTGCTCAATCCCCAGACTGTACGCGTGGTGTATAAGCGACTTTTTTCTCCGGCGATTAATGCGTGGACTATGGGGGTCCTTCCGGAGCACTTGCTTAATCAAGAAGCGATGAATGTGGAAATGGAGCGACGAAACCTTTCCGAGGCTGCTCGAAAGACATTCGGAATGCGTGCCAGCCAATTTAACCGCGCCCCAATCGGTAGCGGGCGATTTCGATTCGTCGAATGGCAGGGTGATGAATTTATCCATCTGACGCGAAATGAAGATTATTGGGAAGGTCCTGCGGAATATCATGATTACTACATGAGAATTATTCCGGATCTCTTGACCCAGGAAATGGAATTCCGAGCCGGAGCGGTTGATTATTATGGCGCGCAACCGCATCAAGTCGCGCGGTACAAGGAAGACTCAACCTATCAATCATTTTCCAGTCTAGGATTTGGCTATACCTATATTGGCTATAACAATCGTCGTCCTTTGTTTGCCGATCCGGTCGTTCGCCGGGCCCTGGGTATGGCCATAAATGTTGAAGATTTTATCAAGTACCTCTTGTATGGCGAAGGCGAACAAATTACAGGTCCTTATCCCAAAAATACGCAGTGGTATGACCACACCATTGCTCCCTTGCCCTATGATCCCGAAGGTGCCAAGAAGTTGCTTGAAGAAAAGGGTTGGCGTCTCAATGCTGATGGGTGGTTGGAAAAGGATGGAAAAATTTTTGAGTTTAATCTCATTACCAACAGCGGTAATCCGATTCGAAAGAACGTGATGACCATTGCACAGAATGCCTGGAAAAAAATCGGCGTGAAGTGCAACACGCAATATTTTGAATGGGCCGTTTTTTTGAAAGATTTTGTGAATGCCGGGGCTTTCGATGCGGTCGTCTTGGGGTGGAGCATGGGCATCGATCCGGATTTGTATCAACTCTGGCACTCCAGTCAGGCTGGGCCCCAGCAACTCAATTTTATCGGATATAAGAACCGCAAGGCGGACAATCTCATTGTCCGCATTCGCCAAGAATATGACGTCGAGGTCCAACGTAAACTGGCACATCGCCTCCATCGACTTATTGCCAAGGAGCAACCGTACACGTTTCTCTATGCGCCATTAGGGACACGGGTGTTGGATAAGAAGATCGTATTGGTGCATAGAGAAAAAGATGGGTCTGAGCGATATGAAAAAATCTATCCCACGGCGAGCGGGGAAATTGGATTTTATTTTCATCAATGGCGAAAGCTTGAGTTCACTCCGGATTTTTAATGGGAAGGGGTTTTTAGCCAAGGTCCAGGTTAGGTCATGCAAGCCTTTATCATTCGGAATATTCTTCAGCGGCTTCTTTTGGTGTTTATTGTTTCCGTACTGGCGCATTCTGTGATTCATCTTGCTCCTGGCGAACCCAGCGAAGTGGATCCAGCCAATCCCAGGATGAAGCCAGAAGATATCGCCAAAATTCGAGCGGCGTTTCATCTCGATGATCCGTTGCATGTGCAATATGCCTATTGGATACGGGATTTATTTTCCGGGGAACTGAAATCTTTCAAGGATAGCCAACCCGTCTTAGGAAAAATTTGGCGAAGGTTTCTGAATTCTCTTCCATTGTTTATTTGTGCCACGTTGTTAGTCTGGACGCTAGCTTTTCCCACGGGAATCCAGGCTGCCGTTTATCGCGGGGCGGTGTTCGACCGCTCGACCACCTTTATCGCCTACACGCTGATTTCCGTGCCGGGCTTCTTTTTATCCTACATTGTGATCCTGTGGGTCGTGGATATGTTTGGTGTGCCGGTCATTGGATTGAAAACCTTTGGTATGGAGAATGCTGAACCGTTATTTCAATCCATGGATCGCATTTGGCACTTGGTGATTCCCTCGCTCATGTCTGCCATCGGAGGTATGGCCATTCTTTCTCGATATGTCCGGTCTCAAATGCTGGAAGTGATTGGACAGGACTACGTGCGAACAGCTCGGGCAAAAGGCGCGGAAGAAGACACCGTGATTTATCACCATGCCTTGCGAAATGCCTTGCTGCCGTTTGTGACGATGTTTGGATTTTTGCTTCCAGGTCTGATTGGTGGTTCAGTGATATTTGAACAGATTTTCGCCTGGCCTGGTTTGGGGCGATTGGGTTATGAGGCGATATTAGCGAGAGATTTTCCCGTCATTCTCACCTTGAACTTTATCGCGGCTGTGTTAACGCTGGCTGGAACGTTACTTTCGGATATTTTATATGCGGTCGTTGATCCCAGAATTAGAACTGGGCTTCAAGGAGACGCCTAGATTAGGTAAAAACGTTCGAATGGCTAACGTGCAAACCATAGCTGACCCAACTAAGTTTCGTGGCGAAGAACTTCCTGAGTCCGAAACGCCATGGCAAGAATCCCTCCGGATATTCAAGAAAGATCGGCTTGCGGTGATGGGAGCCTATGTCTTGGGATTGCTGCTCATCACGGCTTTTTTAGGCAAAGCCCTCACCGAATGGGTGGTGGTGTTTGATCCGGAAGTCGTTCGGCTCCCAGAGAAATTCTTGCCGCCGTTGTCTTTCTCTACTGCCGAAGAAGTCCCAACACAAGATCGGCCCCTGGGTAGCATCTATTTGTTAGGTACTGATGAATTGGGTCGTGACGTCTTCGCGCGAATGTTGCAAGGATCGTTCGTCTCCTTGTCCATCGGCTTTATTGCCGTGGGAATTTCCTTGGTTATCGGCATTGCCTTAGGAGGACTTTCCGGGTTTTATGGAAATCTGAAGTTAGGCATGGTTACCGTGGATACGCTGATCATGCGCTTCACGGATGTGATGTTATGCTTTCCGACGTTTTTCTTGATCCTGACGGTGGTGGCCCTGTTACCGCCAAGTATCTACAACATCATGATCGTGATTGGGCTAACCAGTTGGATGGGCATGGCGCGCTTTGTCCGCGCTGAATTTCTTTCTTTAAGAAAACAAGATTTTGTGGTGGCGGCCACCTCTATCGGCGCTCCAGAAAACCGCGTGATTTTTCTGCACATGGTCCCCAACGCCATTGCGCCGGTGCTGGTCTCGGCGACCATAGGCGTGGCTACGGCGATCCTCACGGAGTCAGGCTTAAGTTTTCTTGGATTCGGGGTGCAACCACCTTATGCCACGTGGGGGAATATCCTAGCGGATGGAAAAGGGTTTATCTTCGATGCACCATGGTTGTTCTTTATTCCCGGTTTAGCGATCTTGATCGTGGTGCTGGCCTTTAATCTAGTTGGCGAAGGCCTTCGAGAAGCACTTAACCCGAAATTGCGGAGACGATAGCACGTGAACTCGCCGAACCATCATCTTCTTGATGTGTCCAACCTCTATACTTCCTTCTTTTCGGATAAGGGTGAAATTCAAGCGGTGGAGGATGTGAATTTTGTGATTAATCCTGGACAAACGTTGGCCTTGGTTGGTGAGTCGGGGTGCGGGAAATCTGTAACCGCCTTGTCCATCATGCAGTTGTTGGATTACCCGGGAAGAGTGGTTAGCGGAAAGATTGTGTTTAAAGGGCGGGACCTCTTGCCTTTGCCAAATAGTGAAATGCGCAAAGTTCGCGGCAACCAAATCGGCATGGTGTTTCAGGAACCTATGACGTCGTTGAATCCCGTATTCACCGTCGGCGATCAAATCGGAGAAGTGCTGGAAATTCATACCACGTTGTCGAAACAAGAAGTCAGGAAAGAGGTTATTCGGCTATTGGAAAAAGTGCATATTCCTTCCCCGGAAAAACGGATCGATCAATATCCGCATGAAATGTCCGGCGGCATGAAACAGCGGGTGATGATTGCCATGGCCTTAGCCTGCAAGCCTGATCTTCTGATTGCCGATGAGCCGACCACGGCGCTGGACGTGACAATTCAGGCGCAAATCTTGGAGCTGTTGAAAGAATTGCAAAAAGAAATGGGCATGGCGATTTTACTCATCACGCATAATTTGGGTGTGGTCGCGCAGTTCGCGCAAGACATTATTGTGATGTACGCCAGCCGTATCGTCGAACGGGCGAGTGTGGAAAAGCTGTTTGCCAATCCCTCGCATCCGTATACACGGGCGTTGCTGCGATCCTTGCCGAAACCTGGCTTGCGAGAAACGCGTCTCGAATCGATTCCGGGAACCGTGCCGTCGCCCTTGGTGTATCCAAAGGGGTGTCACTTCTCAACACGATGTCCGGAAGTTTTAGATTGTTGCGCAGATGAAGAACCGCCGCTCATTGAAATCGAACCGGGTCACGAATCGGTGTGTTGGCTCCATCAACCTGAACGAGCTGGAAAACCCTTGTGATGGATTCTGGAGTTTCCAAGGGCACACCTCTTTTGGAGGTCAATCACCTCAAAAAGTATTTTCCCGTGCGGAGCGGTCTTTTCTCCAAGGTGACAGCCTCGGTGAAGGCCGTGGATGATGTCACCTTTGACATCATGCCGGGGGAAACTTTTGGTTTGGTTGGGGAATCAGGCTGTGGCAAAACCACGGTAGGCCGGACCATTTTGAGACTGATGGAGCCATCAGACGGTGAAGCGATTTTCGAAGGGGACAATATTTTCGCGATGGACTCGAAAACCCTGCGGGCCACGCGCCGTCGAATGCAGATCATTTTCCAAGATCCCTATAGCTCATTGAACCCTCGGATGACGGTAGGATCGATTGTGGGTGAACCCCTGTTGGTGCATAAATTGGCCAAGGGCCAAGAGCTTACCGATCGGGTGCATCAATTGTTAACCCGTGTTGGATTGAGGCCGGACCATTACGCCAGGTATCCGCACGAATTTTCCGGAGGGCAGCGGCAGCGCATAGGGATTGCCAGAGCCTTGGCGTTGAATCCAAAATTTATTGTGTGTGATGAAGCGGTTTCAGCATTGGATGTGTCGATTCAAGCGCAGATAATTAATTTGTTGAAAGATTTGCAGGAGGAATTTCATCTCTCCTATTTATTCATCACGCACGATTTGAACGTGGTGCAATACATCGCGAGCCGTATTGCTGTCATGTATTTGGGAAAGCTGGCGGAAGTGGCGCCTTCTGAAACTTTGTTTGCGAATGCCAAACATCCCTATACGCAGGCCTTGCTTTCCGCGAATCCCTTGCCAGATCCCACTCAAAAACACGAGCGTATCTTGCTGCCTGGAGATGTGCCAACTCCGCTTAATCCTCCATCTGGATGTCGGTTTCACACGAGATGCCCCCAAGTCATGGAGCATTGCAAAACCATGGAACCACCCCTCATTCATATTGGGAAGCCGGAAGATGGTCATAAGGTCTGGTGCCACCTCTATTCGTGAAGTGCGATCCGTAAAATATACCCCTTTCCCAGCGCCTCACGTCTCTACCTCTTCCTTGCAGCCTCAATACCGCGATTCGTATAATCAATTTCTCCAAAACAGAGATCATCAATTCTACGTAATCGATTCCTTTAGAAGCAGGGGTATTCATGGCCGAACCAGTGAAAGATCCGAAAATGTATCCAGCCCTTCGCAATATTCAATATTCGCCAATGAAGCAGGGCGAAGAGCAATACATCGTGCTTTGGGACCCCTCGGGGCTGAGTTCGGAAAAACTTATCATTCCGCTCAATTTATTTTTTCTCTTTCAATTCTTGGATGGTGAACATTCTCTGGAACAGGTTGGTGTCGAATACCTAAAAAAATACGGTGACTTTTTGATGCCGGATAAACTGGATCAACTGATTGCCGACCTCGATCAAAAACTCTTTCTTGAAGGGGAGCGCTATGAGGCCGCCAAGGCCGCTGCGCTCAAAGCCTATCGCGAAGCGCCGACCCGAACTCCCCAGTTTGCAGGCAAGAGCTATGAAGAAGACCCGGAAAAGTTGCGCGAACAAATTGCTGAATTCTTTGCCTCGAAAGAAGGGCCGGGTTCCAAGCCGTCGGAAAATCAGGGAAAGCTCATTAAAGGATTAGTCGCCCCGAATTTTGAATTAAAAAAGGCCGGCCCTCTTTATGCCTGGGCCTACAAAGAACTGAAGGAAGCGGAATCACCTGATGTCTTTGTTGTCATCGGCATCGGCCACGCGGGATTGGATGAGCCCGTGGCCGTTACGGATAAAGCGTTTGAGACTCCATTGGGAGTTGTGCCGGTGAATCGTCCCATATTGGATCATCTTAAATCCAAAGGCGGGCCTGAACTCTTTGCCGAGGAAATTCGGCATCAACAGGAACAAAGCATCGAATTTCAATTACCGTTTCTTCAAGAGACGGTAGGAAAAGAAAAGTCCATCTCCATTGTACCGATCTTATCGTCTTTTCCTCCCATTACCTTTCTTGACCCGGAATTGAAAGACTTCGTTGCGAAAATCAATCAATTTGTGTCGCTGTTAAAAGAGGCAATTGTGTCTTCTGGACAAAACGTCTGCATCATCGCCAGCGCAAATCTCGCACATATCGGTTTACGCTATGGCGATAATACGGCCCCCACCGACTTCTCCTTCCATCGGTGTATGCAAACCGACCTTGAAATGCTCAAGCATGTCGAAAATATTGATGCCCAAAGCTTTGCCCAATTTCTCATCACCGAACAGGACAAGCGCCACGTTCTGGGCTTTTCAGCCATCTATCTCTTGTTGAAACTCATTGAAGCCGAAAAAGGCGAAGTCCTCCGCTACGACCGAGAAATCGTCGATCAATTCAACTCTACTATCACGTATGCCAGCGCCGCGTTCTTTTGAGTAGACTTTCTGGAAGTTGGAATTTGGGGTGCTTTTACTCAACGGTTGAGTAGGCGGGAATAATTCTTACCATTTTCTCGGGACTTTATTCTGCGACCTCTTTGATCTTCATCACGACGGGCTCAAGGGGGTTATCCCGTTCATCGCAGGGTATGGCTACGATTTTGTCCACTACATCCATGCCTTTCATGACCTTACCGAATGCCGAATAAGTTCGGTCAAGGCTGCTGTTATCCTGCACGCAAATGAAAAATTGTGAACCGTTATCCGTGACGTCTCGTGTCCGGTCCTCATTTCGAGGCATCTTAGCCATGGAGACCGTGCCGCGCCGGTGGGGTTGATCGCTGGGCTCGGGGTTCAAACTAAATCCTGGTCCGCCCTGGCCATGCAGGCTGCGGTCGGTTTCTTTGCTAAGGGGATCGCCCCCTTGAATGATGAACCCAGGAATCACACGGTGAAAGGTCGTGCCATCATAAAATCCGATTTTGGCAAGGTTCAGAAAGTTTTCGACATGGCGCGGGGCCACATCCGTAAAAAAACGGATGGTGATGTCTCCGAACTTGGTCGAGATGACGACTTTTGGATTTTTTTTCTTGAAGGCAATGGTTTCGCTCATCCGAGCGAATGTAGCAAGCGAGACCTGAGGCCATCAACTACCTTGTCCCACTATACAATGAAGTCCCAGGGACCTTGAGGGTCGCGCACAGGTAAAAATGGTTTTGGGTCTTTTTGGCAAAACAAAAGAGCATATCCCGAGCCAGCCACGAAGGAACCTCCTCGGCGGGGGCAAAACCCTGGTTAGATAAATAATTTCCCTACAAATTTTATTGCCATTTATTCTCTCAACCCATCCCCCGGCCGAATCTTTAGCCATGCCAATGCACCGATGAGGGCCAAAGCTGCGGCAACGCCGAGGGAAACAGTCCAGCCATATTGATTGGCGATCCATGGCGTGAATGTAGGGGAAAGAGTCCCGCCGAGATTAGCTCCAGTGTTCATGAGTCCGGATAAAGTCCCGGCATGTGACTTGGAGAGGTCGACGGGGGTGCTCCAGAACGCGCCAATAGTGAAATAGAGCCAACCCGCACCGAGTGATAAAAAGGCGATAGCGATGAACGGTGTATCAATGAGCGCTCCAAGAATAATTGAAAGCGCCGCTAGAGTCATGCCGGTGATTCCAATCCATGACCGTCCTTTATTTAATCCAAATCGCTGAGACAGTTGATCTGTGAACCATCCGCCAAGTGGGCAAAAGATGGTCATGGCAATGAACGGGCTCGAGGCGAAAACCGCACCCCGCAACACGCTAAAGCCTCGTGCCTCCACCAAGTACAAGTAAAACCACGACATGTATACATAGGCCACGTATCCAAAGCAGGTGTAGCTCAAGACCAGCCACCATACGGTGGGAGTTTTGGCAAAGATTTTCCACGGGATGGCTTGAGAGGGAGAAGGCGTGGGGTGCGAGGGCTCTTTGCCTTGGATGAGTGCGGCTTCCTGGGCATTGACCCATGGATGGTCTTGGGGGAAATCTGTGGCAAACCAATACCAGATGAGGGCAATGACGATGCCTATGGCACCGGCGAGATAAAAGGCGGTCTGCCAACCGTAGTTCACCATGATCCATGCGGTGATCGGTGGGGTGAGCGCGGAGCCGATTCCAATACCACTAATGGTGATAGCCATCCCGATTCCCCGTTCATGGGGGCCACACCAATTCGCCACCGCTCGGGTAAAATTTGGCAAAGCGGCGGCTTCGCCCATGCCAATCAAAAACCGGACGACGATCAACGATCCCCAAATCCCCAAGACTGCCGAGAGAAATGAAGCTGGTGCTAAAGCAGTAAGTGCTGTAAAGATTGACCACCAGATAACGGCCAGGGTGAGAATTTTTCGTGCTCCCCATCGATCACCCATCCATCCGCCGGGAATTTGAAACAAGGCATATCCAAATACGAAGGCCGAAAAAATTTGACCCATTTGAACATTGGTCAAACCCAGTGCAGGCATCATTTGTCGGGCGGTGATAGAAATATTGACACGATCGATATACGTAATAATGCTTATTAGGAGGAGAAGCGCTAAGATGATCCAACGAGCATTGGTCGGGGATTGTGAGGTGGGAATCGGTTCACGCATGATCTGTGCGAGGACTGTAAAGAGGTTCATCTAGAAATGCTAGATTCTTCCGCCCGTCGGATGAAAAAGGAGTCTCCTGTTGCAACTCTAGGCCGGTCCATGATAGATGGGACCCACTCGCCAGCCTATGTGTAGGTGATTTTTCCTAAGAAAAAATCTATTGAGGAGGGAGAGCGATGGCAGCGATAGCTAAAAAGAAACCGAAGGCCAAGGCCAAAAAGCCAAAAAAGGTTGGGGCAAAAGCCAAGGTCAGCAAAGGTGTGAAATCGGTTTCCAAGTCAACTAAAGCGAAGGCCGGAAAGACAAAATCAAAATTAGCCAAGCCAAAATCCAAAGCAACCGTGTCCAAACCTAAAGGCAAGGGAAAGAAAAAAGTGGCGAAAACCGGAGCCGCCAAGTCCGCGAAGGCCAAAGGGAGTAGTGCGAAAAAGTCCACGGCTGCCAAGAAATCATCGGGAAAAAAGAAGACCACTTCCAAATTAGCCAAAGGAAAGAATCCAGCAAAGACAACAAAGCCTTCAAAGGGCCGGCCAGCGCAACGATCGGGGAAAGAGATCAAGCCCGCGAAGGGGAAGACGTCCGCCAAGGAGAACCAAAAGAAATCCCCCAAGTCCAAAAAGGTGGGATTGCCCAAAGAGGTCTCCAAAGGTGCGGGCATTTCCAAAATGAAGCCGGGTGTCCTGGATGAACCTGTTCCTCAGAAGAAACCCGGGATGCCAAACCCCGTAGATCCAGGCACGCTGGAAGATGATTTAGTTGCTGGCATTGATGATTTGGCCGAGGATCTGACGCCAGACGATGATTTGGTGGTCGATCTTGAGGATGATGAAGATTTGTCTGGCGTCAGCGATGAGTTAGACGATGATTTAACCGAAGATTTAGCCGAAGAATTAGGGACGGAAAAATACTTCCGCGATTCCGATGTCGGCATCGATGATGATGACGGCATTATTCGTGGATGGTAGGAAGAAACAAACGTACCTTGTATCTCGTCGTTCGTATTTCGCAAAATGAATGATTACGAGATACTAGATACGAAATACAATCTTCATGATGGCTACGAGGTAGCGAATTGTTTTAATTGTGATCATTATGGAATTTGCTGTGTGTGATGAAGGAGGTATAGATGTCTGAACCAGGAAGTTTGCCACGGATAGGGGATCAAGCCCCGGATTTTCAAGCCGTGACCACGTTGGATAATAATTTAGGTTTTAGCGTGTGGCAAGAGCAGCACTGGGTAGTGTTGTTTTCTCATCCTGCGGATTTTACCCCGGTGTGTAGCACCGAACTAATGGAATTTGCCCGGCGGTACGATGAGTTCAAAAAAAAGAAAATTAAACTCATCGGAATCAGTGTCGATAGCATCCATTCCCATTTGGCGTGGCTGGAAAATATGAAGGAAAAAATGGGCGTGACCATTCCCTACCCGATGGTGGCCGACCCAGATATGCGAATTTCACAGCTGTATGGCATGATTCATCCTGGTGCCAGTACGACAGCCACAGTTCGAGCCTTGTTTATTATTGACCCCAAGCGCGTTATCCGTGCGCTGATTTACTATCCCATGAATGCCGGTCGCAATGTGGAAGAAGTGTTGCGATTGGTGACTGCGCTACAAACAGCAGATCAATATTCCTGCGCCACTCCGGTAAATTGGAAGGAAGGCGACAAGGTTGTTGCCCCGCCACCCAAGACGGTCGAGGAAGTCGCTGAACGGCTCAGCCATCCCGAACGGGAAGTCAAAGATTTCTACCTGACCCTGAAGGATCCCAAAGCCTGATCTCATTCACATCCCTGTGGGGGAATCATTTTGGTGAGCGTTGGAACGGCATATCCTCGGCTCATCTGGGGCGTGGTGCGTGGGTTAGTTTTCTTCCCGTCATCCGTTTAGTTGTATCTACAGATTGGTTTTTAGACCTCCACAAAGCTTCATGTGTTAGGTGGCATCACTTCATGCAATTTAGCGGTCGGACATCCTTCGTTAACAAAGAGTGGGCTTCTTGGCGGGTCGTGTGTGTGTGCCTACTGTGGACTTTGACCACAGCAATGGAAGGTGTTGCATGTCGCGTTGAACAGACCTTCGAGGGGAGTTCGCCAAGGATGGTGCGAATCTTGGTTGGCGATTGTTCTCCAGAGGAACGTGAAGCCTTAGCGGTTTTAGCGCACGATGTGTTGACTGCCCTTTTGAAAGGGCAGGGGGTAGAGTTGGAAGGTGTCGTGCTCAAAGGTGACCTGATGTTGGATGCTCTGCCTCTTGAGCCTCTTCCCAACCATTTTGAGAAATCTTCACTGGTCAAAGATCGATTTGCACGTGAAAAGTTGGAGGCTGTTCGTATCCTTCGTGGGCCCCTCATTTTTCGTGATGTGGAGGTACGGGGGATTCTCGCGACAAATTTAATCGACCGTGGATTTCTGATCGTGCAAAGTCCGGTTTCTATTACGGGAAGCACGTTTCGTCGGTCAGTAGATTTCTCGCGGTCCGTATTTCAAGAGTCCGTCGATTTTTCGGGAACCACAATTGAATTTGAAGGATTTTTTATTCAAGCCATGTTCCTGAATCTGGCCAACTTTACCCACACACAGTTTGGGACCCATTCACGCTTTCATAAAGCTGTGTTTGCGGACCAGGCGCTGTTTTCTGGCGCGACCTTTCTTGGACTCGCAGAATTTTTAGAAGTGGGGTGGCAGAAGAAGGCCGATTTTTCACATGCAAAATTTCAGCACGGCACGGGATTTTCCGGTAGCCAGTTTGAAGAGGTTCCGGATTTTTCCAACGCAACGTTTGAACGAGAAACCTTTTTCAGGTTTGCACAATTTAAACAAGGCGCCAATTTTCGAAGCGGGACCTTCCGCATGATCGCGGATTTTACTGAGGTAGGTTTTGGGGGGGATTCGAACTTTTCGCATGTGAATTTTCAAGAGCCTCCCCAATTCACAGATGAGGCCCTGGCGCGCAAATTTCGTTCCCAGCCTGCACTCATGGACCCTCAAATCCAAGCGGGTCTATTTGTCCTAGGAGGCCTCTTCCTGGTAGTTTTCTATTACCTGTTTAAAGCCAAAAATGGGAAAGTCCTGAAATGAGGGTGCAGCCACAATATATAGAAGTTCAGGTTGCCACTATCCACTAAAAGTGGTATACCATTCGACATTCTTTTCGCCTCTTTTTCCTACATTCTCCCTAAAGGAATAGCCAATTTATGGAACAAATGGAAATTCCGTATGAGGTCAAACTCGATGCCTTTACAGGTCCCCTCGATCTGTTGCTCCACCTCATTCGGAAACATGAAATCGATATTTATGATATTCCGGTTTCGCTGATCACCCAGCAATATTTGGAATATCTCCAGCTCATGAAAGAACTGAATCTATCCTTCGCTGGGGAATTTTTAGTCATGGCCGCGACCCTTATTCAAATTAAGTCAAGAATGTTGCTGCCCCAAGAGGCAGAAACCCCCATGGAAGAGGAAGAGGGAGAAGATCCGCGAAGCGAACTGGTGCGGCGGCTCGTTGAGTACCAGCAATTTAAAGATGTCGCGGGCGAGTTATCCGACCGGGAAAAATTCTGGCGAGACATGTTCCAACGCGAACCCATGGATGTACCCAAAATCCGCGAAGTGCTTATGGATGACGTCAGTATGTTCGACCTGTTGGGCGCGTTACAAGAAGTGTTAACTCGCACCGAAGCCCAAGTCGTGGTTGATATTACACCTGATACGTTGACGGTGCAGGATCGCATCAATGGGATTATCGAGCGGTTGGAAGACAATCCCACGATTACCTTTACCTCGTTATTTGATAATGCCACCACGCGATTGGTGGTCATTGTGACGTTCTTGGCTCTGCTGGAATTGGTGCGTATGAAATTGGTCAAAATCTTTCAGGGCGATTTGTTTGGCGCCATTCGCATCTCTCGGACCTTTTTGGCTGAGGTGGATGGGAATAAAACTGATGGACCAGGAGAATCCGATGGATTGGATTCACTGAATCATGGAGGGAATAATGGGAATGGATACCACTGAACAGGACCTCAAGATAGAAGCTGTGCCCGAGGATATGGTGGTCACGGAAGCCATGGGCTTAGTCCCTGAATCATCGTCATCCACAGACGAGGTTTCACCAGTTGGGAGCGACACCGAGACCGCTTCATTAGATGAGCAGGAATTAAAAGGCATTATTGAGTCCTTGCTCTATGTCTCCCATGAGCCGTTAACCGTGGATAAAATTACGACGGTGTTGGCTGGGCCTCCAAAGGTCGTCGTGCATAATGCCATACGTGCCTTGCAACAGGATTATGGTCAAGAGGGGAGAGGGTTGCACATTGTCGAAGTGGCTGGGGGATTTTCCATGGTCACGCGTCCAGATTGTTCGCCCTGGATTACACGACTTCAGAAAGTCAAAGCTTCCGCCAAGGTATCTCGTTCCGCAATGGAGACATTGGCAATTATTGCCTATAAGCAGCCGATCGTGCGCGCGGAAATCGAACAAATCCGTGGTGTAGAAACTTCCGGAGTGCTTCGCACCTTATTGGATCAAAAATTGATTCGCATGGTGGGACGAAAGGACATTCCCGGTCGGCCCATTATGTACGGGACGAGTAAAGTATTTCTTGAACGGTTTGGTCTGCGCGATCTCCGTGATCTTCCACCGCTTCGTGAGTTCAAAGATTTGGGACAAGGCGAAACTCCTGATCTATTCAGCGAAGATACCATGGCCATGCTGGATGAGGGTGACTCTGCGGAGGGCGAAGAAGATCTCCTGGAACAAGATGTCATTGAGGAACCTGCTGCGGTTCAAGAAGAAGCTTAGCGGTTTCGGATTTTTAGGAGTGAGCGAATATCGTCTTTTCCGTTCTTGCTATTTCGCGTGAACCCCTCCGGCGTTCTGCAGCGCCAGGTGGTGCCCATCTCAGTTGCCCTTTCCCGGTCCGCTTTCTAGAATGCCATTAGGAAGTGTCATCCAATGGACTTAGTGATCCCCCAAAAAGTATCAACCATCGGTGCTGATCTTCGGCGTCTGATGGGCCATGACAAAGTAAAAGACGATTTTCCGACACTGCGCGCCTATGCCGTGGATGCCAGTATTTATCGGATGACGCCGCAAGTTGTGGTGTTGCCGGATGGCGAAGCGGATATCGAACGGGTCATGGATTATGCGGTGCGGAGGAGTATTCCTTTAACGACACGCGCCGCTGGGACCAACCTCACCGGCTCAGCCGTTGGGTCCGGCATCATTCTGGATGTATCCCGCCTTAATCGTGTGCTGGAACTCAATCGAGATGAAAAATGGGCGCGTGTTCAACCGGGAATTATCCTCAATGAACTCAATAAACAATTATCTTCTGCGGGTCTTATGTTCGGTCCGGACCCTTCCAGTGGCGACATGTGCAAGCTCGGTGGCATGTTGGCCAATAATTCGTCAGGCCCTCATACGCTGCGCTATGGCTCGGTGAAGGACAATGTGTTGTCCATGCGCGTGTGTCTCGAATCAGGCGGATGGCTCAATGCTGGGGTTGAAGCACTGGAGAGTGCGCAATGTCGTCAGACCTTTGAGCAGTTCACCGCGCTCGAATCTGTGGTCCATTTGGTGCGCGATCATCGTGAACTCATTCATGCTAAGAGGCCGCGCGTTAGTAAAAATAGCGCGGGTTACAACTTGTTCGATGTGGCTACTGGGATAGACCAAGGGGTCGTGGACTTCCCAAAATTGTTTGTGGGAAGCGAAGGTACGTTGGGCGTGTTTAGCGAAGCCACTATTCAGCTGGTCGATCGACCTCACGCCACCGTGACGGGGATGATCCATTTTCAGCATCTCGAAGAGATGGGAGAAGCCGTTCACCATTTATTAAAGCTTGATCCTTTGGCCTTGGAAGTGATGGATGCCAATACGCTTGATTTGATTGGACGGGCGCAATACCACATCCCCGAAGACTCGGCCGCCACGTTGTTGATTGAGTTTGACCAAGGCGGCGATCATGGAGGCATTGCGCAATTGAAAGAAGTGTGCCGACGGTTCCGATTGGCATCCGATCCCGTCATTGCCACCGACCCTGAACACCAACAAAATTTATGGAAAGCGCGAAAAGCCCTCTATCCTACCTTGTATCGATATAACGCGAAGAAAAAGCCTATTAACTATGTGGATGATGTCGTGGTCTCTGCTGACCGGCTGGGGGAGTTGATTCGTTATTTGAATGACGTATTTGGAAAGGCGCATGTGCCCTTGGCCATCTTTGGCCATATCGGCAATGGCAATGCCCATATTCTTCCCTTGCTCGATGTCAATGACGAGAATGATTTTCAGCGAATGGTGGACACCTATTACGAAGTTCATCGGACTATTCTTGAGCAATTTGGCGGGTCGATTTGTGGTGAACATGGAGATGGTCGGATTCGGGCTGAAATGGTCAAGCGCATGTTCGGTGAAGAGTTGTACGGATTGTTCGTGAAGGTGAAACAGGCGTTGGATCCAGCAGGGGTGCTCAACCCTGGCGTGAAAATTAGCGAGACGCCGTTTACCGAACATATCGACTTCGAGCGGCTAAGCAAACCCTGTGCGACCTGTGCGAAATGCAATTCGGTCTGTCCGGTGTACGATGTGTTTCAATCCGAAGACATGAGTTCTCGGGGATGGTTTGAAATTGTCACGGCGCCGGACTATAGCTATTTAAATTCCAAGCGTGTGGTCGAGGCATGTTTGAATTGCAAGTCATGCCGAACCATTTGTCCGGCGGACGTGGATGTGTCGGAACTTATTCTTCAGCGACGAGCCGAGCATCCTAATAAACTGGCTGGGAAAATTTTTGGTTTGCATGCCCAACAAGCGAAGTTTGAAAAGCTGATTAAATTAGCCGCGAAGACGCAAGACTTGTGGGATCGTCCCGTGATTCGTCGAATTATGGATGCCCTTTCGCGCCCCTTTCTCAAACAATTGGCGGAAAATGCACGATTCCCCTGGAATATGAAATTGCCTCGGTTGGCCAAAACACTTCTGCGTGAGCGACATCGAGAGTTGTGCGTGGTGCCTCCCTCCTCGTCTCTACAAAAGGAGAAAAAAGTCGCCTACTTTCACGGATGCGCGGCGAACTATTTTGAGGATGGCGTAGGCGATGCCGTGATTCAGGTGATGAAGCGATATGGGGTCACTCCGGATTTGCCGCCGCAGCGGTGTTCCGGCACGCCGATTGAAACTTATGGGCATCGAGCCTTGGCGAAAGAAGGCGCGCGCGAAAACCTCAAAAACTTCGATGGGTATGAAACGGTGGTGACCGGTTGCGCTTCTTGTACCTTAGCGTTGAAGGACTATGAAAAATGGTTCAAGGGTGAGCCCGAAGAAGAAACGGCTACGCGGTTAGCCAAGAAGGTCAAGCATATCTCGGAATTTGCCTTAGACCAGGAAACGGTCCGGCCTAGTTCCAAGAAAAGCTCCGTTCCCCAAAAAGTGACCTACCATTCTTCCTGTCATCTTCGCGCGGCAGGTGTCACGAAGCAGCCGAGGCAGCTGCTGACTAATTTGCCGGGTGTGGACTATGTGGAGATGCAGGATGCCGACCGGTGTGCCGGCGGTGCCGGGACCTATATTGTGAAGGATTACACGACGTCCCAAAAAATCTTTCAACGAAAAAAAACCGCCATTCATCAGAGCCAAGCCGAGGTGGTGGCCACGAGTTGCCCGGCCTGCATGATTCAACTCAAAAACGGCTTGCCTGCAAAGACCGCCGTGAAGCATATTGCTCAAGTGCTGTTGGAAAACATGGACGAAACCGAATCGGGATAAATTCCTTTTCCTCCCCTTTGTAAGGGGAGGCAAAGGTGGGTAGAGTTTTCTTTACAAATGGAATGTGTCTTTTGAGTAAACTGTAATTTCTAAAAGGAAATCTCTACTTCCCCTTATCCCTCCTTACAAAGGAGGGGAATTTAGAGCAAAAACTGACAAAGAAGGAGTCGAAATATGGTCACGGTAAGAGTTTTTGGACAAAACTTGCTGCCCTGCGTGGAAGATCCTGAAATGGAATGTGAACTCACAGGGACCCCAACGGTCCGTGAATTTTTAGAAGGCGATCCCGAGAAATTTGGCGGCTTGCTGGAGTTTCTGAAAAAAGGCGAGTTGATGGTGACCCTGAACCAAAAAATTTCAACTCTGGAGACAAAGCTAAAGGACGGGGATGTGTTGAAGTTGACGCATCAGTTTAATCCGACGTTGGAAGGCGCGATGTGGCAAAATCCATAAATTAATTTTATGCGGGCTTTCGCGCCCGCGCGACGAGGTCCTTTTGTTTCGGCAAAAGGACCCAAAACCATTTCTGCCCGTGCGCGTCCCCTCCGACCTTGCTATGAAGCAAGCTCTCCGGAGTGCCTGATCCACCGCCCCGAATCATAATGGCTCGGAAACTCGCTCCGCTCAAACAGCCCTAGCCAGAAAAGTCGAATTTGGTCCCGCGGGAAAGCCGCGCCCAAGGCTTCAGCCGATCCTTTTTAGTTCATGCAAAACAATGGTGGTATTGTGGTTAAACTGATTTGGCATTGGTGCGATATGGTGCATCAGAGAGAGTGCCTGATGACCTGTATAATACTGGGAAATCGCAATCTAACATTTTGTAGAGGAAAAATTTATGGATGATGGATGGAAAAAGGTTCTGTCGAAAATTGGAAAAGCTTTTCTAATAGTTGCGGTGGCGATCTTTTCTGCGATTTTACTAGCACCATTTCTCAGTGAGAGTTTGCAACTTTATCCAGACCAATTGAAATGGTTTCGTCTAGTTGCGCTCGGCATAGTTGCCTGGGGAGTGCTTGGAAGATCAGGCTGGGAGATTCAAACGATTAAAGGCCAAACTGCTCCTGAGGCATTTAATTCCCGATGGTTTACGCTTTTGTATTTTTTTGGTTGCTTTTGTGGTGCCTTAGGTGTTCTTGTTGAACCCGTGAAGGGGTAAGGGCATAACCAAAAAGAACTTTTAGGTAGGCATGATTATGAGAACTCGGTGGGGTTTACATTATCAAATCCTAAGTTTGAAAATGGGTTTTGTTTGTTCAGTGTCTTCCCGCCTTTTGGTGCGGCGGAGCTTCTGGCCCGAATCGACTTTTTGGTTCGGGCTGTTTGAGCGGAAAGGTGGCTTTGCACCTTGGAGTGAGTTCCCGAACCATTTTATTCGGGCCAGAAGCGGAGGGACCCGGAGGGCCGCACACAGGCGGAAATGGTTTTGGTCCCTTTTGCCGAAACAAAAGGGACTCGTCGTGTGGGGGCGACACCCCACATAATAATTCTATGAACAATTTTGTTTAAGGGCGGTAATTCAACTTTAGACCTGCCGATTTGGCCTTGAGCCGGGCCTCTTTCAAGATGTCCTGCATGGTTCGATTGCTGATGCCGCTTTCCATTCCCTTGGTTATGGCATCCCCCAATGCGTTGAATTTTTCTTGATCTCGTTGATCTTGGCGAATGATGTCTCGCACAATCATTTCCTTGCTTGTATGTGAGGAAAAAGGATTTCAAGAGTCGGCCAACGCTGACATGCGCCGGAACTTTTCTTCGCGCGCTGCGACGAGCTTGTCCTTTTTGAGGCTTTCTAACTGCTTGAGATGGGTTTGGATGGATTTGGACAAATGCTGGGCCGTTAGGTCTGGATCTCGATGGGCACCGCCGATAGGTTCGGGAATCACTTCATCGACAATACCAAGTTTTAAGAGTTCCGCTCCGTTCATCTTGAGCGCGGCGGCGGCTTCGGCGGTTTTGGCTGGGTCGTTCCACAAAATGGCCGCACAGCCTTCCGGAGAAATCACGGAGTAAATCGAGTTTTCTAAAATCAGGACACGGTCTGCGACACCGAGTGCTAATGCGCCCCCGCTTCCTCCTTCACCAGTAATCACCGCGACAATCGGGACTTGGAGCCTGGCCATCACAAAAAGATTGCGCGCAATGGCTTCGGCTTGTCCGCGTTCTTCTGCCCCTACACCGGGATACGCCCCTGGAGTATCGATGAAGGTGACAATGGGCCGGTCGAACTTTTCTGCGAGTTTCATGATGCGCAGAGCCTTTCGATACCCTTCGGGGTTGGGCATGCCAAAATTTCGTTTCACCCGGGCTTTGACGCCTTGGCCTTTTTCTTGGCCGATGACGCAGATGGTGCGATCTCCAAATGTGGCAAGTCCGCCTACAATGGCTTGATCGTCTCCAAAAGTTCGATCTCCATGCAGTTCCACAAAGTCCTGGCAAAAGGTCTCGATATATTTGAGTGCGGAAGGGCGTTGGGGATGACGGGCGAGTTGCGCTTGTTGCCAGGGTGTCAGATTTCCAAAAATTTCCGTTTCTTTTTTGGCAAGTTGCCCTTGCAGCATGCGGAGCAGGCGCGGCACGCCTTTTTTTTCGGAACTGGACTTACTGACTTTTTCAATCCGTTCTTCCAGTTCCTTGAGAGGTTTTTCGAAATCCAAGAAATCGCGCATGTGTGGATGTACCCTTTAGGCGTGGTGAAAGGTCACGGATTCTTTTCCTAAAATTTGTTCCACGTCATTGACCAAGTGTTCGCTGGGCATGACCATCAGATCAGGAATGGAGGTACTCTCGGCCTCCACATTCGAGTGTAATAGAAATTGAAAAGAAATGGGAGCCCCACCGGGATGTTTACGAAGGACTTCTTGGAGTTTGGGAAGATGTCCCCAGGTATCTTCATGTTCCTTGATGCGCACGGTGACCCGTTTCACGGATTTAGCCTGCAACTCACTGAGTGGTTCTAGTTTGGTGGCTTTGATGCGGGCGCCGTTATCCATTTTATCTACCGTCCCGGTGATATGAATCACCGTGTCGGTGACGATGAATTGTTCGGAATCTTTAAAGAGTTGCGGAAAGACGATGACTTCGACCAGCCCCTGCAAGTCTTCAATTTGCAGGTAGGCCATGCGGTCGCCTTTTTTGGTGGTGGTGCCCTTGATGCTGGCAATGACGCCACAGAGTTTGATGTCTTTGCCTTCCGGCGCTTCGTGAAGGGTGCCTGTATGATGCGTGGATAGAAGCCGAATGGCTTCCGCATGCTGAGCCAGTGGGTGGGCGGTAATGTAAAACCCTGTGAGCTGTCGTTCGTATTGGAGGAGTTGTTCTTGCGACCATTCCGCGACTTGGGGTAACGGGCGCGACCAGGTGTTGCCGGGCGAGGTAGTAGAGGTGGTCGCTTCATCGAAGGCGGCGAATAAACTGGTTTGCCCTAGCGCGCGTTCCCGCTGAATGGCTGCGGCTTCGTCTAGAATTTGATCCATTCCCGCCATGAGTTGCGCGCGAACGGCTTTGGTCGAATCGAAGGCTCCGACTTTGATGAGTCCTTCCGATACCCGTTTGTTGACCTTTTGTGAGTCGATGCGGCTACAAAAATCAAAAAATGAGGAGAAGGGCCCACCCGCATCACGGGTGGTAATAATCGATTCTACCGCGCCTGCCCCGACGTTTTTGATCGCGGCAAGTCCAAACCGGATACTGTTCCCCACGACGGTGAAATTCTTTTGGCTTTCGTTGACGTCGGGTGGAAGAATCGGGATGCCGAGTTCCCTGCATTCGGTGAAATAGCCCACCATTTTATCTGTGTTGCCCATTTCGATGGTGAGCAGAGCGGCCATAAATTCCACGGGATAATTGGCTTTGAGGTAAGCCGTTTGAAATGTCACTAGCGCATAAGCGGCGGAATGGGATTTATTAAAGCCGTAGCCTGCAAAGTAGGCCATTTGATCGAAAATCTTTTCGGCCTTCTTGGCGGTAAACCCATTCTTGGTGGACCCTTCAATAAACAGTTCTTTTTGCTTGGCCATCTCCTCATGTTTTTTCTTTCCCATGGCGCGGCGAAGCAAATCGGCTTGTCCCAAGCTGAATCCAGCCATGCGGTTGGCGATGGCCATGACCTGTTCTTGGTATACGATGACTCCGTAGGTTTCTTTGAGGAGGGGCTCAAGCTCCGGCGGGTCATATTCAATTTTTGAGGGATCGCGTTTGCGTTTGATGAAATCCTCGACCATGCCGCTTTCCAAAGGTCCAGGTCGATAGAGAGCCAGGATGGCGATGAGGTCTTCAAAGCATTCCGGTTTAATGCGCACCAATAAATTGCGCATCCCTGAACTTTCCAACTGAAAAATGCCGGTAGTTTTTCCAGAAGCCAGTAACGCATAGGTGGCATCGTCATTGGGGAGCAGGGTATCCAAATTAAGGGCTTGGTCGGCCGGACGTTTCTGGTTCACCATGGCCACGGCATGTTGAATCATGGTGAGCGTCTTGAGTCCGAGGAAGTCGAATTTGACGAGCCCGACCTTTTCGATGTCGGTCATGGAATACTGTGTCACGATTTCGTCATTGGCCGTTTTGTACAGCGGCACATGTTCCATCAGCGGTTCTTGGGAAATTACTACGCCTGCCGCATGGGTGGACGCATGTCGCGCCAGCCCTTCAAGTGATTGTGCGGTGGCCATCAATTCCGTCATGCGCGGATCGCTATCTATCATCTCTTGTAGTTTGGGTTCCTGGGCTAACGCATCTTTCAAGGTGATATTCAACTGCGTGGGCACGAGTTTGGCGACTTTATCCACTTCGGAATAGGGAATGTCCAGCACCCGACCCACATCGCGAATTGCGGCTTTGGCGCCAAGGGTTCCAAAAGTGATGATCTGGCAGACATGGTCGTCGCCGTATTTATCGATGACGTAGTTGATAACTTCTCCTCGCCGGTCTTGGCAAAAGTCCATGTCGATATCAGGCATGCTCACCCGTTCCGGATTTAGGAATCGTTCAAAGAGGAGATTGTAAGCTAGGGGGTCGAGATCTGTGATGCGCAACGCATAGGCAATGAGACTACCGGCAGCCGATCCGCGGCCCGGGCCAACGGGGATTCCGCGTGACCGAGCGAATTTGATAATGTCCCAGACGATAAGGAAGTATCCCGCGTAGCCCATGGTGGAGAGCACGGCCAATTCCTCCTGAAGTCGAAGGTGATAGGCTTCCCGAGGGATGCTCGACGGACGCGTATTCAGGCGTTCGGCTAGGCCTTCTTCGGCAAGTTTTTGCAGATATTGTTCCCGATTCATGCCTTCCGGCGGATGATAGTGAGGAAGGTAGGTCGTGCCAAAGGATAAATCGAGGTTACACAGTTCCGCGATCCGACTGGTGTTGAGCACGGCTTCGGGCAGTTCGGCGAATTCGGCCACCATTTCTTCTGTGGACTTCACATAGAGTTGGTCCGTGTCGAACTTCATGCGGTTGGTATCTTTTAAGGTCTTGCCGGTTTGCAAACACAGCATAATTTCGTGTGGCCTGGCATCCTCTTTATTGAGATAGTGGCAATCGTTGGTGCCGGCCATGGGGATGCCGAGTTTTTTGTGAATCTCGATGAGTCCCCGATTGGCAATGAGTTGCTGCTCCAAACCGTTGGCTTGGACCTCGAGGTAATAATGATCCTTTCCAAAAATTTCCTGATATTCGCCGGCCGTCCGGCTGGCGGCCTCCATGTCTTCTTTGCTAATGAGTTGAGGGACTTCACCACTCAGGCACCCTGATAAGGCAATAATGCCTTCATGATGTTCCTGAAGGAGTTCCTTGTCCATGCGTGGTTTGTAATAGAATCCTTCGAGGTAGGCTTTGCTCGAAAGCTTGATGAGGTTGTGGTAACCCTTCAGGTTTGTCGCGAGGAGAATCAGGTGGTAGTAGTCGTTATGGGCCAGGAGTCCCTCGCGTTGCCCGCGATGACCGGGAGCAAGGTAGGCTTCGCAGCCCACAATGGGTTTGACCCCTTGGGCTTTGGCTTTTTGATAGAATTCAATCGCCCCGAATAAATTCCCATGATCGGTCATCGCCACGGCGGATTGCCCAAAATGGTTGACCTGATTCAATAAAGGGGTCAGCTGATTGGCACCATCCAACAGGCTGTAATGAGTATGCAGATGAAGATGAACGAATTCAGATTTGGTGGGCACGATGGGTGTGTCCTAAAAAATGAAAAAGTGTAACCTTGGACCTAGGGCATGTCAATGAAGGCCGTTTGGCTCTGGCCTAATGAAGGACTCTGAAATTATTCGCAAAGACCTTTCGTCATGCTGAGTGCAACGAAGCATCTCTTGTTCCAAAGCGCGATACCTCGCCGCTGGCCCAGGATGACGAAGGTAAAACTATTGAGAATGGTAACTAAATGAATATCAACAATTAGTCGTATTGATAGACCCCTAGACAAATAGTAAAAGTGACGCTATTTGCCCCCCAAACTGAGTTCGTATAACAGCGCTTTCCACCCTTGCTCTTCGGTGATGAATCCTTTGGGTTGCACCACTGGGAGCATACCAGTGCCAGGCACTTTGCCGGTTTGGCCCATGCTACCGTTTTTCAGTACCCACATGAGTTCGCCGGGCTTACGCAGTTTTTTGAATTTTGGGTTCGTGAAATTTCTTGGTTGGATTGGGAGATTGCTCGCGGCTTGGCCATCGCCTTTGCCCTCCGGTCCGTGACAGCTCACGCAGCCTCCGACTCCTAAAAATATTTTTTTCCCTTCGGCCAGAATTTCAGGCGTTGCCTCGAAGGGTGGTTTCATTTTTCGGGCTTTGGCTTTTTCACCGGCAGGTACCCTCGAAATGGTAATGTCAAATTCGCCTCCTGCTTGCCCGTATCCCGTGGGATTTCCTGCCCATCCTATGGTTGCGAAGCCCATCACCAACCCAAAACTGATCAAAATTCCCAACAACCTGTTCACGGCTTTTCCTCCCTGTGAAAAATAATCGTGAAAAATAATGAATTCCTAAAAAAGGCCTCAGCACTGTAGCATTCAATGAAACAGACGGGCAATCACGCGTGAAATTCACGGGATCACAAAGTCAGAGATCCTGGGTGTTTGGAAAAGACTTTGTGCTACAATGCGTTTTTTTCTCCAATTACTTATGGATTTGGGATCTGAGTCACGACTGTAGGGAGATGGAATGGCATTTGATGAGCGTGCCAAGGCCCGCTACTTTCGAGGGATGCGTCGGCGAATCATTGAGTTGAAGTCAAAGTTTGAAACAAGCATGGACTTTGCGATTGACACGATGATGTTGGAGCGCGAGGAAAGCTATTTTGTGGTGGAGAAGGGACTCGAGGAAGTTGAGCGGATGATTGGGATCATTGAGGAGGAATTGGATGAGGTGGTGGAGCTCAATCATGCCCAACGGTTAGAGGCGAGGCTGGAATTTGTGGAAGACCGCTTCGAGGAATTCGACAGCGAAATTTATCAGCGCCCCAAGCGCCGTCGTCGAAAAATAAATCTGTTTGATTTTTTTAAGAAGGCCACAGGCGGGATGGGAGGCGATCCCACGGCTTCTCACGGTGAAATTAATTCGCACGAACAGGCTTATCAGGCGCTGGGGTTGGAATTTGGAGCTTCCATGGCTGCGATCACCCGAGCTTTTCGGCTACGAGCGAAAAAGCTCCATCCTGATTTTAATAAGGGCGACCGTAGCGATGAACCAGAGTTACGTCGTATCATCGAAGCCTATCAATACCTTCGCGCCGACTCGACTATTCCCAGAACCGAAGCCCAGGGCACCGAATCTCAAAATTGGTCCGGGATGAATGAGTGACGGTCTTTGGAAGGATCTTTCCTTATTCCCAGTATTGGCCTGGCAAAACCCTACCCCACCCCATTGAGTCTGTGATTCTCAGTGTCATTCCAAATAGGACTAAGAACATTAGAGGGAGCAAGTGGTTTACAGAATTTCTTCAATGGTCTCTGGTGGACGGGCCATGATGACCTTATTACCTTTTTCCACTAATGGGCGTTGGAGGAGGTCTGGATGCTTGATCATAAGATCAATGAGTTCGTCTTCGGATTTGTCCGTCTTGGCCAGGTTGAGTGATTTATAAATATCTTCCTTGGCCCTCATCACGTCTTTGGCTGTCAACCCACCTTTTTTAAGTAACTCCTTAAGTCTCGTTTTGGTCAAGGGCTTCTCGTAATAATTGATGGCGGTAAAAGGTTGTCCGCTTTCTTCAACCAGTTTAATGACTTTTCTACAAGTGGAACATGTTGGTTTTTGATAAATGGTAATGTGTGCCATGGGTGAGGGGTTGCTCCTTCTTTGCATGATGGCCAGTAAAGGCTGGTGGTTATCTTGACGCTGTTTTTCGCCGCATGTTACAAGCTGAAAGGGCAGAATTTCTTATCAAGATCGCTATGCTTTGAGCAATTGATGATAATGACAACTGATTCAAAAGATACCGTGGAGTATGAAGTGGCCACGGCTTCCCAGCGGACGCTTAAGGATCTAAAAATCCGGAAGTCCGGTCAACCCGTGTGTGCTATTGGAGGGGTAAATGACCTTCAAGGCAAGGAAGGGACATTTCAACAGTTTAATATTCGACTAGCTGTGGTGAAATTTTCCGATGGCCAAACCTTAGGCTATGATCCTTTGGATCTCCTATTGCCCTGTGAAATTCACGATGATGGCGAAGCTTATTTTGAAATTCGCCAATGCGAAACCTGCCAGCAAATTTTCCCCCTTACTTCCGAAGAGTTTCGTGCGCTTGTTGAACGCACGGAATGTCCTGAGTGCCAACCTTAAATAAATAGGGTCAAAGACTGTTCAATGGCGCCTAATCCTCGGAATGGTTTCCATCCTCGAGAAAAGTACTTTACCCATTTCCCCATTTGAGTTTGTTACGCAACACGTCGTAGTACGTACGGTCTGGGAATCGGATAAGACGAGTGCGATGGGGGGACGCGCTGATGATAATGGAATCGCCGTGGTTCATGGTAAAGGCAATTTGTCCATCAAAGAGGACGCGAACCTCATCATCGCTGGTGAGCGTGATTTCCAGCGAGACATGACTCGGCACGAGAAGTGGGCGATGAGTTAAGGTATGCGGGCTAATGGGGGTGAGTAGTAAGGTTTCTAATGATGGATCAAGTATTGGCCCCCCGGAGGACATGCTATACGCCGTGGAGCCTGTGGGTGATGCCACGATCACCCCATCGCCTCGGAGATGGGTGACAAACTGTTTGTCAATTTGGATGTGGGTTTTGATCATCCGCCCAATGTCACCTTTACTAACCACAATATCGTTAAGAGCGGTGCATTGTTCATCCTCTCCCTTTAGGTGGGCGATTCGAGCTTCCAGCCGTAGGCGGGTATCGAGTTGAAACTGTTGGGCAAACACCTTTTCCAAGGATTCAAACATTTCTTCCACGTTTACCTCGGTCAAAAACCCGAGGCCCCCCATATTTACACCTAGGATCGGGGTCGAACGTGGCTCCACTAACCGGGCCGCATTCAGCATGGTTCCATCGCCCCCGAGAACAATCACCAGTTCCGCTTGCGATGCAAGTGCTTGATCTCCATGAGAAATTTCTTCATTGAGCAAAGCAGCGGCTGAGGAACCCAATACGACTTTCTTATTTTTTTCCCGGAGCCATTGGACCAAATCCTGTAAAACGGACTCCAATTCTGGGAACTGCGGTTTAGTGAGAATACCGATTATGGTCAAGATCGACTCGTCTAATTACGAAAAGTGTTTATACGGTGGGGCTGACCGACATGGAATGATATTTCCTGAGCCGTCCTATATTCGAAATCGGGAAAAAAATTGTATAGGGTGCGGATGCTTGAGTCAATCAAAATAGGCGTCCGAAATCTTAAGCTCTTGACGGGACTGAATGATTATGGAAACCTATGGTTACTAAGGTTCTAACACCTTGACAGTGAAAAGAGATGGTGGATAGACTTTGAGCGTGTTACTCTCGGGTTAATCGTAAGGATGCGAGAAAATACCTTGCCCTGAGGAGGGAAAATGTTCGAACGATTTACGGACAGAGGCCGAAAGATCATTATTTTGGCCCGCGAAGAAGCTGAACGCCACCAGAATGATTATCTAGGGACTGAACATCTCGTACTTGCCATTCTTCGCGAGTCGGATGGGATTGCGCTGATGATCATTAAAAAGATGGGTTTATCTCCTGAACAAATTCGTTTGGAGATTGAGCGAAACTTGCCCAGTGGTGGCACCACAGTCACATTTGGAGAAATCCCTTTTAGCCCGCGTGTAAAGAAAGTGATCGAATATGGCGTAGAGGAGGCTCGACTCCTAGGCCATAATCATATTGGCAGCGAGCATCTGCTTCTTGGCCTTCTCCGAGAAGAGGAAGGCATCGGGGGGAAGGTCTTAAGAAGTCTGGGAGGCAACTTGTTGACGGCCAGGCAGTTAACGGTAACCTTTCTCCGGAAGTCCGGAACCCGTGAACGTGACAAGAAAAGCAGCACCCCAGCCCTTGATGAATTTGGGCGGGACCTGACCCAACTCGCGCAAGAATCCATGTTGGACCCGGTGATTGGCCGCGGTGATGAAATAGAGAGAGTTTTACAAATCCTCAGTCGTCGTTCCAAGAACAATCCTGCGTTGATCGGAGAGTCTGGTGTAGGCAAGACGGCGATCGTGGAAGGGCTCGCTCAACGCATAGTATCTATGGATGTCCCAGATAATTTGTTAAATCGGCGCGTGATTGCTCTTGATCTTGGATCATTAGTGGCAGGCACCAAATACCGTGGACAATTTGAAGAGCGCCTGAAGGTGGTAATGAAAGAAATTGCTCAGGCGGGAAATATCATTTTATTTATCGATGAACTTCACACATTGGTTGGGGCTGGGGCAGCAGAGGGTTCTATTGATGCCGCCAACATGCTGAAGCCTGCACTTTCACGTGGCGAAATTCAATGTATTGGTGCAACAACCTTAGATGAATACCGAAAGCACATTGAAAAAGACGGGGCATTGAAGCGACGGTTCCAGCCGATCCACGTCAATCCGCCTTCAGTCGAGGAAACGATTAAAATTATTCAAGGTTTGCGTGACCGGTATGAAGAACATCACGGCGTAGAAATTACTGACGAAGCTGTGATTGAAGCTGTTAAGTTGACGGATCGATATATTACAGATCGGTTCCTTCCCGATAAAGCCATTGATCTCATTGATGAGACCGGCTCGCGTGCTAAGCTTCAATCTTATGCATTGCCTCCTGAGTTGAAATCTCTCGAGCAGGAATTGAAGCGGGTGGCTCGGGAAAAAGAAGTGGCTATTGGCTTGCAAAGCTTTGAAGAAGCGGTCAAGTATCGTGAGGAAGAAGAACGGCTTCGTAAGTTATTGGAAGATGCCAAGCGTGATTGGAAAAAGAAACAAGAACAAGATAAACCAGTGATCACTGGTGAGGATGTGAGTTTTGTCATCTCGAAAATCACGGGAATTCCTTTGTTCAAACTGGAAGAAGAAGAATCGGAAAAGCTTCTCCATATGGAGGAATTTTTGCACAAACGGATTGTTGGTCAAGAAGAGGCCATCTCCGCAGTTTGTCGAGCCATTCGCCGTTCTCGCGCTGGGTTGAAGGAAGCTCGCAAGCCCATCGGGTCGTTCATCTACTTAGGCCCGACCGGTGTGGGGAAAACCGAATTGGCCAGAGCCTTGGCGGAATTCCTTTTCAACACCGAGGATTCTTTAATCCGAATCGATATGTCTGAGTACCAAGAGAAATTTACGAGTTCTCGGTTGTTCGGGGCACCTCCAGGGTACGTGGGTTATGAAGAGGGTGGACAATTAACCGAAAAAGTTCGACGTCGACCCTACTCTGTGGTGCTGTTCGATGAAATCGAAAAAGCCCATCCGGATATCTTTAACGTGTTACTCCAAGTTTTGGATGATGGTGTCCTGACAGATAGTTTGGGTCGAAAAGTTGATTTCAAAAATACGATTATTGTCATGACCTCGAATCTGGGCACTAAAATGATTCAAAAAGGCGTATCACTGGGATTTCAAAAAGAAGAAGCTACCGGTGATCGTAAGCGCATGACGGGTGAAGTGCTTGATGAACTCAAGCGGAATTTCAGCCCCGAATTTTTGAATCGCGTCGACGAATTTGTGGTCTTCCACCCATTGGAAAAAGTTCATCTCTTCCAAATCATAGATATTCTGATCAAAGAGTTGAATGATCGGCTTGCAGAGCGCGACGTTCAATTGGATATCGGGGAAGAGGTCAAACAATGGTTAATTGATGAAGGGTATCAACCGCAATATGGGGCCAGGCCTATGCGGCGAACCATTCAAAAACTGTTAGGCGATCCCCTATCAGAGGAATTGATCAAAGGTCGATTCAAAGATGTTCGAAAGATCAAAGTCATGTTGCGGGATAATGCTCCCTTCTTTGTTGAGGAAGAAGCCATGGCTAGTGTCTGATCGTGAGACGATCGGATGATCCCGAGATTGAGTGAATGAATATAGCGACCCTCATGGCTTTCGGGCGGTGAGGGTCGTCGTGTTTTTATGATCGAAAATTTCCCTTCAACCTCTTAATTTAACAAAGCCATTCTACCACCTTGAACTTCTCATCAGCAGAGCCTGGTTACATTTTAGGAATCGAAACCTCCTGCGACGAAACGGCAGCGGCGGTGGTTTCGGAGAAGGGAGAGGTCCTGGCCAATGTCGTGTCTTCCCAACATGATGTGCATCGACGATTTGGGGGGGTGGTGCCAGAGCTGGCATCCCGAAAACATACGGAGAAAATCGAGGAGATTGTGCAGGAAGCTATCCGTCTTGCACAGATCACCCTGTCTGATGTGAAAGGCATTGCCGTCACCCAGGGACCTGGGTTAGCCGGCGCTCTCCTTGTTGGAGTAAGTTTTGGGAAAGCCTTAGCGTATGCACAAAATATCCCTTGGATAGCGGTGAATCATCTTGAAGGGCACGTGGCTTCGGCTTGGTTGCAGCAGCCAAATCTCCAAACTCCTTGTGTGATTCTCGTCGTGTCGGGTGGACATACCCATTTGTATTTTGTTCCGCGGTTCCAGGAATACCGCCTCGTTGGTCGAACCCTTGATGATGCGGCAGGAGAGGCGTTCGATAAAGGAGCCAAAATGCTCGGGTTAGATTTCCCCGGTGGCCCTGCCCTTGATCGACTCGCACAATCCGGTAATCCTCAAGCCGTTCGTTTCCCTCGGCCATACTTGAATCGAGGGGGGCTCAATTTTAGTTTTAGTGGGCTCAAAACTTCTTTGTTGTATTACATGAGGGATATAAAAAAGAATGCTCAGGAATGTGTTCTAGCCGACGTGGCTGCGGGTTATCAAGAAGCTATTGTCGAGGTCTTGGTGGAAAAAACATTTCGGGCGGTTCGTCGTTATAAGGTGGGGGCCGTTGCCATTGTTGGTGGCGTATCCGCGAATAGCCGCTTGCGAGTAAGGCTCGCAGAGCGTGGTGCGGAATCTGGCGTTCAATTGACCATTCCCAGGATCGAGTTGTGCACGGACAATGCGGCCATGATTGCCGCGGCTGGGTTATGGGCTTTTCACCAAGGAGAGTTCGCTTCCTGGGATGCTGACGCCAAGGCGAATCTTCAAACCCAAATCCTCCATACCATGAAGCCAAACCACCAAAAAGCTGTGAATCAATAATTTCAGGAGGAGAAGTCCATTCCCACACCTACTGGATATTTAAACGGTCTTAAAGCTAGCCAATTGGCACGACTCGAACGTTTCTATCGGCGACGTATTCCAGTCGAGCGTGTGATTACGCCGGAATTGGCGAAGGCATCAACAGAACTCTCACATGAAATCCGTCGACAAATTGGATTTTTGATCAATCGCCGGGGAGAGATCGAAAACATTATCGTTGGAACTGATCGGCAACTCGTTCTTCCTTTGCTCGCCAGAAGTCGATCGGGTTCCCGTTTATTACGCGGAGTCCGATTTGTCCATACACACCTCAAAGATCAGCCTTTAACAAAGGATGATTTAACGGACCTTGCCTTATTGCGTTTGGATATGATGGTTGCCATTGGGGTTGGAGAGCAAGGAGAGCCAGGAAGGATTTTCGTGGCCCATTTGCTTCCAACAAGTGCTGAAAGAAAAGCATACGTGGAATTAGCCCCTACGGCATTCCATTCGTTTCAAATGGAATGCCAGGAATTCGTACAGTCTTTAGAGTCCGAAATCGGTCGAGAAACTCCTGCCCTCAAAACGACCAACGGTCGACCAGGCGCCATACTCGTGAGTGTGTATGCCAGGAGTCGAGCCGAACAGGAAGAACGCCTTGCGGAAACAAAAGAACTCATTGTCTCTCAAGGAATCGAAGTGTTGGATGTTGTCGAGCAGCGGCTCGTGGCTATGAATCCAAAGTATGTCATGGGGTCGGGGAAGCTGACGGATGTGATTATTCACGCGCTTCAGAGTGGCGCCGAAATGTTAATTTTTGATCGAGACCTGACTCCCACACAGATCCGCTCTATTTCGGAAAAGACGGAAATGAAAGTGCTGGACCGCACTCAGTTAATCCTGGATATATTTGCGAAACGTGCGCATTCCCGTTCTGGGAAGATCCAAGTCGAATTAGCGCAAATGAAATATGTGTTGCCGCGATTGTCGCAATCAAGTACCGCGCTCTCTCGATTGGGCGGGGGAATTGGTGGTCGAGGTCCAGGAGAAACCAAACTCGAGACCGACCTTCGGCGAGTAAGGGACCGAATTACCCATCTTGAAAGTGACCTGGAGTCGTTGACGAAACATCGTATCCAGCAACGAGCCAAGCGAACACGGAATCAAGTTCCCGTCGTGTCGATTGTGGGATATACCAATGCCGGAAAATCGACGTTGCTCAATGCCCTCACCGATAGCCATGTCCCCGCGGACAATCGACCGTTTGAGACCTTGGACACCGTAAGTCGCCGTCTCCATTTGCCCACGGGCCAGGAAGTCATTCTGACGGATACCGTCGGTTTTATCCGAGATCTTCCCCAAGGGCTCTTGAAAGCTTTTCGAACGACTCTTGAGGAGTTGCATGACGCTGACTTATTGTTGCATGTCATTGATGCCAGCGCCTCGGACTTTGATCAACAGATCCAAGTTGTTGAGCATATCTTATTGGAATTGGAATTAGACAAGGTCCCGAGAATTTTTGTCCTGAATAAGTGTGATCGGTTACAGCCTGAACTCGCGGAAGCGCTTTGCTACCGTCATCATGGTGTCGGAGTATCGGCCCTTCATAAAGAGACCCTCCATCCCATTTACTCGGGAATTGTGGATCGCTTGCGTCGTATTGAATTGGAAAGCAATCTTGAGATGGTTAGTGATAAGCGTGAGAATCCATTATGGGACGACCCTCACGTCCCCATCGCATAATCGTGGTTGTGAATGAGTGCAGGGAAATCGGGAACCTCCGTGAAACCAGATGCCAAAGCACGGGCATGCCGAATTATTGCCACGCTCAAACGGGCTCTTCCTGAGGCGATAGTCGAACTTCAACATCGCACACCCTTCGAGTTGTTGGTTGCCACGATTTTATCAGCGCAATGCACAGATGAACGAGTCAATAGCGTGACCCCGGCCTTATTTGCAAAGTATCCAGGACCGCAACACCTGGCCAAGGCCAATCCTGCAGATGTCGAAGCCATCATTCGTTCGACGGGGTTTTTCCGAAGTAAAGCTAAAAGCGTCATTCACTGCAGCCAGGGGTTGGTTGAACTTTTCAATGGGAAAGTTCCGGACACAATGGAAGAGTTGACCTCTTTGCCGGGCATCGGAAGAAAAACCGCGAACGTGATTTTGGGCGCCTGTTTTCAAAAGCCTGGGATCATTGTGGATACTCACGTGAAACGTGTTGCGAACCGCCTTCATTTGACGACGAGCCATGATCCCACCACTATTGAATACGATCTTCAAGCTTTGCTTCCTCAACAAGATTGGACTGGTGGATCGCAACGGTTCTTACTTCACGGGCGCTATGTCTGCTTGGCCCGAAAGCCCAAATGTGGATCTTGTGTTATTTCGGCGGACTGTGACTGGGATGGAAAGTTGATGAAATCATGATGAAGAGCATGACCGGGTTTGGAAAACGTGAAAGCACCGTTCAGGGAGTGAGCATTTCCGCGGAAATTCGATCTGTCAATCATCGCTTTCGGGAAATCATGATGCGTCTTCCCAAAGGCAAGAACGAGTTGGAAGAAGAGTTGAAACAGGTGATCGCCCAACAATGCAGCCGAGGACGCATTGAGGTCTCCGTGGCCTATGTTGGAGGGAAAGAAAGCTCCAAGACGTTGAAACTCGATCGGACCTTGGCTCGCCAATACCATCAAGTTCTCCAAGAACTGCAGCGAGAGCTAAAATTGGGGGGCAGTATCGACGTCTCATTTTTAGGATCGTTCCGGGAAATTTTTTCTGTGGGGGAGCCCACCGTGGATTCCCAGGCCTTTGACCGCGCTGTCAAGCGATTGGTCGTCGGCGCGGTGGAAGACCTTGATCGTATGCGTCGTCGAGAAGGGAAGGCTCTGCAAAGTGATATGGTCAAACGCGTGCAGGTGGTCAGGCAGGTTCAGGGGCAGATTCGTCGGCGGTTGCCCAAGGTGACCAAAGACTACTATGATCGTATGAAGGATCGTCTCAATGGGCTGATAGGCGATAGTGCTTTGGACGATACACGCCTTAAACAAGAATTAGCGATCTTTGCGGATCGGTGCGACGTGACCGAAGAACTCATTCGTCTGGATAGTCATTGTCAGCAATTCGATGCCCTGGTGAAAGCGAAGGATCCAGTGGGACGGCAATTGGACTTTTTGTTGCAGGAAATGGGGCGAGAAGTCAATACGATTGGCTCCAAGGCGAATGATGCTGAAATTTCCAAATGTGTGGTCCAACTCAAAGGGGAACTGGAAAAGGTTCGCGAACAAGTGCAAAATGTCGAATAATCCATTTCCAATGTTGAACTTAGGTGCCTTGTCAGAATGATGAAACGAAGCGGTGTACTCTTTGTTGTATCAGGACCCTCTGGGGCAGGAAAAAGCACGTTGTGCAAAAATATGGTTGCGCAGGTGCCGCAGACCGCCCTTTCGGTTTCTTGTACGACTAGAAATCCTCGGCCTGGCGAACAACATGGGGTGGATTATTGTTTTATTGATGAACCACAATTCCGTGGTATGATTGACCGTAATGAATTCGTGGAATGGGCAGAGGTCTATGGAAAATTATATGGTACCCCTAAGCGCCAGCTCGAAGAGTCAATGAGCGAAGGTATCGACGTCTTGCTTGATATTGATGCCCAAGGGGCTCGCCAAATCATGAAGCAGTTTTCCGGGGCCGTGTATGTGTTTGTCACGCCTCCGTCGTTGGAAGTGTTGCGGACGAGGCTGTATCGTCGGGCGTCGGATTCCACCGAGGAAATTCAACGCCGTCTTGAATTGGCCAGAGAGGAAATTGCTAATTTTCGGTCTTATCATTATTTGATTCGCAATGAAGATCTTATTCAGGCCACCAAAGATCTGGAATCCATCATTTGCGCCGAGAGAGTGAAGACCGCGCGGCTGGATACGGAATGGCTAAAAGATAAGGGATTAATCGAAGATAAGGCCCTCAAAGAAAATTCGACTATCGTATAAACCATGTTCATAAGGAGCTTGAAGAATGACTGATACTCTTCCGTTGTTACATGATAGTAGTAGTGGAAAATTTGATTCCCGATATCGGGTGGTGCTTGTCGCCGCCC
Source organism: Candidatus Nitronereus thalassa (assembly GCF_032191465.1). Taxonomy (NCBI): domain Bacteria; kingdom Pseudomonadati; phylum Nitrospirota; class Nitrospiria; order Nitrospirales; family Nitrospiraceae; genus Candidatus Nitronereus; species Candidatus Nitronereus thalassa. The sequence continues at coordinate 1,494,778 of NZ_JAQOUE010000001.1, read as the reverse complement.
AACGGGCAAAGCAAATCATGCGAAGTGGGCAACCCTCGCAGACGAGTAAATTTGCAAAGGAAACTTCCGTGGCTCTGGAAGAGGTCTTGCGAGGCGATGTGAAATATTTGGTAGGAAAAGAAGCCCGGCAGGCGATTCGAGAATCCAAACGTCAAACGGAGCGCGGTTTTGACCAAGCGGTCCTGGCGGGAGGCGATGAAGATGCGAAGGAGATTCAGCAACAATTGAGTGTCTATATTGATGATTCGCCAAAGGTGGCCGAGCCGGAAGATGGCGGTGACTCGACAGAAGTGGCTGAAACTGTCGAATAGGTTTTCTTGCGCTGGCGTGGGTCATGGGTAAATTCGACAATAAACGGATTGTGTTGGGCGTCGCCGGGAGTATTGCCGCCTATAAGGCCGTGTCACTTCTTCGAACTTTAGTAGAGGAAGGGGCGGAAGTCTCGGTAGTCATGACGCTGGCGGCGAAGCAGTTTGTCACCCCGCTCACGTTTGAAGTGTTGTCAAAGCGGTCAGTATCTACGGACCTATTTTCCGAGTCGGAGACTATGCCGCATCTGCGGTTAACGGAATCGGCGGATCTTGTGCTGGTTGCTCCGGCCACGGCGAATACGTTAGCAAAAAGTGCATTGGGCCTGGCTGATGACCTCTTGAGCACGATGATTTTAGCGGCTCGATGTCCTCTGATTTTTGCGCCGGCCATGGATGGCGAAATGTGGGATCATCCGTCAGTGATGGAGCATACCCAAGTCTTACGTGGGCGTGGTGTGACGGTTATGGAGCCGGAAGATGGCCCATTAGCTTCAGGTCAGGTGGGGAGGGGGCGACTTCCTTCTGAAGAGGCAATTTTAAATACGGTGGCTGCTTGCCTGTCTCGTCAACACGATTGGGCTGGGCAACGGGTCTTGGTGTCGGCTGGGCCTACCAGGGAACCAATTGACGCGATTCGATTCATCACTAATGGCTCGTCTGGAAAAATGGGCTATGCCATTGCCCAAGCTGCGGCACACCGGGGAGCCCAAGTCTTACTTGTCAGTGGGCCAACGAACCTTCCGTCACCCGCCAATTGTGAATCGACTTCAGTCGTGACAGCAGAGGAAATGCAACAAGCCTTGGAAGATAAATTTTCTTGGGCCACGGTGCTTATCATGACAGCGGCGGTAGGAGATTTTCGTTCCCGTGTGGTGGCGCCTCAGAAACTCAAAAAGGATGAGTGGGCCGGAGAATCCCTAGATCTTGAGCGGACTCCCGATATTCTCGCCAGCCTTTCCAAGCAGAAAACGCATCAAATCCTTGTTGGTTTTGCGGCTGAAACCGAAAATCATGTCGAAAACGGAAGAAAAAAGCTGCATCAAAAAACCCTTGATCTTGTGGCTGTCAATCATATCAGCGGTCCAGATTCGGCTTTTGGCAACGATATGAATGAACTGACCATTCTTACCAAGGCAGGAGAGATCCTGCACCTAGATCGAGCGGCAAAGCCCCTTATTGCTCATCGACTCTTGGATGTCATCTTGCCTCTTGCCCTGCACCGTGCATTGGACACACCTCGCATTTCCAATCTACGAAGCCTATAGCATTTTATTCCCTTTCCGGAAAAATCCTTCATGTTTTCTGTTGCCGTATAGATTTTTGGCGTGGTCTAGATAGTGCCAAATGGTATGGATGGAATAGAGACGGCAAAATTAAAAAAGGCCTGCTCAAACTGACTGAGCAGGCCTTTTACCCAAGGAGGAACGACCTGAATTCACTATCCAAGATTGTCCGCATTCCGTCTATGCGAGGGATGACGTATTTTTTTGAGATGGGATTGTTCTTACATGCCTGGCCAAGGGCTCTTTCTTTGGCTAAATAGAAACAGGAAAAATATTCAATATTTATTGGTTGGATGCTGTGTCTGGGGATGAGAGGTCTTGGGATGGAGGAGATTCTTGAGACTTGGTGTGTGACGGTGATGGGTTCAATATATCGTGAATTTTTTTGAGCAATTCAGCAAGTGGATTCATGATTCGGGGATCTTTGGAAATGTTGGATTGTTCTTGCATTCAGGCCTCCGCTGGAAAGTCATTTGAACCAACACAAATACAAGCAAAATCGAGGCCATGGCTAATTAAAAAATATTTTGCTGGATAATTAAGAAGTTAGCAAAATTTTGGAAGAGTATACCAAGGGTTCCTATGAAGGGAGTTGTCTACAGTAGGGATACGTAAGGGGGAAATGATCCTCAGGGTATGAGCTCAAAAAGATAAAAAGCGGAAGTGTTGGTTGTAGTGTTTATTGGCCGAAAAATATGGTTGGAATGCCCCCTTTCGCCAGGGCTTTGGCTGGCAAGCACCACTTGACAAGTGAGGGCTGGCGGAGAGGGTGGGATTCGAACCCACGGACCCTTTCGGGTCAACGGTTTTCGAGACCGCCCGATTCGGCCACTCTCGCACCTCTCCGCGCTACCTATGTGGTGGGTCAAGACATGGGTAAGGGTTGGTTCTGCCGGAGTTGTTGGAAAAATTCCTTCAAAATATTCCGGCAAGAAGGTTCTTCAATTCCATGAGTCACATTGATTTGATGATTGAGTCGTGAATCTTGGTGAACGGTAAACAATGAACCACAGGCTCCCGCTTTGGGATCAAAAGTGCCAAACACGAGCCGAGGAATTCTTGCCTGGAGGATGGCCCCGGCACACATCAGGCAGGGTTCAAGGGTTACATATAGTGTCGTGCCGATAAGCCGCCAAGACTGGAGTGTTTCCGCTGCTTGTTGGATGACCAGAAGTTCGGCATGTGCTGTGGGATCATGTTGGCCTTCACGCTGATTGTGCCCACGAGCGACAATAGCATCCTCACAGACAAGAACAGCACCAACCGGTACTTCACCAAAGGCAAAGGCCTTTTTGGCTTCTTCGAGTGCTGCTTGCATAAAATCGTGATCCTTTGGTTGTGTCATTGTCTGGCTGTATGGTGATGTTAATTTGGTTTGCTCAAGTTCTATTCACTGTAGGGGTTGGGGTGAACAAAAAGACATGGTACCATAGCACCCATCCCAAATATACTCCAGGTGATTAAATTTGAAGAAAATGAACGGTGTTCCGGAAAAAAATCTCGCTCCCTTGGAAACTCATGAGCTTCAACGCATGTGGAGTTCTCTGAATGCGACATACTTTGATTCCCGTCTTCCTACCATTGAGATTCAGTGGAGTTCCCGGTTGACATCGTCAGTTGGTCTGTTTGTGAGTGAGACTGGGCCACGAACCCAACATGTCTCTCCGGATATTCGTCATGGGGTCGGACGGGTCATTCGATTATCTCTTCCGCTTCTTCGTGCACAGTCCCTAGCCGAAATCCGCGGAACGTTAGCTCATGAGATGATTCACCAGTGGCAGTTTGATGTGAAAAAATGTCATCCCTCGCATGGTCGGGAATTTCGGCGAATGATGAAACTTATGAATCACGACGGACTAGGAATTACCGTTTATCATACGTTGCTCAATGAAGTGGCCGCTCTATCAAAATATACTTGGCAATGTCAGAAATGTGGTCGTGCCTATCACCGCCAACGAAAGAGCCTCTCTTCCAAAACCCATCGTTGTGGTTCCTGTTGGGGCGAGTTGCAGGAAGTGAGTTCAGGCATGAGCTGGAGCCGTCTGCATGGTGAGGCAAAATCAAAGCCCTTGGGCGATCAGAGGATGGGTTTGCAACCACCCGTTCAATTGGTTTTTGACTTTATGGCGGATTCGTCTTCTTTTTAAGTTTTGGGGGGATTCCGGCTTGTGGGGCGGGGTTTTTCTTCCGAAACTCGGAAAGTTGAGAAAAATCGTTGGTCCGTTCCGGAAGTTGATAACGAATATCGATCTGAATCGTTCGTTCTAGACATCGCACTGCTGAAATGGTGTCGCCCTTCTTATTGTACAAATCCGCTAAGACTCGTAAGACTGCCGCTTCGCTGGGTTCATTGCCCAGTTTAATGAAGTGTTCACTCGCGTTATTAAGACAACCCTCTGCTTGACGAAACTTTCCCTGCGTGAGAAAAACTTGACCCAGTTGGCTATAGGTATTGGCCAGGCTGACTTCGTCCCCAACCATTCGATGAAAGTCGAGCGCGTACGTAAAATGGCCAATGGCGTTTTCGAGCTGGTTGGTGGCAATTTCCTGCAGAGCCAAATTGCCATATAAGATTCCCAGGGCGCGGTGGTTCTCGGTGGCGGTCAACACGTCGATGGCTTCCAAGTAATACGCGCGGGCTTTGGTGTAGTCTCCTGCATCGGCCTTGACGTTTCCTATATTAGCCAGCGTCTCCCCGATGGTGTTGGGGTTTTCTTGGCTGCGTTGGATGGTAAGGACTTCTTGATAACAGGCCTCGGCTTGTTGAAAATCTTCCAATAAGGCATACACATTGCCCAGGTTGCCTAATGCTGAAGCCAGCGTGTCCCAGGTGCCCTGTGATCGGGCTTCATCTACTGCTTGAGCACACCAATATTGCGCTTGCGTGAGATTGCCTCGATGAAGGTAGATCTGAGCTTGTTGTGCGGCATGTGTCGTCATTGGCGACAATAGTGCGTTGACCAGGCATTGTTTGGCCTGGGGGGAAGGGAAAAGATGTGGGTCACATTTGCAGAAAAATCCGATTGAATTAGGCTGAAGAACTGGATGAAGTTTTTAACGACGAAATGAATCCTTGCCCTTGACAATAGAGGCCAGCAATTCATCTGCCTGTTTGCCAGTCCGTCGAATGCGCCACCAACGAAAGGCGTACCGATAGACCATCACGGCACCAACAGTCAACGCGGCAATCCACATCCAATCGTCCATAGGCATAGTCTATTGTATATTTTGTTCGGGGAGCAAGAGGCTTGGTATACGGCAAAAGACGGAGGGTATTGGCTTCTGCTGACAAATGAGGTTCGATGGATAAAGTGAGACGACAATGGAACTTTGGATTCTACTACTGGCGCTTTTTTTAATATTGATCGGGGCCGAAGTCTTTACCAATGCCCTAGAGCATCTCGGCGAACGGTTAGGTATATCCGAGGGGGTGACTGGGTCGATTTTTGCAGCCGTGGGCACGGCATTACCCGAGGCCATGGTGCCAATCGTGGCGGTAGTGGCGAGTTCTGCCAGTCTGGAAACACGCCATGAGGTCGGAGTCGGGGCGATCCTGGGTGCACCGCTAATGCTTTCAACCTTGACCTTGTTTCTCATGGGAATGTTTGCGGCGCATCGTCGGGGCTGGAACAGCTATTTTCGCCCAGAACCGACAGGGTTACTCCGGGATCTGCATTGGTTTTTATTTGCCTTTTTGTTAGCCACCATTGCGGTGTTTATTCCCGTGGAATGGCGGGTCACTCGGGTGACGATCGCGTTTGGCTTAACTCTCAGTTATATGATTTATCTCATGCTGACTATTCGTGCGTCACGTGGATTGGTCGAACAGGGTCATGGGACAGAGGCCGATCATCCCCTGTTTCTTAGCAAAATCAAGCTGCCGGAAAATCTCGTCACGATTATAATCCAACTATTGTTGGGGCTCGCGCTTATTGTAGGAGGAGCCAAGGGATTTGTTTTTGGCGTGGAGCATTTGGCCGCGTGGTTGGGAATTTCGACATTAGCCTTGTCGTTGTTAATCGTGCCGGTAGCGACTGAGTTGCCAGAGAAAGTAAATAGTATTTTGTGGATACGGCGTGGCCGCGATACTCTGGCATTCGGGAATATCACCGGTGCGATGGTGTTCCAAGGGAGTCTCCTTCCGGCACTTGGCGTGATGTTAACGCCCTGGGTTCCCCGGAAAGAAGTTCTGCTAGGAATGGGGCTGACCTTTTTGGCGACGACCTATCTGTTGGTGTTGGCTAGGCGTCAGAGCCTGCAACCGCACCACGTGATTCTAAATGGTTTATGCTATCTGGCTTTCGTGGTCTTGGTGACGGTCATATAGAGATAAAAGGTAATCCCTTGTTCATGGCAAAGACTCGCGTTCTGGTAACCCGACGGATTCCCGAAGCAGGCTTAGAAGCGATTAAAAGCTTTGCCGATGTTGAGCTCTGGTCTGGAGAAGAGCCAATCCCGCGAAATGAGTTGTGTGAAAAAGTTTCAGAGGTGGATGGCCTGTATTGCTTACTGACAGATACGATTGATGAAGCATTGTTATCGCTGGCTCCACGGCTTCGTGTGGTCAGTACGATGGCTGTTGGATTTGATCATATCGATATACAGGCCTGCACGAAACGGAAAATTCCTGTTGGGAACACCCCTGGGGTTTTGACCGAAACTACAGCAGATTTTGCCTTCGCCTTGCTCATGGCTGCTGGTCGGCGAATTGGTGAGGCAGCGGAATTTGTGAAGGCCGGGCGTTGGGGGGCTTGGGATCCCGCCCTGTTTGTCGGTCAAGATGTTAATGGTGCGACGGCAGGGATTATTGGATTTGGGCGAATTGGTCAGGCTGTGGCGAAGCGGGCGCATGGGTTTGGTATGCGGGTATTAGTCAACCATTCGCGGCCCATTCCCAGCGAACTACTTGCCCAGGCTAACGTGGAACAAGTTTCATTTGATCGAGTAATTGCAGAATCCGACTTTCTCAGTTTGCATGTTCCCCTGACATCTGAAACCCAACAATTGATTGATAAGAAGGTTCTCAATCGTATGAAGCGCACGGCTATTCTGATTAATACGTCACGGGGTAGGGTTGTGGATTCGAAGGCCTTATATGATGCCCTCAGAAATCAAAACATTGCCTATGCAGCCTTGGATGTTACTGACCCCGAACCGATCTCGGTGGATGATCCTCTGTTAACCTTGCCCAACTGCTTGGTGGTGCCGCATATTGCGAGTGCCTCGGTGGCTACTCGTAGAAAAATGGCTTTGATGGCTGCAGAAAATCTTCGTGCAGGTTTAGCGGGCGAAGACTTACCGTATTGCGTGAATCCTGAAGTGTTTAAGAAATAAAGCGTAATGATTGTCCTGGGGGTTGTTTCTTAGTAAGATGCGTAAGCTCTAGGTTTGGCCGATCAATTCCTCGTGAGAGAAAGAGGAAAGATGAAGATCTTATGACACAGCCAGTATTGACCTGTCTTGATATGGAAGGAGTGTTGACTCCAGAAATTTGGCTGGCGGTCGCTGATAAAACGGGTATTGCGGATTTGAAAGTGACCACTCGTGATATACCCGACTATGACGAATTAATGCGACTTCGCCTTAAAATTTTGGCTGATCATCGGGTGCGGATTGCGGATATAAGAAATGTGGTTGCTACATTGAAGCCACTTGAGGGTGCCGCCGAGTTCTTAGATTGGTTACGTGCGCGATGCCAGGTGATCATTCTTTCTGATACTTTTTACGATCTTGTGGCGCCCCTCATGCAACAGCTTCAGTACCCCTCAATTTTTTGTCACACCTTGGAAATTGATGAAGAAGGATTTATTCGAAACTACCATCTTCGTCAAGCTGATCAAAAACGTCATGCGGTGGCCGCCCTGAAGAATTTAAATTTTCGTGTGCTGGCTGCTGGTGACTCCTACAACGATATTTCTATGTTAAAAGAAGCCAATGTGGGGGTGTTTTTTTGTCCTCCGGATTCGATCAAAGCAGAATTTCCTCAAATTCCTGTCGCCAGGTCATATCAAGAACTTCAGGGTTCATTGTCTCGACTAGGTGGTCTTGTCAATTCCTAGGAAACTTTCGATATTGTCTGCTTCTTGTGTTTGAGGTCCCCCCTTCGTTATCTTGGGGAGATGACAGTTCTCTCTTAATTTTGATGGGAAGCCTGGATTGTCTTCTACATTTTCCTAGGTGATTATTGAGTGCTGAGGCTCCTCAGTCCTTTGGGCCTGGGGATCAAGGAAAAGCGGAAAATTTTCTGTCAGATGTGCTACACTCTTTTTTATGCTGAATGGGTTTGTTATCAAGGAGACATGATATGGTTCGGGTGACATCAGTGTGGAAAGTTTTGTGTGTTCTCATGATTGGGGCTTTGAGCGTGTCTGGCTGTTTAGGGAACAGAGAGTGGACGTATCCACCCCTTCCCGACAAAACCTATTTGGATGTTCCACCCCAGGACCCTATTTCGGCACGACTTGTCGTACTTCCTCTTGAAGATCTTCGAGGGAATAAGGTCCAGGATGAGTATTGGAAAGTGGCGATTCCTTTGGTGCCTCATGGGGTAGCCTCGTATGATCGTCCCGAGACCGTGGTTGACCCTGAAGAAGTTGATGAACTCTTTTTTGATCCTTCAAAGGATTTTGCGAGAGCATTGGCTGATGAGATTCGAGAAGCTAAAATCTTTTCTTCAGTGACCTTTGCGGGTGGGGAGTCTCCTCCCTCCAGTGATTACGTCTTGCGAGGACGCCTCCATTCAACCAAGTGGGAACGTCGGTTGACCACCTATCTCTTGGGTCCGCTTGGCACCGTGTTTTGGATGATTGGGTTGCCTATGGGAGAAACGACGACCGAGGTGGAAATGGATCTTCGGTTAACGCCAACCGGGGACCCATCCCAAGTCTTATGGAGTTTTGCTATGAAATTTCAGGGGGCTGTCAATGATGGTGTGTATTATGGGTTAGAGGAATCGGTCCAGAGTTATCCAGTGGCACTTCAGGATTCGTTTCGTCCAGCTATTATCGATCTAGCTGAAAAATCAAAAACCCGAATCCCTGGAAAATAATCTACTAAAAGGGGCTTTTTAATCTAAACCCCAGAAACAATGAGTGGGCTGGAGAAATGAGCAGTGATTGGGAATGCAATATTTTATGTGGGAATATCTAGGTGTTAAATCTTATTTATATTTGTTTTTTATGTCTTTAAGTTTGAGCAGGAACTGCCGATAATATTTAACAAAGGTGTGGTTACTGCGATTAGGAAGTGGAAACCAGCCTTAAGTAACACCCAGTTATTTTTTGCCTAAGGATTTGGATCGACATTTTTGAGAATTGGGATTTGCCAGGATGGCTGACCGTGGATGCAATAGTTGTGTTCGTCACAACTTCTTCCGAAGAAGAAGCAGCGGCTTTAGCCAAGCTACTTGTCGCACAGCATTTGGTAGCTTGCGTTAATGTACTTCCCAAGGTGAAATCGTTTTTTCAGTGGGAAGGCAAAATATCCGAGGAAGAAGAGTATCTGATGATTCTCAAAACGAGGATGCCGCTCTTTAATACATTGAAAAAAGCCATTACGGCTCAACATAGTTATGATGTTCCAGAAATTATTGCACTGCCTATTGTTCAAGGCTCCGAATCTTATTTGTCCTGGATCCAGGATATGACGAATAAATCCAATAACTCGTGAATTTATTATTGAAGAACGTGTTTCTTATCAAAAGACCATTAAGCCTTTAAAATTTGGCGTTGACCCTTAGGGAGCAACTCCAGTACAGTATATCAACTACTTAGAAGTTGCCATTAAGAGGACGGACTATGAAAACCTCTGATGAAGCCTATACCATCATGATCTTTCGAGGAGCGACGACCAATCCTCTCCGGATGAGATTGCGCAAAGTGACCATGCAGCGGGCTTTAGTGACCGCAGCAGTCCTTATCGTAGTGCAGTTGGGAATAATGGCTCACTATGTTGTCCAAACCAGCCAGGTTTCGGAATTGAATGCGTTGCGTACCGAGATCGTGGAAACTCGAGGGCAGACCAGAACGTTTTCCTCGACGATCGATGATATGAAACAGCGGATGCTCGTGATGCAAGAACTGAATCGGAAGCTTCAAACTATGTTCGGTTTGGAGCCCGACAGTGTTGAAGGCATAGAAGTGAACGGTCAAGGTGGAGAGGAATTTCCCTATGAAAATGCTGCCTATGGGGAGCCGGGGCAATCTCTCGATCCTTCAAATTTGGAAGATCAGGCCGTGACTAACAAGGACACAAGCCAAGCCTCATTGGTTGTCAATATTGAGCAAGGATTAGTTTGGTTGGACCGCCAGGCCTCCAGGGAGCAGCAAATCCTTGATAATTTATCAGAAACCGCTGGAGAACGGGTGGGCCGTTGGGCAGCAACACCCTCCATTTGGCCGGTAAAAGGCCATATTACCTCAAAGTTTGGGCCAAGAATTTCCCCCTTCACCGGGAAGAAAGCCTTTCATTCAGGATTGGACATTGGGTCACCCAGGGGAAGAGAAGTTAAAGCGCCTGCTTCTGGAAAAGTTGTCGTGGCAGCCTATGATACTAGGATGGGAAACTTTATCCGTATTAATCATGGGTATGGCATTGAAACAACTTATGGGCACCTTTCCAAAGTGCTGGTGAAATATGGGCATCAAGTGCAGCGTGGTGATGTGATTGGGTTGGTTGGCAGTACAGGGAAATTTTCTACCGGGCCTCATCTTCACTACCAGGTGGCGATCAATGATAAGGTTGTGAACCCGGTTCAGTATATTTTAGATTAATTTTCTGTTTTCGATTTTTTCCCCTTCCGGAAGCTCTTTTCCTTCTGTTGGCTAAGTTTTGCATCATCATTTTTCTAATTCCTGTGGTTCGTACAACTTCAGAAAGTGATCTGTATGGGGCCAAAGCCCTAGGCACCCGAAGGGGGTAGGCCTTCTTTTTTTCGTGTTGGGTCTTCTTTTGTGTTGCCTTCTTGGTTGGTTCACCTTTAGGATTACCAAAGGTCAACAAGGTTCTCGTCTAGATTTATAAGAATGATTGAAATGTTTCTAGATTGACATTATTTTCAATGCTTTGCTACGGTAATAGGCCTAGTATTTTCTTTTTGGAAATAAGGTTTTTTTCTTAACCTTAACCCTAAAGAGTCAATTAGTTCAGGGTAGTCTTTTGTTTTTAAGAAACCATGCTGTTTAGTCTGTCTTAACTTTTAGGAAACCATACAAAAAGGAGGGTCTACGATGAGCCTCGATTACGTGAAATTCACGCCTGGATTTGGCAAGTTCATGCCCAAAGAATATCGAGATATGGTGGATTTTGGTCCATTTGGGAAGAAAACTTCTGTTTCTCAAGTTGGCACTTTCAAAGAAATTTTGGAAGAGCATCCAATGTGTGCGGGATGTGCCATGACTTTGTTTATTCGTTTAGCAATGATTGCATTTCCTAACCCCGAAGATACGATCACGGTGGGAACGGCAGGGTGTGGTCGTCTTGCTATTTCACAAGCGGCGATTCCTTTTGTCTATGGAAACTATGGTGATCAAAATGGGGTTGCCAGTGGGCTGGTTCGTGGTCTACGGCTCCGGTTCGGGGATAAACCAAAAGATGTAGTTGTTATGGCAGGGGACGGTGGAATGGCAGATATCGGATTTGCTCAGACACTCCATTCATGGTTTAGAAAAGAAAAGTTTACCACCATCATGCTTGATAATGAGGTGTATGGAAACACCGGTGGACAGGAAAGTGGGATGACTAATAAAAACCAAGTTCTGAAGATGGCCCCGTTAGGGAAAAAGTTTGAAAAGATGGATATGTTAGGAATGGCGAAAGTGGCTGGTTGCGCGTATGTGGCCACCGTCGTTCCGAATAACCCGAGACGTGTGGAAAGCGTGATAAAGAAGGCTGTATTGGTTGCTCGTGAAATTGGCCCGACCTACATTCAGGCCTATACCTCCTGCAACATCGAATATGCCATTCCCACGGATAAGGTGATGGAAGATGCCAAGGATGTTGAAAACGATCGGTATAAGTTTTCTGAATATATTACGGATGAAGCCAAGGAGTGCTTGGCCCAGTTATACGGTTATAAAGAATATTTGCCAAAACCTGCGAAGGCTGTCGAACAGAAGTAAGAGTTATCTACAGATGTCAGGTTCATGAAGGTATTGAAGATAGAGGAGGGTTTGGGTCATGGCGATTCGTTTTAATATTCGTATGGCAGGAGTAGGAGGACAGGGTGTTGTCACGGGCTCTCATATTTTTAGCACTGGAGTAATTAATGCCGGTGGAGAAAGCACGATTGTTCCTTTCTATGGTTCTGAAAAACGGATGGCGCCAGTGGAAAGTTATGTTCGGGTCTCCGATGAGCCAATTTATGAAATTGGCGAGATTACCTTTCCTCACATTATTATGATTTTTCATCCTCAGGTCATTACTCATGGAAAAAGTTACACAAACCCCTTTTACTACGGGTTGAAAAAGGAAGGGGTCGCCTTAATCAACCATGATGGGCCCATGAGGTTAGAGCCGGATCAGGAACGTGAGCTAAAAGAAATTAATGCCAGATTATTCTATTTGCCTGCGACCACGTTGTCGCTTGATGTGGCTGGGATTGACCTCGCCACAAATATGGCGATGATTGGTGCTATGGGGGCCATCACCGGTTTGACGAATATGGATGCCTTGGCTCAAGCGGTGAAGGATCGATTCCTTGGAAAAGGCTTCGTGGTTTCCGGGGGGACAGCGGCTTTAGATAGCGTGGTAGAAAGAAAGTTTAAGAAAAAGCAGGAGCTCATTGATAAAAATCTTGCTGTTGTAAAAGCTGCTTGGGACTATGCCGTTGATAATGGGTGGGCTAAAGTAAAAGAAGGCGCGACTTCTGCGGCAACGGCCTAGCTCATCTTTGAAGAGGGGATACTATGTATTTAGTTGCTCATATTGATACAGAAATTTGTGCTGCCACTAGTTGTAAATTATGTACCCAATATTGTCCCGAAGCTAATACCATTAATTACAATAATGACGCGGGCAAAGAAAAAGGTCTGAAGTATGGAGCCGCCTATGTCGCCGTGGATCGTTGTAAGGGCTGCGCCCAATGTGTCTGGGTTTGTGACAATATGGCGAAACATAATGCCATTAAAATGGAAATGATTGATCAGATTGGTGACCAGGCACTCACTGAAAATATCACCTATGCGGAAAAAAATAGTAGCGCGGTGTTAGCCAATCCGGTTCGTGGACAAATGTAAAACCGACCATTTTTGTATCATTTACAACCCAATGATTGGAGTCAGAAAGTGGGAGTGACAGAGTTAGAAAGAATTGTTGAGCCGGGACCGGCGGGGTTTCATCCTCCATCTGCTGCCGAGTTGGGTGTGCTTCCTCCAAAGCCAGGAAATGGGCTAACTTTTGGGCATGAAGTTGCTGAGGAAAAGGCATTGGAAGAAATGGCCAAGGCCATGTTTACTAGAAAAAATGCCACAATTTTCCCAGGACCCCTCGTCTTGTGGAATTGGAATGATCATGCAGCGGATAAAGCCAAGGCCGTTTTGGAACTTGCCGCACAAATACCTGATGTCTTGATTATTCCCATGCCAGATTATCGTCCCAAATATCCAAAAATTGAACCTGAAGAAATGATTAACCCTAATCATCCAAATTTAACCATTTGGGGGAATAAAATTGAGGTCTGTATTTTCATTGGCGTCCATTGTCATTATGCCAATTTGACCCTAAAAATGATTCGGGCCGGGACGAACTGCTGGACTTCGGCGATTTGTGCAGAGCAAGGCCATGAAGACGCTATGTATACCGTAAGAGATTCCGATGCCACAAAAATTCGGAAGGCGGCCCAAGTCTTCAAACGAGTGCGTGAAGAGATGGGGTTAAAGTTGCCGGAGAATGGGGAAAATGTTCGATATACCGGCTTTCAATCTCTGGTGCATGGAGGGAAAAGTCATACCAACCCATTGGATATTCCAATCGGGAATGAAGGAGCGGCTAGTGCTGCAGCCTTTGGCCATAAGCCGGAAGATATGCAACGAGAAGGGTAAAGAAAACATACATTAATGGTGTCCTTTCAAATTGAAGGGACTTCGCCACCACCCATAAAGGGGTTAAGCCATGAGTGATACATTAGAGCCAGAAGTCAAAACCAATCCACAAGGCGACCCAATTACGAGTGCCGCACCGGCACCTTCATCACAGAGCGGGAGAAAAGATCCCCATGCCGAGGCAAAAAGACAAAAAGAAGTGACTCCACAATATATGTTTAACGAAGCTCCTCGGGAGCGAGAGTTTATTACCGGGAGTGAGGCCGCCAAGGAAGCGGTTCGCCGATCAAACGTGGATCTTTCTATTGCCTATCCCATTACCCCCCAAAGTGAAACCATGCAGCTCATTGGGGTATTGTATGGAGAAGGCTATGTGAAAGAGTATTACCGTGGCGAGGAAGAATATGGCGTGATGTCTGCCATCGCCGGTGGATCACGCGCCGGTGTGCGTTGCTTTACCGCAACTGCCGGCCCAGGTACGCTTCGCGGGATTGAGCCCATTGCTTCATGGCCAGGGCATCGATTGCCAGCTGTGGCGATGTTTACCTGCCGCGTCGTCAACGCGCCTTTAGCCATTCAACCGGACAATATTGAAATCGCCTACCTGCTGAATTGTGGAATGATCGTCTTCCATGCGGAGAATCAACAAGATTTGTTTGATTTTATCATGAAAGGTTTCATCATTAGTGAAATGAATGATGTAACTCTTCCTGTGGGGGTGTGTTGTGATGGATTTTTTGTGACTCATGCGCGTGGGTATTGTGCCATGCAGGATAAAGGTCTGAAATTACCTGCCCGTCAAGCCTGGCGTGGGGCGGTGCCGGTGTTGGATGCAGAAAATCCACCAGCTCGATTGTCTCGTGATGCTCCGGTCCAGAAATCAAACTTCATGGCCTATAACATTCATGCGGTGTGGCAGCAAGAGGTGTGGGCCGCGGTTGAACGATCACGAAAATATATCGATTTATACATGGATGGACTGCTGGAAGCTCAAGATGTTGAGGGTGCCGAGGTAATTTTGATTGCTTCAGGTAGTATGGCTGGCCAATGTCGTGAAGCCATTCGTATGTGTACAGAGAATGGCATACAAGCTGGGCTGATAAAAATTAGGTCATTGAGGCCATTTCCCACAAAAGAACTTCGTAAACTTTGCGCAAAGGCCAAACTCATCGTGGTGCCTGAATTTAATTATGTTGGGTGGTTAGCCAAAGATGTGGCCACGGCGGTTTATGGGTATTCCAAAGCCAAAATTGTGGCGGGTCCACATGTGTATGGTGGTATGTCCATGCCAGTTGAAATGATTTACGAAGAAATTGAATGTGGACTTACCGGTAAAAAATCTGCAACCGTTCCATCATCCGCCATTATGGGTACGGTCGATCCAGATGAAGTTGCTCATTTTATGCAAAATATTTGATGGGCTGTTGAAGCAAGAATAATTTGAGAGTAAAAATGAAAAAGAGCCCGCCTCATTCATTGAGGCGGGCTCTTTTTCGTTAGAACCATATGATGACCTGATTGTCCTGGATATTACCCTAACTTAAGCAAAAAAATTACCGACATTCATTCACAGTATGAAGAGCATAACGTCTGTTTCACCTTGGACTAGGAAAATTTCATTGATTGAGTCAGGGGAGAAGAATAGGTTTTTTTTCTTATGACCATCCTCGTGGCCAATGATGATGGGATTGGTTCCACTGGCATTCGAGCTTTAGCCAAGGCCTTATCGGCCCTTGGGGATGTTTGGGTTGTGGCCCCAGACCGCGTGCAAAATGCAATGGGACGTGCTATCACCTTGCACAAACCTCTTAGGCTGACACAAGTCGGGCGCCAAATGTATTCCGTTAATGGGACGCCTTCCGATTGTATTACCTTGGCTGTCGGTCAGCTTCTGAAAGGAAAGAAACTTGATCTTGTGGTTTCTGGAATAAACAAGGGGTTAAATCTTGGTGATGATGTCACCAATTCTGGTACGGTGTCGGCTGCATTAGAAGGAGCCATTCGTGAGATACCCTCGGTGGCGGTGTCTATGGATGGGCAAAAGCAATTTCGATTTTCTGTGGGCGCCAAAGTGGCTTTCGAAATTGCGAGAATGGTCATGCAGCATGGCCTCCCAGCCGATACCCTGTTGAACGTGAACGTGCCGGATCTGCCTACAAGTAAAATTCAGGGAATGCAATTCACTTCATTAAGTCGGCGTCGATATGATAATCCAGTGGTTGAAAAAATGGATCCACGGGGTGGAAAGTATTACTGGATTGCTGGGGAACAGGTGTCATGGAATCGAAAAAAACATTCAGATGTGGATGCTATTACCAATGGTTTTGTCTCATTGACTCCTCTTCACTTCGATATGACACAGTATAGCGCGTTGACAAAGTTGCGGGCTTGGGAGCCCACATTAAATAAACGAGTCCGTACTCTTCATCAGTCGTCCTAACTAGTCCTGCTCTATGATTCACGAGCTTTATGATTGGATGTTATCTTGGTCGGAATCGCCGTATGCAGTGCCGGCGCTCTTTATCCTGTCTTTTGCCGAATCTTCATTTTTTCCTTTGCCTCCGGACGTGCTACTGATGGCCCTGACCTTAGGCAATCCATCATGGGGCATGTACTATGCTGCGGTGACGACCGTCGGGTCAGTGTTGGGAGGAATTTTTGGTTATGCCATAGGATGGTGGGGCGGTAGGCCGTTGCTTCTGCGGTTCATGGGAATTGAACGAATGACCATGGTGCATCAAACCTTTGAACGGTATGAAGGTTGGGCCATTCTGATTGCAGGGCTGACGCCAATTCCGTATAAAGTGTTCACCATCGGCGCGGGGGCCTTCTATGTCAATTTTCGGGTCTTCGTGATTGCGTCCCTCCTCAGCCGTGGGGCTCGTTTTTTTCTTGTAGCCGGAACACTGCAACTCTTTGGCCCATGGGTGAAGGAAGTGATTGAACAATACTTTAATCTCTTAACGATTCTGCTTGTGGCGCTCATTGCCATTGGATTTTGGGTGGTCAAACACCATGCCAAGAAAGCCATGAAGGCTTCACCATCCCCAAGTGATTAAGCCAGTACGCCGTGAAGATATTCAACTCCCTGACCAGTAAAAAAGAAGAATTCGTGTCGCGCATTCCACATCAGGTTGGCATGTATGTGTGTGGAGTAACGGTGTACGATGAATGTCACCTAGGCCATGCCCGGAGTGCCATCGTCTTTGACCTTATCCGACGTTATCTCACCTACCGAGGGTACGAGGTCAACTACGTAAAAAATTTCACGGATATTGATGATAAAATTCTCAATCGGGCGGTGGAAGAATCCAGACCCTGGAATCAAGTCACCGAAAAATATGTGCACGCCTATTACCGGGACATGAATCGGTTAGGAATCCTAAACCCCAATATCGAGCCGAGAGCCACAGAGCATATGACTGAAATCATCGAGATGATCAAGGCCTTGGTAGATAAAGGGCATGCCTATCAGGTCGACCATGATGTTTTTTACGAGGTTTCTACGTTCGCGACCTATGGACGGTTGGGACGAAGGAAGTTGGAGGATATGCAAGCAGGGGCGCGGGTTGAGGTCGATTCCCGCAAACGAGACCCCATGGATTTCGCATTGTGGAAAGGCGCGAAGACTGGAGAACCGGCCTGGGACAGTCCTTGGGGCGCTGGGCGCCCTGGGTGGCATATTGAGTGTTCGGCTATGTCCGTGCATCATCTTGGGGACATATTCGATATCCATGGTGGGGGCAAGGATCTTATTTTTCCCCATCATGAAAACGAAATTGCACAATCGTGTGCTGCGACTGGACAAGAGTTCGCTCGGTATTGGGTGCACAACGGATTCGTCACAATTGACGAAGAAAAGATGTCTAAATCACTGGGAAATTTTTTTACTATTAGGGAAATATTTGAAAAATCACAGTGGAAAGAATCAGTGACTTCGGAATCTCTCAGGTATCTTCTACTGTCAACGCATTATCGAAGTGACATTAATTTTTCTGATCAGGCTCTTTCTGAGGCAAAATCTGCATTAGACAATTTTTACGGACTTTTCCAAAGACTAGAAGAACCTGCGGTAGAAAGCAAAGAGCTTTCTGACATAGAACTAGCAGGTATACTTGTTGAAACCGAACAAAATTTTGAGAAGGCCATGGATGATGATTTTAATACCCCAAAAGTATTAGGCGAGTTCCATAGACTTCGTGGTATTTTGAATAAATTTGAAGGAAAATATTCAGATCAAGGAAAGCGCAAGATCCTAAAAAGTTTCCGAAAATGGGGAACTCCAATAGGTCTTTTCCAGGTTCAACCTAAAGACTGGCAATTTAGTCCAATTGTAATTACACCTCCTGCTGGTGCATTGGGGATTTCTGGTGTCGCCCCAGTCGTTATAGAGGGGGCAACAGATGAATGGATAAATCATCAAATCGAAAGTCGACGCAAGGCCCGTGAGGAAAAAAACTTTCAAACAGCAGATCAAATCCGAAAAGACCTGGCCTCCAAAGGCATTATCCTCGAAGACCGTCCCGACGGTTCCACGAGATGGAAGCGATAATTTCGGCGAACGAATCTGTGGTATCCATGCGGTAACCGAAGCCCTTCGGGCAGGGGCTCGAAGTTTCGTGAAGATCGCATTGACTCACCGGGATCGCCAATTTTACAAGATCATTCAAATGGCAAAAGCCCAAGGGGTTCCCCTTGTGGTGGAGCCGCGTCATCACCTGGATCGATTGGTCCTTCGGGGAGAGCATCATCAAGGCGTCGTCGGGTTTGTGGCGGCCAAATCGTATACTACCGAAGACGAAATTCTAGAAAGGGCCCTTTGTCAACAGGAGGCTCCCTTATTCTTGGCCTTGGATGGAGTTGAAGACCCGCAAAATCTTGGGGCCATTATCAGAACGGCGGAAGCGGCCGGTGTCAATGGAATATTCATTCCCGACCGGCGTTCAGTTGGGCTCACCTCAACCGTCGCTCGTACATCCGCTGGGGCTTTGGAGTATATGGCTGTAGCGCGGTGCTCCAATATCGGAAAACTGATCGAACGATTTGAGGCGCAAGATATTTCGTCGATTGCATTGCATCCAGATGCGAAACAATCGTACCATGAAATGGATATGAATGGCCCTATTATTCTAGTGTTTGGTGGGGAAGGGAAAGGGGTTCGGCCAGGAGTCCTCCAGAAATGTGCTGGGCAAGCTAAAATTCCAATGCGGGGGAAAGTGGATTCGCTCAATGTTTCGGCGAGTGTGGCCGTGGTGGTGTATGAGGTTGTCAGGCAGAGAATGGCGGCGAAAGTCGGCCTTAACGAATCTGGATGAGGCCCTCTTGAATTGCGGCATTAAGGAGTTGGGCTGCGTTAGACACGCGGACCTTTTTCATCATATTGGCCCGATGGGCCTCCACGGTTTTGACACTGATTTTAAGTCTTTGCGCGATTTCTTTGTTCTTCAGTCCTGACCAAATCAGCTGAAGAATTTCTTGCTCGCGCTCGGTTAAGGCTTCAGGACGTTTTCGTTTCAAGGGAATCATTTCTCTTTTTTTGGCTCTGAGTTGCGTGGTCATGAATCACCGAACTTTTCCTCAAGATGAATTATGTAGGGAATACTAGCAGTCTGTTTGTTTGAAAGTAAAGTGCATAAATTACGTATTTTACGCCATACGAGCGGATTTTCTGACTAACACAAGATGCAGGTATGACAGACCCTTGGTGGCTCTATCTATGGGTGTTTCCGATCGGATTGGTCGTAGGGAGTTTCCTGAATGTCTGTGTAGTTCGATTGCCCGAGGGCCAGTCGGTGGTCTCACCTCGTTCGCGGTGTCCTCATTGTCAACAACCCATCGCCTGGTTCGACAATATTCCCCTCATTAGTTACATTTGTCTTGGGCGTCGTTGTCGGAATTGCCAGGGCTCCATTTCGTTACGATATCCGATTATGGAGCTGATGAATGGCCTAGGCTATGTTGGGATCGTGGCGACGTTTGGTTGGACTTGGGTAGCTGCCGTGTATGCCATATTTTTTTCGGCCCTCCTCGTTGTCGCCTGGATTGATCTGGATCATCTGATCATCCCTGATGTGATCTCCTTGCCAGGGATTGTCCTGGGCCTGTTGGCGGCGGCCACCATCCTGCCCATTGGGTTCCTCAATGCAGTTGTAGGCGTGGTGTTGGGTGGGGGAATTCTTTGGGGGCTCGCCATTCTCAGCCCCTATATGTTCGGTAAGGAAGGTTTGGGGGGGGGAGATATTAAACTCCTCGCCATGATTGGGGCTTTTTTAGGGTGGCAATCAGCGCTACTAACGTTGATGCTGGCTTCGGTGATGGGGGCTGTGGTGGGAATTGGGCTCCTGGTCTGTAAAGTGATGGAGCGAGGACATTACATCCCATTTGGGCCGTTTCTAGTGTTCGGTGCCTTGGCGTCGCTCTTTTTCAAGGCAGATCTAGTGCAATGGTATATTCGAACCATGTGGTAGTTGCGGAAGAAAGAGGCCGTGACACAGTTTCACTCCATTTTGCTGTGAACGGGAGTATGCAGAATGATGGTCGATGTCCCTCGCTCTCCTTTTACTCGTCAGCAGGGATTTACCTTGACCGAGTTGCTGATAGTGCTCGGCATATTGTCCGTGGTAGCCCTCATCGGTGGATCTTGGCTGTCAACGCAGATTCCTCATTATCATCTCAATGGTGCAGTTCGACAGGTTCGGGCGGATCTATTGGCGGCGAGAATGCAGGCCGTGAGTCAGGGCAATGAATTTAGAGTCCTTTTCTCGGAGGCGCATCAGTATGACATCTTGGATGATGATAATAATAACGGGAAGGCCGATGTAGGAGAGTTTCTTGAAAGTCGATCGATTCAAGATGACTATCCTGGGGTCACGATTCGTTCTAACCGCAACCCCATATTTCATCCGAGAGGAACGGCCTCGAGTTTGGGAACGGTGACGATCGCCAATCAGGCTGGAGAGATGTTGGTCACTGTGAGCATAACCGGCCAGGTCAAGGTCAAACCTCCTCAATAAAAATACCGCTGAAGCCATCAGTAAACTGTCTCGTCGAAGGAGGAGCCATGGGCAATCGGCGTGGCTTAACCCTGGTCGAAATCATCATTGCCATGGGATTGGTGTTTGTGGCGCTCCTCGCTCTTTCTGGGCTGGCCACGGTGTCATGGAAGGGGGCGGCCACAGGCAAGCATCTCTCCACTGCCACCTTTTTAGCGCAAGAGAAAATCGAACAGCTAACACTGATTGGATACAACCCTGCAATTCTCGGTCAGATTGTAACCGATGAGCCATATGAATCCCTGCTTGATTTTCCCCTCTATAGACGCGTTATAGCGATTAGTCCCAATACTCCGAACGTAGGCTTGCACACCATCACCGTCACCGTATCTTGGGCAGAGGATCGGCATTCCGTATCCTTGTCTACCATCGTGGCTGAATAAATATGGCCCATTCCTCGACAAAAATCTTTGATCAGCGGGGAGTGACATTAACCGAACTTATGGTGGCCCTGGTGATGGGTTTAGCCACGGTGGCAGCGGTATATAGTATTCACCTTATTCAGGTGAAACAACGAGTCGTGCAAGAAGATGTAATGGGGATGCAACAAAATGCCCGTGCCGCTATGGATCTGATGACGCGTGAAGTTCGAATGGCTGGCTACGATCCCATGGGAGTAAATCGAGATAAAAACAGCTCAAATGATTTTCTTGGAGTCGACTATCATCCAAAGGAGCTGCACATCAGGTCGGACCTTAATGGAAATGGGGTCCTCACCGATTCCAATGAATCCATCGTGTTTCTTCATGACGCCTCCACGATGACTCTGAAACGAAAAGTAGGAAGGGGTGGGCGACAACCTGTGGCGGGGCACATTCAATCTTTAGTCATTCGATATTTTGATGGACAAGGGAACGTGACTGGAGATGCTACGCAGATTCGAATGGTTGAACTCATGCTTACCGCGCAAACCGAACATCCTGATGCCAATTATCCAAAAAACGATGGCCATCGAACTTTTACCCTACGCTCTCGAGTGGTCCCCAGGAACTTGCCATGAAATTACGGGTGGAAATTGGACGTGTAGGAAAATCAATTACTCCTCAAATGATTGTAACCAAACAATGCCAAGGTTTCGCCTTAGTCTCTGCGCTATTATTAGTGGTTGTGGTGGGAATTGTGGCGGTCACTGTGCTCCAAACGACTTCGACGGAAATCAAGATTAGTGGAAACCAGCGACAGGCAGTACAAGATTTTTATGCTGCTGAGGCAGGGTTGGCAGAAGCGAAAGCGCGGTTGAGAAACCGACCAGGAACTGAACAATTTTTTATTGCTGATCTCGGGCAAAATGCCAACCCCATATGGTCTGCGTATATTGTGACCTCAACCTCGTGGACCCCCAACGATGACCAGAGTTTTTCATCTCAGTTGTTAAATTACTTTCCTCAACCCGGAAATCCTACAAGTAGCGCGATTCAGCCGAACAGTATGCAATCGCTGCTTCCCTACTGGATTAAGGTTCGACACAAAACTGAATATGATGCCGAGCAGACGGGGCATAAGGCGGAAACTCCCCACTACCTTGATTTGGACGGCACGAATAAAAAGCATCAGGTGGCAAATGTCGGAAACGTGATTTTTTACGGTTATTCGAATAAGGATTCGATCATTCCCCAACCGTTAACCATTCAAGGCCCCACCCCCTGGTTACCTGTGAAAATGGTCACGGTTCATGGAGGGAACGGTGCAAGTGGAGTACTTCTTGAGGCTGAGTTGTTTCACCCTCCTGGGCCCAATCATCTCGGGGCTGTATATGCAGCGGGGGCTGTGACTTTTGCTGGACAGGGTGGGGCAATTTATGGTCATGATGCTTGTGGAGGGGCTCCTAGCCTTCCTCCGGTGTATTCAGGCAGTCTGGTGACTTCAGGTGAGGCGATGCAATTTGATGGGGGTCCGACGACCCCTTACCAAGGGGGAGTAGAGCTAGATTTGTCCCAAGCCCTGACGGGACTCAAGTCAGGTGCTATCTCTGTTCAGTCAGGTCTCTCGAATCAAGAATCAGGATCTTCGCCTGATTCCGCAACCTATTTTATTCAAGGGACAAATCAGAGTCCGACTGTGATACGCAACTTCCAGGGGCGAGGCATGTTATTGGTGAATGGGTCGGCAATATTGGAGGGGGAAGTCTCTTGGGAGGGCATGATCATTGTCAACGGCGAACTCATTATCCAGGGGGATGGGGCCGCGATTACCCTACAGGGTGGGCTATGGGTGAGTGCCCTCAAACAAATGGGAGGCCAGCTTAGCGTCCAATATAATAGTTGCTTCATAAAATCCGCATTACTCTCGCAACCCGTGAAAGTGCGGACGTGGAAAGAAGTTTCTTCAGGATTTTGAAACCACCAACATCAAGTTGTTGAATTTAAAAGAAAAACTTCATGAGATGTGCAGATGGTGGTTAAACGGTATCATTTTCTGGGCCTTTCGTCTCTCGTTTGTTCTGGGTCTTCTGGTTGGTTGCGACAAGAAAAAAATCTCATTAAAATCCACCGTTCGGTGTTCTGAGTTCTGAAATTTCTATATATCACCCACCTTAACAAAGGTTTCGTTATGGCTAAGGTACTTGAAGGCCCGGGAATGGGCTTGTTGAAGAAGTGGGGGCTGCAAACCCCGAATTACGTGGTCGTGAGTTCGTCAGAGGAATTTGACCAACTTGCACAAACCAATGACTGGCTACAAAAGAGTAAATTGGTTGCCAAGGCCCATGAGGCGTTGGGGTCTCGATTTAAATTGGGCCTGGTCAAAGTTGGGTTGGATCTCAAGGGCACCAAAGCGGCAGTCAAGGAGATGTTAGGCAAAAAGGTGGAATCAGTGACCATCCGTGAAGTGATTGTTTCGGAAGCCATTGATCACACCGACGAATATTATGCCGCTGCCAAATCGGTGCGCGAAGGTGTCGAGATCATGGTGGCGAATTGTGGCGGGATCGAAGTTGAATCCAATTGGGAGAAGGTGAAACGGATTTTAGTGGATATTGGCGAAGAGCCGACCGATGCGGCGCTTTCTGGTCTGGTAAAAGATGCTGGATTTTCTGGTGACACGGCCAAAAAGGTGGCGGAATTCCTCAAAAAGCTGTTCATCTGTTTTGATAACGAAGATGCGCAATATTTAGAAATTAATCCGGTGGTGCAAAATTCCGCCGGTGATTTGGTTGCTCTCGATGCGGTCACCCTCCTCGATGGCGATGCCAAATTCCGTCACAAGGATTGGACGTTTCCTTTTGCTGCGGAATTTGGTCGTGCCTATACCAAGAATGAAGAAGAAGTCATGGCGGTCGATGCCAAGGTCAAAGGGTCGGTCAAGCTCATCGAGATTCCCGGAGGCAATATTGCCATGCTGCCCGCTGGTGGAGGCGCGAGCGTGTATTACTCCGATGCCGTCGTGGCCCGCGGAGGAAAATTGGCTAATTATGCCGAATACTCTGGTGATCCTCCGGATTGGGCGGTGGAAGTGTTAACGGAGAAGGTTTGTTCGCTGCCAGGTATTACTAACATTATTGTTGGTGGCGCCATTGCGAATTTTACTGACGTCAAAAAGACCTTTGGTGGAATCATCAATGCGTTTCGAAAGGCTAAGGCCGAAGGCAAGATGGACAATGTTCGCATTTGGGTGCGTCGAGGCGGCCCGAATGAAAAGCAAGGATTGGCTGCAATGAAAGAGCTGCAAAAAGAAGGCTTCAAAATTGAAGTCTTCGATCGCACACTGCCGTTGACTGATATTGTGGATATGGCTTTGTCTAAATAATTTTCTAACTAAGACTACGACCTGAGGAGAGAGTTCGATGAGTATTTTGGCAACGAAAGATACCCACGTAGTAATTCAGGGCGGTGTGGCCGGCGTGAACGCGGCTAAACGGATGGCCGAGTTCCGATATATGATCAAACAGCCATTGAATGTATCCGCCTTTGTCTATCCGCCTGATGCCGGTAAATTCAATGAAGTGATTTGCGGGAATCAAATAGTGATGATTCCTATTTACAAAACCATTGCGGAAGCCACGGCGAATCACCCGGAGATCAATACCAGCTTAGTGTATGTCGGCGCCGATCGTGCCTATGCTAGCGCCAAAGAAGCTTTGGATGATTCCCACATCAAAACAGTGTCTATGATTACTGAGGGCCTTCCTGAAAAAGACGCCAAGCTTTTGGGAAAACATGCTCGGGGTTTAAAAAAGACGTTTAACGGGCCTTCCTCAATTGGCGTGATGTCTGCTGGCGAATGCCGTCTGGGCGTTATCGGCGGAGCGTTTGATAATTTAGTAGCTTGCAAACTATATCGCCCAGGTTCATTCGGGGTCATCACGAAGTCGGGTGGCCTGTCTAACGAAATTATTTGGATTTGTTCGCAGTTCGCTGATGGGATTACTACGGCCATTGGCATCGGGGGGGATGCGTATCCGGGCACGGATTATGTCAGCTATTTGGAAATGTTTGAAAACGATCCCCAAACCAAAGCCGTTGTGATCGTTGGAGAAATGGGTGGAGATTTGGAAGAACGTGCAGCTGAATGGTATGGCGCGAAGAAACGCCGGATTAAATTGCTCGCAGTGGTTTCCGGTTTCTGCCAGGAAAGCCTACCGAAAGGGATGAAGTTTGGCCATGCGGGAGCCAAGGAAGGACTGAAAGGTGAAGGGTCAGCCCGAGCGAAATCCGAAGCCTTGAAGAAATCTGGAGCGACAGTGCCTGATACTTTTGGCGCGTTGGGACCTGCGATTAAAGCCACTTATGAAGAGCTGTTGAAATTGGGACAGGTTAAAGCCATTCCTGAGTTGACGGAAACCGAGAAGCCTGCGTTGCCTCGGAGTGTGGAGCAAGGCATGGCCGATGGCGATATTCTCGTTACTCCACTTATTAAATCGACCATCAGTGATGATCGGGGGGATGAGCCTTATTATCAAGGGTATCCCGCTTCTGAGCTTATTAATAAAGGGTATGACATTACGCATGTGATTGGCTTGCTCTGGGATGGCCGATTGGTGTCCAAGCAAGAAGCCGAAATTATGCGGCGGATCATTATTCTTTCCGCGGACCATGGCCCTTGTGTCAGTGGTGCGTTAACGACCATCATTGGAGCTTGTGCGGGGATTGGAATGTCTCAGGCAGTCGCGGCTGGGCTGATCATGATTGGCCCACGCTTTGGTGGAGCCGTTACGGATGCCGGACGCTACTTCAAATACGCCATCGATAACAAGATGGCCGTTAATGAATTCTTGGGTTACATGAAGCAAAATGTCGGACCAGTTCCGGGAATTGGCCATAGGGTGAAAAGCCTTCGAAACCCGGACAAGCGGGTCAAAGAACTTGTCGGGTACGTGAAAAGTTTAGGTATTCCCACACCGCATCTAGATTTTGCGCTAGAGGTGGAAAAAATTACGGCAGCCAAAAAAGATAACCTAATCCTAAACGTCGACGGTACCATGGCGGCAGTCTTAGTCGATATTGGCTTCCCGGTGGATAGTCTCAACGGGTTCTTTGTTCTGTCCAGAACCATTGGACTGATCGGCCATTGGACGGATCAAAAGCGGCAAGGCAGCCGATTGATTCGATTGTTTAATTATTTAGTGAATTATGCAGCCCCTAGTCGTCGGGAAGTGCCACCACTGAAATAGTCAGGTGGTTTCTAACAATAGACTCCGATGGATGGCCTGAGCCCCTTCGGCCTAAGCCACCTCGGATGAATGCGGAGAAAATATTATGTCGATTGATTTAGTCAAAAATTTATACGCAAAAATGCCAGCGGCCATTGACGCCGCTCGGAAAAAATTTGGTCGAGGTTTAACGCTCGCTGAAAAAATCCTGGTGTCCCATGCTGATGATTTGAATACTCAAGCCTGGGACCGAGGCAAGGCCATGTTGGCCCTTCGGCCTGATCGCGTGGCCATGCAAGATGCTACGGCCCAAATGGCTATGTTGCAGTTCATTCAAGCCGGCAAAAAGAAGGCCGCTGTGCCGAGTACGATTCATTGCGATCACCTCATTCGGGCGGAAATGGGTTCTGAAAAAGATCTCATGATTGCCAACCAAGAAAATCGGGAAGTCTATAACTTTCTGGCGTCCGCCGCGAAAAAGTATGGCATTGGTTTTTGGAAACCTGGCGCAGGCATTATTCATCAAGTGGTTCTGGAAAATTATGCATTCCCTGGTGGGCTCATAATCGGAACAGACTCTCATACACCCAATGGCGGTGGGTTAGGTATGTTGGCCATTGGCGTCGGTGGAGCCGACGCTGGCGAAGTGATGGCCGGACTTCCCTGGGAAGTGCTGCATCCCAAACTGATCGGTGTAAAACTTACGGGTAAACTCAGTGGTTGGGCATCTCCCAAGGATGTGATTTTGTATATCTGCGGAAAACTCACGGTAAAAGGTGGCACAAACAAAATCGTCGAATACTTCGGTCCAGGCGCTGAAACGATTAGCGCCACCGGCAAAGGCACGATTACCAATATGGGCGCGGAGTTGGGCGCGACCACGTCGGTCTTCCCCTTTGATCAAAAAATGGTGGACTATCTCAAGATTACCGAGCGTGAGGATATTGCGAAGTTGGCTCAGGCCAATAAAGAATTGTTAGTGGCTGATCCTGAAGTCTATGCAAATCCCGAAAAGTATTTCGACGAAATCGTGGAAATTGACCTGTCGGCGTTGGAGCCGCATGTGGTCGGTCCGCATTCTCCGGATTTAGCGCGACCCATTTCCAAATTAGCCGCCGAAGCGAAGGAAAAAGGCTATCCCGTTGAGCTAAAAGCCACGCTTCTCGGAAGCTGTACGAATTCTTCCTATGAAGATATTGGCCGGGCCGCCCATATTGCTCAGCAAGGTTTGAAAGCGGGCTTGAAAGCCAAAACTGCATTTTTAATTTCACCAGGTTCCGAACGTATTTTCCATACTATGAAACGCGATGGTTTCATGAAGACGTTTGAAGATTTAGGTGCTACGGTGTTGGCGAATGCTTGTGGCCCATGTATCGGTCAATGGAAGCGCGCGGATGGAGTCAAGGGGAAAGCCGATTCCATTGTCAGCACGTTTAACCGGAATTTTCCTGGTCGGAATGACGGGATTGCTGAAACCTTGTCATTTTTGGCGAGTCCGGAATTAGTGGCTGCTTATGCGCTGACTGGGAATTTAGGATTCGATCCCATTCACGACACCATCAAAACTGCGGATGGCAAGGACATTAAGCTCGATCCTCCTCAGGGGGAAGAATTGCCAGCCAAAGGGTTTGCCAAAGGCGAGGAAGGCTTTGTCGCTCCAGCGGAAAATGGCGAGGGTCTGGAAGTGGATCTGCCTCCTACCAGTGAACGGCTTCAATTGCTGCAACCATTTCCAAAGTGGGATGGCAAAGACTTTGTGAAACTTCCATTGTTGATTAAAACCAAAGGGAAGACGACGACTGATCACATTTCTCCTGCCGGGCCTTGGCTCAAGTTCCGTGGGCACTTGGATAAAATTAGCGACAACATGTTCCTTGGCGCCAACAATGCTTTTGCGAGCGAGGCTGGCAAAGCCAACAATGTGTTAACTGGGGAATCAGGACTGACGCCGGCGCAAGTTGCCCGTGATTATAAATCGAAGGGCATTGGGTCGTTCGTCGTTGGTGATGAAAATTATGGCGAAGGCAGCAGCCGTGAACATGCCGCGATGTCGCCACGGTTCCTTGGTGTCCTTGCCGTGTTGGTGAAGAGTTTTGCGCGTATTCATGAAACCAATTTGAAGAAGCAAGGCATTCTTCCCATGACGTTCGCCAATCCTTCGGACTATGATCAGATTGAGCAAGAAGATCGGATCAGTGTCACAGGTCTGGCCTCTCTGGCTCCTGGAAAACCCGTGTCCGTGGTGATTCATAAGAAGGATGGCAAGGAAATTACCATACAAGCCAATCACAGCATGACCGAGCCCCAAATAACCTGGTTTAAAGCGGGTTCGGCTTTAAATGCCTTGAATTAACCAAGAAGGATGGGTGGCTTCCTACTTGGAAGTCACCCAATTGCCTATGACCACTGAAAACGAAAATACGGTCGATCAAGAGCATGCCCAAGAACCGAAGATGGTGACTGTGGAAATCGATGGGAAGGCCCATCAAGTTCCCGCAGGGATTACGCTGATGAAGGCGCTGTGGTATGCGGGCCATGAGGTCACTCGTGGCGCAGGATGCCTAGGTGGTTTTTGTGGCGCATGTGGAACTTACTATCGAACCAAGGATGACCCGAAAGTCAAAACCTGCCTCGCCTGTTCCCATGCCGTGGAAGATGGCATGTCTTTTTCGTTTGCTCCGCCGTTTCCCGCGCGGAAGGCCGTTTACGATCTCAATACCCTCGAAAATCCTAAACAAGATTTGTTTGAGTTGTATCCCGAGGCGCCTTTATGCCGGAATTGTAATGCCTGCACAGAGGCTTGTCCGCAAGGCATCGATGTGAGAGAAGGCGTGTGGAAAGCCGTTTTTGGTGATTTTAAGGCGGTGTCGGAAACGTTTATGGATTGTGTGATGTGCGGCCTGTGCGCGCCGGTCTGTATTGCCGATATTGCGCCGAGCTTGGTCGGCGTCTATGCCAGTCGAGCCTATGGTGTGCGAGAAATGGAAAAGCCCGCGGGCCTTGCTGATCGAATTAAGGCCATAGAAGAGGGACAATACAAAGAAGATTGGGACCGCGTCTTGAAAATGTCCGATGACGAATTGCAGCAAGCCTCCGCGAATATTAAATAGGGGGAGTGACTTTTTCATTTATGGATATTCATGCACTTCATCAAGTGGTCCACAATTCTCGCGATTCCCGTCGTGCTCAAGCCTTACCCAAACTGAGTCCTGCCGAGCGTGATACGCTCATAAAAAAATACCATCCCGATCATCGCGAGGCGGCGTATCGTCCCGTGGCTTTCGGTCCAAATGCGGGCGATCTGACGGTTCGAGAATTGGCTTCGGTATTGGAAGGGGATAGTCCCGTTCCTACAGAGTTGACCCTGACCCCAGATTATACAGTTGATGTGTTGGTGGTTGGCGGCGGCGGTGCTGGTTGTGCCGCAGCACTGCATGCCCATGCCGAAGGAGCAAAAGTCCTGCTGGCGACCAAGTTGCGCCTAGCCGATTCGAATTCCGTCATGGCTCAAGGTGGCATGCAAATCGCGGTCGCTCCTAATGATTCCCCGGTTCAGCATTTCCTGGATACCCTCAAGGGTGG
Organism: Candidatus Nitronereus thalassa; assembly: GCF_032191465.1. Classification (NCBI taxonomy): domain Bacteria; kingdom Pseudomonadati; phylum Nitrospirota; class Nitrospiria; order Nitrospirales; family Nitrospiraceae; genus Candidatus Nitronereus; species Candidatus Nitronereus thalassa. The sequence continues at coordinate 1,464,925 of NZ_JAQOUE010000001.1, read as the reverse complement.
TCATATGAAAAATGACCATGACCTCCTGAAAACTATGGTGGAAGAGGGTCCTTCGATTGCGAAGTGGTTATTAGAATTGGGTGTGTTGTTTGATCGAGACCCCGATGGCAACTTGCATGTGAAAAAAGGGGGTGGCAGTACAAAAGAACGCTTGTTGACCTGTTCCGATTATACCGGGCTGGAAATCATGCGGGTGCTGAAGGATGAAGTCCTGAACCAAAAGATTCAGCTGCTTGAATTCGCCGCTGCGATCGAATTGTTGAGTGATGAACAGGGGACATGCACCGGGGCCGTACTCCAAGATTTGGATAACAAGCGGTTTGTCGTCGTGGCGGCCAAAGCCGTGATTTTGGCCACGGGTGGAATCGGACGTCTGCACATTCAAGGATTTCCCACGAGTAACCATTATGGGGCTACGGGCGATGGTCTCGCACTGGCGTATCGAATGGGCGCTCCACTTGTTCAAATCGATACTTTCCAATATCACCCGTCGGGTGGCGTATATCCCGAACAATTGGTCGGCCAGCTCGTGACCGAGGGCATTCGGTCAGAAGGCGGACATTTGGTCAATTCAAAAGGTGAACGGTTTGTGAATGAGTTGGATACACGCGATGTGGTGTCGTCATCGATTATACGAGAATGTGAAGAAGGGCGCGGCATACGTACCGCCACAGGTCGGGTTGGTGTCTGGTTGGATACTCCGCTGCTCGAAGCTGAACAAGGAGAGGGGACGTTGGATAAACATTTCCCGGCCATGGTTCGGCAATATGAACGGTATGGCGTGGATATTCGAAAAGACCCCGTGTTGATCTATCCGACACTGCATTATCAAAACGGTGGCGTGAAGATCGATTCCAATAGTGAAACATCAGTGAAGAATCTATTCGTGGCTGGGGAAACCTCTGGGGGGTTGCATGGGCGTAATCGGTTAATGGGGAACTCGCTGTTAGATCTCATGGTATTTGGAAAACGTTCGGGACTCACCGCAGCATCGAGAGTGAAAACCGCTTCTCAGGGGAAATTAACGTTAACCCATTTGCAACGCTTCCGGGCCGAAAGCAAGAAACATGGTGTCACCAGTCAAGTCATCTCCCCGATGGTGTTGCCCGCGTATACGCGAACGCAGAATACATAAGACGTATCTCGTCATTTCCCCTTTGGCAAACTAGGAATGACAACATACAATCAAGTGGTCGAGCAGGGCTGGCCCCAAGAGCAATTTTAACGAAAAAAGGGATCTGTATGAACATTCACGAATTTCAAGCGAAACAGTTATTTGCTCAATTTGGAGTGCCTGTGCCCAAGGGCAAAGAAATTAAAAGTGCCCGGGCTGCCGAAAAATGGGCGGCGGCGCTTGACACCCCAGTGTATGTGGTCAAAGCGCAAATCCATGCAGGAGGACGAGGCAAAGCTGGTGGCGTGAAGATCACAAAAAATCGTGACGAGGTTCCGGGGTTGGCGCAAGAGCTCATGGGAAAAACCCTCGTGACGCATCAAACGGGTCCAAAGGGCAGAAAAGTTCGCCGATTGCTCATTGAAGAAGGCGCAGGAATCGACAAGGAACTCTACCTTAGTTTACTCGTCGATCGGGATACTGGGCGTCCGGTCTTCATTGCTAGTACCGAAGGTGGAATGGAGATCGAAGAAGTGGCGGAAAAGACCCCGGAAAAAGTCATCAGGGAAACCATTGATCCGGCCGTTGGGTTTCAAGCCTACAACGGGCGCAATCTGGCCTTTGCCCTAGGCTTGCCTGCGATTGAAAAGGCGGTGGTCAATCCGTTCATTCAAATGCTGGGGAATTTGTATCGCTTGTTTATGGAAAAGAACGCGTCCATGGTGGAGATTAATCCGCTGGTCATTACCACGGAAAAAACGCTGATTGCCTTGGATGGCAAAGTTTCTTTCGATGATTGCGCGTTGTTCAAACATACGGATATCCAGGCCCTCCGCGATTTGCACGAGGAAGAGCCGATGGAAATTGAAGCAGGAAAGCATAATCTCAACTACGTGAAACTCGACGGGGATATCGGCTGTATGGTGAATGGCGCAGGGCTCGCTATGGCGACAATGGATGTCATTAAGCTAGCCGGTGCCGAACCCGCGAATTTCTTAGATGTTGGCGGCGGAGCGACGAAAGAGACCGTAGCCGCCGGATTTCGCATTCTCCTCAAGGACAAAAAAGTCAAAGGCATTTTCATCAATATCTTTGGTGGAATCGTGAGATGCGAACGTATTGCCAACGGCGTGATCGAAGCATCAAAAGAGGTCGGCATTAAATTGCCCGTGGTGGTTCGTCTCCAAGGAACCAATGCCGAGGAAGGCCGAAAGCTTCTCCTCGAGTCAGGCTTAAAGGTAGATGTGGCCACCGACCTCTGGGAAGCCGCGCAAAAGATTGTGGCCATGAAAGGCAAAAAGAAAAAGGGGTGAGGATGTTAAATTCCTGTGCTCCCGGAGCGCTCACCTCAGAAGGTGATCGCTCGACGGCCGCAGTGAGAACTCAACTTCCTCACGAAAAAGTGAAAGAAGAAAAAGGAAGGAACGGAGAATGAGTATCTTAGTGAATAAATCAACGAAAGTCGTGGTCCAGGGTATTACTGGAAAAGAAGGTTCCTTTCATGCCACGCAGTGTAAGGCCTATGGAACACAGATTGTGGCAGGGGTGACTCCTGGAAAAGCGGGGCAAGAAGTTGAGGGCATTCCGGTATTTAACACCGTTCGCGAAGCTGTTAAAAAGACCGAAGCCACCACGTCGTTGATTTTTGTACCGCCTCCCTTCGCGGCAGATGCCATTCTCGAAGCTGCAGATGCGGGCATTTGGTTAGTGGTCTGTATCACCGAAGGCATTCCGGTCAATGAAATGGTGCGTGTGAAACGTGCGCTCCAGAGCACCCAGACCCGGTTCATCGGCCCCAATTGTCCAGGGATCATTACAGCAGACGAATGTAAAATCGGTATCATGCCGGGCTTCATTCATAAAAAAGGCAAAGTGGGGGTGATCTCCCGTAGCGGTACCCTTACCTATGAAGCCGTCAACCAACTCACGAATTTGGGGCTTGGCGAAACGACGTGTGTCGGCATTGGCGGCGATCCCATCATTGGAACCGGATACATTGATCTGCTTCAAATGTTCGAGCAAGACGACGAGACCGAAGCGGTCGTCATGATCGGCGAGATCGGTGGTGATGCTGAAGAAAAAGCCGCGTCCTTTATCAAAAAAGAAATGACCAAACCGGTTATCGGTTTTATCGCGGGGATCACGGCTCCTCCTGGGCGACGCATGGGCCATGCTGGAGCCATCATCACTGGCGGAAAAGGCACTGCCAAAGAAAAAATGGCCGCCTTGGAATCTGCTGGGGTTCGAGTGGTCAAAAATCCAGCGGAAATTGGCGAGACAGTCAAAGAAGCTTTGGGTTGATGGTTCTAGCTTTTTAATCAAGCGACAAGACCTCCTCTGTATGTATTGCTATTCATCAGCTTCTATTCGGCCTGGTGATAAAATCTCCCAGGCCATTTCCCAGTTCTAGAATTTCCACCAAGCACACCGGCCTTGCAACGTACAAGCAAGGTCATTAGACTCAAAAACGGGTAGAGAAATCTGCGAGTTTCTTCGTGGCAGCCCGCTATTATTTCGCAAGCCTTTCTTCTGGTTAAGAAAGGACTTTCGACTCACAGAAAGGAAAATCAATGGCGTTACTTATTGGCGAAAAATCGGTCGTTAGCATGCATTATAAGCTCATGGATGAAGCAGGAAAGGTATTGGATAGTTCAGAGGGTGGGGAGCCGTTGGCGTATCTACACGGAGCGGGGAATATCGTCTCAGGATTGGAAAAAGCCCTAGTGGGGAAAAGTGCCGGAGATTCTCTGACCGTGAAAGTGGCGCCTGCAGAGGGCTATGGAGAGGTTGACCCCAATGGCATAAAGGTCATCGAACGTGCAGCATTCGAAGGTGTCGATGTCGTGGAAGCAGGGATGGCATTCGAAGCCAAGGCTCCGGATGGGACTGCCCAGCACATTGTCGTAACCAAAGTCGAGGGTGACGAAGTCACCATCGATCTAAACCATCCCTTAGCTGGCGTGACGTTAAATTTTGACATCCAAATTGTCAATGTCCGGGAAGCTACTCAAGAAGAACTCGACCACGGCCATACTCACGAAGGCGGTCATGCGCATTAGTGAACTGCTTAGGGAAAGGCAGAAATTGACTGACGCTATGTGTGTTGTACCCATGTAATAAAGAACCATGAGCTCAATGGAGGTGTGATGGGTAACCTATCCTCAAATCAGCAAGTGATGGTGGATGTCTTTCAGCAACATATGAATGCTGAAATGGACGGCGATCTCGAAGCTACTATGGCCACGATGACGGACGCCCCTCATCTCCATAACATACCCGTGAAGATGGGTGGCGTAGGCCGGGAAGGAGTGCGTCAATTTTATGCCAACCACCTGATTGGAAAATTCTTTCCGCCCGATGTCGAATTCATCAACGTGTCAACTACCATTGGGGAAGAGCAACTGGTGGAAGAAAACGTGATCAAGTTTACGCACACCATGCCAATCGATTGGATGCTTCCAGGAGTCCCTCCCACTGGCCGACGTGTGGAAGTCGCGGTGGTAGTGATCGTCAAATTTGAAAATGGCAAAGTCGCCCACGAACATATCTATTGGGATCAAGCCTCCGTACTTGTGCAACTCGGCCTCCTAGACCCATCCGGCCTACCAGTAAGCAGCAGCGACAGTGCACAAAAGCTCCTCGACCCAAAGCTCTCAGCACGAGAAATGTAAACTTGTGACCCGTCGTCGCCAAAAAATGTAACTCATTAGGCTACTGGGAGAGTATTGCTTTTTCGTGGGTGGGGAAGAGCAGAGTGGCATTGCAAGACTTGATCCTACCTTTCCTTTCTAAGGCTTATGATGAACATTTTTGAAAAATATCCGAAGAGCAAATTTCTTAAAACCCTTCCAGAGGATTCAGGCATTTTTTGTCTTCGTGAAAGAATAATTGATCTTTTTTGTTGTTTTGACGGGTTAGAAGATTCCCATTTTGAAAGCCAACTTGACCAAGATCCATTAGCACGACTATGGGAGATGATGGTCGCGAAGATCTTGAAGAGTGAAAAGTATAAACCAACGAGCACTGAACATGGGCCAGACTTTGTCATGGAGAAAGATGGTAAAAAGATATTTGTAGAGGCTATTTGTCCAGGACCAGGAGAAGAAGGTAACCCCAATTCAGTTTCGCCGATAAAGTATGGCGCTTCGGTAGCTGAGAGAGTCCCGGTCGATCAGATTGTTTTACGTATTTGTAGTGCCCTCGATGAAAAAAAGAAAAAATATAAGGAATATCTCAAATGCGGAATTATATCGAGAAGCGACATTTGTGTAATTGCTATTAGCTCATCGAAGCTTAGTCCGAGAGCTTGTTTAAGTCCACCGGCAATTATGAGAGCCACTCACGGTTTGGGAGCCCCTTATGTGATATTTGGTCCTGGTACCTCTGATGCCAATGAGGGCATTAGGTATTGTGAGAGTATTCCGAAAGCCAGTGGGGAGGAAATTGATACAAGGTTTTTTTTATCTGGGGAGAATAGTTTAATCTCAGCGGTGTTGTATTCCGACTGCTCATTTTTCTCACTGGCCTTTGACTTATTGGCTGGATCAATGATTATCCACAATCCAAAGGCACGAAACCCACTTCCCCTGGGATACTTAAAACATATAAATGAAATTTGGACGATTTGCTGTCACGACAATTCAAAGTGGCAGGCGTACCCATTGCACTCCTAATCCTGCTTAACAAAACATCTTCTGAACATTTCCCAAATGTATGAGAAGAGTCAGACTCGGTTGACTTGGCTGAGAATTGGGAGATGACATGCGAATTGAGTGATTGTTCAATTTGCCCACCAATTCTTCAGAATGGAAACCTAATTGTGCTTTCCCGCCTTCGTGCTCGGGCGGAAATGGTTTTGGGTCCTTTTGCCGAAACAAAAGCCTGTCCTGAGCGGAGTCGAAGGAGGCCTCGTTGCGCGGGCGCGAAAGCCCTCATTCAATTAAGTCCTGAACAGTTTTCCTCTGAACAACAGTTTGTCAGCGCAAGCCGATTCGATCGGTAAAGACATTCTTAAACGTGCCTTGGCGATTGAATCGTTGGAACGTTGCGCGGAATTGGGGCCATTTGGGATACATCCGCTCAAAATTCGTATTGCGGCTGTTGATTCGATCAAAATGAAGCCCCCAATGCACACGGACATCGCGCTCATCTAGCATCGCTTCCTCAATCAATTGCAAGGCTTGCATGCCGCCTTCCGTCCCTTTGGCCATCAGAACTTCGAACATGACCGTGCCTTGGTCAAATGCTGACACATTGTCGTTCGGATCTGCATATTGGGGCGAGGCATAGGCCGTCGTCGGTGCGACGAAACGGACTGCCACCGGCGCAGTGTGGAATAACTTGTTGGATTTATTCTCTTCGGCCAACTCGATAATCCGATCCATGATTTCGATGGTGCGTTCAATGGGAAAGGCGACCTCCAACCCATAGCCCCCAAACAATTTTCCGCCTTTGGGGAAAATCTTGTAGCATTTATTGCGCCGCTTTATGGGTGTTTCTTTAGGCTTGATCTCTTCACCCATCCAGCCGATCTTGCCGGAAGCACGAACGCCTTTCTTCGCAATCCAAGCATCACCGGGAAAGATATCCGCCACTGTAAAGCCTCGGCCTTCTGCTGGAGCCTTGATCCAGTCGATGACCCCAATTCGCTCGAAAAACTTGGTCAAACTATCCATGAATGTTCCGCCAATGGTGCGGGTCTCGTTGGTTTCCAATCGCAGGTTCATGGCCATGGGGTTTTCACCCTTGAAACTTACGCCATCTTTGCCGCCCGATTTGGCTTTGGTCGGGCCAATCAAGAGTGAAATGGTGTCCCAGCGTTCAACAAAGGCTCGCATGTCAGAATAGCGAGAAAAACTTTCTTTAAAGGCTGACCAGGTGGAAATATAGGTCCACTCATTCATCCAATAGAATTCACGAGTCGAGATGACGGCGGAATAGACAATTCCCATACAGCCAAACGAACAAATGACTGAATTGAACACATCATCATTTTGAATGAGCTCATCAATGCCGTTTTCACGCCAATTGCGCGCCTCGGTAATCCCATCCCGAGGTTCAATGCGGTACGTCCGTCCACCCTCGCCTACCAATACTAGGCTGAGTATCATGGCTGGGAACGGCCCTCGCTTGAGGCCTGATCCATGCGTAGAAGTCGACACTGCGCCCCAAAAGGTTTGTCCATCGTAGGTGCCTTGATTTATCAAGGCCTCACCGGACTTCTCCAACTCTTTGGAAATTTCAATGATCGTGCGCCCAACTTGTAATTCTGCCATTCGCCGCCGCCGGACATTGTTTTTGAGTTTATTTTTGCGGGTATTGTTCATCGGCAACATTTTGTTGAGATTTTTCGTCTCCACAAAAATATCCTCCGTGACGCCGATTTCAGAAAAAGAATGGCCGGAGCCGATGGCGCGTACTTTTAACCCATTGTCGGTCGCAATTCGGCAGATGGTTTGCAAATGACTCAGGGTATTCGGCTTGTAAATTTCCAAGGCATCCACATGCTGAAATTTCAGGTAGCTATTCCATTTTCGATCCAATGCCTTCGGTACCCGTAGGTTTTTGAGGATCGCACGCTTTCTCTCGCGGATCTGCTGAATTGTCTCCTTCTTCTCCACCTTGGCATCCTGCACACGATCCTTTTTCTCGTTCCGAATATCATGCCTCTTATCTTTCTTCTCTTGTTTCGCAACTTTAACCGTATCCTTTTTTCCCTTGCGAACATCTTTTTTCGCATCCCGCTTGGCCTTGCCGGTTAGATCGGATTGGCGAACATCCTTTAGCCCCTCACGTTTATCTTGTCGCGCATCCTTCTTCACGGCCTTGGTTTCCTGGCGTAGGTCTTTTTTTTCTGCTTTTGCGTCTTTGCGGGCGGTTTTCTTTACCTCCCTGGAATCTTGGCGAGCGTCTTTTTTGTCGGCGCGAGCATCTTTCTTGGCCTTTTTTATTTCTGCTTTACGTTGTTTCTCAGCTGCGGATTTTTTCTTAAAAAGCCCCATGATTACTCTCCTTTAAAACAAAAAAATAAAAACCTAATAAGTCCTATGGCGAATGAACCCTCTCCTAGGCCATGCGTTTTGACCGAGTTGTCGTTTGGTTGATCCCGAGAAGACCCGGAATCATAGACGAAAAAACCAAAAAAAACACTAGGTGAAAATATGTGGGGGGAAAATAGAGCCGTAGGTGCGGTCGGGGAAGGTCCCCGGGCAGGGTTAGTTTAACCAGGGACTTACAGGTACCATTGAACGAATTCCTTTCTAAACCTTACTAATCGCCGGTTTGAGATTTTTCGCGTTGTTCTTCTAGTTATAAAAAAAAGATCCTTCACTCCGTTCAGGATGGCAAAGAAAAGAAAAATCTTGTTTTCCGATTAAGGATGTCGGGAATGACACGGTTGTGCGTCGGCAATGGGTAGATTGTCCAGACAGATTTCTCGTCTACTAGACACGAAATATCTTAATTCCCACCTTCCTAGTCCCTCTCCAGCCGAATACTTACCTTCTTCCCTTTCAACCTCGTCCTCCCAATCGCTTTCATAATGTCTCTCGCTAGTTCTGCCGGAACTTTCACAAGCGAGAATTGATCGTCTATTTTAATAGGCCCGATCATTTTCGATGGCAGCCCGGCTTCATTCGCAATCGCACCGACGAGATCCCTTGGGCCGATGCCCGCATTTCTTCCAGCACTGAAACTTAGAGTTGCCATTTTTATGCTAGGTCCACCACGATCGCGAGGGCCAGCTGGTCTGCCAGTCTCACCTCGTATTTTTGCCCCGCGCGATCTTTCCTGTGGTGCCTGTTTTGATCCTTGAGGTCTCCGAGACTTTTCCATTTCGTGGCCCCGAATGACAGGAATTTCTTCTTCCTTGCGTTCTCCCGATTTCGATCCATACGCGAGTTGAATTGCAGCCGCTGCCACATCGACAGGGTCAAATTTTTCAATAAGCGTGTTGACGACGTTTCTAAACTGTTCAAACTTGTTGGCCGTTAAGATTTCTTGAATAGAAGTTCCTATGCCTGTCAGTCGCTTGGCTTGGAGATCGGCGACGGTGGGAAGCGTGGCCATTTCGATTTTAGATTTCGTGAGTCGTTCGATGTTTTTCAGCAGCCATTGTTCGCGTGGTTCGACGAGCGTGATGGCCTCACCCGTGCGTCCGGCGCGGCCAGTCCGTCCAATACGATGGACGTAAGCTTCAGGAGACGATGGCACATCGTAATTCATGACATGCGAGACGTGAGAGATATCCAGCCCTCGGGCGGCGACGTCCGTGGCCACCAATAATTCGGTCTTGCCTGACCGGAATGAGGCCATGACGCGATCGCGTTGGGCCTGGTTGAGGCCGCCATGCAGGCCTTCACTTCGGTAACCGCGGGTGTTGAGCGCAGAGGTCAACTCATCGACTTCCAGGCGAGTTCGACAGAATACGAGTGTCGATTTTGGGGTGGCCATATCCAGGATACGAGCCAGAGCCGCCACTTTGTGAGGTCTGGTCACAAGGTATCCTATTTGGTTCACGCGAGGCGCTACTCCAGCTTTGATGGGTTCTTTGATAATTTGGATTTCCACCGGGTCTTGCAAATGTCGGCGTGCGATGGAGGCAATCCGTGGGGGCATGGTCGCTGAAAACAAGGCGGTCTGCCTGGTCTTGGGAGTTTGCTGAAGTATGGCATCCAGATCCTCCGCGAATCCCATATTGAGCATCTCATCCGCCTCGTCGAGGACCACGATTTGTAGATCCTTCAGCTGAAGGGTCTTGCGGCGGATATGATCCAGTGCACGCCCTGGCGTGGCCACTACGACATCGACGCCACGTTTCAGTGCGACGAGTTGGGGGCGGATCGCCTGGCCACCATAAATTGCAAGGATCCCAATTCCTTGTGCCTTCCCATAACGATGGACAGCCTCGCTGACTTGGATGGCCAGTTCGCGGGTTGGTACGAGAATGAGGGCAAACGGATTTTTTTGCCGTGTCGAATGTGCGAGGCGTTGCAGCAGTGGTAGCGTAAAGGCAGCCGTCTTGCCGGTTCCTGTTGCGGCCCGTCCGATAAGATCACGTTTGGCCAATAAGGGAGGAATTGCTTCTTGTTGGATTGGCGTGGGCTCTTCATAGCCTAACGTACCCAGTGTGGTTAACAATGGGGACTCGAGTCCAAGTGTGCTGAAGCCAGGAGATGCGTCCTTTGGGGATAGCGTGCTTTGATGGTGGGTGATGTCGTGCTTATTCATTGAGAGTCTCAAAAACCTTTCTGGATTGGGCCTTGGTACAAACTCGTCTGATCGGAAATGTACCCGAAAAGGAAGTTGAAGGCGGGGATGTTAAATTCGTACGTGTTTCAATGATGATTTGGTTTGACCGTTTGACAGATTAGTGTATCACAGCGATCTTTATCCCTGCGATGTTTTTCCGTGAATAGCCCGAAATAGGCGAAGTTGGCCGTAATCACATAGGTTGCCGAGGATTTCTTTGGCTCCCGTGAGATTGCTGAAACCGGTTTGGGCAAAGGCTTCCCTCATTCGGGCCTTTAGCTCGTGCGGGAGAAGTCGATCAACCTCTATCAATTCTCCGGCTTGGAGGGCTTGTTCCAAATGCCCATAAATAGTGCTCGGGACCAGTCCGCGCTGTTGAGCAATGTGTTCAACCGAATCTCCAAGCCGAAACCGTTTCAGAGTTTCTTGAACGGTAAGCCCTAGTGGTTTCTTCCGCGATGAGACAGGTGGAGGCGCCGAAGAGGAAAGGGGTTCTTTGGGAAAATCCTGGCGCGGGTGCTTGGCCACATATTCCGTAATTGTTGTGAGAAACTCTTTCCCAAATTCTTGTAATTTCCTATTTCCTACGCCGCTAATCTGAAGGAAATCTCGTTCGCTGGTTGGATAGTCTCGTGCCATCTGGCGTAGCGCCACATCAGAAAAGACGACATAGGCTGGAACATCCCGTTCATCGGCCAACCTTTTTCGCAGTTGGCGCAGGTGCTTGAAGAGCGTTTCGTCATGGGCAAGGTCTCCCACGGACGATTTTTTCCTCTCGGGCGCACTCATAGGTTTTGTTAATATAATTTGCGGACGTTCACGAAGAAAGCCTCGGCCTTGGGCAGAGAGCTCCAAAATCGTAAAGGGCTCCGTTGTTTGTTCAAGGTAACCCAGGCGGATGAGTTCTCGGCAGATGGCGGCCCATTCAGGGCGGCTGTGAATATTTTTCCCACTCCCATATGCGGCGAGTCGTTCATGACCCCATCGACGAATTTTCTCGGTGTTCGCTCCTGTGAGCACTTCGATGACATGATTGAGTCCCACACCAAAACCGCTTTTTCCCCGTATCTGCGCGATGCAAGACAGCACGGTGCAGGCATCTTCCGTACCGTCAACTGTTTCCCTAGGCGAGAGGCAGTTATCACAGCTGTCACAATGTTCTTGAGGCCAGTTCTCCCCAAAGTACGATAATAGTTGGGCTCGTCGGCATGTCGTGCCTTCGGCATACTGTACCATCTGTTGGAGTTGGGTGCGTGCAATCTGTTGTTCCTCAAGACTCGGCTTTTCATTAATAAAATGTTGCTGCTTGACGGCATCCCCCGCACTGAAGAGTAGGAGGCATTCGCTGGGTAAGCCATCGCGGCCCGCACGGCCGGTTTCTTGATAATAGCTTTCGAGGTTTTTGGGCAGATCATAATGAATGACAAACCGCACATTGGGTTTGTTGATTCCCATCCCGAAGGCAATGGTGGCACAAATGACCTGTACTTCATCCCGAAGGAATAATTCTTGATGGCGTGTTCGTTCCTTGGCCGTCAAACCTGCATGATAAGGTTGGGCTTTGATGCTGTTTGCCTGTAACCGTTCCGCCAATAATTCCGTAGTTTTCCGGCTCTGACAATAAATGATTCCGCTTTCCTGATCTTGTGTTCGGAGAAAGGACAGAACTTGTTCTGTGGGATTGATTTTGGCCAGGACACGATATGTGAGGTTTGGTCGATTGAAGCTGGCTACGTAGGATGCTGAGTCACGAAGTTTCAGAAGGGCCAAGATGTCTTGGTGAACCCGTTCCGTGGCTGTGGCAGTGAGTGCCATCATGGGGATCGAAGGGAAACGTTCACGAAGTTCTACGAGCCTGCGATATTCCGGTCGGAAGTCATGCCCCCATTCACTAATACAATGAGCTTCATCAATGGTGAGAAGATTCACGTTCCATCCCTGTAGATCATTTAAAAACCCTGGAAGCATGAGCCGTTCCGGGGCGATGTAGAGCAATTGGAAAGTACCCTGTTGCAAACCCTGCAGCCGAGTTCGTGTCTCCTCCATGGTCAGTGAGGAATTCAAACAGGTGGCGGCAATGCCATTGGCTTGAAGTGCATCAACTTGATCTTTCATAAGAGCAATAAGCGGGGAAACCACCACCGTGAGCCCGGATCGGGCCAGTGCCGGCAATTGGAAGCAGAGGGACTTTCCTCCGCCTGTTGGTAATAAGGCAACCACATCTCGTCCGGCGAGAGCATCGCGGATGATTTCTTCTTGAAGAGGGCGAAACGATAGGAAGCCAAAATGTTCCTTGAGGAGGCGGAGGAGAGGAGTTTGATTTAAAGCACTGGCGTCTTTGGATTCCATGGTGAGAAATTGGGTAATACTTCCGGGTGTGTTGGGTTTTGCCTTCAGGCGTGAGGGAGATTCATTGGTTCGAGTCCATTTTGCATGAGCTGAAGGGCGCTCATCAACAATTTATGGATTTTTTAAACTATAGCGGGTTGCGGGAAGTCTATTTAAATCAGAAGGGGAATCCCCAATCAGCGTGACGCCTCCTCTCTAAATTCGTTCATTTTTTCCTTAAAAAATACAGATATTTTAGGGAAAATGGCTGTTTTCTTCTCTCTTCATGGGAATTGATCGGAATGATGCGGAGAGATCTGGTAAAAAATCCCCAAGATCCTTGGCCAAACGGCCGAAGAAGAAGAGTTAGGGGTTTTCTTTATGCACATTACTGAACATATTCATGATGGTGTTTGGATTCTGAAAGTTTCGGGACGTTTGAATTTCTATTCCCGTAAGACGTTCCAGGCTGTGATGCGCAACGCCGAACGTGGTTCCACGGATCATGTGATCATTGATCTTTCCCAAGTCGATTTCGTCGATAGCGTGGGTATTGGGTTATTAGCACTTTCCCAAGCCCGATTGGCATTGCAGGGCATGGTGATGAGCCTTGTTGGACCTCGACCCGCAGTGAAAAAGATCCTGGATGTGGCGAATATTCCTAAACTCATCCCTGTCTATAAAACCGAAGCCGAGGCCATAGGCCTTCCAGTTTCCGCTTAATTTCCTTTCCTAGTCCTTTTCCTCAGTTATTCTCCTCGGTCTAGTTATCGCTTCATGATTTCCCGTTTTTTACTTCCCTAACATTTATTTTGTTTATAGGTGTATTACCATCGATGTCGTCTCGCGATGATATGAGTATGTTCATTCGATCGTGCGGGAATCTTCTGTTTAATTTGAAATAATTGGTAGGGGTGATGACGTGGTTCGAGTAGAAAAAATTCTAGCCACAATGGTACGCAAAGGTTAGTATGCGATTTTTTCGCCGTCCATGATTCGGAAATTACATCAGACATTTCACCAAAAGGAGGTTGGGTTATGCCTGTGTCCCTGTCTTTGAAATCTTACTCATCGAAGCTCCGTGACCAAATGCAACCCGGAGACATTATTGCGTTTGGGGGCAAAACACAATTTAGCCAGGTCATCAAATGGTTTACGGGGTCTCCGGTGAGCCATGTGGCCATTTTGTTGAAAACGCAGCGACCGGAAGCTAAAAAAGATGGGTATTACAACCAAATTATTGAATCCACCGTAAAGGAAGACAAAAGCGGGGTCATCGTTTCCCGGTTGTCGCGTGCGTTGCAGCATTACACTGGAGAAATTTGGTGGCTTCCTTTACATGAGAAGGTTCGAGCAAAGCTCAATTTGGACAAGTATTTCGATTGGTTAGAAGCACAGGAAGGAAAAAAATATGATATGGGGCAGCTCATTCCCTGTGCTCTGGATTTTCTAGGTCCTTTAACCAAAACGCAAGAAGATTATGAAAAGTTGTTTTGCTCGGAATTGGTTGTGGGAGCCTTAAAGGCTGGAGGAGTCGTTCCCAAAAAAGTGAATGCGTCGGAAGTAACGCCGGAGGACTTGATGAGTTGGAATATTTATGCCAATACCTACGTCCAGTTGAAAGGAAAGCGAACAGAAATCAAAGCCCTAAATTCGAGGCCAATCGAGAATTCATAGGAACGGGATCTTTTTATCCATGTTACCTAACTTATTATAAGAACTGCCAAGGGATTATGCTTAATGGCTGGAGGCTTTCGGATTGCAGTAGCCTTCGGTGGTGAGCTTCGCTATGAAATTCGAAATTGGTCTGCATGGCTTAGCGGGTAGAAACAAGAAGCTGAACTGCCCTCACAGGGATGATCGTGCTATGATGGTTGTATTACAAAAGGAAGTGGAGCGAAAAAGAGTGGGAATTGACGGTGATCCATGAGTACTGAGTCGAAGATTCGTGTTCAGAAATTACGTTCGGAATTGGCTAAGCAGGGCTTGTCCGGATTCATCGTTCCGCATGCGGATGAGTATCAAAATGAATATCTTCCCGCATGTGCTGAACGGTTAGCCTGGCTCACGGGATTTACCGGGTCGGCAGGCACGGCGGTGGTGTTGGTAGACCAGGCCGTAGTGTTTGTGGATGGCCGTTATGTTTTACAGGTGCGAAATCAAATAGACCTGGAGATTTTTGATCCTCAACATATCTCAGAAATTTCCATCAAGGAATGGTTGCACTCCGTCCTGAAGCGTGGAGACAAACTTGGGTATGATCCTTGGCTACACACGCCGAAGGATCTTAAGTCGCTCCGGGAAGGGTGTGCCCGCATCAAGGCTGAACTGGTCCCTTGCCAGCCCAACCCGATTGATATCATCTGGTCTGATCGGCCTGAGAGCCCCCGGGCTCGAGTGATTCCCCATTCGATTCGTTATGCAGGCCAGTCCTCTGAGGAGAAACGGAGGGATCTAGCCAAAGGACTTAAGGAGGATCGGATTGATGTGGCGGTATTGACCGCTCCGGATTCCATTGCTTGGCTTTTTAATATTCGAGGGGGGGATGTCTCGCACACCCCCCTGCCACTGAGTTTTGCGTGCTTGC
Organism: Candidatus Nitronereus thalassa; assembly: GCF_032191465.1. Classification (NCBI taxonomy): domain Bacteria; kingdom Pseudomonadati; phylum Nitrospirota; class Nitrospiria; order Nitrospirales; family Nitrospiraceae; genus Candidatus Nitronereus; species Candidatus Nitronereus thalassa. The sequence continues at coordinate 1,449,647 of NZ_JAQOUE010000001.1, read as the reverse complement.
GAAGTGATGAATCGGCCATGCTGTTTCTTGACAGTCAAAAGGTCTCTGCAGAATTACGAGATCATCTTGGGCCTGGCGTTCACGTGGTTCCTGGGGAAGAATTCAGACACACTTTGGAACATCTGGGACGAGATCGCTGCCGAGTGTTGTGTGATCCACAACGAACGGCCAGTTTCATTTTTGATCAACTAGAAAAATATGGTGCCGAGATTGTCGAGGGCAAAGATCCATGTATTTTACCAAAGGCCAGAAAAAATTCGGTTGAAGTAGAGGGTTCCAGAGAGGCGCATATTCGTGATGGTGCCGCGGTGTGTGACTTTCTGGCTTGGCTGGCGGCGGAGGCTCCCCTGGGAAAATTGACTGAGGTGGCTGTTCAAGATTATCTCGACGCATGTCGTGAACAGCAAGCGCTATGGAAAGATCAGAGTTTTCCCACTATTTCTGCGGCAGGGTCCAACGGTGCCATTGTGCATTATCGGGCTACAGAGGCTTCTAATCGAGCGCTCGCACCAGGTTGCTTATATCTGGTGGACTCTGGTGGGCAATACTTGGATGGGACAACGGATATTACCCGCACCGTGGCTATTGGAACTCCGACACAGGAGCAGCGGGATTGCTACACAAGGGTCTTGAAAGGCCATATAGCTCTAGCGACTGCCGTCTTTCCCAAAGGTACGACCGGCACTCAACTTGATACCTTAGCCCGACAACCCCTATGGGAAGTCGGATTGGATTATGATCACGGAACTGGCCATGGGGTCGGGAGTTATCTGGGGGTTCATGAAGGACCCCAAAGAATTGCCAAAGCCCCCAGCACAGTGGCACTAGAGAAGGGGATGATTGTTTCCAATGAGCCGGGTTATTATAAAGCTGGAGAATTTGGAATTCGCTTGGAAAATCTGGTTCTGGCGGTATCGACCCCTTCTTTTGGTCAATCGGACCGCGAATGGTTAGCTTTCGAGACCCTGACTGTGGTTCCGTTTGATCGCACTCTGATCAATTGTTCCTTACTTACCTCCAAGGAAATAGATTGGGTGAACACCTATCATGACCGAGTTCGAGTCACTCTTTCCCCCCTTGTTCAGTCCCGGACAAAAACTTGGTTGGATGATGCCACGAAGGGATTGTTATAGGGCCTGAATGCCTAGTCGTTTTGTCTTCCTTGCGTTGCCCCCCTCCCGATATGACACAATCTTATCAGTGAAATCCCGTGTTGTTGACCTTAACCTTTTGGGGGCGTGTTTGTAATGGAAACGGAAGAACAAGAATGCCAGATTTCCGAGAAAATTCGGGCTCAACTTGGAAACCATCCACAGGTGGAAGACATTATTGTGAAGGGCGACCTTTTACAATTACATGTCACCAAAGAATTTTACGAACGTCTAGCGATTGATCGTGAGCGAGGCAGGAAAATAATGTTGGGGTTGATGCAGCAAATGAAGTCCCTCACGGGGAGAGATGAAGTGACTGCTTGCGTGTATTGTGAAAAGGATAAGATGATCGAGGCCAAAACCAAGCGATGGGGGGGCGATAATGTTACCTATCGGTATGACCTGTGAGCCTCTTGGCTCCAGGGTGGAGCTACCTATTATATCGTATCTATTGGAGTTTTCTCAGTCTTTGGTTCTCTGAGAATGTGCCGATGTTCCAAAACTATATTTCTTGTTCCTTTAAATGTAAGCCGGGGTGAGCTTGTTGTAAGGCGTCTCCAAGATTAGGGCCCTGATGGGTCATTTGGACAAAACCGACACTTTCGTCAAGCCCGACAAGTTCGAGGACGAGGACGCCGCCTTCAGGTGTCTCCCATATGGACTCCCACGGACCACAAGTTTTTTCCTGCAAGCATTGGTAGAGATCCCCAATAAATCCCTGTAGTTTCACTGAGGCTTCTTCATGAGTTTCTTGAGGTGTGCCATACCGGTTGGTAAATTTTGTTTTCAGTTCCTTAAATAATTGCATGCCTTTGTTGCCGTTCGCATCCCGTTCGATCGGTTTGCTGGCCCAATGAGTTTTCACCAACCCCAATTCATTATCGAAGACTAATATTAACGAGCCGGCATTGGCCAATTCTTGTGCCCGTTGGCCTAGTCGTACTGCCGTCGCTCGTTTCCAAATTGGCCATTCTTCAGCTATTTCTATTTCTAGTTGCCTAAATTCAGCAAGCTGAAGCCCCCATTTCCATTCCAAGAAATCGGGAATGGAGCCAAAAACGGTAGTGGAAATGAGAAGAAATATACACAGACTCAATCCAGTCCATTTCGTTACTTTTCTAGAGATCCAGCCATGGCCTTTGTTCAAGTAGGGTGGCGTTTTCCATTCGAAAGAATTGGAGGAATATTGGATGGGTGTGGTTGGTTTCACGAGGATCCTAATTGGTATTTTTGTCTATCGTTTGTAAGTGAGCAGGTCTCACCAGGGTACATGCTTGGAGGGGTATAGGCGAATACGTCGAATAGCGTATAGATTTCATGCCCGCTATTCTGCGATAGAATTAATGAAGCCGTTAGCGAAATGACAACAAAACAATATGGAGTGAGGATTTAATTCAGATCTTATCGATCGTTGTGGATTCCAAAAAAGTCCTAGTCGGTATCCTGCTTCTGACCTATGGCCAAATTACTCTACATTGATTCTTCGATTGGAAAAGAACGTTCAGCACCGATGTTGGATGTGGGAAAAGTGTTTTTAGATGCCTATCAAGAAACACACCTGAATGATCAACTTGAAAAAATCAATGTGTGGGATGCCAACCTAGAGCCTCTGGATGAGATTACGTTAGATGCTAGCTATGCCATCATTCATCGCATGAATCATACGCCTGCGCAGGCGGCTGCGTGGGAAAGTATTGTGAAAATGGTCAGTCAGTTTAAGTCAGCAGATAAGTATTTATTTGCTGTCCCGATGTGGCATTTAGGAATCCCTTACCGACTCAAACATTATCTGGACTTGTTGCTTCATCCTGGCCAGACATTTCAATTTTTGCTTGGAGAAAATCCTCAAGGGCTGATTACGGGGAAACCCGCAGCGGTGATTTATTCACGGTTTGACGGATATCAAAATGGTTCGGGATTTGAAAATTATAAATCACAAAAGCGGTTCATGGAAAAAGCTTTGAGTCTCATTGGGTTTACGAAGATTCATTCTATTGTGGTTGTTGAGCCCATGCCCGGCGCCCATCAATGTTCTGACCCTGAGAATTCTCGAGCCAAAGATCTTGCCATCCGAATGGCCACAAGTTTCTAGCTTTTACTCGGGGTTGCTTTAACCTTTCACGCCTCTCTCTTTTTCTACTTAACAGTCAGTCGAAACATTTAACGGGTAAATCCGTCCGCTTTTTATTCGGTCCTTCCCGCTGGATGGGAATTAATGAATCGCTTTCTTTTCAAGTTTCTGCTATTTCTCTCATTCCGTAAGCATTCAAGGCCTTACTCAAGGATTTCATTTTTTATAAACTCGTGTACCAATTGCAGTTGGATTCACTGAATCCTTTGATAACGCAAACTAAATGTAATAATTGCCTATGAGGGGGCTATGTATCTGTTCAAAAAAATCTTCTCTCGGTTGTTTTTTCCTGTTCCGCTGAGTCTTGAATTGATTTGGGTTGGGCTCATTCTGGTTTGGTTACGCCCACAGCGCCAGATGGGAAAATGGATTCTTAGCGGTGGAGTTGTGATCTTCACTCTATTGAGTTTTCATCCCATATCCAATGCCCTGCTTGAACCTTTGGAGTCCCAATACCTTCCTTTGAAGGTACAATCACCAAATGCAGGTGAATCCATTGTGGAAACACGACATGTTAAATGGGTTGTTGTCTTGTCTGGTGGTGGAGCAGAAAGGCCTGGTTACCCTCTGGCGAGCCAACTCTCGAGTGCTACGGTACTTCGTCTTGTTGAAGGGATTGCCCTTTATCAAAAGCTTCCAGGAGTAAAAATGCTCATTTCAGGGTCTACGGGGGAAGCCGTTTTGATGCATCAGTTTGTGCTGACTTTTGGTGTGCCGAGAGAAGATGTTGTTGTAGAATCTAATTCTCGTGATACCAAAGATCAGTCACGTTTTATTGCCGACATTGTGGAAAAAGAAGCACTGGTATTGGTGACCGAAGCCTCACATATGCCACGGTCAATGGCCTTGTTTCGCAAGCAGGGTCTTTCGCCAATTGCGGCTCCAGTTGGCCACAGGATTGGTCAAAGTACTGAATTCCAGTGGTGGGATCTTGTTCCTAGCGCGGAGTCATTAAAAGTCGCGGAGCGAGCGTTCTATGAATACTTGGGCTTGGGATGGGCAGCTTTGCGGGGTCAGATATAGGTAGAAATTAAAGGTCCATTCAAAGTATTCCCATCGGCGGGTGATAGGCAAGGATTGCCTAGAGTGATTGACGCAAAAAATTCTTAGTAAAATTTCTAATGGTATTAGCTGGATGTTGGGTGTGAATCACAAATGGGCAAGATGCTTCGCTTCCCACTCTTTTTCATCAGAATTTTTCCCATTTTTCTCATATTTTTTGCCAGTTGTTCCGTTTGAGTTACTGATGGTTTCTTGGCGCTTCAGGTCAAATTGATCGAGGTTTGTGAGTCCCATATCACATAAGCCCTGAAAGCTGACTCCTTCTTCCATGGAGAAATTGGGTGTGCGAATGTCTCCAATGACTACGGCGGGGTTAAAGAGCTGGACTCGTTGGTGAGCAGTGATATTCCCTTGAACTTTCCCTCCACTCACCACCACGTTGCCGGAAATATTTCCCTTAATCACAGCATGTTCACCGATGATGAGGGTGTCATCGGTATGCATTTCTCCTTCGAAACGACCATCGACCCGGACGGTACCTTCGAATTGAGCAGTGCCTTTAAAGTCCACCCCTTTTCCAAGAAAAGTATAATGCTGTTCATCAAAAATCGTTTCGCGTTTTTTGACTTTTTCACCCCACATGAAGTGCTCCTTCTCCTCGTGCTGTGAAGCTCATTATTGTTGAGTAATGGGCTTGCAGGTCTTCTGGTGTGATTGCCCGAATATTTATCCCTGAAGAGCCATCTCTTTGCCTGTCCGGTTGTCCTTTTGTGAATTGGAAGATTCCCGGTCTGTGGTTGAGGGATATGAAATCTTGGGCTTTTTATACTCAGCTGTCGAAGACATCATTTCTAATGTCCCATTGAAAGTGACCCCTTCTTCCATGAGAAGAGAGGGAGTCAAGACGGATCCATCAACGACGGCGGGTGCCAGCAATTGCACTTTTTCTCGAGCGGTAATATCACCGGTAATCTGACCTTTGCTAATGACGGCCTGAGCACTAATCTTTGCTGTTAAGACGGCTTGTTCTCCTAGGTAGAGCGTTCCATTAGCATGAACTTCTCCATCCAGTTGTCCATCAATACGAACATTGCCTTCGTATCGAATGACTCCTTTAAATTCGACCCCGTGCCCTATAAATGCTGCGACATTAGTCTGGTCCATTCCTGTTCCTCCCTGGTTGCTGTGGCGGGAAAAGTTATCTGGTTTCATTGATGACATGAATGTTGTGGATTCCTTTTCCAAATCAGTTGTCGAATTCATTCGATGCGTCCCTCCTTTAGGATTTCAGCAAGGTGACATTTTAGAAATTTTATGATTCTTGTTCCCTTCTGGTGTTGTTTTCTCCTGTCCCTAGCCCTTTTCGGAAGTTGCTGAAGATAACTTAACCATTTTTTCCATTACATGGTGTTAGCGCTCAAAATTTTCCCTCGGACCTTAGGAAGGCAAAGCAGCCATTATCTCTAATGAAAGCCGAGTCTGACCCCTGAATTGTCACCTTAGGGTCACTTGGAAGATTAAGAAATATTCTACTGTATTCCCCGACCTAAAGATGTATTGGTCTTTCGTCATCCTCCTCTGGTGGCCTGGTAGACCTTTTCAATGTGGATTCCATTGCTGATTTGGAAAGTCATTAATAATATTGGCCGTGAAAAATGGTGGATATGTATTTGGGGCTTTGTCTCGATGTGGAATAAAAATATTAGAGGAATTTTTCTTTGCGGTATTTTTCATACCTTTTTCTGGATAGTTAAGAGGTAGTTTAAATAGTCCTCCCCGGATAGGTTCTCAAGAAAAACAATTCATGCATGTTGGCAGGCTCAGAGAAGAAAATTGACCTCTCTGAGGAGCGTGCTATTGAAGGTCAAATGTGCAGTTGTTTGTGAAAAGAGAATCCTCATTAAGTCTGAGGTAAAGGCGACCGATTGGTGTCAAAGGTCAGTGTCCATTGCCCAATAAGGAGAGCGTGAAATCTACATAGGGCAGAAGGGACATTCTCTAATTTCAAAAAAAAACATATGACTGTTAAGTCCGTAAGATATTTCTCCGAATTAGGTAGCAAATACCAAGGAATGGACCCTGCCTCCAATGTTTGGAATTTCCATAAGGTCAGGAGATCTAATCTATCAACTCATCGGTTGTCTTTTGGTTACAGGAGGGCTGTTATGAAAATGCTGAAGGTACTGTGTGTGGGGTTGGCGATCTGTGGATGTTCGGGAGTGGGGGCAAGTTGGGCCAATTCTGGACAGATGGGGGCCGCAGGTGTTTCCCAGTTTATTGTCACCAATGATTACATTATTGGGCCGCAAGATGTGTTGGAAATCAGCGTGTGGAGAAATCCTGATCTCTCACGTCAAGTAACGGTCCGACCCGATGGTCGGATTTCATTGCCGTTGATTGGGGATGTCAAAGCCGTGGGTGGGACTACTGGACAATTGAAAGATGCGATTACGGAAAAACTTAAAGAGTACAAAGAAAATCCCACTGTAGCGATTGTGGTTCAACAGGTGAATAGTTATTTCATTTATGTCCAAGGCGCTGTCGGAAGTCAGGGGCGTTACCCGTTGCTGACCAAAACGTCTTTGATTCAAGCGCTAACGCTTGCTGGAGGTCTGGCTCCCGATGCGGTTCGAAGCCGGGTGGTTGTATTTCGAATGAGTGGCGAAGGCAGTGAACCACAACGGATTATGGTGAATTATGACGATATCGTGTTGCGTGGCGCTGAAAACTTTGAGCTTCAACCCGGCGATACTATTGTGGTGCCATCCGAAACGATGGTGTTGTTACCGTAAATGAAAGGGAGTCAAGCAATGCATGGAAGGTGGCTTATGAAAACGCGTTTCACTCAAATATTAGTGTCCGTGGTGGTTTCTGCAGGTTTGGGAATGTCTGGTTGCGCCTATAACAGCCCTCAAGTCGTGGTGGCGCCAGGTCCACCCGAGGAAGGCTTTCGCTTGGGAGCCGAGGACGTGATCGATGTCGTCGTGTGGCGTAATCCCGATCTAACTCGGACTGATATCGTGATCCGGCCAGATGGCAAGGTGTCGTTGCCGTTGATTGGGGACGTGGAGGCTGATGGGCTCACGGCGGACCAATTAGCCAAGAATATCACCGAGCGTTATCGGGAATACAAAGATAACCCGGCCGTGTCGGTCAGTGTGAAAGCTGTCAATAGTTATAAGGTGTATGTGCTTGGTGAAGTGAAGACTCCAGGAAAATATCCATTACAATCTTATGCCACGGTCTTACAGGCGATCTCGTTAGCTGGTGGTTTTACCGAGTTTGCCTCAGAGAATTCAATTCAAGTTGTTCGGCGTGTGAAAACAGAGGATGGCAAAAGCAAGGAAATTAGAATTCCAGTGAACTACGATTCTCTCCTGTCGGAGTCAGGGGCTGAATATAATTTTATTTTGCGATCTGGCGATACCATTGTAGTTCCTTGATGGGTACATAGTGCGATTGGGTCCCTGATGGTCTGACAGGCCATCAGGGGGACTCAAATGTCAGTGACACAAATTTGAGAAATGGCGTGTCAGATAAATAGGCCAAAATGGATGACAACAGGTTGGGGTTGATAAAAAATTTTTCGAACGATGGAGCGAAATCCTATGGAACAGCATGACATGGAACGAAAAAGCCTTGAGTATATGGGACGCGGTGCCTCTCCCTCCCTGCAGGGCAAGGTGAAAGACTATGTTGAGATCGCGATCCGCCGGAAATGGCTCATTCTTTCGATCGTCATGATTTCGGTCGGAGTGGCCGGCACGTTAGCCTGGTTTAAAAAAGACGTCTATCGTTCGAGCACCGTCATTCTGGTAGAGCAGCAGACTATTCCTGAACAATACGTAACCTCAGTGCTTGATGATGTGGCCAGTCGTGTGTCGACCATTACACAACAAGTACTCAGCCGAACCAGTTTGGTCAAGGTCATTGAAGAGTTTGGATTGTTTCAAGACGTCATTCAGGAAGAAGGCTATGAAATGGCCATTCTTAGCATGAGGAAAAACATTCAAGTGGAGACAAAGGGGCGGAACCGCATTGAAGCTTTTACGATCTCATTCGCCCATGAAGATCCTACCACCGCGATGAAAGTCACGTCTCGTTTGGCTTCCCAGTACATTGAGGAAAACTTGAAACTTCGCGAACAATTTGTTGAAGGGGCTTCAGACTTTCTCGAGACAGAACTTCGGGCGGCCCGGCAAGAATTAGAAACAAAGGAGCGGGCCCTGAGCCAATTTAAGAATCGGTATATGGGAGAATTGCCGAGCCAATTGGAATCTAATATCAGTACCCTTGATCGTAAAGAAAATGAGCGAAACTCTATTCAGGAATCACTCAATGCGTCGACGAACCGTTTGCTGTTGGTGGAGCAGGCCATTCGTGAATATGAGGCGTCCGGAGCGATCAGTACAGATTCAAAAATTAAATTGAATCAATTTGGATACAATCAGCAAGACTCTTCAGCTCGAACTCCTGTTGATTCTCAGGTGGCCTTATTGAAAAAGCTTGAGCAGGATCTTGTCAAACTTCAAGCCGAATATAAGAGTGCATATCCCGACGTGATTTCACTCAAGCAACAAATTGCCCTCTTGAAAGATGAAATAGCAGGCAGGCCGGTCGTGGAGCAGGAAGAGCCTCCAACGCAAGAGCCAATTAAAGTATTTGACCCTTACTTAAAAGGATTGCTCAAGGATCGAAACGAATTAAGACTCCAAGTAGAGTCTCAAAAAAGTCGTCTCGCAACATTGGCGGAGTCCATGGAGAAATTACAAGGCCAAGTGGATCGGACGGCTGCACGGGAACAGGAGATGTTGGCCTTGGAGCGCGATTACGCCAACATGCAGGAAAATTACCAAAATATTCTTGAGAAACGGCTCAATGCGCGAATTTCAGAAAATCTTGAAAAGCGTCAAAAAGGTGAGCGCTTTAGAATTTTGGATCCAGCCAATTTGCCAAAGACCCCTGATGGTCCTCTTCGAGCGGTTATTGTACTCGCCGGTCTGCTCCTTGGGTGTGTATTAGGGTATGGTGTCGCCTTTGTGATTGAACAATGGAATCCCACGTTCCGTCGTTCTGAAGATGCGGAAATTTCTCTTGGATTTCCAATTTTGGCCACGATCCCTAGCTTTCAGTCAGCCTATGGAAAGTCCTCGGATGGGCTCCTTCTTGGTGGTGGGACTTTTGGCTCAGGGGATGAGGCTTCAGCCAATGGGAATAGAGAATTGGTTGCCAATGTATCAGACGGAGGTAAATGGCGCGGAGGTTTGACCCCAAATCCTTCTTTGGTCAGCCGATGGAGGCCTTCTTCCATTGTTGCTGAACAATATCGAGTTGCGGCGACGCGATTGGTATTGATGAATACCGAACAAGCCAATACCGTTGTCCTTGCGACCAGTGCCATGAAGGGTGAAGGAAAAACATCCTCAGTAGTCAATCTCGGGTATACCCTGGCGCGTGATTTAGAAAAGCAAGTGTTGTTGATCGGGTGCGATTTTAAGGCCCCACGCTTACATGAAGCTGTTGGAATGCCCGCAGCACCTGGGCTTGCGGATTACTTCCATGGCGATGTGGGACTGGAAAATTGTATTCATCGTATGGACGATGTTCCCATGTGGGTCCTTCCCGCAGGCGCGGTGGAAGATCATGCCGTGTCTCTTTCCCGCCTCCCACAACTGGCAGCTTTGATTGGAAATCTGCGATCTCGCTTCGATTATATTCTTGTCGATGCTCCTCCCATTCTGCCGTTGGCGGATATGAATGTATTGGCCGGGTTGGCGGACTTGCTAATTTTAGTGGTACGAGCGGGAGTCACTCCGCAAGAGATCGTGGTCAAAGCCATGGATATGCTTCGACCCACCGTGCAAGCCCGTATTCTATTGACCGATGCCTCCTCCCACGGCATGCCATATTTTATGTCACAAGAAACATATGGAGCACCTTATACGGCGGTTACTAGAGAATCCGTATGAGTACTGGGTCTATGCTGGCCCCGAAGATTCACAATCAACCAGCACCGTCAATTTTTGATCAAGTTCTCCGCTCCCTGGATACTCGAAAACGAGTCCTGATTTTTGGGGAAAGCGAGTTGATGGGAGACTTGATTCGGGTTCTAACCTCCAAGCGTCGACATTGGTACGACGTGGTCGGAGTGTTGACCACAGAAACGGCCCGTGTGGGGCAGTCTAGTGATGGAAAACCCATATTGGGGACCGTAGACGAACTGTTTGAGATTGTCGAACGATTCCGAGTCCAAACGATTGCGATCTGCGTGACGGATCGGCGAGGAAGTATGCCCTTGGATACGCTCTTGGATTTGAAATCCATGGGGCTGGAAGTCATCGATGGTCATCAGTTGTATGAAAGTGAGTGCGGACGGCTTTCCATCGATGAATTGAAGCCGAGTGCTCTCATTTTCTCGTCAGGCTTTCAGCGTCGGCCGGGTATGTTGCTGATGAAGCGCCTCGAGGACATTATCGGAGCTTCATTAGGATTAATGATCCTGGCACCGCTGATGGGATTAGTTGCCTTGTTGATCAAGCTCGATTCGTCAGGACCGGCGCTTTATAAGCAAACTCGTGTTGGATTGCGGGGGTGTCCCTACGTGCTGTGGAAATTTCGATCCATGCGCCCAGATTCTGAAGGTGACACCGCCCAATGGGCTCAATTGGGTGATCAACGAATCACCAGGATTGGTCGCTGGATTCGATTGCTTCGCATCGATGAATTGCCCCAGTTTTTTAATGTGCTCAAAGGGGAGATGAGCCTCGTTGGCCCTCGACCAGAACGTCCTGTTTTTGTCCAGAACTTGCGACGCCAGATTCCTTATTACGATTTGCGTCATACCATTCGTCCCGGTCTCACGGGATGGGCCCAAATTCGGTTTAACTATGCCGCATCCGTCGAAGATTCGCATATGAAACTCCAATATGATCTTTATTACGTTAAGCATTTATCTGTGTGGTTCGATTTATCCATTCTCTTTCGAACCATTCGAGTCATTTTAATGGGGTCCGGAGCACGGTGACCATGGAAAATGCAACGGGTCTTCGCCGAACGCATTGCTTGAGTTTTGATATCGAGGAGCATTTTCAGGTGGCGGCCTTTGATAGTCCCGCAAGACGTCGTCAGTGGCCATTGCTGGAAAGTCGTGTTGAGCGTAATACCGAAAAAATATTGGAATGTTTAGAGGCGCATCAAGTACGAGCAACTATGTTTGTCCTGGGGTGGGTGGCAGAAAAATGCCCACAATTAGTTCGACGCATGGCTGAGGCCGGACATGAAATAGCCTCCCATGGATATGGACACGATCTGATTACGGTTCTGACAAAAGAGCAATTTCGAGAAGATATCAAACGAGCCAAAGCGGTGTTAGAAGATGTGACTGGCATGCCAGTGCTTGGTTATCGTGCACCAACGTTTACCATTACTCAGGAAACCCTATGGGCCCTTCCAATTCTCTTAGAAGAAGGGTATGCCTATGATTCCAGTGTTTTTCCGGTCTATCACGACCAATATGGGATCCCAGGTGCCAACCCTTCTCCCCACTTGCTCTCCACGCATTCGGGAACCTTATGGGAGGTCCCTCCTTCGACCTGTAAGCTGGGATGGACTCGACTTCCTGTCGCTGGTGGTGGTTATTTCCGATTTTTCCCATTTTGGCTTCTTGTCAGTTTGATGCGAAAAGTTGAACGGGAAGGGGAATCCCTCGTGTTTTACTTGCATCCATGGGAATTTGATCAGGATCAGCCTCGCATGACCGGGCCTTTTCGGTCCCGACTTCGCCATTACTTCAATTTGAATAAAACGGAAGACCGATTCCGTCGGTTGTTGGGAGAATTTTCTTTTGCTCCTATCCGAGAGTCTCTTCCTATGATTGGACGGTTATATCAGCATCCGGCGCATGACCCGAGCGGTGTGTTTTGCACTTTGCCAACGTTGGCTTGATCGAATAGGTTCTTACACAATACATATGATTGCTTCTACTTCCCTTCTTGAAACTCAATCTTTTTCTGCAAGCGAAACAGGAAAGTCGGCGGATGTACCGAGATCACACTGGTTTCTTGTGCATGTGAAAAATCGAGCGGAAAAAGCATCAGGTCAGAACTTGGATCAGTTGGGCCTTGAATCATTTTGTCCCCATCGGAAACAGGAAAAAATCATTCGACGTGTTCGACGAGAGGTCATCCTGCCATTATTTCCAGGGTATCTGTTTGTCAAATTTGACCCTGCTGTGCAATTCCGGGCAGTGCAATTTTGTACTGGCGTCCTCAGAGTCGTCACCTTTGGAGACACCCTCGCGCGGGTGGATTCATCGATTATTGAAGCAATGCGCGACAGGATGACCCAGGGGTGGGTAGACATGTCAAATTGTACTCCTTTCCAACCAGGGCAAAAGGTTCGAATTCAGGATGGGCCATTGCGGGGTTTAGAGGCGGTATTTGAGAGTGAAATGAGTGATCGCCAACGAGTGACTCTGCTATTAAAGACTGTGGCTTATCAAGCTCGAGTCGTCATGCCGGTTGATCAAATCACCAATCTGTAACAACAACCCCACTTGATATCAGGTCTGTTGGATGAGGGCGTTAGGCCTGGAAGGTGAGTTGCGTCTTGGCGTTTTACCGTTTGTTGTATGGGTGAGGGCACTTAATCAGAGGCAGGGATCTTATCCGAAAACCTGATAATCAAACTTGTTAAGAATGACGACACGGAACCCGAAGATACAAGGTGTAAGTCTAGGGATCTCGTAGTATTTTCCAAGGACCGGGCCAAATCAGTTTTGGGTTTTAGGATTTGACCGGCTTTCGCTGAGGAAAAGTATCACTCAGAAGTGGTTGGAAGAATTTAAGCCATACTCTGGCCGGACATGCACCGGAACGGCGGCAGCCTGCGCAAATCTCTAAGAAAACTTTTCGTTTTGTGTGATTGCTGCCCCCAATGACGTCTTTGGCCAATACTTAAATTGAAAAACAGTTAGGCCTTGATGTAAAAGATTCGATGGCTCCTGCTACTTATGTTAGAGCCGCATGACGAATCCGCTCCTCAAAATATTCGATAGTTTTGAGTAATCCGCTTCGAAGTGGGACCTGTGGTTCCCATCCTAATTTTTCTTTTGCCAAACGAATATCAGGACAGCGTTGCGTAGGGTCATCAGAAGGCAAGGGTTGATACTCTATCATTGACTTTGTTCCTGTTAGTTCAATGATAAGATGGGCTAATTCCGCAATAGTGAACTCTTCAGGATTTCCAAGGTTTACGGGGCCAGGAAAATCGTTGGGGCTGGCCATGAAGTCCACGAATGCCCGAATAAGATCGTCAACGTAGCAGAACGACCGAGTTTGTGAACCATCACCAAATATAGTAATGGGGCGGTTTAAGAGGGCTTGAATAATAAAGTTGGAAATGACTCGCCCATCATTAGGGTGCATATGTGGGCCATAGGTATTAAAAATTCTGGCGACCTTGATGGGAAGTTGAAATTGCCGGTAGTAATCAAAGAATAACGTTTCTGCGCAACGCTTTCCTTCGTCATAGCAAGCGCGCAAGCCTACGGGATTGACGTTTCCGCAATATTCTTCAGTTTGGGGATGAACGTGGGGGTCGCCGTACACTTCACTTGTCGAGGCTTGAAAGATTTTCGCTTTAAGCCTCCTCGTTAGGCCGAGCATATTTATGGCCCCGTGCACGCTTGTTTTTGTGGTTTGTACCGGGTCGAATTGGTAGTGGATGGGAGAGGCTGGGCAGGCCAGGTTGTAAATTTCATCGACTTCCACATAGAGGGGAATCGTGATGTCATGCCGGATGACTTCAAATTGCGGATGGTATAGCATAGGAATGATATTATCCTTGGTGCCGGTATAAAAATTATCAGCACAGATAACTTCATTTCCTTGATCGAGCAGAGTTCGACACAAGTGAGAGCCTAGAAATCCAGCGCCACCTGTCACCAGAATTCGTTTTCGTTTGAATTGATTCATGGCATCACATTAAGGGTGTTCAAGATATAATTGTTACGAAAAGTGATATTGCGACCAGTAAAATGCCCGAAGTACTATAACAAACACCATGGAGCTCAGCAATTGTAGTGCCGTGTTGGCCCTTTGCCTTTCTTGATTTTTCCAATGTTTTTGAGACGCCCGTATTAGCCTCTTGCTTTCAACGAAGTCTTCATCTACAAGTTTGGCCCAGTGGTTGAGAGAGTAATAACTTCATTCATTATGCCCATATGAGGCAAGGTAATCCGATGCGAGATAATCAAGAAAACGGAATATTAATGTTAGAGGACGGAACTTCCTTTGATGGTAAATTAATTGGTCGTACTGAACCAATATCCGGGGAGGTGGTTTTTAACACCGGAATGGTGGGTTATCCAGAAACGTTGACTGATCCTTCCTATCGAGGGCAAATTTTAGCCTTAACGTATCCACTCATTGGGAATTATGGCGTGCCTCAGGCCCAAATGGTGGACGGACTTAATGATGTCTTCGAGTCTGATCAGGTCCATATTCAAGGGTTGGTGATGACAGACTATTCGTTTGAGTATTCTCATTGGAATGCACAGCAAAGCCTTGATAAATGGTTGCAGGAACATGGGGTGATTGGAATTTATGGTGTTGATACTCGAAAGTTGACGAAAAAATTGCGTCAACGAGGGAGCATGCTAGGAAAAATCTTCATGACTGGCCAGGAGCAAGAGTTCTATGATCCCAATCGTGACAACTTAGTAGAATTTGTGAGTGTGAAAGAGCCATTAATGTATGGAAACGGGAAAAAGACAGTAGTGTTAATAGACTGCGGGGGAAAATTCAATATCATTCGCAGCTTAGTTGGTCGTGGTTTACAGGTGAAGCGAGTACCTTGGGACTATGATTTTTTGCACGAGGATTTTGATGGGGTAATGATCTCGAATGGTCCGGGTGATCCTCAAATGTGCGAAGCCACAATCGGGATAGTCCGACGCTTGCTCCAGGGCAATCGCCCAGTGTTTGGGATTTGCCTTGGTCATCAAATTCTGTCACTGGCGGCTGGAGCCGAAACCTATAAAATGAAATTTGGACACCGAAGTCAAAATCAACCCTGCAGAGAGTTAGGGACCGATCGCTGTTATATTACTTCGCAAAATCATGGATTTGCTGTGAAGCCGAATGGCTTAACTTCTGATTGGATGCCGTGGTTTGTGAATGCCAACGATGGTTCGAATGAAGGTATTCGCCATCAATCAAAACCATTTATGAGTGTGCAATTTCATCCGGAAGCCGCACCAGGGCCGACGGATACCTCGTATTTGTTCGATCGGTTTATCGATATGCTGTAGCGAATGTTTCTTTAACGAAAATGTTATGAGTCAATGGATTAATGAGTTCGGTAAAGTGAAATCTTGTCATGACTGAAATTCGGAAACCCAAAAAAGTCCTTATTCTGGGAAGTGGTGCGCTCAAAATCGGTGAAGCTGGAGAATTTGATTATTCGGGAAGCCAGGCGATTAAGGCACTCAAGGATGAGGGGATCACCACGGTGTTGGTAAACCCCAATATTGCCACTATTCAAACTTCTGAAAATCTCGCTGATGAAGTCTATTTTCTGCCGGTGAAGCCAGAGTTTGTCAAAAAAGTGATTGCCAAAGAACACCCCGATGGCATCTTGCTGGGGTTTGGCGGTCAAACGGCGTTGAATTGTGGATTAGCCCTCGAGGAGACGGGGGTCTTGAAAGAATTTTCTGTAGAAGTCTTAGGAACGACGGTACAAACCATTCGTGAAACTGAAGATCGCGGATTATTTGTTAAGCGATTAGGTGAGATCGACGTACATGTTCCCAAAAGTGCTGTCGCAGAGTCGGTTGAGGATGCCCTACGAATTGGACAGAACATTGGCTATCCTCTCATGTTGCGAATTGCGTTTGCCTTGGGTGGATTAGGATCCGGTATATGCCAGACGGAAGAGGAGTTAAAAGAACGAGCGGTAAAGGCCTTTTCCTATACGGGTCAGGTGTTAATTGAAGAGTATCTGACAGGGTGGAAAGAAGTTGAATATGAGGTGGTTCGGGACCAATACGATAACTGCGTGACGGTGTGTAACATGGAAAACTTGGATCCCATGGGAATTCACACCGGTGAAAGTATTGTGGTGGCTCCAAGCCAAACTCTTAATAATGAAGAGTATCATCGGTTGCGGAATGTCTCGATTCGCATTGCGAGGCATGTGGGGATTGTTGGGGAATGTAATGTGCAGTTTGCCATGGATCCAGCCTCAGGCGATTATCGCGTGATTGAAATGAATGCGAGACTCTCGCGAAGTTCAGCCTTGGCTTCGAAGGCTACGGGGTATCCGCTGGCCTATGTCGCGGCGAAATTAGGACTGGGGTACAACCTTGCCGATTTACCCAATTCCATGACGGGGGTGACCAAGTCGTGTTTTGAGCCGGCACTGGATTATCTTGTTATCAAGATGCCTCGATGGGATTTGAAAAAATTTCACCAGGTGTCAAAGAAACTCGGTTCCGGAATGAAATCAGTGGGCGAAGTGATGGCCATCGGTCGGACTTTTGAAGAGGCTCTGCAAAAAGCACTTCGCATGTTGGAAATTGGGGTTCAGGGATTAGTGGGGAATAAAGAACGTTCAAAGGTATCTGGCCTTGAACTGGAATTGAGCGAACCCACGCCGGAACGAATTTTCATTGTAGCGGAAGCAATGCAGCAGGGGATGTCTCTCGATCGAATTCATGAACTCACGCATATTGAAAAGTGGTTCCTCTATAAAATTCAGCATATTGTTCAGATCGCGAAGCAGTTGGGAGAAAATTCGCATCCCCTGGAATCCAGTCAACTGCTTAGAGGTGCGAAGCAAACTGGATTTAGCGATCGTCAAATCGGACAGCTCTGTGGCATCGAAGAATTTCAAGTTCGACAGGCCCGCGAACGTCATGGCATTCATCCCAGTGTGAAGCAAATCGATACCTTGGCGGCAGAGTATCCTGCCCAATCCAATTACCTGTATTTGACCTATCATGGGGATGAAGATGATTTGCAGGTCGAAAAGCGAGATTCCGTGATTGTGTTGGGGTCTGGCTCATATCGAATTGGGAGTTCGGTGGAGTTTGATTGGTGTTGTGTGAATACGGTTAACACGCTACGCGCGCTCAATTACCGGACAATCATGGTGAATTACAATCCAGAGACGGTGAGTACAGATTATAACGAATGCGATGCCCTATATTTCGAGGAAATAAGTTTAGAGGCGGTGTTGGAAATTTGCAGAAAGGAATCGCCAATTGGGGTGATTGTGTCGATGGGCGGACAAACGCCAAATAATCTCGTGATGGCGTTGGATCAAGCCGGAGTTCGGGTGCTGGGGACGTCACCCGTCTCTATTGATCAGGCGGAGAATCGGCACAAGTTTTCTCAGCTGCTGGACCATTTGCATATCAAACAACCGCCGTGGGGTGAGTTGGTTGGAGTTGAGGAGGCAAAAAACTTTGCCTCGAAGGTTGGCTATCCTGTGCTCATACGGCCTTCTTATGTCCTGAGTGGGGCCGCAATGGGAGTGGCCTCTAATCATGAAGAACTCGAGAAATTTATTGCGCGGTCTGCCAAAGTTTCCAAAGAGTTTCCCATTGTCCTTAGCAAATTTGTGGAAAACGCTAAGGAATTGGAAATGGATGGGGTGGCTTGTCATGGCAAGCTTGTGTTGTCGGCGATCTCAGAACATGTTGAAAATGCCGGCGTGCATTCAGGGGATGCGACCTTGGTGTTTCCGGCCCAACGCACGTATTTGGAAACTGTCAGGCGTATTAAAAAAGTCAGTGCAAAGATTATAGAAACCCTGAAAATTAATGGCCCCGTGAATATTCAATTTATGGCCAAAGATAATGAAGTGATGGTCATCGAATGTAATCTCCGTGCATCGAGAAGTTTTCCATTTGTGTCAAAGGTCTCCAAGGTAAATTATATTGATTGCGCGACGCGAGTCATTATGGGTGAAATCGTTCCGTTGCACGAAGGGAGGCATTCGGAGTTGGAAGTGGTTGGAGTCAAAGCCCCGCAGTTTTCTTTCACGCGGTTGGATGGGGCTGATCCTGCCCTAGGAGTGGAAATGGCTTCTACTGGTGAAGTGGGTTGTCTTGGGGATGATTTTGAGGAGGCTTTTTTAAAGGCCTTATTGTCCGTCGGCTATCGGATACCAGTAAAGAATGTTCTCCTGTCAACAGGCCCGGTCGAATCAAAGGCAGCGTTCCTCCAATGGTCTCGTCTTTTGATTCAGATGGGCATGAGATTATTTGCCACTCAGGGAACAGCCGAATTCTTGGCATCGCATGACATGGATGTAACAATACTGCATTGGCCCATGGAGCGGGAAACGCCCAATGTCCTGGACTACATGAGCGAAGGAAAAATCGATTTGGTCATTAATATCCCTAAAAATTTTCAGGCTGCCGAATTGACCAATGATTATCAAATTCGCCGTAAAGCGGTGGATATGAACATCCCGCTTATCACCAATTTGCAATTAGCCGAGCGGTTTATCGAAGCTCTCAGCCGGAAGACGATTGACGATTTATACATTAAAAGTTGGGCGGAATATTAATTAGTGGGATGAAAAGGTAGCCAAAAGCCGTGTTGTAAACAAAATTTTTTCCGTATATTTTTCTAAATTTAGATGAATAGGTTAAAAAAACCTTAAAAATTATTTTAAGGAACTCATTGACTTTTAAGGGGAAATTTAGTATTTCAGTAGATTAATTCTTTACTGCATCAAACCCAACTCTTTAATTCACCCATACAATACGCCAATCTAAGTCAATAATGTCATTATGAGTACCACGGGCAGGTTATGATCCCAAGTAAAGAGAAAACATTACTAAGTCTTCTCTTTGGGATTCTTTTTCTTGGATTATTTATTTCCCCTTCTCATGCCAAGTTGACTTTAGATACCTCCCTTTCGGTATCTGAGCAATATACAGATAACCTCTTTTTCACCTTTGCAAATAAGAAGGATGATTTTGGGACGTTTGTCACTCCTAGATTGACGCTGATTTTTGAAAATAAACACGTCAAGTTAGGTGGAACGTATACCGCTAGTGCCCAGTTTTATGTCAATAATTCTCAGGCCAATACCGTTTCCCAGGGGATGAATCTTATTATCGATCTTCCTTTTCTCAATAGAATTTCCAAAAAATTAGAGGTGAGAGTCAACGAATCTTTTAATTTTGCACCCGATCAACCTGCGTTTTCAGGAAATAGTAACATATTCTCGAGTGCCACTGAAATTGCTGGAGGAGCAGGACCTGCGGGAGGTGCGGGAGTGGCTGGTGTCGGGGCGGCTGGGGTCGGTGGCGCTGGTGTCGGTGGACTTGGGGGTATTGGAGGATTAGCTGGTAATTCCTTGGATAATCAGGGGGTCTTTACTCAGCGGACAACGACAACATTTCAAAATCAAGCCAGAATTTTTGTCGGTTATGCTCTTGCTCCCCGTTGGAATGCAAATGTTCAATATACCAATATTTTTCGAGGGGGCCTTCAAGATTCTCTCACCCATGAATCTCCAATAACTTTGTCCTATAGAGTTTCTGAAAAATTGAAAATTAGTGGGGGTTATAATTTTCAGAGTATTGAATTTAGTTCAGGTGGGGCGACAACAGCCCCAGGGGCCAATGGAACCGCTACAAGCCATGGCGTGTTTATGGGAACCAATTATCAGTTGACTCCAACCATTCCAATTATTGCGAATGCTGGTGTCTCGGTGACAAATACAGAGGTGGACACGACACGGATAAATTTTGATGGCAATGCGGAAATTACAAAAAACTTTCCAGATGGAAGCATTGGTCTTCGTGTCAATCAACAAATTGCCGCCGGTGGCGGGGTGGCCGCTTCTTCCACGCTCAATCAAAATGCGGTTTTGACTTTTCAAAAATCTTTTACTCGTCTAGTGGGTGGTTTTCTCCATTTGGGGTATAGTCGGAATCGATCATTAGCCGGTCCTCTCATTGACTTGGATTCTTATCAGGTACGGAGTGGGCTGAATTTAGCTCTGTTGAGATGGCTCAACGCAGGGATTACCTACTCGTATGTTAATCAAGAGTCTGGGGGCCAATTTGGAGCGACGGCCCAAACCAATCAGATTTTTTTGGGGCTTACCGCTATCCCAGAAACCTTCACCTTCTTTAAATAGTTCCCTTTCATCGTTTTCTGTTTTCCTCTACCACACATCTCTAAAACCGAATTTAGGGTCAGATGGTGTGGGCATTGTTATTTTCTTCCAATAGCAGCTTTTTCTTTCCTGTGCCGCTAGTTTCACAGGATCACAATTATCACCATGGAGGTGGCTTGTCTCACCTCTTTGCCCTCTAAGGGTTAAACTCTCCCGGACAATATTCTGCTTGGGTTCGAGATCCCCCTAATAAAAAATTATCGAAAATAAGGTTCTTTCACAACAATGGCCTTCTCCCACGACAGTGATTGCCAAAAAGAAAAAGCCTTAGGATTTTGGTCCACAGTCCAAGGTGATATATGCCGGCTTCGTGAGGAAGATGGGAGTCTTTGGACATTAACTCGAGGGCTACTTTCTCAAGGATTTATTGCCCTTTTCGGGTATCGAGTTTTTCGGTGGTTTTTCGAACAGGGTATCCCAACCCAGCCTTTTCGATTTGTTGTGGAGAGGCTCATTGAAATAACGACGGGTATTTCCATCCCTGCTCAGGCTTGCATCGGCAAAGGGATGCGGATCCATCATTTTGGGGGAATCATGATACATCCCGATGCGGTTATCGGTGAGGATTGCACAATGTATCAGGGAGTGACTATCGGTGATCGGTGGGGAAGAGGTGGCGTGCCTAGTATTGGTAATCGGGTATATATGGGGGCCGGAGCAAAACTCATTGGCCCTATTGAAATTGGAGATGATTGCCAAATTGGAGCTAATGCGGTCGTCCTGGCCTCTGTGCCACCGGGATGCGTAGCTGTGGGTGTGCCAGCTGTGGTGAAAATCAGGAAAACGATTACTCAATTGGATGCTGTATGAATACAAAACACTTTATCCCTACATTGGTGCTGACGCAAAACTTCTTGCCGGCCAAAGGCGGCACTATCACGTGGATGCTTAATACGTATGGACGATATCAGTCCGGTGAAGTTGTTGTTGTGACCGAGGAATGTGAGCAAGGCGCTAAGGTTGACAAAACTCTTTCATTTCCCGTTGAGCGAATTTCCATGAACTTTGCCGATTGGGATCCAACTAATGTTAGGGCGTTGCGTGGCTACGTCCATGCCGTCATCAACGTCTGCAAGATTTCTCGTCAGTATGGGATCAAGCAAATTCATGTGGCAAGGGTATTGCCGGAAGGCCTCGTTGCCTTATTCGTGCGGTGGGTCACTCGAGTTCCCTACCTCCTGTATGCGCATGGCGAAGAAATACAGACGCACCTCACATCCAAAAAATTTTCGTGGCTCATGCCAAAGATCTACAACGGAGCGGCAGCCGTAATTGCCAATTCAACAAACACCAAACACATATTGGAAAATATCGGGACGCATGCTCATAACATACATATTATTAACCCTGGGGTGAGCGGTGAGTTATTCAATAATTCCAACACTTCTGGAGAGGCGATTCGTGAGCGCCATAAGCTGCGCCAAGATCCCGTCTTGTTAACCGTCGGACGATTGAATTGCCGAAAAGGACAAGATATGGTCATTAAAGCGTTGCCAAAAATTCTGGATGAATTTCCAACGGTGAAATACCTTATTGTTGGGATTGGTGGTGATGGCGCGTATCTTCAAAATCTCGTGTATGAGTATGGGGTGGTTGATCATGTCGTCTTTGCTGGGGAAGTTCCTGATGATGAACTTTCCGGCTATTATGCTGCGGGCGATATCTTTGTCATGCCCAATCGTCAGATCGGAGAAGATATCGAGGGCTTTGGGATTGTGTTTCTTGAGGCGTCGGCTATGGGAAAGCCTGTCATCGGCGGGACAAGTGGTGGGACGGAGGATGCCATTGTAGAAGGCGTGACGGGTTTCCGAGTTGATGGGACTCAGATTGAAGCAATTTGTGATGCCGTGAGGACGTTGCTGTCAGATCCAACAAGGGCAAAAGCTTTGGGTGACAATGGTCGTCAACGTGTTCTAACGGAATTCACTTGGGAGCAGATTTTTCAAAAGACTCGATCGGTGGTGGATCGTTGTGGTTAATTTCCTCTCGAAACTTACAAGAACGATTTTCAGGGTCTTTCATCCTTCCGCTTTTTCATTCGTTTAACAAATCGAATATCCTAGAAACATGATTCTATTGATCAAGTGGCTCCATGAGGGTGAAGTATGAAAACTAGTGTTGCGCCATCGGGAAAACTGTCGTTGGTGAAGACTTCCGTGGAGAATGTCTGTCCCATTATACTCCGAGAGACATTGGGGGTGGATCGTATTCACGAACCGGTCACCATCGGCCTTCCTTTTCCCATAGGAATAGTGGTGGATTCGACGCAGCTCGTTCTTTTGGATCAGGAGGGTCACTCTTGTCTTTTTCAAATGCAGGTCCTTGCTCGGTGGCCGGATGGGAGTGTGAAATGGGCATTGTTTGATTTTTTTTCCACAGTAGGCCCACATCAGACCGTGGAGTATACCGTGGGGCGTAGTCATGAAAGTCACGGGGGGGCGCCATCGGAATTCTCGATGATCCATCGGGAAGGAGATGCCTTGACAGTGGATACCGGGAAGGTGTGCTTTGCTCTCAATCCCACAATGTTTCAGCCTTTTGAACAAGTGGTAATGAATGGCCTTTCTTTCCTTGATCAGGGGAAAAGTGCTTTTGTCCTCACGGATGACTCTGGCAAGGTGTGGGACCCAAGAATTTCCACGGTCGAAGTCGAAGCCTCCGGGCCGGTTCGCGTGACTTTACGGGTGGAAGGTTCGTTTTCAACGGACTTGACAGCAATGGCCGATTTTATTGCCAGGCTAAGCTTCTTCCGAGACAGTGGACTGGTGGCGCTGGCGTTTACCCTCCGAAACCCAAGGGCGGCGTGTCATCCTGGAGGTATGTGGGATTTGGGGGATGACGGGTCGATTTTTTTTCGAGATCTTTCTCTTCAATTAGCCCTTTCTTCGACGAATGGGAGCAGCGTGACATGCCAAGCCCGACCTTCCTTGTCTTCGCAACTTCATGAAGGCTCAAGAGTGCAAGTGTATCAGGATTCAAGTGGAGGAGAGAACTGGAAGAGCACGAATCATGTCAACCGTCTGGGACAGGTCATGAATACCTTTCCAGGGTATAGAGTGACGGTTGCTGATTCTGTGGTAGAGGAGGGGAGTCGTGCAACTCCTGTCATTCAATGGGAAAATGAACATCAGTGCGTGTCGGCAACGATTGACGGCTTTTGGCAAAACTTTCCGAAGGCTCTCGAGGGTAATCGTGACCAGATCACTCTTCGATTATTTCCGCATCAATATCACGACGTATTCGAACTTCAGGGTGGTGAGCAAAAAACTCATAAGCTGTATTTGTGTTTCGATCACGTTGCCCAAGAGAGGGAAAGTTTAGGTTGGATTCATGCCCCCTTGATGGTCAGAAATGATCCCGAGTGGTATGCGAAATCAAAAGCTGTCAATTATCTTCTCCCTCGAAACCACGATAAGAATGATGCGTATTTGCGGCTGATTGACTGCATCATTATTGGAGAGCACACCTTCTTTGATCGGCGGGAAATTATCGACGAATATGGTTGGAGAAATTTTGGCGAAGTGTATGCGGATCATGAAGCCGTTGGCCACCGGGGACCATTTCCACGCATCTCTCACTACAACAATCAATATGATGTGATCAATGGCCTGTTAGTTGAGTTCTTACGGACCGGGGAACATCGTTGGTATGAGTTAGCCCAGGATCTCGCTCGCCATGTAATTGACATCGATATTTACCATACGAAAGAAGATCGTCCAGCGTATAACGGAGGAATGTTTTGGCATACCGATCATTACTTTGATGCTTCGACGGGGACCCATCGTGCATTTTCTCGCGCGAACAAAGATCCTGATGGAGTACAGGACTATGGTGGGGGACCTTCGAATGAGCATAACTATACGAGCGGACTGCTCCTGTATTATTTTTTGACCGGGGACTCTCTGGCGTCTGATACGGTTGAAGGTTTGGCGGATTGGGTTATTGAGATGGACCAGCGACGCTCGGGTGTTCTTGGGTTCATTGACCGGAGACCTCGCGGCTTGGCAAGTGCCTCCACTCATCGTGATTACCATGGACCTGGTCGGGGAGGAGGCAACTCGATTAATGCCTTAATTGATGGCTATCGATTGACTCAAAACATCAAGTATCTTAGCAAAGCCGAAGAACTGATTCGCCGATGCATTCATCCACATGATCGTATTGAAGAGCGGAATCTGACTGACATTGAATATCGATGGTCCTACCTGGTGTTTTTACAGGTTCTGGGAACCTATCTTGATTTTAAAATCGAATGTGATGCGCTTGATGAAATGTACGGATATGCGAAAGCCAGCCTTCTGCACTATGCCGAGTGGATGGTGAAGCATGAGGTTCCGTATAAGCAAGTGCTAGATCGAGTTCAGATTCCGACAGAAACGTGGTCCGCCCAGGATATTCGAAAAAGTAACGTGTACAAATTTGCAGCCAAGCATGCGGATAACACAAAACGGTCGATGTTTCTTCAAAAATCAGAATTTTTCTTTTCGGCCTCAGTGTCTGACCTTCTTTCGTTTAAGACATGTCGGTTAACTCGTCCTCTAGTGTTGTTGTTGGTAAACGGGTATCTGCATGCCTATTTTCAAGCGAACCCTGATGAATCCGCACCAGTTTCATCGAAAACCGTGACCTATGGACGTCCGAGGTCCTTTGCTCCCCAATTGCATGAGCTCTATACACTCAGAGAGTGGGCCATCTCGGTTGTGGGGGACGTGAAACGATTGATGCCTTTTGGAAAGGTGTAATGGAGGTAGGAAAACAATGGCTGACATTCGTCTCTTAGAGTTGCGGAGTACCTACAAGTGGGGAGGAGGGCCAGACAAAACCATATTGCTGTCGGCTCAACAGCATGATCCTGCTAGAGTGACGGTAGTGGTGGCATATCTTCGGGATGTCAACGATCACGAGTTTCAAATTACTGATATGGCGAGAAAGCGAGGATTAACGTATTACGAAATTTTGGAGAACGGGAAATTCGATCTCAAAGTTCTTTTGAAGCTTCGCGATATTATTGTGGAACATGACATTAACCTTATTCATGCTCATGACTACAAGACTGATTTTTTTGGCTACTTGCTCAAATGGTGGCTTAGGAAAAGAGGCCTGACATTCCTTTCGACTCAACATGCCTGGGTCATGACCGATGCGATGGGTTCTCTGTATCAAAGGCTTGATCAATTTATTCTGTCGCGATTTGATCATACCATTGCCGTATCCGAATCCACCAAACAGGAAATGGTCGCGGTCGGAATTCCAGAATCAAAAATCAGTGTTATTCATAATGGGATAGAGCCTCACGTGTGGTCTTCAGACCAAGTGACTTTTGACTTTAGGAGAGAATTGGGCATTTCTGCGGATGCCCCACTGATTGGATATGTCGGGAGGATCATGCCAGAGAAAGATTTGGAAACATGGTTGCAGGCGGCTTCCTTGGTGGCCAAGCAGTACCCTCAGGCTCGTTTTGTCCTAGTGGGTGAGGGTAGAGATGGGACCTTTCTTACGAAGCTGCAAGAGTTAGCCGAGTCGGTAGGAATCTCCGAAAATGTCTTGTTCCCGGGGTATCGGCGAGACTTAATTTCTGTCTATGGCGCTTTTGACATTTTCGTTTTGAGTTCGCTGCGTGAAGGTCTGCCGAATAGTATCTTGGAGGCTATGGCCTTAGGCGTTCCCGTAGTGACGACTGATGTCGCTGGCGCAAAAGAGTTGGTGGTGGATGGTGAGGCGGGATTTGTCGTCCCTCAACAATCTCCTGTTCAACTTGCTAACCGAGTGCTAGAGCTCTTGGACAATCCTGAGACTCTGCGTCGGATGCAACAGGCAAGTCGGCATCGTATTGAAACAGAGTTTTCGTTTGCCAAGCGTCTCGACAGAATTGAAAAGCTTTACGCGAAGATTTTAGGCGTTAAGCTTCCAGAGAAGACTTCTCCGATCCCAGCGGTTGCGCTGTGTGGGCGTAACTGAGCCTCTGAATTACCTTTCTACGATTGTCGCTCTGACATTCTCCAAGCCAAAAGAGGATTTCCTGTGTGTGGAATTTGTGGAACAGTCTATTTCGATGAACATCGTCAGGTGAGGGAGAAGGACCTCATTAGGATGTCCGATACCTTGTTCCATCGTGGTCCTGATGGGAGTGGGGTTTGGATCGATAACAACGTCGGGTTGGCGCATCGACGCCTGGCGATCATCGATTTGCGCGAGCATGCCAATCAACCTATGAGTAATGAGGATGGATCAGTTTGGGTCACGTTTAATGGGGAGATCTACAATTTTCAAGAACTGCGGCAGGTGCTTCAGCAAAAGGGCCATCGCTTTCGAACGACCAGTGACACGGAAGTCATTGTCCATGCGTATGAGGAATATGGTCGAGCTTGCGTTGAGCACTTTCGAGGCATGTTTGCGTTTGCCATTTGGGATCGCCGCCAACGAAAATTGTTTCTGGCGAGAGACCGAGTCGGGAAAAAGCCTTTGTATTATCATGTCGGTCCTGATCGGTTTGTGTTCGGATCTGAAATTAAGGCCCTGTTGGCTGATCCTGATATTCCTCGAGAGCCTGACCCCGTGGCAATCGACCATTTTCTAGGCTTGCAATATATTCCTGCGCCCCTCACGGCCTTTCGGGGCATATACAAGCTGCCGGCTGCTCATTGGCTTGAACTACATCGCGGGCGTCTTGAGATGGGGCAATATTGGAAGCTTCGATATGTTCCTAAGCGGATGATATCCATTCCAGATGCCTTGGAAGAGCTGCAAAGTCAGATGGCCGAAGCTGTTAGGTTGCGAATGATCAGTGATGTCCCCTTAGGCGCATTTCTGAGTGGCGGGGTGGATTCTACGGCTGTGGTGATTGCCATGGCCAAAGAAGCTACGTCAGCTGTCAAAACGTTTTGTGCGGGTTTTGATGATGGTGCATTTGATGAGCGAGAATTCGCGAAAATCGTCGCACAACGCTATGGCTTGGAACACACAGAACTGCTGGTGAAAGCACCAGTCCATGATATTCTTCCTCGCCTGGTTTGGCATTATGATGAACCGTTTGGGGATTCATCGGCAGTTCCCAGCTTTGCCATTGCTCAACTGACCCGCGAGCATGTGACGGTGGTGTTGAATGGGGATGGCGGAGATGAAAATTTCGCGGGATATGACCGGTATGTGACGGATCGGTTCGTGCGAAACCTCGATGTGCTTCCGCTGAGCATTCGACGTATCGCGGACAAGGCGGTTCATGCATTACCCGATTCCTGGCAGCGAGCTCAACCTTTCAGGAAACTCGCGCGATGGGTGCATGTGTTGGCACAGCGGCCTGGGCGTCGTTATGCCCGATGGGGAGCCCATTTTCAGGCCGAAGATCGAACGTGGCTATACACGTCGGATTTTCAGGGTACCGTGACTCACAGTGATCCGGAGGGATTATTTGAACGAGTCTTTGAAGAGTCGGACACTAAGGATTGTACGGATGAAGCCTTAGCTGCCGACGTGAATTTGTATCTGACCGATGATCTTTTGGTCAAAATGGATCGAGCCACGATGGCACATTCTTTGGAGACACGCTCCCCATTGTTAGATCATGTCTTGATGGAGTTTGTGGCGACGTTGCCTTCCCATATGAAATTGTCTGGGGGCACAAAAAAGTTTCTTCTCAAAGAAAGCATTCGAGGCCAAGTCCCAGACCTTTTACTCGATCGTCCCAAAATGGGGTTTTGTGCCCCTTTGGAAGGCTGGTTTCGTACTGAATTGCGCGAGATGGTTCACGATGTTCTTTTGTCATCACGGGCGAAACAACGTGGATACTTCCAGCAGGATAGGGTTGAAGGCTTATTGCACAAACATTGTGCGGAAGGGGATGACCATGGGGCGCAACTCTGGGACTTGTTGGTTCTGGAATTATGGCACCAAACTTTCATTGATGGCCTCCCAAACCACTTGTCGTAATTTCAACGCGATAGCGCTCGTGACCCGGTATTGACTTATGTTAGGGCCAGGATTGTCCGAGTATTGAGTGAGGAAACCTTAAGAGTAACCTGGCACAAGAATCGGAATCGGTTCTAAACCTTCAATATTATTGAGGGTAAGGTTGTATAGGATGTTCTCCATGGTTGCAGGTCTCTATTTTTCTGGGGAACCCCACCAAAGGACGGAGAGGAACTCATTCTCATGTTGGGATTAATTTTTACTTATTGTGCAACGGCGTTCGGAGTCGTGGGTTCTCTTTTCAATCCGTTCATTGGAGTTCTAACGTATGTGTGTTTTGCCATCATTCAGCCAGATTTAATGTGGTTTTGGTCTGTGCCGCAATACCATTATAGTCGAATTATTGCTGTGGCGATGCTTGTGGGGTGGGCCATCCATGGATTTGGAAAATGGAATTTTTCCAAATCCACCGGAGTGATATTGGCTTTAAGCAGTTTTTTTGTCTGGGCCTTATTGTCCACCATGAATTCAGCTAATCATGATATTGCTTGGTACTATGTCACTCGAATTGCGAAAATTTTTATTCCCGTTCTCATTGGTCTTACGCTCATAGACTCTGTGTCGAAGTTAAAACAATTGGCTTGGGTTATTATGCTTAGTCAAAGTTTTGTGGCTTACGAAATGAATTTGAGCTATTTCCAGGGGTTCAACCGAATCTACGAACAAGATTTTGCAAACATGGATAACAATAGTCAGGCCATTGCTATGGTGTGTGGAGTCGGATTGGCATTTTTTCTTGGCAGTGGCGTGACCAAATGGTGGCAGCGTTTCATCGCCTGGGGTGGTGCTGTCTTGATGGGACATAGTGTCATGCTCGCTTTTTCTCGCGGGGGAATGTTGGCCCTTATCGTCAGCATGGCGATTGGGTTTCTCTTGTTGCCTCCAAAGAAACCTATACACCTTTTTGCTTTTGTCATGATTGTACTTCTTGGGTTTCGATTGGCAGGACCTCAGGTTCAGGATCGTTTCATGACAATTTTTGTGGATCCACAAGAGCGAGATGGAGCAGCCCAAAGTCGCTTGGATCTTTGGGTTGATAACATCGATGTGATGACAAAGAATCCCTTGCTTGGCATAGGGCCAGATCATTGGCCGTTGATTGCTCATCAATACGGATGGGAGCCAGGAAAAGAAGGGCATAGTTTATGGTTGCAGACAGGGGCTGAATTAGGGCTTCCAGGCTTGGGTTTCTTGGCACTGTTTTATGGGCTGACCATTATTCGTCTCTGGCCCCTTGCGAGGCACAGAAGTGAGCATGTAGTAGATCCATGGGTACGGGATGTAGGGCGAATGGTGATATCATCCAGTGTTGGTTTTATTGTGTCAGCGCAATTTGTGAGTGTGGAGGGATTGGAAATCCCGTATTACGTGATATTGCTTGGTGCTGGGGCCCTCAAACTGGCGTACAGTGCCGATATGGCGCCGGCTTTGGAGCGGCAGGCTAGGTTGAGCCCCGCGACAGCTGGCTTCCAGTCAGTTTCTGCGATGCAAAATGTCCATTAGGTGTGCACTACGTAGGCGAAATGTTTGTTAGATGAGAAACCCATAAAGGCTTCTTTCTCGCATCCTGGAGAAACCCTCGATATCGATTTCGCCTTTTCCGTATCATTGAAAAACACCAAAATTTCTCACATCTTCATTCGAAATTTCGCCAAAACGCTATTTCTCCAGAATGAGAAGCTCTGCCAATGTCTCAGTGTCTTTGGCGGGATAAGCATTTCGCAATTGCTCTATTCTTCACATGGAAAAGAAGTGATGGCCTTTTTGTCTAGTGCCGAATAGGCAGGAATATTGAGTAAAAGCATAGATACGCAATAATGTCTAATCTTGAAGCAACATGTGTCCAAGAAGAATTGTTCCGCGGTAGTGGACAACCAACGATTTCTTTCATTATCCCCGTCTGGAATGATGAAAAAAATATTGCTCGATGCCTTCGTTCCATTCGCAATCTCGACTTCTCTCAGCATCAGTACGAAGTCATAATCCTGGATAATGGTTCCACAGATAATACCCATAGGATTATGGAAGACATGGGATTTGCATTCAAGATCATTGAGAAGGTTCATGTGAGCGCCTTGCGCAATCGTGGCGCGGCCATAGCTCAAGGCGAATATTTAGCCTTTGTTGATTCTGATGTGGAGTTGTCACCCTCTTGGCTAGGGCCAAGTCTGGCCGCCCTTTCTGATCCTCGTGTTGTGGGAGCGGGATGCTTTCCTCATGTGCCCTTAGATTCCACATGGGTTCAACGAGCATGGGAGATTCATCAAAAAGGTCGTGAGATGAAAAACGTTTTGGCCCCAGTCAGGTGGCTACCTTCCATGAATCTCGTCGTTCGACGGGAAGCCTTCCTGGCAGTGGGTGGGTTTAACGAGCGACTTGTGACGGCAGAAGACGTGGACTTGTGCTATCGGCTAGGGGCCAAGGGAGCAATTTTGGGCAATCCGGCTATGGAAGCCATACATTGGGGAGAAGCCCCCGATCTATCTACATTTTGGAAGAAAGAAGTTTGGCGAGGGAAAGGAAGTTTCAGTGGACTTCGTTCCCATGGATTCCGTTGGGATGAGCTCCCAAGCTTAGGGTATCCGCTGTATATTCTTGGTCTCTGCGTGGCACTGGCCGTGGGGAGTATTTGGGACTTGGTCCAGGGCCAGATGTTGGTCGGTCCAATTTGCTTGGCATTGTTAGTTTTTCCCGCAGGTCTGCTCGCAATGAGAACGACTTGGTGCTCAAACAACGGGGGCAAGGTTCTCCCATTGTTTGTCCTGTATTTGGTGTATGGATTGGCACGAGCCAATTCAGCCGTTCAAACGTTGTTGGAAGGGCTTCCATCGTCACGTTCTCCCCAAACCGCGGTCAAAGGGGATATGGATGCAGATTGAAAGTCTCATGGGAGTTCAGGAGGAACACGGGGTGGCCATGGCGGTAGGGCACGCTACTCAAAGCTTTGAGGCTTGTGTGTTAAGTGATGGCCTTCTGCCGGCTTGGGACCACTATGTTGCTGAGCATCCAGATGCTAGTGTGTACCATTTCTCGAGCTGGCGTCATATTGTGCATAGGGCCTTTGGGAAACCCTGGTATTTGGTGGGCGTTGAGCATCAAGGAAAAGTCTTGGGAGGAATCCCGCTTATTCATATGAAAAGTCCATTGTTTGGTAATTTTCTCGTTTCCATGCCTTATGCGAATTATGGTGGCCTGCTGATCGAGGACGAATCTCTTGCCCAGCCGATTATGAATGCGGCTATAAAACTCGGTCAAGCACTCAACGTGAAACATATTGAAATGCGGCACCTTAGAAACTATTTTCCAGAATTGCCTGCTCGCACGGACAAAGTGTCGATGTGGCTCTCTCTTCCACAAACTTCCGAGGACCTTTTCAACAGTTTTAAGCCGAAACTGCGTTCACAGGTTCGGAAAGGGGAAAAGAACGGATTGACGGTTCAAGATGGTGGAGGGGAGTTGCTCGATGCTTTTTACTCTGTGTTTGCCCACAATATGCGAGCTCTGGGAACTCCAGTCTATGGAAAAGAAATCTTTGGTTTGGTCCTTGAGGCATTCCCCAAAGTGGCGCGTATCATCCTAGTCCGTGATCCTCAAGCGAAACCGATTGCTGCTGGATTTTTGCTGGGGTTTCGAGATCGCCTCGAAATACCTTGGGCATCTTCTTTGCGGGAGTACAATCATCTGCAATCCAATATGTTCCTGTATTGGAATTGTTTGCGATATGCCTGCGATCAGGGTTACCGAGTCTTTGATTTTGGGCGGTCCACTATTGGAGCATCAACTTTCAAATTTAAAGAGCAATGGGGCTCCAAACCCGTACCACATTATTGGCATTATTATTTGGATGGCCACAATGAATTGCCACAACTCAACCCTGATAATCCGAAATTTCGTCTGGCTATATCCATGTGGCAACACTTACCTCTTACCTTGACCCGCTGGGTAGGGCCATCAATTGCTCGGCATCTACCTTAAATCCATGACCGGAACAATTCTCACTACTTGCGGTCCTTGTGGGGGGAGAGTTGTTGATTGGGCCGCTTTGCCTCACTAGATAGATCGTTACTTTGAGATATAACTGAGAGAAGATGATGAGTGTGAAGATATTGCATGTCGTTCCATCCTTTGGAATGGGGGGGATGGAAAAGGTGCTTTGCTCAGTCATGAATTCACTCCCTGATCATATCGACCAGGAAATCTTGTCCTTGACAGAAGATCGAGGCGCGGAGAAATGGATTCGTAGAAAGCATATCAGATTCGTGAACTTCACGAAGCCTCAAGAAAATTTTCCATTTTTTCGCTCACTGTTTCAAGCACTTCGGCAATCTCATCCGACAGTGCTCATGACTTATAATTGGGGTGCGACTGACGCTATCTGGTTAGGTCGCTTGGCGGGCATCCCTCATATCATTCATAGTGAACATGGGTTTAACGTTGATGAGGCGACCTCCACCCTCTGGAAGCGGAATGTCATTCGATTTGTAGTTTACCGATTGGCTTCAAGGCTCGTCGTGGTCTCCACTGATCTTCAAAAGATGATGGAGGATCAATTGGGATTGGCGTCTGCACGAGTGCTCTTTATCCCTAATGGGATCAATACGGAGTATTTCTCAGGGGATAGGTTTGAGCGCGAACAGATGAGGCAGATGTTAGGTTTATCCACCCAGGATATTGTTGTCGGATTTGTGGGAAGGCTGGATCCCGTGAAAAACCTTTCGTTGCTTCTCAAAGTTTTTGAGAACAGTCTTGAACAGGAACAGAATTTTAAACTATTGTTTATTGGTGATGGTCCCGATCGGGGTCTTATCGAACAGGCATGTACTCGTCCAATGTTCCGAGGTCGAATTCTCTGCGTAGGACAGCAAGAAAATGTTGTGGCCTATCTCCGAGCCATGGATGTCTTTATCCTCACGTCTTTGCGCGAACAAATGCCCATGAGCATGTTGGAGGCTATGTCTGTCGGTCTCCCTATAGTGGCTACGGCGGTGGGAGAGATTCCCGCTATTCTTCAAGGGCAGGAAGCTGGGTTCGTCAGTGAGATTGACCACGCGTCGAAACAATTAGCCGAAGCATTGTTACAGCTTAGAGATCCACAGGTACGATCGCAGATGGGCCAGGCAGGAAGGAGTCTTGTGGTTCAACGATTTCGTCAGCAGGCGATGATTCAGGAGTACCATGAAACTCTTCGTACGTTGGGAGTGTTTCATGATCCACTTATTTGTTCGACGGAATGTGCTTAAAACCAAGATTTTTGCAGATGGACGGGATGAAATTCGAGTTCTCTAGGATTTGAGCCCTGGAATGCCCAGGCAGGCGAAGGTTACCCTTCATGGATATTTCAAAAGTACGAGCCATTCTCTTTGATTTGGACGGTACCCTCTATTACCAGCCACCACTTCGTATGTTAATGGGCTTTGAGCTGAGCACTTTGCCATTGACCATGGGGTCCTTGGCCAAAACTCGTTCTGTCCTGGAAGTCATTAAACAGTTTCGGACTATTCGGGAAGAACTTCGCCATCTTGGAAATCCGTCGGAGTGTCTAAAGGAGATACAATACCAACAAGCATCCAAGGTGGTTGGAGTAAAGGCCGAGGAAGTGAAGCGTATCGTTGAGGAATGGATGTATCATCGCCCCTTAAAATATCTCAAATGGTGTCGACGAATGGGCGCCATCTCATTTTTTACAGAAGCCCAACGTAGGGGAATAAAAATTGGCGTGTTTTCTGATTATCCAGCACAAGAGAAACTTGAAGCCCTAGAGCTCGAATCATTTGTGCAGCTGGTGTTATGTGCCACAGATAAAGAAATTAATGCCTTTAAGCCACACCCACGGGGTTTTCTTCGAGCATGTGAATGTTGGGGGCTGCCACCCCAAGAGGTGTTGTATGTTGGAGATCGTCCAGAGGTTGATGGGAAAGGTGCATTGGCCGCAGGTATGCCATGCATGATGGTTGGTGGAACCTTTCAGCGGCCGTCCCAAGGCTCCGTTTCTGAAGAAAATATTTCCTCATTTCGTGGGCTGCAACAATTACTGTCTAGTTAATTAGTGTGTCTTCAATCTGAAAAATTAGGAAACCCGAACAGCCTAGGAATTAATGAATTCGTGTCCGTGTCTTTTTGGGAAATTTTTATCTATGAAACTGTCAACCGTTATTTTGTCATTTAATTCTCAAAGATACCTAGAGCATTGCATCCGTCAACTTGTCACTGCACTGGACCAGTGTGAAGGGCCACATGAAATTTTTGTCTGCGATAATGGCTCTTCAGATGGTAGCGCCGACATTCTGAGGAAACTGGAAGCCGAATTTCCCGAGGTAGTGAAAGGGATTTATTTTGAGACCAACACGGGAACCACGGTTTCCCGAAATGCTGCGTTGTCCAGAGCAGGAGGGAAGTACATATTGATTATTGATTCGGATACGTATGTCAATGTTGAAGCGATTCAATTTTTAATGAAGCGGTTGGATCAAGAACCTTATTGTGGCATGGCTGTGCCGGCTCTTACGTATCCTGACGGGCGCTTTCAAATAAGTGTAGATTCTTTCCCAACCTTAATACATAAAGCAAAACGATTCTTTATGTTGAAGAGGATGGAAAACCAAATGGACCAACGGCCAGGACTTGGCGAAAGTCGTGTGGTGGATTATGCCATTTCGGCCTTTTGGATGTTTCGTCGCGATGTTCTGGAGAAGGTGGGATTATTGGATGAACGCATTTTTTATTCTCCTGAAGATGTAGATTTCTCTATCAGGATTTGGAAGGCAGGGTACTATATTAAGTACTTCCCAGAGGTATCAGTGATTCATGATGCCCAAGAAATTTCACGGGCCAGAGGTATAAAAATTAATTTGTTTACTCTTAGCCACTTAAAGGGCTTGCTCTATCTGTTCTTGAAGCATCGATATATCTTTGGATTGCAGGGCTTATACCATCGTATTGGCCGTGCCGTTGGGTCCTAGGGAAAATGAGGTTGGTAAGAATTTTAGAATTTTGTCATCATTTTTTTAGTGGATTTAATGGGGGAATCTGTATGATGTAGGAGAGTGGCCAAGAATCAATGATCTAAAAATCCCCCCTAACGAATTTTGGCCGATAAAGTCTTGATATTTGAAAAGATGAGGCCTTTAATTTGTCGCCCTTCTTCCGTTTTTTGATAAAAAGCGTAATACGATATTAATAAAAACATGCCGTAAGCGACAAAATAAAGTAATGTCAGGGAACACAACGATATTAAGGGATTTTCAATGCTCGGGAGTGATAACAGTTTTAACACCATTTCGGCCAGATATGCGCACCCAAGCAAAGGAAGTAAGAGAGAAAAGGTGTAAATGTAGGATAGATTAACCATCCTTTCTGTGTAAATAAAGAATAATGAGGTAAAGCCTAGACCGAGTAGACCTCGACGTAGAGCAAACTCTTCCAGGGTATCCCCAGGAAAAACCACAAGTAATCCAGTGATGCCGACTACCGAAATTAAATCATAGTAAAACAGTGGTTTGACCTTTCCCAGAGCAATAAAGCAATCGCTTAGAGGCTGTTCGAAAACAAAGGCAAACAATAATATGGAAAAATACATCATGAGGGTATAAGTATTTTGCCATTGACTACCCAATAACACATCGACAATCGGGCCGGGATGGTTCCACATAAAAAAACAAATTGGACTGATGGTGACGACAATCATGAGGAGAGTTAGGCGTACTTTATATGCAAGTGCGGCAAGATTATGTTTTGATTGAGAAAATGCTGCAAGTAATGGCTGAACGGCTGGCAAAATAATATCCGTACTCGGCAAGACGGCTACGCCTCTTACTAAGTGGTATCTTCCAAGATCGCCCGCGTTAAAGAATTTCGAAACTAGTATCGTATCGATTTGCGATCTGAAAAACCCAAGTAGCCCCTTAAACAATATCCATTGCGAAAAGCTCCATTGCTCTTGAAACCGGCTGAGGTTGAGTCTGGGCCTAAAGGGATGAAGTAAATATGAGCCGATCAACATGGATATGGCTGCCGCCAGATCGCCCCAAATAATCGCCCAGAATGATGGGGTGACAAAAACAATAATCATCACCACACAAAACGACACTACTTTTTCAATCAGAGTGAGCAAAAATAATTTTTTATATT
Organism: Candidatus Nitronereus thalassa; assembly: GCF_032191465.1. NCBI lineage: Bacteria > Pseudomonadati > Nitrospirota > Nitrospiria > Nitrospirales > Nitrospiraceae > Candidatus Nitronereus > Candidatus Nitronereus thalassa. The sequence goes on along the minus strand of NZ_JAQOUE010000001.1, from coordinate 1,413,068 downwards.
CCAGGGCTCTTCGATAAAGGATGATGCCAGGGTTAGCTCCTGCCTTAAATATCAAGACAAATGACACCACAAAAAAGGCGTCAATCAATGTGGGATTGTCATAGAAGTCAGCGATGTAGGGTGTTGCACCGATTAAAAGTAACCACAATGCCGACTTAAGCAAAAGATCAATAGTCCATGCCGTGTTGAGATCCATATCCGAAACGTCTTGTTTTTGTGTGAGATAGAGAATGCTTCCCGTATTGGATAAAATTTCAAATAACGCAATGGTGAGTGCAACAATCGCGACAATTCCAAAATCATTTGGTGTTAGCAACCGAGCGAGGACAAGTGTGCTGACGAGCCCGAGCCCACGTTGAATCATTCTAGCACTCAATAGTAATAAGGAACTCGTGAGGACCTTTTGACTAAGCGTGGTCAATGCCTTGCTTCCTTGTCTAGTCAACTAATGATGAGTAAAAAAGATAATCTTCCGATTCATGAAGTCATGAAGGGTTTTGCCCATCGTGAACCAATCCTTCACTTCTCTTAAGCGATACTCTTTCATTTGTAAAGTGTTGCTTCCTGCGATTAAAAAACGAGAAAGTCTCGCTTGATCTTCTCAATTATCACCAAGAAAACTTGAGATTTAATTATTTCCTATTAATCCAATCTTTGGACTAATGGTCTCAACCTACATGGGTTTTGTTTTGAACAAAGGAGAATAGATCATGAATTCTGCGCCAACCAGCCATGCAGAAATGCCCATTCCAGTAAAACCTCAGGGTGAAAATGGAACACGTGAAAAAAGTGGGAAGCTACCGCCTTCACGACCTACATTTTGGGGCCATGTTCAGATTGCCCGTATCGACCATTGGTTTAAAAATGTGTTTGTGTTTCCCGGCATAGTGGTGGCTCTTGGGTTGGACCCCTCTTTACTTTCTACTCCTGGACTCCCGATTCAACTGTTCTTTGGTTTGCTAGCTGTATGCTTGGTCGCATCAAGTAACTATGTAGTTAATGAGGTCCTTGATGCTCCAAATGACCGGCTACATCCTACAAAATGCAATCGACCGGTCCCATCTGGCAAGGTTAGCATCCCACTGGCTTATGTCCAGTGGATTTTCTTAATGGTCGTAGGCTTGGGAATTGCGTTACAGGTATCTTTTCCCTTTGCAATGACGATGTTAGTGTTATGGATAATGGGGTGCATCTACAATATTCCCCCTGTGCGAAGCAAGGACCTTCCCTATTTAGATGTCCTTTCTGAAGCGGTAAATAACCCTCTCAGGATGATGGCTGGTTGGTATATCGCCGGAGCTCATATTTTACCCCCCGCGTCTTTGCTCATTAGCTATTGGATGATTGGATGTTATTTTATGGCCATGAAACGATTTTCAGAATATCGCCACATTGACGATCCAGTTCGGGCCGCCGCCTATCGAAAGTCATTCTCCTTTTATACCGAACCTCGTCTTTTAGTATCGGTAATGTTTTATGGGTCAGCGGCGATGTTATTTTTTGGGAGCTTTTTGATTCGCTATCGATTTGAACTCATTCTGGCCTTTCCCATCCTAGCCTTTGTTATGGCAACCTACTTGAGTTTAGCTTTTAAAGAAAATAGCGCTGTTCAAAATCCAGAGGGTTTATATCGAGAGCCTGCATTGATGACTGCTGTGATTACCTGTACGTTGACAATGGCAATTTTAATGTTCATTGATATTCCTTTTTTGTATGAGACCTTTCACCCTTCACTCCCTTTAACCAAGTAAATACTTAATTTCCCTAGAATATGTTTTGTGGCTTGGGAAAGCCGGCGAGTCAGAGGTGCATCTGTTCATTGGTAGTTTCCACTGCTGAAGCGGTTATTTCATTTTGCCGAATAGGACTGTGATATTCTTTGAGCATTAGCTATTGCTTGTGGTTCTTGTGAGGTCGTCGGAAATGATTAAAGTTGGCATTACGGAAATGCATGGCATTGCCCATGAGTATTCCATGTTCCCTGCCGAAGGTGTGGAATATTCTCCCGTCCATCCACAACCAAAATTTACTGATCGAATTTTTAGAAGCGCCGCGAAGGGGGTTCTCAGTTATTTCGATTCCAAGGAGCATGATATTCTTGAGGCTCCACTTTTCCCTATTCTCACCAATCAACCTTGGATTTATACCCCGGGTAATTTTGCCTCCGCGGTGGGGTTTAATTTGCTGGGATGTCCTACTCCAAGATCAATTCGGCTTGCAATAATCAATCGTCTGATGTTGCAAGAAAACTTCAAAAAACTTCTATTCAAAAGTCAGGTTGGGAAAGAGACTCTGAAATCCTACGGTGGGATAACAGATCCTGAAATTTGGAATAAGACAGACGTGGTATATCCAGCTGTACGTGAAGTTGAAAAATCAAAAATTCGGTTTCAAGATCACCAGATTAACATCCTTTTTGTCGGAGAGTTTCTTCGCAAGGGGGGTGCCAACACGGTAGATGCCTTTCTAAAATTAGCAAAAGAATATAGTCATATATATTTGAGAGTTTGCTCGTTCGAAAAATTCCAAACTCGCAATCAGGCTTTGCAGAACGAGTATCTCGAAAAAATCCACAATAGCGATCGTATTACATTCGGATTTGTAGAACGAGAAACATTGATGAACGAAGTAATGCCTAATACAGATATTTATTTGTGCCCGACATACCAAGAAACGTGGGGATACTCAATTGAGGAGGCCATGGCATATGGCATCCCGGTCGTGGCAACCAATCATTTTGCTATTCCTGAGATGATTGAACATGGAGAAAATGGATTTCTTATAGAAACTGAACAATTTGATTTCATTCGGGATGCGAAAAGCTATGTGATCGACGAGATCCCTCGGGAATTCATGGAATACATGACAGATCAGGTTTATATGTACACTAAACAATTGATTGAAAGCATTTCTCTTCGAAAAAAGTTTGGCCTGCATTCGTTAGAGTTGGTACGGACGAAGTTCTCAATGGCGGCAAGGAATGCAAAGATGAAAGAAATTTATCAAAAAATCTTGTGTTAGTCAGACGGGAAATCTGATGACTCCTAAATGCCTTTTTTCCTTAATAAAATAGGCGGTCCAAGGGTTGCCAGTATGGAACCTGCCCTGAAAAAAAAATGGCTTTCCGATTCAAGGCTTTTGTTAGGTTCCGGCATTGCTTAAATGGAGTGGCGTTATAGAAAAAATATTGAAGTATTACAATATTTAGTGAAAATCTTGGACATGTGGTCGTGTTCCGCTGTCTAGACTCTTTGACTCTGGCTAATCATAGAAAATGGAGGGAAAATATGAATCCAACCCTTAAGGAAATCATTAAAAAAACGTTCCCGACGGGCTCACGTAATCTTCGAGCCTACAATTATCTGATAAGAGATAAGAATTCTTATCTTCATACTTCAGGGTGGATGGATAGCCTCCATGATTGGGCCCCACAAGATGTTGTAGGTGACCCGGTTCCTTGGATGAATTATCCTATTATCAAGTTCTTAAAAGATCGACTGAAAACGGATATACACCTCTTTGAATATGGGAGTGGGTTCTCGACTTCTTTCTATGCCAAGTTGGTTCATTCTGTAACGTCTGTTGAATACGATGAGGCCTGGTTTAAGGTTGTTGAAGGTCAGCTGCCAAATAACGCCAAACTCATTTATCGAAAACAAGATATTGATGGGGAGTATTGCCGGGCTATTTCCTTGTCCAATCAAAAATATGATGTGATCATTGTGGATGGTTTTGATCGAGTGAATTGTGTAAAGCAATCTGTGCCCTATTTGTCAGAACGAGGAGTGATTTTGCTTGACGATTCACAACGAGAAGAATATGAAGAAGCGTATGCTTTTCTTAAGCAAAAGGGACTCCGATTTATTGAATTCGAAGGTTTAAAGGCAACAGGGAATTTGTTGGACCGTTCTACAATATTTTATCGGGATCGCAATTGTTTTGATATTTAGTTTTCTGGTGAGGGTATCTATTGCCTATCTGGCTGGATGGTTGTCACGGGAAGAACGCAGGCAATCATCCCTTTGACCATTGATTGCAGCCTTAGCGTGTTTCAAGCTGGTAACAATTGGTGTTTTGAAAAGTTTGAGTGCTTTGCTGAAAATTATGAGCAGCATTCTTATTTTGTGTGCTCTCTTTAGTTAGTCCTTAATGTTGGGGTTCATTCACGCTATTCGGACACCCAGAGTTTGGAGCGCCACGGGCTAATCCTTCCAAATAAGTCTTGCAGGATTGAGAGGGTAACCCCCAATTCTGGCTAAAGTACCCAACAATCTTCAATACCTTTTAGGCCTACCTGAAGAATCATATCCTCCTCGTGAAACCCTTTATGTGTTCGCCGACTGAAAAGGACTAAAAAAGGACTAAAATTGGGCTATCGTAGGATACTAAAGAGGTCTTTAACTGTAAACGAAGAGGGTTCACACTTGGGCAATTTGTTCCAGCCGACCCCAAATAATGACCGCTGAAGTAGAAAAAGGCCTGCCATCCCAAGGATCTTGCTTTAAAATTCTGTAGTTTGGCGGAGTTCAGAGAGGGTAAAGCTCTATTGATTCAGGTTGGTTTTGAGAGGGGCATTGCCCTCTTCGCTTTTCCCAAAAATTTGCCGAAGATATTATGTAACTAGTCGAATGCTGAATGTGTGAAGGAATTTCAGGAAGGGTCTTTAGGCCGTTGAGGTCTATTCAGTTTTGACAGAAGTTAATTGAGAGTCAAAAAACTAAGGATAATAGGGCGTCCTTTGAGTCTGTATACCTCACCCAATGTTATGTTCGCGGTTTGTTGATTGCCAGAACCAAAACCCAATGCAAAGGTAGTCAAAAGTCAGAATGGTTTGTTTGGATACATCACTCTCGAGTCATGGGTTAGGCAGTGAGATGGAATTTTAGTTGTGCGGAGCAGACGTATTGTGTTTTGGGAAAGGGAAGATGAAAATTTTGGAGGTTCCATAATGATGACACCCAAATATAACTTTGGTAGGGCTTTGAGAATCCTGGGGTTTCTTGCTTTGGCTCTATGGGGGGGGCATTTAAATATTAATAAAGTATATGCTGCTGTGCCGGAATCTGCTGTTTTGTTGAACCAAGGACACCTTAAATTTGAAGGGTCCTTCCGAATGCCACCTGGTCCGATTGGAGGATCAAATTTTGGCTATGCTATGACTGTGGCAACATATAACCCTGGAAATGATTCGCTTTTTCTTGTTGGGCATGATCACCATCAAATGGTCGCAGAAGTAAGCATTCCGAATCCTGTGATCACAACGGAAGAAAGTAACCTTCCTATTGCTTCTGTCCTACAGCCTTTTGTCGATCCATCTGAAGGGAAAATGTATACTGTGGATGATGGAAAAATTAATGTTGGTGGACTACTAGTATTAAACAATAAGCTCTATGGCACAGCCTATGACTACTATGATGCAGATAGGAGTCAAGTGTTTTCTCATTTTTCCTCCTCTTTAAATATGTCTGAGCAAGGTGACGCTCAAGGAATGTATAAGTTAGATGTGGAAATGGCAGGAACCGTTTCAGGATATATGGGGCATATTCCCCTCGAATGGCAAATGGCTTTTGGTGGTCCTGCCCTCACGGGGAATTGCTGCATTTCAATCATTAGTCGTAGTTCTTATGGCCCTGCGGCATTTGTTTTTAATCCTGCTGATCTCGGGCAACAAGATCCTGTCCCTGCTACACCGCTTGTGTATTATCCCGCTACACATCCTCTTGATGAGTGGGGAGAAGAAAGTACAATTTTTAATGGAACATCCGAAGTTAAAGGAGTGGTATTTCCCCGCAACAGCCGGACGGTATTATTTTTCGGTCAGCAAGGGGTTGGCCCTTTTTGTTATGGAACTCCTACGGAATGCAATGATCCGATAGGGGATTATAAAGGGAATCATGCGTATCCTTATGTGACGCAAATTTGGGCCTATGATGCACTAGACTTACTTAAAGCAAAGAATGGTGAAGTGGAACCTTGGGATGTTACTCCTTACGAGATTTGGCGGCTGCTACTTCCTTTTGCCCCCACAACATATAAATCAAAGATTGGGGGTGCTTATGATCCTGCGACACAACGTGTTTTTGTGACAGAACATCGAGAGGGGAGTCCCCTCATGGTCCATGTATTTACTTTGACTCATGATGGCGGAGGATTATCTGATACTACTCCACCCGTTGCTGTTCAGGGTTTAACTGTGAATTAATATTTTCTGTGGTATTTTGTTCGATCCTTCCTCTACAAAGGTATTTATCCTGAATGCTTGTATTTCCCTCTCTAGCGAGAGCGGGAACTTCCACTTTAAAAATGGTGAAATGTTCTGAGTCCCGCCTCTTTTACCTTTCTTTAATTCTCCCTCCCTACCCAAAGTCCTTCCTCTTCACTATCCTAATTGATCCCTATTGACATGCAGCTTGTAGGTTGCGGAGTTTTGGTGCGCCCTTGATGTGAATCAAAACTCACCACTTTCATTTTTCGATCTGGGGAACCACCGTTTCTCTTGTGGCTTTCCATGACATACCTCCCAGTGGGTTTTTTTACCGTCCTTTTTTAGATTTCCCACATTAATTTCCTTAAACAACTCGACCTGAAGACTTCTTGGTTGGTAAGGGCCTCCCACTTCTACCAATGATAATCCTGAAAGGTAGATAGGGAGTTGGTGGCATCAAACCATTGCTGGGATGAACAATGTCAGTGAAGTTGGGATTATCGGCAACCGATAGAAAGGAAAAGCATTGTTGCCTTTGAGCGATGACTTTTCAGAATTAGCGAAAAGTATATGGTTTTGAGGTAGATAAAAACTTGTGCTAAAGAGGCCTTACCTATGATGCACAGCGCGTTGGAAGAAAAGACGCATTCAAAGTCAATGTTGGAAAAGGCAATTAGTGTCGGGAGACGAGTCCGTTCATTTCAGACAGAGATTCTGGCCTCTGTGGTTGCTGCTTTAGGTTTGTTCATTGGATTTTTCTACCGGTTGTCTTGGCGGTTTGAAGAGTCCTTTTTATATTTTGGGATTATTTCATCCTTATTTCTGCTGCTTCTCATTGCATCAGTGTTCGTATGCCTCCGATATGACCATGTAAGGCAGAAAGAAAAAGAGCAGATTGACCATCATGAAGATTCTCTTCGGTCCGAATGGGTCTTTGGGGTCATGGCTGTTGTTTTGTTAATGGATTTCTATATTTTTTCGGATTGGCTAGCTCCGGTGCCGTGGACAATACTTGCTATACTTGTTCTTGGTGGGGGCTGTACCGTTGGCCTGAAGAAATCCTGGGATAGCGCTTGGAGATTTCTTGGCCTAGTAGGTGCCTTATATTTTACAACGATCGTTGTGGTAGAGCCGATTAATATTGAAAAGGCTGATATGCTTCCCCTTGTACGCATGGGCATTGAATCCTTTTTGGACGGGGCCACCCCCTATGCGCAAAGAAGTGAAAGCATTGGCACGTTTATCTTAGAGTTTCATTATCTTCCAGGGCTTTGGCTTAGTTATCTCCCCACTGTGGCGCTTGACCTAGATATGCGATTGTATAATTTGTTGGCTCTTGGTGGGTTGGTGGGCCTCCTCTTTTTAGGATTCCACAGAACGTATGATCATCGTGTGCTTGGACTCACATTGTTACCCGTTATTTTTTCTCCTGTAGTGGTGCCCCTTGTGGCCCATGGACACATTTGGCCGTTTTGGCTTGCCACCGCAGCTTTTGGCGTTGTGTTCTTGAAGGGGCGTCTCATAGGTGCCGCAATTCTTCTTGGTTTATTATTGGCGACTCGCCAAATGGCCCTTTTTATTGCCGCACCAGTGGCGGTGTATCTTCTCTTAAGGATAAAATTCTCCGAAAGTCTTCGCTTCGGCACAATTGCTGTAGTTATTTTCTTAGGGATTATTGGACCATTCTGGGCGTTTTCTCCTGACTTTCTGACCGAAACGTACCTTGGTTTTGAGTCAAAAGGCCTTGCCCATATTAAGGAGATGGGAAATCCCCTGAATCAAATTTCCTTTGCGGGGCTGTTGTATCATCTCGGACTCTATGAAATTTCCAGACCAATCCAAATAATGATATTGCTTGCTTTCTTTGGGTTTATCATTCGGGATCGTTCAATGGACACTGGTCGTTTCCTTCGGCTTTGCGGTGTGGTGTACTTGCTCCTCATTGGTTTTAATCCCTTTGTTTACCCCTACCATTATGTCTCTGGATTGCTATTGCTCGCCATTGGTTTTGCCGACCCCAAACCTTTGGTAAAAGCACAAGGCTTTTCCGTCTGATCGTGTGAAATGACCTCGTCGTCCAACCAGCGACTTAAAAATAGCTTTGTATCCTGTTTTGGTTGGATGGGTTTTTGTCAAATTTAGGGGGAAGACTTGAAGGAGAAAAAAATCATCCTAGTCAACATTAAAATTATCGAAAAGTTTGGAGGATAAGGAGTAAGGTCAAGATGTGATGAGCTCATTAATTCTAGGAATTCATTTTGCAACAACTAACTCTCCTTGTATGCCGCTTTGGAATTCCAAACAGGGGTCTATTGCTAAATCCATAAGAGCTAGTCATTTATCGTTGAATCCAACTTCGTTGGGTGGTGGTCATTCTATTCCAATTTCTATCCTGCGCTCAGGGAGGCACCAGCTATCAGTGTGCTGAAAATGTCCCGTCAAAATGGTTTGCCATAAACTTGGTCGGTTGTGTCGCCAATGAAGAATATATGATCTGAAATTGAAGGCGCTGGATTGCTACAACAATCCAGCGCTTTCAAAACAGCAACTACGAAGCTAGCCATGTGGCCCAGATCCTCTTACCCAAATACTCCCATTCATATACTGACTTGGTATGTCGAGAAAAAGGGCTGGAGATTAGCCTCTTCTCCCAATTTAATTGATTATGACCTTTACAGCTTCTGCAGCCGCTGGTCCGGCATTCCCAGCAGTATCCACAGCTCGCACGGTAAAGTAATAAGTTCCTGCTGCTAATCCCGTAATTGTATAACTTGGGGTATTGGGCGTAGTTGTAAGGCCGACATTAATGGATTGATCATAGACCTGAGAAACCGTACCGTAATACACCATATAAAGCATCAAGTCATTTTCAGTGTTTTTCTGCCAAGATAATGTGGCGGTTCCTCCATTACCGGTCGAACCCTGGTTGGGGGTGGTCACCGAGCTAGGAGATGACAAGGCGGCAATATTTCCCGCAGCATCCAGGGCTTGAACTGAATAGTCATAAGTCGTCGAGGGGTTTAACCCCGAATCGACATAGTTTAATGCCGGTGTGGTAGAGAGTAATATTCCATTGCGATAGATGTTATACCCTGCGACACCGACATTATCAGTGGCGGCGGCCCAGGAGAGGGTGGCTTGGGTGGCGGAATTGGCCACCAGCGAGCTAATCGAGGTGACACTCGGCGGCGTGGTGTCTTGCACCTGGGCCGCGTCCGGTTTTACGGCGACGGTGTACATGGTGAATTCCCCTGGACCGATTCTATTGCCGCCTAACGTGACGGTGCCAGCGGGGAAGGTGCGCCTATAGATGTGCAATGTCGTGTACGGCAACTGTAAAGATTGTCCGGTCTCTGTGTAGGTGTTCAGCCAGGCAGGTTTGGTGGTCATTCGGTCGTCGTGAGCGACGTAGACGGTGACGGGTTGATTGACATCAAAGCTTAGGAAGGTGTCCGTGGTTGAACCATTATCATCATTGGCGGTTTGGATATAGGTGGCACCCGTGAGGACAGAGGGAATCACGTCGAACGTATACCAACGATCGATGTAGACAATTTGGTTGTTGGCGATTGGCGCCTGGCCAATAAGATAGGATTTTCCGCTTTGTGCCTGGAGATTGGTGATGGCCAAAGGACCGGGGTTTGTGGAATTTCCTCCGTTATCAATGGTGATTATCACAGGAGACGAGGTAGTGGAATTGCCGGCGGCATCACGGACGATGGCTGTGAGGGTGTGGGGGCCGGCCGAGGTGGCCGAAGTATCCCACGCGGCACTATAGGTATTGGTTGTATCTTCATTCCCGAGGTTCTGGCCATCTAGTTGGAATTGGACGCCGAGGACGCTAATGTTGTCTGAGGCGGTGGCAGATACCGTGACAATTCCCGAAACTATTTCTCCTGCCCCTGGTGAGGTAATTGCCACCTGCGGGTAGGTAGAATCCTGCGGTGCGAGAGTAGTCCCAGAAACCGGGCTAGAGGGAGAAGATTCTTCGCCTCCGGCGCTGAGGGCTGTCACTGTATAGTTATAGAGGGTCGAGGGTGACAAGTATGAATCTTGGTAACTCCACGAGGTGGTGCTTCCCACCGGTATACCATCGCGATATAGAGTAAAGGTCACGGCTGCGGCTGCTTGAGAATTTTGAGCAAGATGATATTGTTCAGTTCCGATGTCGATGAACCAGTTGGCTTGAGCATCGGTGATATTTCCCTGCAACATACCTTCTTGGGTAGGTTGAGGACTGCGAGCAAGAATAGGAAGGTTGGTTAAATTGGAAATCAGGGACACGGTCGTTGGCTCAAAACGATATTCAATAGACCAACTCACGGAATGAGAAAGAGCCGGACTATAATAAACTGTGTTATGTCGAACTTGAGAATTTAGGGCGTAATTATTCTCAATGGCGGCATCCGCAGGTTCATTCAGGGCTAGTATCACGTTATTTTCCACAAGCCCATTTTGGTGATCGTAGATGACACCGGCCCCACCACGGGATAGGTAATTGGGAGCACTTAATCCCAAAGCAATGCCCCTCCAACTATCGACAATTAAATTTCTCCGAATGATAGTATCTATAGAGTTCTTCCATACGAGGATTGCTGGGCCGGCTGGGCCGGCTTCACTTCGAATTCGACGAAATTCATTGTCTCGAACTACCCATCCTTTTCCTGCGAGTAAATCGACTCCGTTCGTGTAACTGGGAGGGGATATGCTTGTCCCTTTGGAGAAGGTCGAATACTCGATCAATGAACAGGCCACAAGACCGTTGTCTGCAAACTTTCCGTTAGTGCCATCACCCGCACTTATTTTTACAAACTGTTGGCCGGCATCCAGCATATGAACATTGTAAATCTTAGTTCCCGTGATTCCCAATTCTCCCTGAACTTGAATATTGTGGTTGGTGGGTTGATCCAATGTTACATCCGCAATGGTAATGTCATCCACCTTAACTGTAATGTTGTTGTATCCCCCACTAATTTTCACCCCTTCACGATTTCCTGAAGCGCTTCGTATGGTCAAGCCGGGTGTATTGATTGATAGGGATTGATTTGACTGTAGAGCATATACTCCATCGGCAAGTAGAATCGTAGATCCAGGTTGGGCTGATGAGACTTTCGAGAGAAGGTCACTGACATCACCGCTGGCAATGGATAAAATAGGTTGACTTGTGTTCGGTGGGTCTAGAGTCGGGCAATAGGCTTGCGATCCAAGGTTAACCGAACCTTCAACCCCCGCTAAAACCTCATTTATAGCTGGCGTCCAGGTAATAGTCATCTGTGAATCAGAATTCGGTTGGACTGCTTGAATAATAGGGGCTCCTGGCGGTTCTGAAGGTGAATCTGGGTGTGTTGTGACCGAAAGGCTTGGACTTTTAGCCGAAACATTATTCTGCGCATCCTGCGCACTGACCGTATAGGCATAGGTGGAGGCCGGAGCTAAGTTGCTATCGACATAGGACAAATTTGACGTGGTGGTGATCGGATTGTTGTCGCGATACAGCGTATACCCGGTGACGCCGACGTTATCCGTGGCGGCCGCCCAGGAGAGGGTGGCTTGGTTGGCAGAGTTGGCTACGGCGGAAGTAATTGACGGCACACTGGGCGGCGTGGTGTCTTGGACCTGTGCCGTTTCGGGTTTCACGGCGACGGTGTACATGGTGAATTCCCCTGGACCGATTCTATTGCCGCCTAACGTGACGGTGCCAGCGGGGAAGGTGCGCCTATAGATGTGCAATGTCGTGTACGGCAACTGTAAAGATTGTCCGGTCTCTGTGTAGGTGTTCAGCCAGGCAGGTTTGGTGGTCATTCGGTCGTCGTGAGCGACGTAGACGGTGACGGGTTGATTGACATCAAAGCTTAGGAAGGTGTCCGTGGTTGAACCATTATCATCATTGGCGGTTTGGATATAGGTGGCACCCGTGAGGACAGAGGGAATCACGTCGAACGTATACCAACGATCGATGTAGACAATTTGGTTGTTGGCGATTGGCGCCTGGCCAATAAGATAGGATTTTCCGCTTTGTGCCTGGAGATTGGTGATGGCCAAAGGACCGGGGTTTGTGGAATTTCCTCCGTTATCAATGGTGATTATCACAGGAGACGAGGTAGTGGAATTGCCGGCGGCATCACGGACGATGGCTGTGAGGGTGTGGGGGCCGGCCGAGGTGGCCGAAGTATCCCACGCGGCACTATAGGTATTGGTTGTATCTTCATTCCCGAGGTTCTGGCCATCTAGTTGGAACTGGACGCCGAGGACGCCAACATTATCGGAGGCCGTGGCCGTCACCGTCACCGTGCCTTGCACGGTGGCCCCTGAAGTTGGGGCGGTGATGCTGACCGTCGGTGGGGTGGTATCGGGCAGTGCGGGTGTTGTGACGGAGGCCGCCGCCGACGAGGCAGAGGTATTCTCCTCAGCATCATGAGCCACCACGGTATAGGCATAGGTGGTCGAGGGAGAAAGTTGCGCATCCACGTAGGACAAGTTCGCCGTGGTGGTGATGGGATTATTGTTGCGATAGAGGGTATAGCCGGTGACCCCCACGTTATCGGTAGCTGGAGCCCACGTGAGGGTGGCTTGCGTGGCGGAGTCCGCTACCGCAGACGTAATCGATGTCACACTCGGCGGCGTGGTATCCGCGGGAGTTCCCCCAGAGCTGAGCACTTCCAGGGTTGCGGCCGTATAGATATATGGTCTTGTCTGCCCAGAGGGGATGTTGAAACTTTCCCAATCAATCGCTGAGCTCTGGTCCGCACCCTGAATGACCCATGCGGAGGTGTTCGTGCCTGTGGTGTAAATGGTGTAATAGGCTGTAGGCTGTCCCGCTGGTGCCCAGAAGGTGAGAAACACATCCTGGCCCGCGACCAAATCAAAGGCAATAGGATCGCTGGTGACGGTCTGGCCGGCGGGGACCGTGACGCCGGAGTTCCATGACCCACCAAAGGTCACCTGCCGGGAACTCGTATCCACTCCATTGAGGGTATTGCCATCTCGTTGTACGAGCGAAACGCGTTGAAGTGTATAACTGCCGGAGGAGCGTCCTTGAAGGGTAAGCTGGATCGTGGAGCCCGAGCGGGTGATGGAGTCGCCATCGAGCAAGATGCGGAAGGTACGATTATCCCAGCCCGAGTTTATCCACGCGCCCCCCGGATTTTGATCAGGGGCTTTCCACGCGACGACCGGTGAGCTATCACCAGCACTGGTGGTAGTTACTGCCATGGGAGCAGACGCGCCTGACGAATTGTTTGCCGCGTCATGAGCCATCACGAAGTAGTCATAGGTGGTGTCGGGGGAGAGCGTGGTATCGACAAACGTCAGGTTCGACGTGGTAGTGATCGGATTATTGTCGCGATAGAGGGTATAGCCCGTGACCCCGACATTATCAGTAGCGGCCGCCCAGGTCAGCGTGGCTTGCGTGGAAGAATTCGCTACCGCCGATTGCAGGACCGGGGTGCTTGGGGGCGTGGTGTCGGCAGGAGCCGCAGTAGTTACAGAGGCTGCAGTCGAGGGAGCGGAATCGTTGTTTTCAGCATCGTGAGCCACCACGGTATAGGCATAGGTGGTCGAAGGTGAAAGCTGAGAATCCACGTAGGATAAGTTCGCCGTGGTGGTGACCGGGTTGTTGTCGCGATAGAGGGTATAGCCAGTGACGCCGACGTTATCCGTGGCCGCCGACCACGTAAGTGTGGCTTGCGTTGAGGAGTTAGCCACCGCTGATTGCATGATCGGAGTGCTCGGTGGGGTGGTATCGGGCAGTGCGGGTGTTGTGACGGAGGCCGCCGCCGACGAGGCAGAGGTATTCTCCTCAGCATCATGAGCCACCACGGTATAGGCATAGGTGGTCGAGGGAGAAAGTTGCGCATCCACGTAGGACAAGTTCGCCGTGGTGGTGATGGGATTATTGTTGCGATAGAGGGTATAGCCGGTGACCCCCACGTTATCGGTAGCTGGAGCCCACGTGAGGGTGGCTTGCGTGGCGGAGTCCGCTACCGCAGACGTAATCGATGTCACACTCGGCGGCGTGGTATCCGCGGGAGTTCCCCCAGAGCTGAGCACTTCCAGGGTTGCGGCCGTATAGATATATGGTCTTGTCTGCCCAGAGGGGATGTTGAAACTTTCCCAATCAATCGCTGAGCTCTGGTCCGCACCCTGAATGACCCATGCGGAGGTGTTCGTGCCTGTGGTGTAAATGGTGTAATAGGCTGTAGGCTGTCCCGCTGGTGCCCAGAAGGTGAGAAACACATCCTGGCCCGCGACCAAATCAAAGGCAATAGGATCGCTGGTGACGGTCTGGCCGGCGGGGACCGTGACGCCGGAGTTCCATGACCCACCAAAGGTCACCTGCCGGGAACTCGTATCCACTCCATTGAGGGTATTGCCATCTCGTTGTACGAGCGAAACGCGTTGAAGTGTATAACTGCCGGAGGAGCGTCCTTGAAGGGTAAGCTGGATCGTGGAGCCCGAGCGGGTGATGGAGTCGCCATCGAGCAAGATGCGGAAGGTACGATTATCCCAGCCCGAGTTTATCCACGCGCCCCCCGGATTTTGATCAGGGGCTTTCCACGCGACGACCGGTGAGCTATCACCAGCACTGGTGGTAGTTACTGCCATGGGAGCAGACGCGCCTGACGAATTGTTTGCCGCGTCATGAGCCATCACGAAGTAGTCATAGGTGGTGTCGGGGGAGAGCGTGGTATCGACAAACGTCAGGTTCGACGTGGTAGTGATCGGATTATTGTCGCGATAGAGGGTATAGCCCGTGACCCCGACATTATCAGTAGCGGCCGCCCAGGTCAGCGTGGCTTGCGTGGAAGAATTCGCTACCGCCGATTGCAGGACCGGGGTGCTTGGGGGCGTGGTGTCGGCAGGAGCCGCAGTAGTTACAGAGGCTGCAGTCGAGGGAGCGGAATCGTTGTTTTCAGCATCGTGAGCCACCACGGTATAGGCATAGGTGGTCGAAGGTGAAAGCTGAGAATCCACGTAGGATAAGTTCGCCGTGGTGGTGACCGGGTTGTTGTCGCGATAGAGGGTATAGCCAGTGACGCCGACGTTATCCGTGGCCGCCGACCACGTAAGTGTGGCTTGCGTTGAGGAGTTAGCCACCGCTGATTGCATGATCGGAGTGCTCGGTGGGGTGGTATCGGGCAGTGCGGGTGTTGTGACGGAGGCCGCCGCCGACGAGGCAGAGGTATTCTCCTCAGCATCATGAGCCACCACGGTATAGGCATAGGTGGTCGAGGGAGAAAGTTGCGCATCCACGTAGGACAAGTTCGCCGTGGTGGTGATGGGATTATTGTTGCGATAGAGGGTATAGCCGGTGACCCCCACGTTATCGGTAGCTGGAGCCCACGTGAGGGTGGCTTGCGTGGCGGAGTCCGCTACCGCAGACGTAATCGATGTCACACTCGGCGGCGTGGTATCCGCGGGAGTTCCCCCAGAGCTGAGCACTTCCAGGGTTGCGGCCGTATAGATATATGGTCTTGTCTGCCCAGAGGGGATGTTGAAACTTTCCCAATCAATCGCTGAGCTCTGGTCCGCACCCTGAATGACCCATGCGGAGGTGTTCGTGCCTGTGGTGTAAATGGTGTAATAGGCTGTAGGCTGTCCCGCTGGTGCCCAGAAGGTGAGAAACACATCCTGGCCCGCGACCAAATCAAAGGCAATAGGATCGCTGGTGACGGTCTGGCCGGCGGGGACCGTGACGCCGGAGTTCCATGACCCACCAAAGGTCACCTGCCGGGAACTCGTATCCACTCCATTGAGGGTATTGCCATCTCGTTGTACGAGCGAAACGCGTTGAAGTGTATAACTGCCGGAGGAGCGTCCTTGAAGGGTAAGCTGGATCGTGGAGCCCGAGCGGGTGATGGAGTCGCCATCGAGCAAGATGCGGAAGGTACGATTATCCCAGCCCGAGTTTATCCACGCGCCCCCCGGATTTTGATCAGGGGCTTTCCACGCGACGACCGGTGAGCTATCACCAGCACTGGTGGTAGTTACTGCCATGGGAGCAGACGCGCCTGACGAATTGTTTGCCGCGTCATGAGCCATCACGAAGTAGTCATAGGTGGTGTCGGGGGAGAGCGTGGTATCGACAAACGTCAGGTTCGACGTGGTAGTGATCGGATTATTGTCGCGATAGAGGGTATAGCCCGTGACCCCGACATTATCAGTAGCGGCCGCCCAGGTCAGCGTGGCTTGCGTGGAAGAATTCGCTACCGCCGATTGCAGGACCGGGGTGCTTGGGGGCGTGGTGTCGGCAATGCTACCGGGTACGACGGTACTAATTTCATCACTGGGTGGACTCTGAAGTCCAGCTTGATCAATAGCCGTTAGGGCGAAAAAGTATTCTTGTCCAGTTTGAAGTCTGGTTACAGTGGTAGAATTTTGCGGGTGCGTTATGGAGATGGGAGAGCCTGGGGCATTATAATTTCCCGACTGAGTTCCAAAGTAGAGGTTGTAGGAAAAAATATCCGACTCACCATTTAAATTCCATGTGAGGCTAACTTCTCCATCATTCGCACCAAAAACTTGGAAGGGGAATAGGGTGAGAAGAGTAAAAATGATAAAGGCGTAAAACGTACAAACGACGCTCCGGTGCGACATGGGACTCCTCCTTATAAGTCGGATGGCCCCATCCTCTCGGAGAGCGTATGCTCTTCCCTTCCTTCGGTAACCCGGCTATCAGTGTTTATTCACTGACCCGTGGCTTTGCGTCCCCATTTCACAATGGGTTTGCCGTTATCGAGAAGGGGCCGAAAAACTATGTGTTTCAACAATCGTTCATAGGCATGAATAGGTTTATTGTCTCTCGATTAAATCATTCTAACTGTTGCTCCATCCTTTATCGGAGGGAAAGGTAAAGACTTTAATGAAAGAACTTGTAGGTTGTTTAAGCACTATTTTTTTAGGCTGTTTCTTTTGTGCCAAGTTCAAGGAAAATGAAGAAGGAATTTCGCTAATAAATCAATAGATTTGGTCAGCTGAAGAAATTGTTAGAAATTCTGGAAGAGGGAAAGAAGGAGAATGAGTTTTGATGATAACAAAAGGCCGATAGTGACAAAACCGATGGATTGTTAGTGAGGCATTGTTGTTTTTTCTAATATTTCAAATCCACTTATTGTTTATAACAAGGTACCCTCAACTAGTATCTAATAATAACTGGGATGAACGAAAAATTAGGATTTACGAATGATCGTCCCGTTTCGTAATCTCATTCTTTTCGAATAAGTGCAGATTACTATTTGTTGCCTTTCCTTTTTGGCCGTAGAGTGTGAATTGAACTATCGAAGTGAATATCGAGTAATTAATTCATGTAGTGTTGGCCGACTGACACCAAGCTCAGAAGCCGCACGTGTGATATTGCCACCGGTTTTCTCCAGGGTGCGTTGAATGAGTTCACGTTCAACCGCTTCTCGAGCATTTTTGAGGGTATACCCTGAATATCCAACCGTTGGTGAATCCAACTGAACGTCTTCAGGAGTAATCCGGTTCCCATCGGCCATGGCTACGGCCCGTTTAATGCGATTTTCCAATTCTCGGACATTTCCGGGCCAGTGATATCGTTCGATACTGATCTTGGCTTCCTTGGTAAACCCTGCAAATTTTTTCCCTGCGCCATCGGCAATGCGTTGGAGAAATCGTTCCGCGAGTAGGATAATATCCCCCCCTCGATCTTTTAAGGGAGGGATCGGAATCGTTACGGTATTCAACCGATAGTAAAGGTCTTCGCGAAATTGCCCTTGAGCCATGGCTTTTTCGAGGTCAATATTGGTGGCTGCGACAATTCTTGAATCGATTTCGATAGATTCCCGACCTCCCACTCGCTCGATGCATCGTTCTTGTAGCACCCGGAGGAGTTTTACTTGCAAGGCTGTTGGCAGTTCCCCAATTTCGTCTAAAAACAATGTGCCTTTGTCTGCGGATTCGATGCGGCCTTTGCGGCGGGCATGGGCACCGGTAAAGGCGCCTTTTTCGTGACCGAATAATTCGCTTTCCAGCAAATTCTCTGGGATGGCGCCGCAGTTGATCGCGATGAACGGACCCCTGGCGCGGTCACTCTGATGATGGAGCGCCCGGGCAATGAGTTCCTTCCCGGTGCCGCTTTCTCCGATCACAAGTACCGAAATGTCGGATTTGGCAACTCGTCTGACGACTTCGAATACTTTTTGCATCGGTGTGCTGGTGCCGATAATGGCTTCAAAATCAGTTTGATCTTCTTGTTTCCTTAAAGAGCGGTTTTCTCGTTCAAGACGAAGAATGTAGTCGGCTCGTTGGAGGACGACTTTGAGCACCTCCAGATCTACTGGTTTTTCCAAAAAATCGTAGGCCCCAAGTTCAATGGCTTTAAGCGCATGTCGTCGATCGGTGTTGCCAGTGGCCATGATAATTTTTAAATCACGGTTGACTGACAACATATCTTCGAGGGCAGCTAAGCCTTCAATTGCGTCGTTGGCATGTGGCGGCAACCCCAGATCTAAAATAGCAAAATGGACCGGCTCGTTTTGCACGATCTCCACCGCGGAGGCCCTATCAACTGCTTCTCGGAGTTCGTAGTTGGAGCTAAGGGCCCATTTCATTTGTTGTCGAAGGTCTTCGTCATCCTCGATAAGCAGGAGTGTGGGATGAGGCCTCTTTTTCTTGGAAGATTCTAATTCCTGTTCTTCCACTTCAGTCTTCGTCTTGGTCGCTGATGGTTTCATAGTATCTCTCCTTCGTCCGTGATAGGGATAGTGCGCTCATGCTGCTGGCAAGACGATATGGACGTGCGTTCCCTGTCCTTCTTGACTCTCAATTCGTATGGAGCCCTTTGATTGTTCGACAATGGATTTACATTGATACAACCCAATTCCGAATCCATCCTTCTTGGTTGTTTTGAATGGCTGGAAGAGGGTTCGTAATTGCGATTCGGGAATCCCTGGTCCGGAGTCGGCAATGGTAATGGCAACGGCTCCAGGCTTAGGTACAGTCGATACCCTAACTTTTCCAGCTTCTCCTGCGGATTGTTTCGCATTCATCATGAGATTCATAAATAATTGTTTGAATTGGTCAGGCACGATAGAAACCGGTGGTAAAGTTGGTGTCATGGATAATGCGGGTTCTTCCATGCTGGAAGACAATGAACGAATGGCTTCAAGAATAATGTCATTGATGTTGACGGTATGAAAGGATTCGGCCTGCTCAACAGTGACGGATTTTGATTGGACGGATAGTTTATTGATGAGGCCGGTAAGTTTTGTCACCGTATTCGTGACGGTGCGCATAGCCGATTCTTGAAAGGCAGGATCGTTGCCATGTGTCTTGGCGTTTTGGGCTACCATGGAGAGCCCAGCAATCAGAGTTTTTAAGTCGTGAAGGTAAAAGGCGGAAAAACGGCTTACAGCTTCCCATTTCGCGGTGGCTGTTCGCTCTTCGGAAAGTCGCGCTTGCGTTAATTGCACGGAGACGTAATGAGTGATAGATGTCATTAAGTCAAAATCGTCTTGGCGATAGTGACGGTCGCCAAATTGGCGGCTGAGGGTAATGAAGCCGTGTAGCGTCTCTGAGGAACGTAAAGGAATACATAGGTGTGCGTCGGTCGATTGCAAAAAGGATTTCCATTCCGGAGAATGTGCTATCTCAAGACGAGAGAGATCGATAATTTCTTCCTGGGACTGAATCAGTTGGTGCATCTGGTGATGGATCGGTAATGGCGGCGGCGGCGGCTCGATGTTCGCAGATCGAACCTGATGAAACCGTCCATCCGCTTCATAAAGCAACCAAGTTGTGACGTGTTGGGCCCCAAATGTTCGAATTAGCAGATCCAGGCAAATATCTAAAATGCTGTCGACCGAATCACATGCTCGGAATGATTCCGTGACCTCGATCCATTTAAGGCGATAATCATATTTTGAGCCTAGAAAATGTCTGGCGAGGAGAAGTCGAAGTTCTGCTTTGACTTGGCGCGATGAGAGCACCACGATGAGAGCGATACAGGCGGTAAAAACCACCAATACTCCAACCGATTCCGCCATGGCCCAATTCGATCGTCTAATCAGTTCTCCGAGTCCTCCTACGATAATGAAATATCCCCCCACAATGAGGAGGGTCATTGAGGTGTATAAGGCCTGTGGAGATATGGAGACGGCATGACTCATATCGTGAAAATGCCATCGACCCAGACCAAAGCCAATTAGAATAAGAGAGAAAAAGGTAATAAGGCCATCTGCAAAAACAAATCCCTGGTTCTCCTGGAGAAAAAGGTCCCATTGGCTTGATTGAATGATGGCAAATCCTGCCAAACTTCCTAAACCTATAATCACGAATTTGATTTGATAGCGAAGGGGGTCGCGTGAGGCTCGAAGGACTTGTTCCAATTGGGCTAATCCCACCACCAATGCGACTAAAAAATACAAGCTAATGACCTTGCCCTGTATAGAGTGAAGTTCGAAAGGTCCAATGGAAGAAAGGAAGGCTGGCGCAATGAGGAGCCCTGTACATAGTATTCCCAAGAGGCAGAGGGCCCGAAACCTCCAAGTGGTTTCGGAGATGTTTTCTGCGTAATGTTCACTAATAAACGATGCGCCGACTTTATAGAGTGCGATGGGAAACACAATTTCTCCTGCCATAACCAATTGTTGCCATAGGATTCGTCCCTCGCCGTTTAGAAGACCTAAAGCGGTGTTAGCTTGAATCCACCCCGTAGTCGCAATGACTGCTACTAAAGCCTGTTCCACGGGCCCCCGTGACCGTTTGAGAAGGATGCCCCCTATAAGAAACAAGCAAGCGAGAGAACTGAGAAATAGTGGGACGAGCCAGATAAGGTCCATGACTGAGACCTCACGTCATGGAGGAAGAAGGCATATAAGATAACAGAGATGGCCACATATCATTGAGAAAGGTCGTCCCCAGTTTGAATGCCTCTTTCGTGGTGCCGGAGACCGGGACAATGATTCTGACCAATGAACCATCCGTGCGATTTTGGGTCATGGAATCCCAAATCATATAGGCTTTTGCCCAGTATTCGCTGGCGATAACTCGCCCGCGATCATGGTACCAGTATAGGACCAGTTGTTTGTCAACACCCTTTTGAATTAGGACTTCGTTGATAAGTATTGATTGTCCGCTATTGCCAATAGGAACCCAAGTCATTTTCGTTTCCGCAAAACTCCAGCCGGCGCCCGGTAAGCAGTTTTTCGGAGAATGATAGGTGGCGCCTGTGCGTTGGCTCTCGTAGTAACCGATGTAAAGTGAAACTGGGACCGGAGCGATATCAGTCGAGTCCAAGGATGGTTTGGGGGTATAAATTCTCATCAAATATTCGCTCACCTTCAGGATATCCAGAATCTCTTGATCAAGTGGGAGTTCTTTCCCTTCCCAACGATCAGCAAGGATCATGGGAAATTCGGAAAATGATTTCTTGGTCAGTGGGGTCTCACCTCGGGAAAGCGATTGGATGAGACCAATAGTTCCGACCAATATTAAGGAGGCTACGACGAATGGCCAGGGTTTCATAATTACTCCGTTTGAAAAAGCATGTGGTTCTTATTTTCTCAGTGTCCTTCGGCCAGACCACTTTCTTCTATGGAATTGTTGGTTAGACCGACATTGTCGACTGTCTTCGTGAGTGTTTGCCGATTTTCCCAATGAGCGTACCGCATGCCAACAATAGAATGAAGGCCACCACAAACACGATCCAGCCTTCAAACGTATGATAAAACCCTTCAGCAGCTTCCGTTCCCCAATAATTGGCTAAAATCCCTGTTCCCGTGACACGAAACGCATTGGCTAAAATTGCGATCGGGATTGACAGCAAGACCAGCGTCCAACGTTTCCACATTTGTCGTTGTGAAAAATAGGCATACACCGTTCCCAATGCGAGTAAGGCAACCAAAGATCGAAGACCACTGCAGGCCTCGGCGACTTCTAGAGTCGACCCAGCTAAAGAAATGAGGTTGCCTTCCCGGAGAACCGGAATTCCCAGGTTAAACAAGCAAAAAGATGCTGTTTGAGCGGCAAAAATTTGCAGGGGGAAAGCAATAGTATTCACGACAATGGCAGGAAGCGGAATCATAAATAGGAGAAACACCAGGGGAAGGCTTAGGGTCAGGAGTATACGTTTTCCGAATATCAGTAGGACCAGCCCTGAAATAACCACAATGAAGGAGACTCGCTGGGCAAATAATTCTGCCCCAACAGATCCAATCACTAACATGGCGACTCCCAATATCAGGACGGGAATTCCTAGCAGATGAGGCTGATGTGGAAGTTTTTGCAGTTGTCCCCATCGTTCATAAACAAAATATACGGACATAAATGGAACAATAAACCCATGTGAATAGTTAGGGTCATGGTCCCAGTCGTACCATAAGCCAACAAAGATCTCATAATATAAAGCGGTGACCAAACCGAGGAGAATTGTGGAAAGGACCGTTCCTAATAATATCCCTAATTTCCCGCCTTTTTGGTGATGAATTCCTACGTTCATATGTTTTGACAGCCTTTGTGGGGTAAAAAATTCTTTAGGGGCAAGGGCCCAATGGCAGTGCGTCTTATTCGGAATATTTCTACTTTATAGGGAATTAGTCGGATGGGGTGACGAAATTCTTTACAGTATCAAACGGCCATTGCGGAAGAGGGGTAAGGATTTTTTTTAATTTTAGAGATTTATCTTTTTTTGGTCTTGTTCGTAAAGTGTGAACTTGGTTCTCAGAGGTTAATGACGAAGCTGAGTTGTGGGAGACCCAACAGAAGCCCAGAAAGGGAGTGGTGAGATATAGCTAAATTATTTGTGGTACTACTAGGGGCAGGAAAATGATCGACGGGCCAAGGGAGGAAATTGTTTATTTCACGTTATTATGAGGATGAATCAGATTGGTTGGCAGGATACAAGTGATACTTTTTTAAAAGTTTGTAAAAGTCTGAACGGTATCTTCCAGCAATTTGAGAGGCGCGTGAGATATTTCCCTCGGTAATCTCCAGTAATGATTTCAGGTAGTCTCGTTCAAATGATTCCTTTGCTTCTGTAAGTGGCACAAGCGTCCCTTTACCAGAATGGCGGACAATGGGTAGCAGGTCTGGGGTAATCATATCCTGTGAGGCCATAATGACCGCGTGTTCAACAACATTTTCTAGCTCTCGAATATTACCCGGCCAGGAGTAGACCGTTAATTTTTGCAAGGCATCGGGGACGAATCCTCTAATGGCTTTATTTGCGCGGGCTGCACTTTTTTTCAGAAAGTGTTGAGCTAAGGAAGGAATATCTTGCCTTCGTTCGCGGAGTGGAGGCAAGGCAATAGGGACCACCTGGATGCGGTAAAATAAGTCCTCTCGAAACCGGCCTTCCTGAACCGCCACATTCAAATCTTGATTGGTAGCTGTAATTAACCGGACGTCAATTTTCGTGGGGTGACGGGCGCCAATGGGTAATACTTCCCGTTCCTGAATGGCTCGAAGAAGTTTTCCCTGAAGCGCGAGAGGCATTTCCCCAATCTCATCCAGGAATAAGGTGCCACGATGTCCAGTTTCGAAGAGTCCGGTCTTGGATTGATACGCTCCGGTAAAAGATCCTTTCGTATGCCCAAACAATTCACTTTCAAATAAAGAGTCCGGGATGGCAGCGCAATTGACACCCACGAAGGGGCCGGAAGCGCGAGAACTATTGCAGTGTAGGACACGAGCAATGACTTCTTTGCCGGTCCCGGTTTCTCCGACAATGCAGACTGAGGCATTGGTATCGGCAACCCGGCTGACTTGTTGAAGAATGGCCTGCATTTGTGGGCTCCGAGCTACGACATTTTCCATGCCATACAGTTCATTTACCAGCATTTTTAATCGATGAATTTCTTGCGTCATGCGCTTTTGTGATAAAGCTTTATCAATACAGGCATGGAGTTCCTTATCATCGAACGGTTTGGTCAGATATGAATAGGCTCCCTTTTTCATAGCTTCCACAGCATCAGGAATGCAGCCGTGGGCGGTGAGGATCAAAACAGGAAGGGCGGGGTGGAGCTGCAGCAATTCTTCCATAACGGTGAGCCCACTCATGTCCGGCATTCGAACATCTAGAATCGCAAAGTCAAAGGGTGCATCCTGAAAATGGGTAATGGCGGCTTTGCCGTTTGAACAAGTGGTGACATCGAAGCCAAACGAGGTCAAGCGCATGCGAAGCAATGTCAAGAGACCTTCATCATCATCTACGACAAGAATGCGTTCCAAGGTGGATTTAGGGGTGGTCACGAGGTTCCTCCTTTGGAGGCAAAATTGTTTCAGATGGAGTCGTGGGAGGTGCTTTTTCTTTGAGTTCTTGATCGATCCGTCGGAGAGCATCAAGTTGGCTGGTGAGCTCGGTCACTTTTTTATTGCGTTGCTGTAATTGTTTTTGAAGCGATTGTATCGAGGCAGATTCAGATTTAAGGGTCGCCACTTCTTGAGAGAGTGCGTGAACTTGCTCACTTAGGGATTGTATTTTGGCATCATTCGCCATGAGGAGACTTTTCAGGTCTGGAGGCATCAATGTGTCTGGAGAGGGACTTTCGAGGAGGCCAAGGTCTCGTTGGAGTAAGGCTTGGATGAGTTCTCGGTTGATCTCTTGTGCGGATGTTGGCTGAGATTTAGCGGCACGAATCTCATCTAATAGCCAAAGCCAAACTCGACTTGCCTGACTGAGGCGATGTTGTGGCGAGGATTCCACCACTTTTTGAAAGTGGTAACTGGCGGCTTCTTGATTCGTATGCAGGGTGGTTAATG
The DNA here is from genome assembly GCF_032191465.1 of Candidatus Nitronereus thalassa. Classification (NCBI taxonomy): domain Bacteria; kingdom Pseudomonadati; phylum Nitrospirota; class Nitrospiria; order Nitrospirales; family Nitrospiraceae; genus Candidatus Nitronereus; species Candidatus Nitronereus thalassa. The sequence goes on along the minus strand of NZ_JAQOUE010000001.1, from coordinate 1,388,146 downwards.
CTTTCAAAAAATGGGCTTGGTTGCAATCTTCGGGTTTTCGACATTGGGACAATTGTTTATCCGCGCGTGACTCAAGCCCATGGAGGAATGTAGTATCTTGGGGGTTTGGAGTCAGCATGGTGGCTGAAGACAGAGATGCCTGGTTGCCAAAAGAATCTGTGTTGAGCGTATAGGGTGGAAATTCTTGACACCCGGTTCCTCCTATCAAGATTATAATGGTCAGGAAGACCTCTTGAATCGTAAAAGGGATGGGGGAAAGTTTATGAGGCATGAACCTTTTCCTCCACTGTTTCAGCTGGAAGCGTGATTTGCACGATGGTGCCTTTTCCTAGGGCACTATCAATCCAAATTTCTCCCTGATGGGCTTCGACGACTTTTTTCGCCAAAGCGAGGCCAATTCCACTTCCAAATCTGGCTCCTCCATCAGGGGTTCTTCCTTGGTAAAACCGTTCAAAAATATGAGGGAGATCTTCCGGAGGAATCCCGGGTCCCTTGTCTTGAACGCTAATAGCGGTGAGATGTGAGGCAGACTCATGCCGAAGTGTAACCAGTATAGGTGATCCGTTTGGGCTAAATTTCAAGGCATTAGACAGTAAGTTTTCCAACGCCTGTTCAATCCGAATGCTGTCGAGTGACAAGCTATGATTGGGAGGGAGCTGGTTATCAATACTGAGGGAAATTTGTTTTCGCTCGGCGAGAAATTGTACTTTGTCTACGGTTTGCTGAACGAGTTGGGTCAACAATGTTGGGGTAAATGAATATGCCATCATATTGGCTTCCATTTTAGAAAGATCCAGCAACGTGGCGATCAGTTGGTTTAGGCGTTGAGTGCTATCGAGCAGGATGGAGAGCGTTTGATGCTGTTCTGGAGTCAAAGGGCCGGGGACCTGGTCCAAGAGAAGCTGAGTTCCTTCTCTGATTGACGTGAGCGGAGTACGCAGTTCATGAGAAATATTCGCCAGAAATTCCGTTTTCATCTGATCAAGTTCCTGCAATTGGGTTCCCATCCAATTCACTGTACCGACTAACTCTCTCAGTTCTTGAGGGACTTCTCCCTGAACGGAGGCCGAAAAATCACCTCGTCCAATTTCGCGAATTTGTCTTTGGACTCGTCGTAAGGGTCGTAAAATACTGAAGGTGGCAATTCCCGCTAAGCCCATTCCAAACAGCACGCCGGTGACCATTAATTGACGCGTAATGTTTTCTGCCTGCTTGGCTCGTTTATGAGAGTCGCTGAGTACTGTGCTGATCTGCTGTTCATGTAGCGCGATGTAGGATTGGGTGGAAGCCGTCATAGAATCGATGAGGGCGTCTCGGTTTCTTTCATATTGGGCCAAGTTTTTAGTGAATCGGCCCCCGCGCTCTACTCCCTCGCTCAGAAATAAGGTCTGGAATTGGTCATGGGCCAGTTGGATTTGTTGAAGCAGGGCTTGGCCTTCTTTGGAAGGATCCTGTTCGACCAGGGAAATTAAGGTTTTTTTAAATTGGCCGGCTTCCTGTAGAAATTCTTTTAAAAGACTCGTATCTCGCAATACGAGGTATTGCTTGTCGCTTTTCAGTTGAACGAGCAAACTCGTAATCAGGCGTTTGGCTGTCTCTACCGTTGGATAGTGGTAGGAGACTAATTCCGTGCCTAATTCCGATAATGTGCGCAGTTGGCTTAATATGAACCAGTTGACTCCAATTACCAAAGTCATGATGGTCAGGTATCCCAGGGTGAGACGAACAAAAATCGAGAGTTTTGCAATCTGGTTCCACACTCGCAACATAATGTTTCCAAGGATTGCACTTCAGCGAAAGTGCACGATTCTATTCGTAGACTGTCAAAATTGATGTGATCCAAGTCATACTTTTTAAGATTTTTCCAGGTCGAGGCGTGGCAGAAATAGGGTACGAGGTAGGCGTATCGGTCTGGCCCGTTTATCCTCAGGTCTCAGGTGAAATTTTGAGGGGAAAAGTCTTTGGTGAGAAAAAATACTTAAGTAGTGTAAGAGGCGTTAATTTTGACATATTCGTAGGAAAGGTCGGTGGTCCACAGGCGATGACGGCCCGCTCCCTTTCCAATCGAGACCCAAAGTGTCAATTCTTTTTTACGCATGACCTTTTGGGCACGTGCATCGGCTTGGTCGCTGACCCGTTGTCCTCCCTGAACAACAATGATTTCATCAAACATTAGAGTAATATTGTTAGGGTCCAGAGGGACGCCGGCCCGACCAATGGCCGCAATGATACGGCCCCAATTCGGGTCTTCGCCAAACAATGCGGTTTTGACGAGCATGGAAGTCGCAATGGTCTGAGCAATTTGTTTAGCTTGGGGGTTGGATTGCGTGCCTTCCACAATAATGGTGACCAGTTTCGTGGCTCCTTCGCCATCCCGGCAAATTTGAAGGGCTAAGGATTCGCAGGCACGCTGGATTAGGCTGGCGAAAGCGTGCCACTCGGAGGTTCCATGGGTAATCACGGGGTTGTTGGCAAGGCCATTAGCGAGACAAAGCACGGTATCATTGGTGCTGCTATCGCCATCCACAGAAATGGCATTAAACGAAAGATCTACGGCTTCGGTGAGTCCACGCTGGAGGGCCTGCGGCGTGATCGCGGCATCGGTTGTGAGGTAGGCTAACATGGTGGCCATATTGGGATGAATCATCCCCGACCCTTTCGCCATTCCGCCGACGGTAATTACATGCTTGCCAATTTTTGCTTGGCAGGCAAATTCTTTGGATTTTGTGTCGGTGGTCATAATGGCTTTGGCCGCCTTCGTATGTCCGGAGCGTCGGACTTGTTTTACCAGATGGGGAATCGCGTTGCGTAATATTGGCATGGGAAGTGCTCGTCCAATCACACCGGTTGAACCAATAAAAACTGTTGATTTCGGGATCCCAAGATGTCGTGCCGTTAAGGTTTGAACTTCTTTGGCATTGGTCATTCCTTGTGTGCCTGTACAAGCGTTTGCATTGCCGCTATTGACGACGATGGCCTGCCCCATACGCTTTTTAAGAAGCTGTTTGTTGACGACAACCGAAGCGGCCAAGATTTGATTTTTCGTAAACACCCCTGCGATTGGGCCTGCTCGTTCCGATAGAACTAATGCAAGGTCTAAGGCGGAACGTGGTTTTATCCCTGCATGGATACCTACCGCGGTAAAGCCCTTTGGTGCGGTGACCCCGCCTTTAATGTTTTTGATCGATAAGGTTTTTTGCATTTTTTTACAAGCCCTGATTGTCTGATGTTCGGGGAATGGGAGAATGTGCTACGGGAAAATCCCTGGTGAAGTCAACCCGGTGTCTTCAGGATATCCCATCATAAGATTCATCGATTGAATCGCTTGGCCTGCAGCGCCTTTTACGAGATTGTCTATTGCCGCTACGGTAATAATATTGCCGGTGCGGGAGTCTGCCAAAATCGCGATGTCGCAAAAGTTTGATCCACGCACCTGGTTTGGACTGACTTGGGTGGATTCCTCTCGAATTCGAATAAATCGTTCATTTCGATAGAATCGGCGATACAAATCCTGGAGTGCTTTGGTGGTGATGGGTTTGGTCATTTTTCCATAGGCGGTGCTGAGGATTCCTCGATTCATAGGCGTGAGGTGGGGAGTGAACATAACGGTTAATGGTTTGGCTCGCCCTTTGGCTCGAACAGATGTTTTTCCATAGACATTATTGAGCTCTTGTTCGATTTCCGGGGTGTGGCGATGTTGCCCAATTTTATAAGCGGTCATGGAATCGTGGGCTTCCGGAAAATGATAAGGTAGGGCTGGACTCCGGCCAGCTCCCGAGATCCCTGATTTGGCATCGATGACAATGGAATCCGGTTTAAGGATTCGTTTTGACAGAAGAGGTGCCAATTGAAGAATGGCTGCTGTGGGGTAGCATCCGGGAACGGCCACAAGCTTGGTGCGTGATATTTTGGTGCGATGGAGTTCTGGCATACCATAGACGGATTGTCGCAAGAGATGGGGCGAAGAATGAGAGACCCCGTACCATTTTTCATACGTTTTCTGCTCGCATAATCGATAATCTGCGCTTAAATCAATGACTCGCTTTTTGGCCTTGATACAATGCGCGACGGGTTCAATCGATTTCGTGTGAGGTAAGGCCATGAACACGAGATCGGCGGATTGTGTAACCTTTGGCAGATCCATAGGCTGAAACACGAGTGAACAAAAGGTTTCAAGGTTGGGAAAGTGGGAAGAAACGGGGAGCCCTACGGCTTTGTCTCCCGTGACAATTTTGACCTTAACGTATGGATGTTGCGCCAGTAGTCGAAGAAGTTCCCCCCCGGTATACCCACTACCTCCGAGAACGGCGATGTTAATTCGTGATTTTGCCATAAGCGTGGAACGTTATCCCTGGGAAACTGGTGAATGAAAAAAGGGAAGACCATATGGCCTTCCCTTTTTGTGAAAAGTGTACAGCCTGAGCAAACTTAGCGTTTGGAATATTGGAATAGGGCTCGTGCGCCTTTTTGCCCGTATTTCTTTCTCTCCTTGACTCTAGGATCGCGAGTCAGCATACCCTCTTTCTTTAGGGGAGTCCGAAATTCGGGGTTGGCCTGAATGAGGGCTTTTGCAATAGCATGACGCAACGCTCCAGCTTGTCCAGAAACGCCACCGCCACGAACCGAGGCACGGATTTGAAACTGCCCAAGCGTATGGGTTTTTTCTAGGGGTGATTCAACCCGAACACGATGGGGGCCAAGCGTGAAGTAATGTTCCAGACTTCGACCATTGACCGTAATTCCGCCCTGACCTGGTTCTAGCCAAGCTCGAGCAATTGCATACTTTCGTTTTCCCGTTGCATATTGACGCTGACTTGCCATGCATCTGCCTTTCTAAAGTTGATGAATCTCGGTTTGCAGGTTTTGCGGGTTCTGAATCAAGACCACGGCTCAGGGTTTTGTGCCGAATGGGGATGGTCGGATCCAGCGTAGATACGGAGTTTTCTGGCCATCTGCTTGCCTAAGGGTGTTTTAGGAAGCATCCCCCGAATGGCTTTATTAACGACTTCAGTAGGTTTTTTAACCATGAGGCGTTCAGCCGAAATGGACTTTAGTCCTCCCGGGTAGCCTGAATGATTATAGTAGGTCTTGGTTTTCATTTTTTTCCCAGTTAACCGGACTTCCTTGGCATTGACGACTATCACATGATCACCCGTATCAACATTGGGAGTGAAAGTGGGTTTGTGTTTGCCTCGGAGCAGCGTGGCTGCCTGGGTAGCCAATCGTCCAAGGGTGGCGCCTTTGGCATCCAGAATATGCCACCGCCGAGTGACTTCGAGAGGCTTCGCTTGAAAGGTACGCATTAGTGCTTCTCCATTCGAGTGCTTGAAAAAATCATCTAAACTTCAGTCTGCCCAAATTGTTGAGGGTCTAGTTTGGCAAGCCAGGCATCTAGATTGTCTCCACCCCGGCGTTTTAATACATCCTGGGTGACGTAAATCGGACTTTTGGCCCGTAATGCAATAGCGATGGCATCACTCGGCCTCGCGTCTACCGTTCTTTCTAACCCATTGGATAGCAAATGTACAGTGGCAAAATAGGTGTTATTTTTCACATCGGTGACCACAATATGGCTTATGGTCATTCCGAGATGATCTGTCAGGCTGGTGATAAGATCGTGACTCATGGGACGTGGCGGAACAATCCCTTCCAGGGCCAATCGAATTGACGTTCCTTCTGCTGTTCCCACCCAAATCGGCAATACATCGGCATTCGTCTCATCGCGCAATACCACGATTTGAGTATCAGTGTTGGGATCAACCAAGACCCCATGAACCTTCAGCGGGACAAGATCAGTATTTTGTTCAACGCTCATTATGTTTCGGATTTTCCAAAATCTTCGGGTTTGAGATTTTCAAGCCACCGTTCAAGTTCTTCGGAATTTTGTTTCCGGAGGACCTCTTCCGTGGTGAAAATTGGCGCTTCCGCACGAAGGGCAAGGGCGATGGCATCACTTGGACGGGAATCGATGGAATACTCAGAGTCGCCGTACCAAAGATGGATTTTGGCAAAATAGGTATTGTCTTTTAAGTCGGTGACGACGGCGCTTAATACCTTGGCGTCGATGTTGTCGAGAATCGCTTTCATGAGGTCATGAGTCATTGGTCTTGGGGGAGCGATGCTTTCTAGGGCAAAGCTAATGGCGCTGGCTTCTGACTTTCCGACCCAAATTGGTAGCATATCAGAATTTTGTTCATCACGAAGTATCACGATGTAGGCATTATTATAAGGGTCAAATAATAGACCCCGCACATTCATTTGCGTAATCATTCAACGTCGCCCATAGGTTTACACACTTTCCCTTTAAATTTCGTAAGCTAGCATCCCATTATTTCTTTTGTCAACGTAAGTCCGAGATTCTAAAGGAATTACTGGCGTCATTTTTTTTGACCCAACCCCGATCAAAGAACAAAGGGACTTGGATCGCAGACGTATAGCTACACCCTCGGGAGTTGAAACTGGGCAAGTTGTTCATTCATGTAGGCCAGAACCCTGGACGGTTCGATTTTTACGACTTCTCCTGTTCGCCGATGTTTGATCTCAATCGTACCATTTTTTAACCCCTTATCACCAATAGTGACGTGATAGGGAGCCCCGATCAAGTCGGCATCATTAAATTTAACTCCTGCCCGTTCGTCCCGATCATCCCATAACACCTCAATTCCGGCATCGGTAAAGGAGTGATACAGAGATTTGGTAGTTTCCTGCACCATTTCTGAATTAGTAACAGGAAGTAAATGTACGTGAAACGGAGCAATTTGAACGGGCCAGATCATCCCTTTGGCGTCGTGGCCTTGTTCAATAGAGGCCGCTGCGGTTCGACTGACGCCAATGCCATAGCATCCCATAATGGCTAGAGTGTCTTTTCCTTGGTCGTCCAGAAATGTCGCGTCCATGGCTTGGCTATATTTGGTGCCGAGGAGGAACACATGTCCAACCTCAATGCCTTTTGCAGCCACTAAAGGAGCCTGACTTCGAGGGGAAGGGTCGCCAGCTTGGGCCTGTCGTAGATCGGCGAAAGTATCCACGGTAAAATCACGATCCCAATTGGCATTCAGGAGGTGAGTATCTTGTGCATTTCCACCGACGATAAAATTTTTCATTGCCCGAATGGCATGATCCGCCACAATCTTTACACCCTTCAGTCCTACCGGACCAGCAAATCCTACGGGGGCGGAAGTGGCTTTGGTCACGGTTTCAGCATCGGCAAGTGTCACCGCTGCCGTGTTCAACAAACGAGAGATTTTAATATCATTGCCTTCGTGATCACCTCGCACCAACACGGCGACGATCTCCCCTTCCCTCGTCTGATAAAGAAGAGTTTTGACTAATTTGGCAGGAGTCACTTGTAAAAACTGGCAGACATCCAAAACGGTTTTCATCTCAGGAGTGTGTTTGGTTTCGAGTGGTAACGGGTTCTCCGTTGAAGGGCTGGCCGGCGGGAGGACTTCCGCGCGTTCCACATTGGCAGCGTAGGTGCCCTCTTCCTCATACAAAATTGTTTCTTCACCAGTTTCTGCGAGAACCATAAATTCATGCGACATGGTACCGCCAATCATTCCATTGTCTGCTTCGACTGGGCGAAAGTTAAGCCCGCATCGAGTGAAAATTCGTTCGTAAGCCTCATACATTTTTTGATAGCTCACGCGGGCGCTCTCCTCATCGCGGTCAAAGCTGTAAGCATCTTTCATGATGAATTCCCGTCCGCGCATGAGGCCAAACCGTGGACGAATTTCGTCACGGAATTTGGTTTGGATTTGGTAGCAGTTCATTGGCAACTGTCGATATGAGTTGACCTCTCGCCTAAAGAGGTCGGTGATGACTTCTTCGTGCGTGGGGCCAAAACAAAAGTCTCGTTCATGGCGATCCTGACAGCGGAGCAATTCTTTTCCATAAAATTCCCATCGGCCGGTTTCGCGCCAAAGTTCTGCGGGAGAGAGAATTGGCATGAGAATTTCTTGAGCCCCGGCACGGTTCATTTCTTCCCGAATAATATTTTCAATTTTTTTAAGGACACGAAGCCCCAAGGGTAAATAAGTGTAAATCCCTGCGGCGACTTTTCGAATCATCCCTGCTCTGAGCATGAGTCGATGGCTGACAACTTCGGCCTCACCAGGGTCTTCGCGAAGTGTCGGAATGAGGACTTGTGAGGTGCGCATAATGAGGAGGACCTTATGTCAATGAAAGTGGATAATAAAGATGGTGCTCAGCGTCGTGAGTTTTTCTGTTATCGTGAGAAGAGAGGGCTGTTGTCAAGCAGGGAAAAGATAGAAGGGGATTATTGAAGAAGTCGTTGGATATCATTGAAAAAGGCAAAAATCATAATGCTAAACAGCAACACCAATCCCACTTGCTGAGCAAACTCACGCTGACGTTCTCCCAGCGGGCGACGTAAAATGGCTTCGCAGGCAAAGAAAAAGAGGTGACCACCATCCAAGATTGGAATTGGGAGAAGGTTGAGGATCCCGAGATTAATGCTCAAGATCGCGACCAGAAACGCCACATCGGCAATGCCGTGTTCCGCAGCCGTTCCCGAGGCGCTCGCAATCATGATGGGGCCACCCAAATGTTTGGAAGAAATTTCTCCCGTGAACATTTTATAAATGCCCACCACTGTGAGTTCCGACCAACCCCATGTGGCCCGAATCCCCTGGAACAAAGCGGTGAGGGGAGATTCCGCACGAACGACAGAACGTCCTGGTCCGGTGATGCCAATTTTTCCAACTTCCACCGGCAGATCATCCTCGGTGGTCTGTTGGGCCTCTGGAGTAATCGTGACCGTTACAATGGCACCATCTCGGTCCACAGTAAAAAGCAAGGGTAAATTTGGGCTTCCTCGAACGATTTGGGTCATTTGGGACCAGGTATGGATGGGAGTCTCGTCAATCTTGATGATGCGGTCATTTTCTAATAACCCCCCCACCATGGCAGGCATATCTGGCATTACCGAAGTGACCACGGGTTCGGCTTCTTCTATGCCGATCACATAAATGGGTTCATCCGTAGGGTTGGGGTCTAGGGGTTCGGGTGTGACCACAAATGTTTTGTGTTGCCCACTTCGTAGCACTTCCATTGTGAGAGGACGTCCATGACTGTCAGCTATTAGACCCAAAACATCATGTTTGGTGGAGATTTCTTGCTCGTTGATCAGTGTGACTTTATCGCCGACCTGGAGCCCGGCCACACTGGCCGGGGATTCGGCACGTATCGCCTCAATGGTGGGAGAAAGCTCTTCGAAGGTTGGGATGGGAAGGGGAGCCCCGGTTGCCAACCAGACGCAAAAAATTAGATAGCTCAACAAAAAATTAAATCCTGGCCCTGCTGCGACAATGAGCGAACGCTTCCATAATGGCTTGTGGACAAACGATTGTGCTTGCTCTTCAGCTGAGATGGATTCGCCAAGGTCTTCTCCAAACATTTTGACGTATCCGCCAAGTGGAATGAGCGAAACCAAATATTCTGTATCACCAATCTGACGACTTAGTAACTTTGGGCCAAAACCCAGTGAAAACTTTAACACCTTGACGCCGGCCCATCGGGCGACAATGAAGTGTCCATATTCGTGAAAGGTTACAAGGACGCCGAGGACGACCAAAAACCACCACAGTTTTTGTGCAATGACGTAGATAAAATCAGGGGACATAGCGTTACAGGGAAATCCGGTTAGTCGAGGACTTTCATGAAGCCAGGCTGTGGATGCACGATTCCGCCTTCTCTCGCGCCCATCGGTCTGCTTCAAGGGCGTCGTCCAGAGAAGTCAAGGTCTGAGGGTTTGCTGCATCCAAGGTTTTTTCAATCACATGGGCAATGTCGATAAACGTGATGCCATTGTTCAGAAAAGCATCGACGGCGATCTCATTGGCCGCATTTAAAACCGCTGGTAGCGTGCCTCCACCTTCAAGGGCTTCGTACGCCAAACGGAGGCAGGGAAAGCGTTTCGTGTCTGGTTGATAAAACGTCAATTTCCCATAGTTCCAAAGGTTTAAGGGCGGAGGATCTAACAGCACTCTTTCTGGAAAATTCATGGCATAGGAAATGGGAGTGCGCATGTCTGGTAATCCAAGTTGGGCCATCACGGACCCATCACAATATTCTACCAAAGAATGGATAATACTTTCTCGGTGCACGACAATATCAAGTTGAGAAGGAGGGCAATCGAAAAGCCAACGCGCTTCGATGACTTCGAGCCCTTTATTCATGAGTGTGGCTGAATCAATGGTGATTTTAGCACCCATATCCCAGTTGGGATGCTTGAGGGCCTTTTCCAGAGTGGCGTCCTTCATCTGTTCGTAGGTGAAGTCCCAAAAAGGGCCCCCCGAAGCTGTCAGAATGATACGCCGCACATCTTCCCGGCGATGACCTACCAAGGATTGGAAAATCGCGCTGTGCTCACTGTCGATGGGAAAAATGGGCTGCCCTTGCCGGTGGGCCTCCTCCTGCATCAGCTGACCGGCCATCACCATGGGCTCCTTATTTGCCAGAGCCACCCGTCGTCCGGCTTGAATGGCAGCGAGGGTGGGGACTAAACCGGCAGCACCCACAATCGCGGATATTACCAAATCACTTTCCGGGTGGCAGGCGACTTCTTTGATGCCCTCCGGGCCCTCCAAGACCTGAACGGTCGGATCATCCAGGCGGTCACGTAATCTTTTCGCGGCGGGAGCATCAGAGAGAGCGACGATTTTTGGCTTGAACATGCGGATCTGTTGTTCGAGTTTGTCGTCACTTTTTCCGGCGACCAAACCCAAGACCGAAAACTGGTCGGGAAACCGTTGAATAATGTCCAACGTGCTGGCTCCAATGGAGCCGGTAGAACCCAGGATAATGATCTGTTTCATGAATAATGCCTTTTGGATTAGGAGAAGGCTTCGGAGCCTTTCACGAGAACCATATAATAATAAAATGTAGGCACAGTGAGAAGCAGGCTGTCAATGCGGTCTAAAAATCCACCATGCCCGGGGATTAAGCTCCCCGAGTCTTTGGCTCCGGCCTGGCGTTTAAATGCGGATTCCGAAAGGTCTCCAACGGTGCCAAGAAGGGTCAAGACTATGCCTAATATGAGACCATCTGCTAGGGTAAATATCGGTAAAAACCAAAGACTCGCCAGCCATGCTATCAGGATCGCTCCAATCACACCACCCACCAACCCTTCGATCGTCTTTTTGGGGCTCAGAATTTGGGCCAACGGGCGAGACCCGAAACTTTTTCCCACAAAATAGGCTGCAGCATCTCCGCCCCACGTCACCAGTAAGACAAAAAATATTAAAAATGGGCCGTCCGAAAGTGTGCGAATCGTCAGAAAATGACCCAACGTGAAACTGATATAAAACACCCCGAATAAGAGCATGGGGATATTGCCGTAGGAAGGTGATGGCGCGATCCCTACTTGGAAGGCAATCAGCACAGCAAGAATCGCAATCAAGGCGGTGTGAAATCCTAGAAGATTTGGCCATTGTAGAGAGAGCAACATGATGCCGCCACCGAACAACCCAATGATCGAAGCTTGCTGGCGATCCTGAGGCGACAAGGTGAGCCCAAAAAATTCCCACATCGCCAAACACGACACTGCGGCAATAAGAAAAAAGAAAAAGATGGGAGGAAGGTGTCGGGTGAGGACATAGAACAAAGGAATAAACACCAGGGCGGAGTAAATACGTTTGGGATCAAATCGAGGTGGTAGGGCTTTCGGCGTTAGCGGTGGAGTCTCAGGTGTGATAGGTGAGGAGCCCACATCGGGTTTCACAAGGTGCTTTGGGGGGAAACGGCTTGGGTGACACGCCCAAACCGACGCTCTCGTTTTTGATAGTCCAGGAGGGCAATGAGCACCTCGCGTCGACGAAAGTCTGGCCAGAGGACTTTTGTAAAATACAATTCGGTGTAGGCAATTTGCCAGAGTAGGAAGTTGCTGATTCGAGCTTCGCCGCTGGTGCGAATCAGAAGATCAGGATCAGGGAGGTCTGCGGTCGTGAGATAGTGTTCAAATTGGCTTTCCGTGATGGGCCCAGAAATCTTGCCGGTCCTAGAGTCATCTAGCAGGTCATTGACGGCATCAAGAATTTCCGACCGGCCTCCGTAACTGAGAGCGACGGTAAGGATCCGATCCGTATAATGGGCCGTCTCGTTGGCAACTTCATGGACGAGAGCTTGAACCGCATCCGGTAACAAATGCAAACGGCCGATTGGCAAAAACCGCATTTTTCGATCTTGAAACGTTTGTCGTTCCTTCTGCAGAAATTGATCCAGGAGAGACATCAAGAGCGTAATTTCGGCTTTGGGTCGGTTCCAGTTTTCGTGGGAAAACGCGTAAATGGTGAGCATGGGAATATGCAGCTCATCGAACACATTGATGACTTCACGGAGAGCCGCGAGCCCTTCACGGTGTCCGGCAATGCGAGGAAGTCCCCGACCGGAAGCCCAGCGCCCATTCCCATCCATAATAATCGCCACATGGCGGGGCAGTTGATCAGCGTCAAGCCCCAACAGGAGTTCTTGCTCGGTGAGTTCTGATTGGATGTCGGCTGAAGAAGTAATATCCATTCCGTCCTGGAAAGACCTTACGTAGAAACGATCCCCTCAAGCGGAGGATGTCGCCTAAAAAAATAGTCTAATCGTGAAGTTGGGTATTGTCAATTGTTTCGCATCGGCATTTTCTTTCGTCCTTTTAAAAATATCTAAGGCGTGTGGGCTGTGATCTCTAGCACTTCGTCTCGTTTTGTCATCCTGGAGGTTTTTGCGAAGGATCTATCTTCCTCGCGTCAGATCAAAATCGTGAGGATTTTATAATTCTTTTGGTGATTATTCGTAGAGGGGAGGAATTATGATTTGACAGGACTTCGCCCCTGCAATCGACTTCCTTCATTTGCGAAACAAAAGGACATCGTCGAATGGTGATGAAACCCCATAAAAGTATTAATCCTTTTGAAAATTGCGCAGCCAAAACCCATCGGCTATACTCCATCCTGAGCCTTCAAAGTTCTAAACACTCCCCCAAACCTTATTTGGAGCACTCGTGGAACCACAAGTTGTTGACCTTGCCCATTTCTCGCTTCAGGAAAATGAAATTCAACATGCGCTGGGCCGAATGAAGGTCCAGGATGTCGATTATGCGGATATCTACATTGAATCGACCATCGCCGAATCAGTCTCCATGGAAGAGGGGATCGTCAAGCGGGCTGTGAAAAGCATTTCCCAAGGCGCGGGGGTTCGTGCCACGGCCGGTGAAAAAACCGGATTTGCCTATTCCGATGAACTATCGAAACGCGATTTAGAAATCGCGGCCGATACCGCTCGGTATATCGCGAATTCCCCTCAGGGTGATTCCCCAGTGCCGGTCACACACAATCCCCAACTTGCTCAAAACCTGTATCCTATCGACAAGCCTAATACCGAGATTGCCACCAAAGACCGGGTGGATCTTTTGAATATGATTGATGCAGAGGCCCGGAAATATGATCCACGGATCACGAAGGTCATGGCGTCTTTTAACTCTGAGCAAAAAGTGATGATGGTGGCTACCAGCGATGGCCTCATGGTGGGTGACGTGCAACCACTTTCAAGATTGCAAGTCACCTGTATTGCTGAAGAGGGTTCCAATCGGCAGGTGGGATCGTATGGCGGCGGGGGGCGCATTGGGTTTTCGTTTTATCACGAAGAAGATCGGGCTCGAGATTATGCGCGAGAAGCGGCCCGCCAAGCAATTTTAAACTTGAGCGCGGTAGATGCTCCTGCTGGTGTAATGCCTGTCGTTTTAGCGGGAGGCTGGCCAGGCATCTTATTGCATGAAGCCATTGGGCATGGACTCGAAGCCGATTTTAATCGCAGGAAAACCTCGGCGTTTAGCAATCTTCTAAGGCAACGGGTAGCTTCTGATGTGTGCACTATTGTCGATGATGGGACCTTGCCGTCGCGCAGGGGGTCCTTGAATATCGATGACGAAGGAACGCCCACGACGCGGACGGTGCTTATCGAAGATGGCATTTTGCGTGGCTATATTACGGATCGGCTCAATGCGCGGCTCTTGGGCATTCCCCTGACAGGCAATGGCCGACGTGAAGATTTTCGCAGCATCGTGTTGCCTCGCATGACGAATACGTTCATGCTCGCGGGAAAATCTGATCCAGAGGAAATTATTGGTTCCGTTAAGAACGGTCTGTACGCGACATCATTTGGGGGCGGGCAAGTGGATATTACGAATGGGAAGTTTGTGTTTTCCGCGAGCGAAGCCTACTTGATCGAAGATGGAAAGGTCACGAAGCCTGTGAAAGGCGCGACTCTCATCGGTAGCGGCCCGGAAATTCTGAAGCAGGTTTCCATGGTCGGCCATGACCTGAAGTTAGATTCTGGAATCGGCACTTGCGGAAAAGAGGGCCAATCCGTGCCTGTAGGTGTAGGATTGCCAACCATTCGGATTGACGAAATAACCGTGGGGGGAACTTCCGCTTAGTTTCCGTTGTTTAAAAATAACCCCATGCGAGATGTAGATTTTTTGTTCATCCTCACCTCCTATTTTCTTACCAAGGACCTACGATTATGACAGATTCCTCAGACCATCTTCGCCATGTGGCTGCTGATTTAATTGAAAGAGCCAAAACCCATGGGGTGACGAGTGCCGACGTGCTGGTGGCCGAAGGGGATTCCGTGTCGGTTCAAGTTCGGCTGTCGTCGGTGGATCGGCTGAGTAAGGCCAGGGAAAAAAGTCTCGGCATTCGGGTTTTTTTTGGCAAACGGTCGGCGAGTTCCTCGACCTCGGATTTCACTCCGAAATCTTTGGATCAGTTGGTGGCCGATACCTGCACCCTTGCTAAGGCCGTGGCCGAAGATGAGACCTCGGGCCTGCCGGATGCGGCGGCGATGGCCAGCGATCATCCCGAATTGGACTTATTTGACCCAACAACCTTGTCTATGGATGAAGAAATTTCGTTGGCCAGACGCGCGGAAGATGCGGCCATGGCTGCTGATGCTCGGATCACCAATTCAGAAGGGGCGGATTGCGCGTATGGGAACGGGTTAGTCGTGCTGGCCAATACTCATGGATTTCTTGATTCCCATCGCAGTTCACGATTTTCCTTATCCGTGACGCCCATTGCGGTGGATGAAAAAAATGGCGGTGGAATGCAGCGGGACTCATGGTACACGGTTCAGCGCAAGTATTCATTGCTCGATTCACCAGAGACCATCGGGCAAATAGCCGCGCAGCGAACCGTCCGACGCTTGGGCGCAAAAAAAGTAAGTACCCAACGGGTACCGGTCATATTTGATCCAGAAATGGCTGAGAGTTTGTTAGGCCATTTAGCAACGGCGGTCTCCGGATATTCACTCTATAAAGGCGCGTCCTTTCTCTTAGGACAATTGGGCCAACGGATTGCCCCGGAGTTTGTTTCGGTGATCGATGACGGACGGATGGTTGGGGGATTGGGATCGAGACCGTTTGATGGCGAAGGGTTGGCCACTCGAAAAAATGTGGTGTTGGATCGTGGCGTGTTGTCCAGCTATCTCTTGGATACCTATTCCGGGAAAAAGTTGGGAATGCCTTCCACAGGCAATGCCGCACGGAGTATCGGGGAAAATCCTTCTGTTTCCACCACGAACTTCTTTTTACAACCGGGCACGACGACTCCCAAAGAAATTATCGGGTCTGTAAAGCAGGGATTGTATGTGACGGAATTAATCGGGTTCGGCGTGAACATGGTGACCGGGGATTACTCGCGTGGAGCTTCGGGTTTTTGGATTGAAAATGGCGAACTTGCCTATCCGGTGGAAGAGGTGACCATCGCAGGGAATTTGAAGCGGATTTTCGAACAGATTGAAGTGATCGGTAATGATTTGGAATTTCGTGGCCGCATGGCAAGCCCTACCGTAAAAATTGCCGAGATGACAGTGGCCGGCAATTAGGTCAAGTCAAGATCGACAAAGTAGATTGCGCGGAACCGCAGCCTCCTGTAGCCTAGTATCCCACCATTGATTGACACCCGTGGCACGATTTACGTTAGAAGAGTTTTCAGAACGAAACCCGGAATTGGTGTATATCGCGGGTAATGTGGTGGATGCCGAACACGCGGAAACGGCATTGAGTGAACAGAACATTGATTATGCCATGAATATTGAAACTTACCAAAACCAGTCGTTCTTAGGGGGGACCTATCCCGGTGTATTTTTTTATGTACGGGAAGGTGATGCCCAACGAAGTCGGGAATGTCTGCAGACGCAGGGGTTCACCGATACTATTATTCCGGAATCTTGAAACCGATTTTTAGAGGAGTGACGAATGCCGCTTGATACTGAAGATGGAGCTAAGGCCTTACAATTAATTACCTCGCGCTATGATGCCAGAGAATGGCGGAAGAAAATCGAAAAAACTTTAAGTTTGCCGCAGAGTGGAATAGAGGATGACATACAGCGAAAAATCTTTCTGCATCTCAAACGGGCGTTGCAGGCCTATAAATCTCGACGTGCCGATGCACCTTCATGGATCGTTGGTGGGTATGCGACCAAAGAAGTTATTGATCGCGCCAAGCATCGTCCCGATGAAATTGATCCAACTTTCACGACAGAACAAGTGGCTTTTCTCGGGGTTGATCCTGGGGCGGATGTGGATCAAGTCTGGTGGGAAGACATGTTGGTGAAATGGTTTGAAGGTTCTGAGGAGGAACTGGAGGAATTACCTCCCCCGAATGAAGAGGGCGAAGATGCGGCGGAGGCTGCGACGGCAGATTCCGCGCCATCTGAGTCAGCAAAGAAATCTTTGTAATTTATAGTGTTAGTCGTTTTCCCTCACCATCGGTGGGGGGAAGGGCTCTTGCTCCGAACACTTGGCCGTGATTTTCCTCAGGCTAAAGTAGTGTGTTGGGAAAGGCCTTCTGGCAAGTTTCATCCTTTCAACAATTCCACGCACCGCGAGATGAGCATAGAGGTCGCGTCATGATGATCTCAGCCACCTGGGTGTATCCATTCCTCAAACATCTGAATTCCCTTGTTTGCCGAATCATGTACGGGGTCAAGCCCAGATCTCCAAGCCCTCTCCCTTCCCATGGCCCAGCCATTTTAGTCTCAGACCATTCAACTATGGGCGATCCATTGGTATTGCTGGCGAC
Organism: Candidatus Nitronereus thalassa; assembly: GCF_032191465.1. Taxonomy (NCBI): domain Bacteria; kingdom Pseudomonadati; phylum Nitrospirota; class Nitrospiria; order Nitrospirales; family Nitrospiraceae; genus Candidatus Nitronereus; species Candidatus Nitronereus thalassa. The sequence goes on along the minus strand of NZ_JAQOUE010000001.1, from coordinate 1,371,056 downwards.
TGCCGGACGGCCCCTGCAATTTCTCATGGCCCATGAAATTTATGAGCGGTGGGGGACTCGATGGGTGTTTCGAGCGTTTCAGGTAATTCCGGTGCGCCGTGGGGCGCGGGACGTTGGGTCGATCCGTGCCATGATGCGCGTACTTGATCGTGGACACGTGGTGGCGTTATTTCCGGAAGGGGGCATCGATAATTTTCGAGATGAATCCGGACATCTCGGCGTGGCGTATCTGTCGGCGAAAACCGGCGTGCCGGTGATTCCAGTCTCGCTCCGATGGAAGGAGAAGCGGCCCGAGTCAATGTGGGGAACGATTTGCACTCCAGGTTCAGTAGTGGTGCGCTATGGAGAACCTCTCAGTTTTGCTCGAAATCCTACACCTCAACGCGATCAGCTAGAAGCAATGACCGCAAAAATTATGCAAAACATTAAGCGTTTAGGTGAGGCTGCGGACGTGGAATAAAACCAAAATTCAAGGCAGATTAAAATAAATCCATTTGAACAGGTGTGTTTGGCGCAGGGGGAGATGTTTCCGGTGCTGTGGTCATTTCATCGAGAACTTTCTTGAGCTTTTGAAAGTCTTCTCGAAGTGGGGTCATGAGATTTCCCTGGTGAAGAGCGGCGGCAGGGTGGAGAAGTGGAAAGAGGATAAACTCCGGTAGCCGAAACACTTGCCCGCGAACTTTCGTAATTCCAATTTTCTTTTCCAACAAGGTTTGCATGGCAAAGTTCCCGAGCGAGCATACGAGCTTGGGATTAATGAGTTGAATTTGCTGGAGGAGAAAAGGCTTGCAAGTTTCGATCTCGTCGGGTTGCGGATTGCGGTTATTGGGAGGCCGACACTTAATCACATTGGCAATGTAAATTTCCTCCCGCGAGAGCCCAACGGATTCTAATAATCCCGTCAAGAGTTTTCCTGCCGCGCCAACAAATGGCACCCCCTGTTTGTCTTCATGGAATCCTGGCGCTTCACCGACAAACATGATGGACGCATGAGGATTGCCTGTGCCAAAGACCACTTGCGTCCGTCCAGAAGATGCCAGACGGCAAGCTTGGCAATCTCGTAAAGAGTCATGGAGGTCAGCGAGTTTCATGGAGCCGAATCATAGGGAGCAGAATTCCTGATTGTCAATGACTCGCGAGTTGAGTCACGGCTTGTGCACACAAATCTCCACTACAAATTGCGCTTTCCAATTCACTCGTCGCATTCGTATCCGTCCAGCTTCCTGTAAGAAACAGATTGGAAAGCGGAGTGTGATTTGAGGGGCGAGAAGGGCTTACCCCAGGAGTCTGCGGGGTAAATCCCAATGATTGTCGTACCAAAGAATGTCCTCGAACACTCGGGACATGTAAATGGGGAATATATGCCGCCATGCCGTCGAGGTGTTGTAATGCCAAGGTCGTCAGGTGGTCGTCCGTCTGTGAGAAAAGGTCTTGGGCACCCAGGGAAACGCACGATACCAAGGTTGCCGGTTCCCCCGCAAAAAAAGTCCCGCGGCACAAAGTCCAGGCGAATGGGCCTGGATGCAGGAGAAAGCGGGGTGTCTTGATATTACCGTCTGCAAAAACATTAAAGGCTATAATCGGAGCAAATGTTTGCTGACTCATCTGATGAAACATTGCATACCGGGCGAGCAGTCGTTCAGAAAGCAAGGAAGTCAGCATCTTTGGAGGTAGTGCGCTCACGTACCAGTCTGCGGTGCGGATGGTGCCATCGGATAAACAGACGCCGCTGATCCTTTCGGAGGATACCTGCAAATGTTCGATGGCTGGAACTGGATGCTTTGTTACCCCCAGTTGCTCAAGTTGTTTATGGAGCGCTTGCGTGAGGGAGGAAATGAAATCCGGATATTCAGGGATGTGCGGCCTGTCATAGCTGGATTGAAAAAAAACTCGGGTGACAATGTTGGTGAAACTTCCCGCGCGAGTGTGAGACAGGCTGGCACCCAAGAGAAATCGACACAAAGGATTCCAAACGGCATTTTGAACGGGGAGGGGTTGCCCAATAGAGGTTAGCCAAGACTCAGCGCTTCGCAGGTCCAAAGAATTGGGTAAGGCCTCTTTCTTTTCCCAGACCTTTTCAATGTAATTCAGAAGATTCCATCGACGACTTACGGGCAAAGCCGAAAACTTTGCGATTCCCAAAAGAGTGCGCCATGGAGTTGGAAGTGGGGGATTCGGGAATTTCGCAGTTTGGGTAGTGGCCGTCATGAATTCCAATCCTAAGGGATCCCAGCGTGAATGACTCGTTGGAATTTCTAATTCCTGTCTTAGCGAGTCGGTATGTTTGTGTGGACCGTACCCTACAAATGGCATAGACCGAGCAACCTGTTCTTCCTCGGCACTTTCGGAGGCATAGAGAATGGTGACCTGAAATCCTGCCATACCTAATCTCCAAGCCGTAACTAATCCTGCTAGGGTATTGCCAAGGATGAGTACACGGGGGTTCATGGTCTGACGCTAAAACCATTGTTGAAGGAAGTCTGCAGCCAACTCTTGAGGGCGATAAGAATACGCAAGGGGGGGGATATTCGGATTCGGGATTCAAAGACCGCGTAGTTTGAAGATTGTATACGAGTCAATATTTTGAAATAAACGCCACGCATAATTTCGGCAGGAAGGAGCGATTTGCGATCGCTTTTGGGGAGTGTGTCATAGACGGCTTGGGCCTTCTGGTAAAACTCGTGCGCCCGATTCGCTTCGAATTTCATGAGTTCGAGAAATTGGGCTGAGCGTGTTTTCGTCAATAGCTCCTGTTCGGAATATTTGAATCTGGCCAAGTCTTCTTGGGGTAAATAGATGCGCTGGCGGTCGGAATCAGCGCCGACGTCCCGCAATATATTCGTGAGTTGAAACGCGACCCCAAGATTGATGGCATATTCTTGAGCCCGAGGGTCTTGTGTGCCAAACACTTTGAGACAGATTAATCCAACTATGGAGGCGACGCGGTAACAATAGGGATAAAGGTTCTCAAAGGTGGTATATCGTGTTTGGGTTAAATCCATCTCCATGCCGGTGACGAGTTCTTGGAGGTATTCTTCAGGAATGCCTAATCGCTTGACGTGTTCAGCCAGACTAATCGTGACAGGGTGGCGCGGCGTTCCTTGGTAAATTGCTTTGATCTCCTGACGCCACTGTGAAAGCTGTTCCTGGGGGTTGGTACCTGTAGGTGGGTGATCGACAGCATCATCCACTTCATGACAAAAAGTGTACACCGTATACATCGCCTCTCGGCGAAAGCGTGGAAGGAAAAAAAAGGAATAATAGAAGTTGCTTCCGCTGGCTTTGGTTTTTGCCGTGCAATAGGCCTGGGCTTCATCTGGGGTCATGGTGGGTGTCATGAATGTTATCGATGATTACACGAGGTGGAAAGATTTCTTTCACCAAACAGTGTAGGGATTGTAACGAAAGTTTCTAGGTGAAAAAAGGTTTTGACGGAGTTTGCGTGTTTTTACAACAACCCCGAATGAAATGCTTGAATGGTAGGGGATGATTTGGGTGGAACAAAGGGATGCTAGGACTGGGCTTTGAGTTGGTGCTCACTGACCCACCCCGAGGCTCCTGACTTAGTATGGACGAGATAAATCCACGTATTTTCTACGATGGCTCCATCTAAGATGGTGAGGAGTTCTCCCGTTTTAACCAAGGGGCCTGGTTGTTTGCCCTCAGCATCTCCTGACAGTTTTATGGTGCTTGGGCCGTCATGCGGAGTGACTACGGCGACCAACTGGCCCTCTCGGTATGAGGGAGTCGGTGGGTGTGAAGTTGACGCGGCTTTCCCTTCACTGCGAGTTGGAGTATTGGAGTCGACTGCCTGATCTTGGGTTTTAGATGCTGGGGCCGTGATCATGCTTGTCAAGGATGAGAGGGCGCCAGGGTCCATCAGGAAATACCCGACCCCCGCAATGATGAGAAGCAGGAGAATTAATACGAGCGGACGTCGGCTTGGCGGCTTGGGATCGAGGTCATCCATATCATCCAATCCATCATCAAAATCCAGGTCTTTCTCTGCGTTTTGGGCGAAAAGTAATGCCCACGGATGAAAGGTGCCCGAAGATCCTGGCAAGGTGAAGGCTGGATTCATGAGTAGAACCCTCCGTCTTGGTTTGAGGGGAAGCCGTTGCGGGGATGAATTGTTTCGTTCTTGGGAATATTATCTTGTGTCATCATTAGATGAAAGCCTAAGCAGTACCACCTATTCATACCACTCATCCTAGGGCATGTCAATTAATGGCTATGGTTATTGGTGCGTAATATTTGGGAGAGGGTAATGTGAAATTTTTGTGAGGAATAATGGACGGTAACGTTAATTGTGATGTGTATGGAGAATACCGTAAAAATAGTTTGATCGTTGTTCTTAATCAATCACACACGACAGTGTTCGCATGACAAAAGTGTGGCCTACTAACCCGGACACATAAAGGATCAAGCACTGTGACAAATCCGCTCGGGAAAACCTGTGGCTAAATTGCTTGCATATCCTGGTATCGTTATGCAGAATGCACTTTACACACGGTGATCGTGGCAGAAATCATGAAGTCGTACCGAGAAGAGTTGTGGGTGGAAACGAAGAGCCGTCGTGCCTACATAAACATTACCCCTCAAGTTGAGGCGGCCATCCGAAAGAGTGGAATCCAAGAAGGCCTCGTGTTAGTGAATGCCATGCATATCACGGCCAGCGTGTATATCAATGATGATGAGTCGGGTCTCCTAAAAGATTACGACGAGTTTCTGGAAAAACTCGCTCCGCATGAGGCCTCTTACCGACACAACGAGACTGGCGAGGATAATGGCGATGCCCATATCAAGCGGCAGATCATGGGTCGAGAAGTTACCGTGGCCATTACCAATGGGCAGTTAGATTTCGGACCTTGGGAACAAATTTTTTACGGCGAGTTTGACGGGCGTCGTCGCAAACGTATTTTGATCAAAATGATTGGCGAGTAAACACTTGTGATTTTTGTGCCAAATGCCGAAGAAGAAGGAAATCTTGCAGTCTAAGTTGATGCAGTTACAAAATCCCCAGCCCTTGCGAGGAAGATAGCATGTCGAGTTGGTATCGCCCGGATCCGTTAACGCGCGACCTGATTCATCTCATCAACGCCCGGCGTCATGACCATGGTGACTCCGAACTTGCGATTGAAGTCCTGCAAGCCTTGTTAGAGCAGGACCGTGAGTATGATGTGTTGACCGTACTTGCCGCTCTGGATGAGGAAATGGCGGAATGGTTATTTGATCTCCTTGCCGAAGCGTCGTGTTCGGTGATGATTGACGGGGATCCGGAGGATAAACCGGCCTATGCCGTACTTGGGGCCATTGAGTTGCCGCTTCAGGCGAATTTGCCTAATCCCCTGCAATTAAAATTGGACCCCGAACGCACAGCGGAATTATTGCGGAATTGCCTGCACATTCAGCCGGGAACGGTGATTACGGTTGAACGTCGATTGTTAACCGACACCACGCTCGATTTTCTAACTCTTCAAAAAATACACGATCATGTGTCTGCGATGGCGAGTTCACATCGCCGTCAACCCGTGGCGGCCCGATTGCATCCGCCAGTCGAGTCCACCGCCTTTTTATTTTTCGAACTCATCGGCGCCGGAGATTCTTCGTTGCCGGAAACCATGGAAGAAGACGATCGGGAAACGTTGATTCAAGGTCTCGTGGCTCAATGTCCGGAAATCGCTTTAGCGCCCAATTCCCTGGAAGTTCCGGTCTATGCCGCCTATGCCATGTTCGATGCACAAAATGCCGTACGTCTTCATCGCCTTGCCGATGAAACCGCAGCCGTCTGGCACGATCTCGACCCACCGGTTCGGAGTCGGACGATCGTGCATTTGCATACGCAATGTGGAAACGGGGTGTATATGCCGGTGTGGACAGATTTGTTCGACCCCGAACTTCCTGATGACCATGGACCTATCTGGACATCGCCCGATGTCTGGGTCTTTACCGCCGACTTACCCATTGAATGGCCCGGTGAAATGCTGACGAATCGCTTATTAGCTGAAGGCTGCACCCGATTCGAAAACCACATCGTCGAAGCGCCGGACAATTAATTCATTTTCAAAAAATTCCAAGATTTTTCTATGGCAACCTTTTAGTTCAGGTTCTGACTTTCTTCCTCAGGGGTTCCAATAATTTTTCAGTAACTTTTAAATCCCCTTTTCCTCTTCCAACGTAAATGCCTGGTTTGGCGGTGCCGTGAAAATCACTGCCTCCGGTCATGAGTAGGTCTAGCTTTCTTGCCAGTTCGAGAAATTCTGAGGTTTGCCGCTTGCTGTGGGTGCTGTAAAACACCTCGATGCCCATGAGCCCGGCTTCCTTGAGGGTGCGACACATTTCGATCAGTTCCGGTCCTTTACGTTTCGTCCAATGGGGATGGGCCAACACCGGCACGCCTCCTGCTTCGCGAATCCAGGCTATGGCTTCGCGCGTGTCCGGTGATTCACGTTCAACATACGCTGACGCGCCATCGGCGAGGTAGCGATCAAAGGCTTCCTTGGTTGAACTGACATATCCTTTGGCGACTAAGACGTTGGCGATGTGAGGCCGACCAATCGAGCCTGTCCCTGCCATGGCTTTCACTTCTTCATACGTCAGCTCCAAGCCAAGTTGATTGAGTTTGTCGACGACACGCGGGTTTCGTTGTTCGCGATTTTCTTGCTGTTCAGTGAGGCGGGTTTGAAATGTGCCATCCTGCCAATCGAAGAAATATCCCAGGATATGCGTATCTTGTCCTTCGAATCGGGAACTCAATTCGATTCCGGGAATCACCTTGATTCCCTTGTCCAATGCAGCGGTTATCGCTTCGGGAAGACCGTCTACAGTGTCATGATCCGTGATGGCCAAAGCCGTGACCCCCGCCTCATGAGCGAATTGAATGACCTCGGCGGGGGAATGACTCCCATCCGAATAGGTGGTGTGAAGATGTAAATCTATGCGTGGCATGTAGATCCTTTGGTTCCTAAACTTTTTGGGCGACGAGTCTGGCTGTGTAAGGGGGAGAAGTGCCTATCGGGTCAGGATGCTGTCCTTCTTCATAGTGGAGCACGCGCATTCCGGTGGCTAGTTGAAGCAGTTCATTGTGTTCCAAGCAAAATTCTTTGCGTCGTGGATGTTGGTATTGGTGATGGTTGTCGATAATAAATGTTTCGTAAATTAAAATCCCCTTCGGCTTCAGCGCCTTGAGAAGGCTCGAAAAAATCGGGCGATATAAATAATTGAAAACGAGTACTCCTGAAAATTCATTGTTCCCCAAAGAAGGAGGATTTTCTGAGTCAACCTCAAGATCAAGTTCCCACCCTTTCACATTGGGAAGGTGTCGTTCCTGCGCGGCTTTGGAAAGCGCTGCGAGTGCCTCAGTGTTCCGATCAAGACCAACCACTTCATATCCTTGCTTCGCCAAGTACAGAGCATGCCTCCCTGTTCCACAGGCAAGATCAAGCACTCGGCCTGGTGGGATTTGCGAGGCATATTTCACAAGAAATGAGGAGGGACGTGAGCCTCCCATTTCCACGATTTGAGATAATTGAGATCGGCGGTAGGTCAGCCTGACTCCTACAGATCCTAAGACATGAGTCAGGGGGGGCTTGGCTTTCCGCACCCATATGCGCAGGGTGTCAATGGGGAACTCTGCTAAGAGCACTCGACTTATTCGATCTGCTAATGTTTCAATTAACGCGCATTCTTCGGACCGCCCAATGTCCACCACTCGATCGGAAACTTGGGCGTAATCAATGGTTTTGGCGAGCATGTCAGTTTGTATGGCATCTTCCGAAGAGCAGGAAAATTCCAAGTCAACAAGCAAGGGCTGGGGGCTCGATCGTTCCTCAGGGGTGACCCCACAATGGCCCTGGAAACTAATGCCTTCTATTATTAACCCTTGATCCATAACGGCATTGTCAAAGAGCCGAGGGAGGGTGTCAAGGCGAAGGGAAAGGCCCCGGCTTGCTTGACCTGCTTTTCACTCGACTCCTATAATGTCACACGCCTTGCTGTGGGAAAAAAGTATTTAGGAATCTTAGGACTACACCGTACTTTTATGGCTGATTTCACGCATTTCAATGACTCAGGACGGGCGAGAATGGTGGATGTCTCGGCAAAGGCCTCGACCGAACGGATGGCTGTGGCCCAAGCGCGGGTGTTCATGCAGCCAGAAACCTTACGCCGCATCCAAGAGGGAAAAATTGCCAAGGGCGATGTCTTGGCCGTGGCGCAGGTGGCTGGGGTCATGGGTGCGAAACAAACACCCAACCTTATCCCAATGTGTCACCCGCTTATGGTGACCAGTGTGAACATTGATTTCCAAGAAAATACCGAACCCGACAGTGTCGGACTGTGCTCGTTGACCATTCAAGCCGCCGTAAAAACGGCGGGGCAGACTGGGGTGGAGATGGAAGCCATGACTGCAGTATCGGTCGCGGCCTTAACCGTTTATGATATGTGTAAGGCCGTAGATAAAGGCATAAGTTTTGGCGACATGTTTTTGGTTTCTAAAGAGGGGGGGAAGTCTGGCACCTACGTGCGTCCGGGGTGTGAAGTCCTGTCTTCAGGAAATGGTGTGCAGTCATGACTCTGACCGTCAAACTTTTTGGGATGTTGAAGACTTTGTTGAAGCAAGATGCCGACTTGACCGTCGAGCTTTCAGCGGAGGGCCAGGTAAGTGATCTTATCGAAAAGATTCAGGCTCTGAATCCCGAGTTGGGAGAGTTGCTGCTCAAGAAAAAAGTCTTGGTGTCGGTGAACCATGATATTGCTCATGGAGAGACCGTATTGACGCCCACCGATGAAATTGCCTTGCTGCCGCCCTTTGCTGGCGGGGCCACTAATAGGGAGAGCGAAACCATGTCTACGGTTGATGCTGAAGAAGCCATGTTGGTTCGCGTCCAAAGGGAAAATTTCTCCATCGATGAAGAAATTGAACGAGTGAAGCAGCGATCCAAACGGATTGGGGGCATTGCTACGTTCCTGGGGACGGCCCGTGACCGGTCGCAGGGACGAGATGTGAGTAGTATTACCTTTGAACATTATGAAGGGATGGCGCAAAAAAAGTTGCGGGAAATTCGCGAACGGGCGCTCCAAGACTTTGACATTATCGAAGCCTTGATCCTTCATCGTTATGGGGCCATCGATATTGGCGAAAATATCGTGTTGATTGTGATCGGTGCCGAGCATCGAGCCGATGCCTTCAAAGCCTGTAAATGGTGTATCGATGAACTCAAACAAATTACCCCTATTTGGAAGTTGGAACAGACTCCGGAAGGGGAGGTCTGGGTGGAGCAACATCCATGAGCCTTGCGTCAGGACAACCCATGACCTCTGAATTGTTGGATACGTTTGATCGTCCTTTGCGGAGCTTACGGTTGTCGGTCACGGATCGCTGTAATCTCCGTTGCCAGTATTGCATGCCCGAAGAAGAATATGCCTGGTTGCCTCGGGATACCCTGCTCACCTTTGAAGAAATCAATGTCCTTGTCAGCATTTTCGCTGAGTTCGGCGTGGATCGGATCCGATTAACTGGGGGCGAGCCCCTGCTTCGGCGCGACCTGCCGACCCTCATTCGCATGATCGGGCAACATGCCCGCATTCAGGATATTGCGCTCACCACCAATGGCATACTTTTGAATGAACAGGCCCAGGCGTTGTTCGATGCCGGATTGCATCGTGTGACCGTGAGTCTCGATACTCTTAAGCCAGATCGATTCAAGACATTAACGCGTCGTGAAACTTTTGATCGTGTCCTGGAAGGAATTGCCATTGTTGAAAAAGTTGGGTTTACTGGGCTTAAGATTGATACGGTAGCCATCAAGGGTTTTAACGATGATGAACTCGTGGCCCTTATTGAATATGGGAAATCCGTCAATGCCGAAGTTCGATTCATTGAGTATATGGATGTGGGGGGCGCGAATGATTGGTCCCTGACCAAGGTCCTCTCTCGTGCCGAAATCTTGCTGCAACTTCGACAAACCTATGGCCCCATCGAGCCGCTGATCGAAAATAGTTCAGCCCCAGCCCAACGTTTTCTGCTCTCTGACGGGACAACGTTTGGAATTATTCCTTCCACCACCACGCCATTTTGTGCGACCTGTGATCGTAGCCGTTTGACCGCCGATGGGTTTTGGTACCTCTGCTTATATGCCAAACAAGGCATTGATTTGCGGGAGCCTCTTCGCCTGAAAGATCTTGAAGAGGTTCGCAGCCGAATCCGATCTGGCTGGGGATCTCGAACGGATCGTGGCGCTGAAGACCGTAAGAATCTTGAACAATCCAGTATGCGTGGCCGGTTTATTGAAATTGAGAAGCTTCGGCAAGATCCTCGACTCGAAATGCATGCTCGGGGAGGATGAGTCTCTTCCCCAGTTCGCGTGATCCTTCTTTTGGCTTATCCCGTCTCCAGGTTATTTTTTCTCGGAATATATTTGCTAGTGCGTTCCTCAATGCCTTGACTGCAAATCTGAAGAATTTCCCGATTGTTAACCCCCTTTGCTTAATAGTCGCCAGATCTCTACTCATTTCATTTTCTTGATGGAAGGTAGATGCTGTGTTACATTTTCTCTCCTGTGTCCTGAGGTTTTTGGCTTAATGGAGATTCCTTAATAATGGCATGGTTTAAAAAAGGCCCTAAACATAAATCCGAAAAAGGGAAATTGAATATCGTTGAAGGGATGTGGGTAAAGTGTCCCTTTTGTCGAGCCATTGTGTATCAAAAGGAAGTCGAGAAAAATTTCAAACTCTGTCCCAAATGTGAATATCATTTCCCGCTTTCCGTGAACGAACGTATCGACCTTCTTCTGGACCCAGACACTTTTCAAGAATGGGAAGCCGATCTCGCCCCGGCCGACCCGTTAGGTTTTGTTGATACTCAGCCCTATGTGGATCGGTTAAAAACGTATCAAGAAAAAACTGGGAGAAAAGACGGGATGGTGATCGGAGGAGGATTGATTCAAGGGAAACCTCTTGTTATCGGGCTGTTTGATTTTCGGTTTATGGGCGGGAGTATGGGCTCGGTTGTGGGAGAGAAAATCTGTCGAGCTGTTGATCGGGCCTTGAAATCGAAACATCCTTTTTTACTGGTGGCGACATCTGGTGGTGCTCGGATGCAAGAAGGGGCTTTGTCCCTCATGCAGATGGCCAAAACCGCTGCAGCTGTGGCTCGTCTTCATGAGGCACGCCTGCCCTTTATCTCCTTATTAACCGATCCGACATTTGGGGGAGTGACGGCCAGTATTGCCATGTTGGGTGATATCATTCTAGCTGAGCCTAAAGCGCTCATTGGGTTTGCTGGGCCTCGGGTGATTGAACAGACGATCAAGCAACGCTTGCCGGATGGATTTCAGCGTGCTGAATTTCTCTTAGAACATGGGATGATCGATTCGATCGTTAACCGGCCCAATCTCCGTGACACGGTTCATGTGGTGTTGAGACATCTCTCGCATTCCCATTAAGTGGTTTGCTGTTTACGGAAAACCGTGTTGCGCACATTTTCGTCAACACCCGGGCGACCGTTGATATTGTGGAAAGATCGGCAAGAGTTGGCGGAAATGGCCAAAGCAAGAAATGTCTGAGTCGTACCACGCCAGCCTTACCTACCTTTATGGCCTTCAAAAACATGGCATCAAACTTGGGCTTGATACCATCCGAACGTTGTTAGCTCAATGCGATCATCCCGAGCGAAAGTATTCGGTTTTACATATTGGTGGAACCAATGGAAAAGGGTCATCGGCAGCGATGACGGCCGCCATTCTCCAAGCGGCGAATATCCGTGTGGGGCTCTATACGTCTCCCCATCTCATCGACTTTCGCGAACGCATTCAAGTCCAAGGCGTCAAGATTCCAGAATCTCGGGTGGTGGATCTTGTGCAAAGATTTCGCGTGGGGTCTCATTCGAGCTGCACCCCTACTTTTTTTGAGACCGCGACGGCGATGGCGTTTCAGTATTTTGCCGAGGAAGAGGTGGAGGTGGCGGTCTTGGAGGTCGGAATGGGTGGGCGGTTTGATGCGACCAATGTGTGTGACCCCAGTGGAGTTTTGATTACCAATGTCTCATATGACCATGAAGCCTATCTGGGACATACCCTTGAGGCCATTGCCTTTGAAAAAGCGGGGATCATCAAAAATGGTGTTCCCGTAGTTATAGGGACAATGGATGAATCGGCTAGGGACGTGATTTCCCAAAAGGCCAAAGAGCAGGGTGCTCCACTCTGTGAATATGGAAGGGACTTTACTCTCAATGTTCAAGGTGAAGGGGTCTTTGAATATCAAGGACCCACGCAACATTTTTCAGGGCTTTCCTGTGCCCTTCAGGGGGCCCATCAACTTGTAAATGCGGCTTGCGCCGTGGCCCTTCTAGAGAAGAGTGTCATGGCCAGTCGAGTGATTTCACGAGAGGCTATTGTACGAGGGTTGAGTTCTGTGTCGTGGGAAGGTCGTTTGGAAACGCTGATGACCAATCCGACCTGGGTCTGCGATGGGGCACATAATCCCGCGGCGGCCAGGAAGTTGGCGCATCATTTGCAGGGTATGATCGAAAACGTTCCTAGTCGAAAGCTTATTATGATTGTGGCCATGATGCGGGATAAAAATATTGCGGCGTTTTTTGCCGAACTTCTGCCATTAGCCGATGTCATTATTTGTACCCAGATTGACCATTTTCGTTTAGCGACAGGGGACGAATTGAAGGACAGACTTTTGACGGGAAGTGTTCCTATACATCAAGCCTCCACACCCGAGAAAGCCGTGGCTTTGGCCCATCGAATAGCCAACTCGCATGACCTGGTTTGTGTGACGGGATCTTTATATCTCGTCGGTGCTGTGAAAAGTGTGTTCTCTGGATCCACATATGCTCCCCTTGTCGGGTAATCCACCGAAGAAGTTTTTTCTTTCCTACCCTTGGTGTCGTTGGGCGGGAGCTCTTGTATGCGTGCTATTAATGATATTGGGATGGGGTTCTCCAATCTCTGCATCTGCCCAGCCGACGTTGCCAGTTGCCGAAAGCACAGATTCCACTTCCCGCCCTCCTTTGGACGTTACCGCGGAACGAGTTGAATTTGATCGCGTGACAGAAGTCTTTCGCGCCGTGGGTTCGGTAATAGTGACTCAAGGTCCACTTCGATTAACGGCAGACGAGGCCACGATTCACAAACTCTCTGGAGCCCTACAAGCCAAGGGGGCGGTGCATTTGAACGATCAAGTCACTGAGGTTTGGGCTGATGAGATGGAAATTAATGTGTATACCGAAGCTGGAGTGATTACCAATGGAAAGATTTTGTTACAAGAAACGAATACCTGGGTTCGCGGCCGTTTGCTTCAACGGTTTTCCGAAACACACTTTCGAGCCAAAGACGGGACCTTTACGAATTGTGATGCGGACGATGGGCAAATTCCTGATTGGAGTTTTGCCTTTGCCGACATAGATCTTGAGCAAGGCGATAGCCTTTTTGCCAAAAATGTGTGGTTTCAAATCAGAAACCAACGCATTCTGCCCTTGCCAATGATCAAATATCCCATGCCCGGGGCTCGCAAAACCGGTTTTCTTCTTCCCACTGCCGGGTTCGATAATGTTTTGGGGTTCCAATATCGACAGGACTTCTTTTGGGCAATTTCTCCGAGCCAAGACCTACTTGTGACGCCACAAATTTTAACTGACCGCGGTTTTGGTGGAGATCTGGCCTATCGATATATTATCAATCGCCGTTCAAAGGGCAATTGGTTATTAAGTTCGCTCTACGATACCGATTTGGATAAAGGCCGGGCGCAAATTACCGGCGCCCATGTACAACAGGTGAATGAGGACCTTTTTGTTCAAATGAACGTGAACTATGCCACGGATCGTACCTTATTGCAGGATTTGACCAGTTCCGGCGTGTTCCGTTCCTTGCCGAGCCAAGAATCCATTTTCAATGTTACCCAGCGTTTGCCGGGAGGAAGCGCCTATTTAAAAGCCCAGTATTTGCAACCCTTGAACTCTGGTGGGCGTAATACTTTTCAACGGTTACCGGAGATTGGGCATGGGTATACCAGTCCTGCGTTTGCCAATGAGATACTGGTGGTGGATATGAATTCTAATTTTGTTCACTTTTGGCGGGAGCAGGGATTTCATGTCAGCCGCTTAGATGTGATGCCAGGAATATCAACGCAAGGGCTGCATCTTGGAAATGTCGTGGGCCTTCGCCCGCAAATGAAATTACGTGAGGTGGTGTATTCACATGGTCGTACTTCACTGCAGGATGATTCGCGAGATCGTGGAACGTTCTGGTTGGGATTTGAAGCCTTTTCCAACTTGTCCCGGCGGTTTCCTCTGGGCCAAGGGCATCGGCTCCGTCATACCGTCGAGCCTAGACTTTTTTACGAATTTGTGCCGGACACGAAGCAATCCGATTTATTGCAGATTGATGCTGTAGATAATCTCATTAAGAAAAATTTGGTGACCTATTCTGTGAATACTCGTCTGAAGGATGAGCGTTCAGGCAGTGGGTCCACGACATTGTTAGATCTATTTTTTGCCCAAAGTTACCACTTAGGAGGGGCTCCGGGCCAAGCAAGTAACTTTTCAGATATGTGGGGACGTGCTATCGTAGGCCTGCCCAGGGACCAACTGCCTCCGTCATTGAGTAATGCGTCAGTCTCATTCGATGCGTTTTTTAATCCCGGGGACGTTGAATTTAGCCAGTTCAATACCAATATTTTGTTGCAAGCTTCTCAGACTGCGTATATAGAGGTTGGACATCGACATACACGAGCGGGAACTATTTCCCAGCGTGGGGATATTTGGAATCCTCTTTCGTTCAATGAAGTCCTAGCTCCTCAATCGGAAATTAATTTTCTCACATTAGGAGGAGCCGTTCGGACCCCTTTTGGCTGGACCGCAGGGTCAAAGGTGTATCATGATTTTGCCAAAGGACAAACGCCTGAATGGGATGTGGTGGGGCTGTACCAAAATCCCTGTCGGTGTTGGTCCCTGGGGCTTTACTATATTCGACTGGGTGGTGCCGATGGATTGCCCGAAAGAAACCAATTTAATTTTGTTTTAACCCTTCGCGGTATCGGGGCAACACAAGGAAATGGTACAGCCCTTCTCCAGTCAATCTTAGGTCCTTTGTTGGGGGGCGAGGTGGGAGTGCCTTGGTCACCGAACTAATGGCGAAGGCTTGAAATGACTTTCGCGTCAGTGGAGTTTGATAAGACTTAGAAAATTGAAAAATGTGTTGAGAAGAGTAACGAAAGACTAATTCGAGGATAGTGTATTTTGTGCTTGCGCCGTGCCAGTCAATCCTGGATAGTCCAATCCAATGGGGACGGCAGAGCAATGGGAGCTCCACCATTCCAGCATATCATTAAGAAAAGGATCTTCAGGCCCGGAAGCCATCAGGTGCCCATAGAGATAGCCTGTTTTGCTATCAAATAGAATAAAAAGGGGCATGGGGGATTTTTCAGGATGCATTGGGATGATCCTTACTGGGAACATAAATGTTGAAAGATGTGGTTTTGACCATTCGTGGACATGTGAACGGCCTATTACTATATTGATCGGAGACTTTGAAAAAATCTTTAGATTTAACTGGAGACCATTCGATATCAACAAGCATAATGTCTGATGAATGTGACGGTTCTTCACGCAATGAACGATGCCCACTTTGAGAAAAGGAGCGACTGATGGCTTCCATGGAAGGACAAGGCCCTGACATGACTACTGCCTCCGCACATATTTTGATTGTTGAGGATGAAGGGGATGTACGCGATGCTTTGCAGGCTCAGCTTTTGATGGAAGGGTATCAAGTCGTCGAGGCGAGATCGGGAAGTGATGCGCTCGAATTAGTAGCGCAACAGTCTTTTGATGTCGTGCTGACGGATGTTCAAATGCCAGGATTGAATGGTATTGAACTGTTAAAAAGAATAGCCCCTTTGCCATCTGCTCCCGCAACCATCGTCATGACCGGGTATGGCTCTGTCTCTTTGGGTATCGAAGCCATGAAAGCCGGGGCTCATGATTTCTTGGAAAAACCCTTCGGAGGAGAAATTTTGCTCGCCACCGTCGCCAGTGCGCTTCGCATGAAACGGCTGCGAGATGAAAATGTTGAATTGCGTCGAACGGTACAGGGGCAATATGGGTTAGGGAAACTCGTTAGCCAAAGCGATGTCATGAAGGAAGTGTTCCGCCTCATTGAATGTGTGGCGGACTCGGAAGGTACCGTGTTGCTTCTTGGAGAAAGCGGAACAGGAAAAGAGTTACTTGCCCAAACAATTCATTATAATAGTTCTCGGCGAAAAGGGCCTCTGGTTCCGGTGAATTGCGGCGCTATCCCTGAGTCCTTATTGGAAAGCGAGTTATTCGGTCACGAAAAGGGTGCCTTTACTGGCGCCGTGGCCACGAAAGTTGGCCGGTTTGAGCTGGCTGAAGGCGGCACTATTTTTTTAGATGAAATTGGAGACCTGAGTCCGCCA
This sequence comes from Candidatus Nitronereus thalassa, assembly GCF_032191465.1. NCBI lineage: Bacteria > Pseudomonadati > Nitrospirota > Nitrospiria > Nitrospirales > Nitrospiraceae > Candidatus Nitronereus > Candidatus Nitronereus thalassa. Next base: position 1,354,616 of record NZ_JAQOUE010000001.1, on the reverse strand, counting down.
CTCCAGGTGAAAATTTTACGTGTTCTGCAGGAACGTACATTTGAGCGGGTGGGCGGTACGCGGACCTTGAAAACTGATGCTCGGGTTGTGGCCGCCACTAATCAAGATCTTGAGGAATTGGTCAATACCAAACGTTTTCGCGAGGACCTGTATTATCGCCTCAATGTCGTGCCCATCATGGTGCCCCCGCTTCGACAACGGAGTGGGGATGTTCCACATTTGGTAGCTCATTTTATGGAACAACTGAATCAACGCCGAAAAGCCGAGCTGACCGGTTGCTCAGAAGAAGCCATGGCCTTACTGTCGGATTATCAATGGCCAGGCAACGTTCGGGAATTGGCAAATCTAATTGAGCGAGTGGCAATTTTAAAACGAAAAGGTCAAATTGAGATCTCAGATCTTCCAGAAAAAATCAAACAACCAAGTGTGGTGCCTGCGCTTTCGGCATCTACTTCAATTCCGGGGGCCGGTATCAATTTGAGCCAAGTGGTAGAAGAATTTGAGAACAGATTAATACTGGAAGCGTTGGAGCGGACCAATTGGGTGAAGAGCCGCGCTGCACAGTTACTCCAAATCAATCGTACCACTCTCATTGAAAAACTCAAAAAACGATCATTGGCCTCTGCAGTGTCCCAACGACAAGGGACAGCCTCCACTCCTTCCTGACCTCTGCGTTCTTATCCCAGTGCCCGGTGTTTTGACTCTCGTGTCAACCTACTGACAGCATTTTCCCTTCCGTCCATTTCTCCTAATCTGCAATTTTCTGGAATTTCCTTTATTCCTCGGTTGTCATGGTCCCGATGAGTCCCAAGGAAAAATGGTCCAAAAATTGCTGAATGTTCGTATGGACAGAAAAGGATGTAGTGGTGTGACCCGTCTTCTGACGATCTATGGAATGGTCTTAATGCTGACACTTGGGTTCTCACAAACTGGTGAGGCATCGTCTTGCCATACCTTCCCCTGGAGCGAACTGTCAGATACAGGTGAACTCCCACCCGCCTTCTTGGAGGGACGGAAGGCTATGGAAGACGGATTTCACAAAGAAGCCTCCCGCGCGCTGCAGACATTTATTCGTGAGCATCCTGAAGGGGAGAAAAGTATTGAAGCACGGTTCGCACTTGCGACCGTTTTAGCTTTAAAAAATGATCCTAACGAAGAATTTTTGGAAACGATTGGTCATCTACAAGCCGTGCGACGCCGCTACCCAGAGAGTAAATTCAGTGCATGGGCCTTGTGTGAGATTGGAAATCTTTATGTACAGGGAGGATGGTTCGTTGAGGCAAAGGGTTCGTTTGAGCAATTTTTGGATGCCTATCCTGACCATCCCTTAACTCCGGGAGTGTTAATTGGTGCAGCCACTAACTTCCTGAACCACGAACAAAATCTTGAAGCAGCCTTAATTTTTCGACGCGTGCTTGATCATCCTGAATGGCAAGACTTTCATCTTGAAGCTGCCCTGGGCTTAGCGGATGGAGCGGCTGCATCCCAGGCCTGGGAACAAGCGCGGTATTGGTATGAAACCGTGGAGTTAGAAAAACCTGAATTGCTTCGAGCCTCGGCTGGTTCTCTGTATCGGCGAGGCTTAACGGAATTGGCCTTAGGGCACACCGAGGAAGCCATTCAACAATTTCTCAGTGCATTCAATTTGCATCCCTATCACAAAGATGCTGGGCGATCCATGTCACGGTTGGCGGAATTGCTTGGGGCGCAAGGGGATAGTGTGCCCTCTTTGTGGTTTGCCCATTTAGCGATGAAACGTTTTCCTGGTCAGGAGCAAGCCTATGCAGGCGAGGCCGCCATTCTTCGATGGGTCCATGCTGATCTGAAGAAAGGGCCAGATGCAGTATTTAATGGCGAGGTGCGACCACGGTTAGCGGAGTTAGGTATTCCTCTTCCCATTACTTGGAACGAATTTCGAGAACGAGCTGCACGATTGGCCATGGTGGCCGGCGGGGATATTGCCAATGAAGTGTCGCTATGGATGGCGGAAAGTTACGAAGCCGAAGGTAATCATGATGAGGCCATGAGACGGTACATTCACCTATTGGGGACAAGTAGCGAGACCACGTGGGGAACGAAAGCAAGTGACTCCATTAAAAATATTCTTTTGCAATATGCGGGGCAGCAGGATTGGGTCCGCCTGGCATCATTTTTTGACGTGTACCCGAAAATGTTTGCCGTTTTAACTCCTGGTCCCCAATTAATGTTTGTCATGGGAGAAGCGTACCGTCATTTACAACTTCCCGAACAGGCCATCGAGTGGTATGACCGCCTGTTAACCAAACATCCCTCGGCATCCATTCGAGAGGACGCGTTGGCCCAGAAAGTGCTGGTAGGGGCGCAATTGCACGATGATACAGCGATTCAGGAGGCCGGTCAGCGTTATGTCAAAGATTTTCCGGAAGGGCGATGGATTGTCGACGTGTCGTCAAAATTGGGAGAGCTGGCACTTGAACAAAAACACTTTTCATCGGCTCAAAGCCATTACTCCACGGTGTTGGCTCATGTGACGGAAGAAGAAGACCGGGTCAACATCCGTCGACGCCTTATTCGTATCCAACATCAGGCCGGAGAAATTGAAAAGGCGATTCAAGGCTATCAAGCTCTCATTCGCGACAAAGTGGCGACGAATGAGGATCGCCTCATGTATGCGGATGTGTTGTTTGACGGAGGAAAAATCCAAGAGGCGAACCAGGAGTATGCTCAGTTGGTTGAGGCTTTGGAACCCTCCGACCTTCAGGTGTGGGCGCAATACCGATTGGCGGTGACCTACCGGGAGCTTGGAAAAATCGATGAGTCAACAAAAATCCTAGCGAAATTAACCAAGTCAAATGATATTGCAGGCGAATTTGCTTCAGCCGTCCGAGCCGCTGCGGTTGCACAGAAAACGGAATTGCGATTGGTCGTAGCAGAGGAGCGTCGTGAGAAAAACAAAAAGTAGAACGTCATCATTGACGGTGCCTAGTCTGAGCCGTGATGTTGTTGCGGCCAATGCTGGGACTCGTGAACTTTCTCATCTTGCCCCGCATCAATTGGAATCGGAACTCCGGGCACATACGTTGGCCCTGGACTCTAAGCTTCAGGAAATTGCCAGCTTGAGGCAGCAGCATGATTCCTTGCTTGGCACGCTTGAGCTGGGGGTGGTGGCCACGAATTCGACGGGTCGCGTGATATCCGTCAATGCGATGGCGGAGAAATTGTTAGGAACTACTCGCCAACACATGATGGGACATTCACTCTTCCAAGTCTGGAAGGCATGTGGATTGCCTGAAGTGCCATTTTCTTCAATTCGGCATGGCGACCGTTTCCTGACTGGTTACGATCAAATGCAGCCTGCGATCGGGCCTCGGGGGCACGGAGGAATCCGAATCCTTAAAGATGTCACCATGTTGACCACTCTTCAAGGCCAACTGGCAAATCAGCAACGGTTGGCGGTCATGGGGGAAATGATTGGGACGATTGCCCATGAAATCCGCAACCCACTAGCGAGCATTGAGCTATTCGCCTCATTGCTGGGTACCTCGATTCAAGATGATGCCGAACGACAAACGTTGGCCAAGCAAATTGCCAGGGTGGTCCGAAGTCTTGATCACGTGTTGTCGAATTTATTGCTCATGACGAAGAACGTGGCACCAAATTTTCATCCAGTCCCTCTCGATACGATTGTGCATGATGTCATCATGATGGGGATGCACGCCATTCGGGAACGATCGGTCTCGGTATCAGAAAATCTTCGGCACTCTCCAAGATTGATCTGCGTGGATGAACCATTGTTTAAACAGGCGTTGCTGAATCTCCTTCTCAATGCCATCCAATCGTCCACGGAAAATGGAGTGATCGAGATTTCGAGTCGATGGGTATCAATTGATACATCGAGAGAGGGTTTGGCAGGGAATCACGCTCGCGAAGCGATGGTGATCAGTGTCCGAGATAATGGGTGTGGAATACAAAAGGAAGATCAGGAACGCATGTTTGAACCGTTTTTCTCGAAACGTCGGGGAGGTACTGGATTGGGATTGGCCATTGTGCGTCAGATTATGGATGTCCATCAAGGATGGGTGGAATGTGAGAGTGCACCGGGAGAAGGAACGACCATCGCCTTATGGGTTCCCCAAGGAAGGGAGGGGTCATGAAGGAAATGTGTGAATATGAAGAGTCGGTCATTCTTGTGGTCGAAGATGATTCGAACATGCGATTGGCCTTATCCAAGTCTCTCGGGGGACAAGGCTATCCCGTTGTTCTGGCTCATGACGGGTATGAGGCGTTGGAATATTTGGAAAAACAGCCTACGTGGTTGGTGATTGCGGATGTCAATATGCCCGGAAAAGGCGGTATCGAGATGTTGAGAGATATCAGGGCCGCGGGGAATCCGATTCCCGTAGTGTTGATGACAGCCTACAGTACGGTCGACACGGCCGTCCAAGCTTTGAAACTTGGAGCGGCGGATTATCTACAAAAGCCGTTTCCGCTTCAGCAATTAGAAAGCATGATCTCACGAATCCATCAAGAATCTTGCGGGTTAAATGAGGAAATATCCTCTCCAGTAGAAGAAAATTCTTCCGTGGGGTTCCTCACCGGCAATGAACGAGTCCGGCAAATTTTGAAGATGGTGGAAGCCGTGGCATCTAGCAATGCCACGGTATTGATTCAGGGAGAGAGTGGAACTGGGAAGGAGATCTTAGCCCGCTACATTCATAGTATTAGCCCAAGAACCAATCGCCCCTTTGTCGCGGTCAATTGCGCAGCGTTACCTGACGGGTTATTGGAGAGTGAATTATTCGGATATGAGAAGGGTGCCTTTACAGGGGCGCTGGCTCGACGTAGTGGAAAATTCGAATTGGCTCATCAAGGCACCCTATTATTGGACGAAATTGGAGAAATGAGCCTCGGATTACAGGCGAAACTTCTTCGGGTACTTCAGGAACGTGAAGTCGATCGTCTTGGTGCCCGTCAGCCGATTTCCGTGGATATCCGCGTCTTAGTCACCACGAATCGGAATTTGTTGCAAGAAGTACAAGCTGGGAATTTTCGGGAAGATCTCTATTATCGATTAAGCGTCATGCCGGTCACGCTTCCTCCTCTCCGCGAGCGTCCAGAGGATATTCCATTGCTCGCAGAATATTTGGCGGAACGATCATTTAAAAGAAATCATCGTCCAGGTGTGGGGATTACGCCCGAAGCTCTCGGCTGCTTGAAGTCTCGTTCTTGGCGGGGGAATGTTCGCGAATTGGAAAATGCGATTGAACGTGCCGTCTTGCTGGCTGACAGTGGTCCTTTGCGGATCGAACATTTTGCGTTTGATGCGGCTTCCCCACAGGTCGTGACTACAGTGGAACCCACGGGTTCCATTTGGGAAATGGAACGGGATCTCATTTTGCGAACCTTGGAGCGTCATGGAGGAAACCGTACGCATGCGGCCAAAGAGTTAGGCATTAGTATTCGGACGATGCGAAATAAGTTACGGGAATACCGTCAATTGGGGATTGAGGTGTAGCGAAACAGTGAATAGGCAAGGATTGCAGATCGGCAAGAACGATCTAGCCGATTGTTCCCAGTCAACGAGGTGACAGGGCAACCAACGACGCCTTAAGGAGCCAAGTGGGCAAGAAAGACGTCGGGCCGCGAACTGGCATTGAGGTTGCTAATTTTCTCAGAAGGAGGAAACGAACATGGTCATCACACCCTGGGATGGGGGAACCAAACTGTATGAAAACTCGCTCGATGTGCGAGGGGCGATTCATGAAACCGTCGCGGCCAATATTGCAAATGAAGAGACCCCTGGGTACCGCGCCATGCGTCTGCCGTTTAAAGAAGCCTTGCAAACGGCCGTGAATGGCGGTGGTCCGCTCCAACCCATGAAAACGCATCCCTATCATTTGCCGGTCATTGCTGAGAGCGAGCGTCAATTTTTATCCGTGACGACTCCCCTTCAGGGAGGTGGGCCTGATCAAAATACCGTCAACCTTGAGGAAGAACTCACGCAGATGGCCGAAAACAATCTTATGTATATGGCCGTGGCCCAGTTCCTAGCAGGACGATTCGATGGGTGGCGGAGTGCCATTAATGAAGGCCGATAACCATTTATAGTCGCTCGTTGTTGGTGAGTCATATCTCGTAAAAATGAAATACGAGCAACAAGCGACGAGTAACTGGCAACGAAACAAGGAGGTATTATGAATATTGATCGATTATTTTCAGTAGTAGGGTCAGCCCTCGGGGCACAACGTCAGCGGCTGAATATTATTGCCGGGAATTTGGCAAATGCAGGTTCGACGCGTTCTCCGGACGGAGGCCCGTATACGCGAAGGGATGTCGTGTTTCAATCGGTGCAGCAAGGATCGCCCTTCAAGCAAGTGTTTTCAGCAGCGTTTGGTGGAGCGGCCGAGCCAAGCGGGGTCCGGATCTCTCAGGTAATTTCTGATCCACGTCCACCCCGACAAGTGTACGACCCCAAACATCCTGATGCCGACTCGAAAGGGTTTGTGTCGTTGCCGAATGTGAATTCAGTGGAAGAAATGACGAATTTGTTATCCACCTCACGTGCCTACGAAGCGAATCTTGCGGTATTGGATGCTGGGAAAAGTATGGCTCTACGAGTACTGGACTTGGCACGGTAAACATCGTCATACGTGAAACGTGATCCATGAAGCAGAGGACAAGGCGTATTCCATATTGTACCCATTATGCATCACGATTCTTTGACAAAAAGGATAAGGAGCTCTGATGGATGATCTGACTATTCGAGGGTTTGAATCGCTTGCAAAGATTAATGAACGGGGGGTCGTGACCCCTGGCCGGCAAGTGGAATCCGAAGGCTTTGTCGAATTGCTCAAAGGCGCGATTGACAATGTTAACCGGATTGGGCATGAGGCCGGAAGATTGGAAGATGCCGTGGCTCGCGGAGAAAATATGAATATTCACCAGGCGGTCATCGCTGGTGAAAAGGCGGGATTGTCCTTTCAGTTAATGATGCAAGTGCGAAACAAATTGCTTGACGCGTATCAAGAAGTATCACGAATGCAGATCTAACGTCTGAGCAACATAACATCAAGGGCAGAATACCAAAAAGGATGAGACTCGTGGGAAGAGTTTCGCGACGATGTGGGACAACGGCTCCTGTGAAAGGGGGCGCAAGGTAAGTTTCGTACATGGCTGAAATCGAAGAAACGACCAAAACGATTCTGGATATCGCCAAGGAGAATTTCCAGCGATTAACGTCCATACAACGGATGGGGTTGCTGGCGTTATTGGCGTTGGGTATTGCGGCAATTCCCGTGTTGATGCTCATGGGGCGTGAACCCGACATGTCGGTCTTATTCTCGAATTTAGAGGATGGAGATGTTCAGGCGATCGCAGGCCGTTTAGAAGCGCAACAAGTTCCCTATTCTATGGTGGGTAATGGGAATACCATTATGGTGCCCAATGATCGTGTTCATGAACTGCGCATTCAAATGGCTGGTGAAGGGCTTCCTGAGGCCAGTGGCGTGGGATTTGAGATTTTTGATCGCTCAAACTTGGGAGTCGGGGAATATGCGCAAAAAATCAATTTCCGTCGTGCCTTACAAGGAGAATTATCGAGGACGATAGGTCAAATGCCCGGTGTCCAACGTGCTCGTGTGCATCTCGTGATTCCCGAGCGTCGACTCTTTACCAGTGACCGTGAGCCCTCTCGTGCGGCAGTCGTGATCACACCAAAACGTGGAGGGACGCTAAACGAATCCCAGGTGCAGGGCGTCGTGCATTTAGTGGCTAGTAGTGTGGAGGGTCTTGATCCTGCCCAAGTCACCGTGGTGGATAGCCGTGGGCAAGTGCTCAGTCAGCCGGAACAGGACGGCCAAGTTGAATTAAGCGGATCGCAATTGGAAATGCAGCGGTCACTCGAAACAGATTTCGAACGCCGCGTGCAAACCATGTTGGACCAGGTCTTAGGACCGGATATGTCGGTCGTTCGCGTGTCGGCAATGTTGGACTTTCGGCAAGTTGAAGTGACGGAGGAACAGTTCGATCCTGATACGCAGGTGGTTCGCAGTGAGCAGCGAAGCCAAGAAAAAGTGACTGGGGATGATGGCCCCAGCGGGGTTCCTGGGACGCGGTCTAATGTACCAAACGAAGAACCGGCTGATGGCAGACTCGGTGGCAAAGAGGCGAAACGCAAATCTGAGACGGTCAATTACGAAGTGAATCGAAAAGTCAGCAAAGTCATCGAGCCAAGTGGCACTCTTCAACGCCTTTCCGTCGCCGTTTTGGTGGACGGCACGTATAAGGACGTGGTGAATGAAGAATCTGGGGAGACGACGTCGGAATATGTGCCGCGAAGCGAAGAAGACATGGCGAAGTTGGTGGAAAGTATCAAAAAAGCCGTGGGTTTTTCTGAAAAACGTGGAGATCAAATCGAGGTGGTCAATCATCAATTCAAGAGTGCCACTCTTGATGTGGAAGACCAAACAACTATCCATGCCGTAGAAGATTTCTTGATCACTTGGGGTGGATATCTGAAGCCGCTTGTGTTCTTGTTGTTGGGGCTATCGGTGCTGCTACTCGTGGTCAAGCCGCTCGTCAAGAATTTGGTGACACCGCCGATGGCTCTATCGGACCAACCCTTGCCAAAAGGGTTGCCGGCTACAGTTGGTGAGTTAGAGGCTCAGGAAGAGGTGAAAGCGAAAGTGATCTCTCCGGAGCAACAGGCCGTAACCATGGCCATAGAAAATCCACAAGCCGCGGCATTCGTGATTCGAGAATGGATCAAAGACGAAACCGAGACGGCTATGTCGGCAATCGAGGCGAAATAATGGCCGGGAAATTAACAGGTTCGGAAAAAGCAGCGATCTTACTTTTAGCCATGGGTGAACAGGCTGCAATCGAAGTCATGAAGATGTTAGATCCCAAGGATATTCGACAAGTCGGACAGGAAATTGGGGGGATCGCCAGTGTGGCCAGCGAAGATCATTCCCTGGTGATGGCGGAATTCACCAAATTAGCCGCGACCTCAGGGCTATCGGTTGAGGGGAAGACCTTCCTTACAAAGGTGTTGAATAAAGCGTTGGGTCGAGATAAGGCTCGACGAATCTTGGCTTCATTAAGTACGTCTGATAATGCAGGATTTGAAGCACTCAAAGTTCTTGATGCGGCATCGATTGCCAATATGCTGACACATGAACATCCTCAAACCGGTGCTCTCATCATGGCCAATCTTGATGCAGACCAGGCCGGACAAGTCCTTGGTTTGTTGAATGCGAAAAAACGTGAAGAAGTGATGTACCGCATGGCATGTACAGAAGATGTGTTGCCCAGTGTGCTAGAGGAATTGAACACCGTTATCGAAGAAGAATTGCGTGTGGGGGTGGGGCGAAATGCAGTCCCCGTTGGTGGTGCCGGTATGGTGGCGGAAGTGTTGAATACGGTTGGAAAGGAAGTCAAGGATACGATCCTGTCATCACTGGAATCTCGTAATGAAAAACTGACCGAAGAAATACGTGCCAAGATGTTCGTCTTCGAGGATCTGGAATTTGTTGATGATCGTGGCATGCAAGAACTGTTACGCGAAGTGAGTAAAGAAGACCTGATGATTGCCTTGCGGGCTGCAGACGATGTTTTACGCGATAAATTCTTCAAGAAT